>NZ_FAOZ01000001.1 GCF_001536285.1 Parafrankia irregularis | reverse complement strand
TGGCCGGTGGTGGTGTTCCACAGTCGCACCGTGCGGTCGTGGCTGGCGGTGGCGAGCAGGGTGGTGCCGTCGGGTCCAGGTAAAACGGCGAGGGCATTTACCCAGTCGGAGTGCTCGATGAGGAGTTGGCCGATGGTGGTGCCGCTGGTGGTGTTCCACAGCCGCACGGTGCCGTCCCAGCTGGCGGTGGCGAGCAGGGTGGTGCCGTCGGGGTCCAGAGGTAGGACTGCGAGAGCAGTTACCGGGCCGGTGTGGCCGGTGATGGGCTCGCCTGCGGGTTTGCCGGTGGTGGTGTTCCACAGCCGCGCCATGCGGTCGCTGCTGGCGATGGCGAGCAGGGTGGTGCCGTCGGGTCTAGGTAGGACGGTCAGGGCGTTCACCGTGCCGGTGTGGTGGGTGCGGGTGTGGTGGGGGCTGCTGTTCCAGATGGCAGTCTGGATGGTCCAGGGTCGGTTGGCGCATCGTCCGGCGACGTCGCCGAGGGCCGTCGCACGTGCCTTTCGCGCCCAGATGTGGAGTGACCAGAGACGTTGGTCGTCGGAGTCGTGGGGGTCATTGAGATCGTGGTGGCTGTTGCTGAGGAACAGCCGGTAGGCATTAATCGCGGCAGCACCAGCTGGTGTGGTGGGGCGGTGGCGGTGGCTGAGGATGCTGCTGGTGTGGCAGGTGAGGAGGAAACCGGGTTTATTGACGAGCTGGTCGAGGGCGCCGGCGTGGGCGGCATGCTCGGCCAGGTGGGTACGGGCGTAGTCGCTGATGTTGTGCCAGGTGCGCTGGTCGGGTGGGCCGGGCGGTATGAGGGCGGTGGTGATGCGCTGGTGTGCGGCGAGGGTTGCGGTAGTGAGAGTGTCGGCGAGGTCACGGAGGATGTCGTCGTCGCTGGTGGCGAGGGTGGTGCCGGTGGTGAAGTCGCTCAGGCTCTGGTGGCGGGGTAGGTAGAGGTCGTCACGGGAGGTGGTTCCGCGGCGGGTGGCGAGGAAGGGTCGAAAGATGCCGCGGAGGAGCTGACGGGTGTCGGGTTCGGGGACGTCGGCCCAGGTGGCGATGGTAGCGGCGGTTTGGGGTTCGCGGATGGCGGTGAGGGTGGCGAGGACGGGGAGGCCGTGGGTCTGCCATGTGGTGTTGCCGAGTTCGTTCTGCCAGCGGTGGAGATTGTCGGCGTAGTAGCCGGCGAGTCCGTGGGGGAGCCGGTGAACATCGGCGGGGTTGCGGTTGTGGTCACGAATTTGGTCGAGGACGGTGAGGGCGTAGATCCATACTCCGCCAGAGCGGTCGAGCAGGGTGCGGCAGAACCGGCCGGCGGACATCCTGGTGTGGCGGATGGCGTCGACGATCTGGGGGTCGGTGGTGCTGAGGGCGGTGAGATAGTCGAAAAGGTCTTGGCGGTTCGAGGTGCTTTCGACGTCGATGCGTTCGATGACCCGGGCCCCGGTGGGGATTGTGAGGGTTCTGGGCCGGGTGGTGGCGACGATGATCGTGCCGGGGGGTAGGGCGGTGGGGAGGCCGAGGGGGAGTTCTCCGGACGGTGGGGGTGGTGCTTCGTCGAGTCCGTCGACAAGGAGAACGACGGGCTGGTTTCTCTGGTCTGGGTCGTTGTCGCGGCTTCTGGCGGCGTCGCAGAGTCGGAGGTAGAGCCAGCGCGGGGTGGCAGCGTTGTCGGGAAGGATGCCGCCGGGGGTGGTGTCGTGGAGTTTCCAGCGGGCGATGAGTTGGGCGGCGAGGTTGAGTCTGGCGGTTTCGGGGGTGCGTCCTTCGGTGAGGCGGGTGAAGTGTGCGGGCCAGGTGCGGGTGTAGGCGAGGTAGGTGGCGAGGGCGGATTTGCCCATGCCTGCTTCGGCTTCGATGAGGAGGTAGCCGCCGCGGCGTTGTTGGACGCAGCGTTGGAGGTAGGTGTCGATGGTGGTGATGAGGTTGGCGCGTCCGCGGAATCGGGCGACGGGGTTGTCTGGCCATGTGGGGTCGGTGAGCCGGAGGTCTCCGGGGAGTGGGTCGAGGGGGATGGTGGCGTCGCGGAGCAGGGCGAACGGGCCGGTGAACCGTTGCTGCCAGACCTGCCCGTAGTTGATGCCGATGGCTTGCCCGTTCGGCGCGCTGACGTGGTCGACCGTGGGCTGGTTCTGGCCGTCGGGGGTGGCGGTGTCGGGGGTCATCGTCCGGGGGTGGTCCGGTTCTGGGTGATCTGGCCGTAGTTGACGCCGATGGCTTGTCCGTCGGGTGCGGTGACGGCGCCGATGTGAATGCCGCCGGCGGCGGGGGCGCTGGTGGTGCCCGCACCTGCGTTGGGCTGGACGGTGGGGAACGGCGGCGGGCCCGGTGCCGCCGGTGTGCTGGTGGGGAACGGGGGCGCGGTGGTGGGTTTCGCTCGTCCGCCGGAGACGGCGAGGTCGGCGGCGCGTAGCAGGTCCGCGCGGGCAGCGTCCTGGGGGATGCCGAACAGGTCGAGGGAGACGACCTGGCCGAGCAAGCCGGGCCGAGAGCAGTCCTCGACGCGTGCGACGAGGAGCTTGCGCTTGGCGCCGGTCGGATCGGCGGACCATGCCGCGTGCCATTCAGCGGCGCCGTAGACGGAGCGGGCGTAGGCGGCGGAGAGGACGGCGATCGTGCGGGCTGCGGCGGCGACGCCTTGGTCCATGCCTCGTACCCAGTTCGAGCCGGGGGTGAAGTCCCACGCCTGAACCAGGACGCGGTAGCCGGTGTTTTCCAGGGTCCAGGCGATCCACTCGGCCCACGGCCGGTCGGCCTGGGCGTAGGAGACGAAGAAGTCCCACCCGTCACCGCCGGTGGTGATGCTGTGCGTGTCGCCCCCGTTGCTCACCCGGACAGTGTGCCACCGGGGCAGGCCGGGTCAGACCGTGCTGGTACGGCGTTGGGCCGGGCCCGTGGCAGCGGCCTGTCGGGGCTACGACGCTGTGAGCGGTGTGCTGTCGGAGCGCTGGTCGTTCCGCCCACCAGGATCTTCTGCGGTTGGTAGAAGTGTGAAAGTTATCAGGTGTCTGCGCGCTGTGCGTCGGCCGGATGGTCGGTTCTAGGTTGAACCTGCAGGTCACGGGGCATGCGGGGCTCCAGCGGGTGCGCCTGCGGGGCCGTGATCCCGTCCTTGTGGCGCAGCGCTTCCTGGCATCCGCGCGGCGGATCTTGAGATGTAAAGCTGCAGGTCAGGGCGGGTGTTTTGTGCGCCCGGCAGGGATCGAACCTGCGACCCAGTGCTTAGAAGGCACGGCAAGCATCAGGTGCACAAGGGGTCGGGCCTGCTCGCACTATCCGTCACTGTCCATCGCCGTTCGCTGACGTCCGTGGCTGTTGCTGCAGCGGTCGCTACACTCGGCGGGAGTTGCAGCAGCTCGATCACAAGATCGGCGTGCGCCGCCGTGGGTGTCTGCCAGCGTCCGTACAGCCTGGTGAGTGACCTCTCCCGACCACTAGGCATGTCTCGGGAATGCTATCCCGCATTGCCTCGGGCAGCGCAGCGGCGTCCGGTTCACTCGCGCAGGCATATCCCCAAGGGGGCGGCGCGCGATGTCCTATGATCCAATCGAAGGAGGATCGGGAGGGGAGCGGCTGGGTGGCAAGCCCTGACATGAGTGTGCCTACCTATGATCAGTTGCTTTGGCCGACGGTCAGCGCACTACGGGATCTTGGCGGGTCCGGCGCGATCTCGGAGATCAATGAAAGAGTCATCGAGTTCGAGGAATTCGATCCAGGGCAGCAAGCTCAGCTACATGGAGACGGGCCACAGACAGAGATTGAGTATCGGTTGGCCTGGGCGCGCAGCTACTTGAAGATGATGGGCCTGGTCGACAACAGTAGCCGCGGTGTATGGACCTTGCTGGAACTCGGACGGTCTGTCGATAAAAGCGACATCCCTGAGATTCATTCTAAGGTCAAGCGCGACAAGCAGTTTCAAGCCGCTAAAAAGGTGGCGCGTAAGCTGGCTGAAAAGCGGTTGAGTCTCGTAGGCGAGAGAGTCGCACCGGAGAACGACGAGGGTGACCAGGAAATCGCCTGGAAAGACGAACTTCTTGAAACGATTATGAAGATGCCGCCCGACGCCTTCGAGCGACTTGCTCAACGGCTTCTTCGAGAGGCTGGTTTCATCAGTGTCAATGTTACTGGCGGCAGCGGCGATGGTGGAATCGACGGACTAGGGATCTACCGAATCTCGCTCGTCAGCTTCCCGGTTTTCTTCCAGTGCAAGCGGTACAGGGGAAGTGTAGCTCCCAGTGCCGTCCGAGACTTTCGTGGTGCGATGGCTGGCAGGGGAGACAAAGGTCTTCTGATCACGACTGGGTCCTTCACTGCTGCAGCGAAGAAAGAAGCCACGCGCGACGGCGCGCCGCCGATCGATCTTATCGACGGAGATCGGCTTTGTGACCTCCTTCGAGAATACACCCTCGGCGTAGAGGTTGAGATCGTCAAGCGCGAGAAGATCACCATTGACCACAGCTTCTTTGGTGATGTGTGAACTGCAGTTATCGACCTGCGAATTAAAAAGAGACTAT
The DNA here is from genome assembly GCF_001536285.1 of Parafrankia irregularis. Taxonomy (NCBI): domain Bacteria; kingdom Bacillati; phylum Actinomycetota; class Actinomycetes; order Frankiales; family Frankiaceae; genus Parafrankia; species Parafrankia irregularis. Next base: position 606,438 of record NZ_FAOZ01000001.1, on the reverse strand, counting down.
TTGTGGTTCTTCCGCCGGGTGCCGCGGTGCCGCGGTGCCGGTCACGGGCTCGACCTCGTCCGTCGAGGTCCGTGACCGGCCGCTGGTATTCGTGGGCTCGGCTGCCGTCCGTTACAAGCGTGCACTCTGCGACAGATAGGCGGAAAACGCATTAGATCTCAACGGCCTGCGAGAATGCGGAATAGATAGGAGCGTTGACTTTACTCGTAGCGCTAATCAGGCCACGAAATGTAGCTATCGTGGTTCGTACTACATCGCGACGCCGTAGACCTCCGGCGCCCTCGAGAGGTGCAGACAGTTGATTCGGTGCCAGCGCCAGCATCGCGGTAACGACCGGTGTCCAGACCTCTATAGCATCTCCCACCGAAGATGCCTTCTTGAAACGCATAGTGTAACGATCCGGGATCGCTACACCGAGAAGAATCTCACTCGTTGCCCCGATCGCGGCGACAGCGAGCTGAGTGGAACCTCGGAGTTTAAACCATTCGATGAGTTCGTTGTCCTCTTCCGTCTGACTCGAGGACGACTTCCCGCCAAGCAGCAATTTCTTCCGCTCGACCGCCTTCAGGAGGCTGTAGACGAACAAAACATGGCGCGCCGTGGTTCTCTCAGGGAAGACTGACCCATAGATTGCGGAATCTTCCCAAATCTTACTCTTTTCATGGTAGGAAACATCGGGGCGCCCGTGGAAAGCTGCAAGTGCCTGGGCAGCAACGTCGGCAGCCAACTGGTTCTCACCCGGACGGCGAATGACGTCATCCGCTCCTCCCCGCCGCCCACCGTTGTATCCTGCTACACCGAGCTCGGCGAATTCTCGAACCAGTTTCGTTTGAATTCTGTCGTTACTTCTAAAATCGGAAGAAAGCGTCGGGTTCTGGCGATTATTGTAGCGAATGATCTCGCGTACCGTATCCGCGTCGCTGCATTCAATAAAGCGCGCAAGGAGGCGGCTCGAGACGGCGGAATGTCCGTCCGCAGATCCAATAGATCCGGTCGTCTGGGCGCCATTAACGATCGCCATTCCGTGCACTCTGATGCTCCCGCTGTCCGGGTTCCCGGAGAATCGGTGCACGAGCGCGGTGATACCGTTATTGTAGGCCCAGAACTTCTCCGGGTGTTCGCGAAGTGTATTCTGTATGCCGTTATTGATATTATTTTCGGAGCGTATGCTGCCAAGATATCCTCGAACATTAGCGGAGAATATGCGCGCACCGTAACGCATGAACTGCTGCTGTAGCCATGCCGCAGAGATGCTTGTACACAGCGCCGTCCAGTTATCTCCACCTTCGATGAAAAACCCGGACACGGGTATAACGAATTCGTCCGAGACGAGGATTGGCGTCCTTGACCCCTCGTAACGATTAAGGAGGGTGTTTCGGCCCAGCTCTTCCGCTATGACCGTAAGATCATGTGTGTATCTTCCGCGGACGAGTTGATAGGCAGTTTTTTGGACAGCCTCCAACTCGCTCTTCACATTCTGCGATTCTTCCAAATTGTGAACGAACCATATTGCTATCTGGTCGATCTGTCCGTCACCTAGTGCATCGTGAAGTTCTTGCCATGCGCCTCGGAGCCGTTCAGGTACCTCACTTGCTTGACGTGCCCCAAAAAGCCAGCTAATAGCCTGATGGAGACTCCCCGCTTTGGACTGAGGCGCCTCTTGTCGTCGTGTGCTTGTCGACTCATACCCCTGAGCGATTACTACCGACCGTTCCCCGGGGTCGACCAGAATGAAGTCGCATGATTTATCGTCGGGGCCGTCCGTCAGAGCCTCGGTCGCAACTGCGTGTATATCCTCGATCCGCAAGGACAGTTGTACTGCGAATAAGAGCCTCTTGGCCGTTCCGAACTGGTCAAGATCAGTCCGCCGGGCAAGCGCGGCGTCAACAGCGTCACTCACGAATCCCCCCAGACCTGCTTCGACCGCTCATAAACTACTCTCTGCCGCACGCGTGGCACGAGCAGCCCCGTCAGCGCGCAGATGTTCGCCTGCCGAAGATCGCGATGCGCCGGCGAGCATGGCCGCTTGCGGCCACGCGCAGCCGTCGCGCGGCGCGAGCCGCCCTGAGCCTGTGTCTTGATCATAAAACGAGCATTTCGGCAGTCTCGGGCTCTCGCTGACGGGCCGGTGGTGCTCGCCGTACCGTGATCGGGTGGAGGTAGCGGTTGCTGAGCGGTTGGCGAGCGAACTGCTGACCCCGTTGGGGGATCGGTGGCGGCATGTGCAGGCTGTGGCTGCGGCTGCCCGGGAAGTGTCCGCAGCCGTTGATCCGGAGGAGCGTGACCTGCTCGTGGCGGCGGCCTGGCTGCATGACATCGGGTACGCCCCGTCGATCGGGCACCTACGGTTCCACCCCGTGGACGGGGCCCGGTTCCTCGAATCCCAGGAAGCTCCTAAGCGGCTGTGCGCCTTGGTCGCGCACCACTCCTGTGCCCGGTATGAAGCCGAGGAACGGGGGCTGACGGCGGAGCTGTCCGCGTGGGAGCTGGAGGTGTCGCCGGTGATGGACGCGCTGTGCGCCGCGGACATGACGACGGGCCCACAGGGCCAACGCTTCACCTTCGATGAACGGATCGCGGAGATCCTGTCCCGCTACGGCGACGGATCGATCGTCCACCGGTCGGTCACCCGGGCGTGGCCGGAGCTGCAAGCGACCGTGGAGCGCACGACGGCGCGGCTTGCGGTGGTTCAGCCGAGGTAGGGCGTGGCCCGGTTCTCCAAGTAGTGATCGATGCGAAGTCGCATCGACGGATGGATGTTCAGCGCGTCCAGATCCTCGGGCGCGACGAATTTGACCTCCTTGGTCTCGCTGGAGGTGCGTAGCTGGCCGCCGAGATTGCGGGTGGTGAAGCAGAGTGAGAACTGCTGGCGGACCTCGCCGTCGTCGTAGGCCAGGACGTGCCGGGGGTTGGTGTAGACCCCGATGAGTCCGGTGACTTCGATGTCGATGCCGGTCTCTTCCTTGGTCTCGCGGACGGCGGCGTAGGTGATGGATTCGCCGAGGTCCATGCCGCCGCCGGGCAGGGCCCACAGGTTGTTGTCGGTCTTGTGGACCAGGAGAATCCGTCCGGCCTCGTCGGTGACGACGGCGGTCACGGAGGGGACGACGCTGTTGGCCTTGGGGGCGTTCGGGTCGTTGAAGTAGTCGATCCGTGCCAAGGGGGTCAGGCTCCTTCGGTGGTGGCCCAGACGCGCTCGAAGCTGGCGGCGTAGTGGTCGAACAGTCCGCCGGGCTGGGCGCGTAGGTGCATGACGGGGGAGTGCGCGGCGGGGGCGCCGTAGACGTGGGTGTTCACCAGCATGGCGCCGTCGAAACGGTAGATGGAGTTGTAGAGCGTGCTCGCGTGTAGCCGGAGCTCGATGCCCGGGGCGTCGCGCAACGATGCCAGGTAGGTGAGGGTGATCCGGGTCCGGGCGGCGAGACCGTCGCCGATGCCTTCCTCGTCCCCTCGCAGGGCGACGGCGGGGGAGTCCGGGTCTCCGAGTGCGTAGCGGATGGGCACGCCTTCGGCGCCTTTGCGGCGGAGAACGGTGGTGAAGTCGGCGTGTCCGTCGGGGAGAAACAGCCCGGCGATCACCAGGACGTCGACCTGGTGGCGCGCGCCGGCGAACAACGTCCGCCAGAGGTCGCCGGGGACGGCGGCGCGGGTGGGGTAGACGCGCACGATCTCGCTTGGCACGTCCGCGGCTGGTGATCCGGGCTCGCTGCGGGGCTCGGGAACGGTGCCCGGTTTTTCGGCAAGGCCGATACGTCCGCGGGGGAGGTCGATGCCGTCGGCGATCCGTTCGAAGATCTCCAGGGTCGTGACCTGGCGGCGGCCGTTCATGATGTCGCTGACGTGGGACTGCGGGAGTCCGCAGACGGCGGCGATCTGGGTCTGGGTCGCACCGGTCCACTGGCGGTAGATCTTGAAGACGGCGCCGATGTCGCGGCGGGCGAGTGCGTCGGTCATCTCGGGCCGCTCCCAGAGTCCCGGCGGGGGCTGGGGTAACGGGCGGCGGACGGACACCATGGCGGCCTCCGGACGGTAGGTACAGGACCGTCGGTACTTGATCGGGCGCGCAGAGCATATCCGGTCTCCGTATAGATCGGAAGTCTCGGTGTATACGCCTGGCGGCCTTACGTCACCGGGCGTCCGGTTGGACGGTGGGCGGGCGCCGGTTCCGCTGCATCACGAACACCCGTTGCAGGTCGACTCCGGCGCTTCGTCGCACACCACCGACCATTGGAGGACGGATCGTGATGTTCGACAAGGGGAGCGGGGGCGGGGGTGAGCCGGGTCCGGTGCTGTTCGGGGTCGTCCGCTTCGAAGCCGGCGGGGATCGCCGGGTGCAGGACACGGTCATCACCTTCAACGAACCAACCGCGGCGGACCTGTTCGCCATCGAACACGGCTGGCACGACTACCAGGTGACCCCGCTCCGGTTCTTCGTCCACGACCTGCGGCCACAGGCGGTCGACCTGACGAGATTCGACGACCTGGCGTCCCGCTTCGCGGACCGTCGGCGGTGGCCGTGACCTCGGCGGACAGGTCGGGCCCGTTCCTTCCTCCGGTCCCGGCGGACGTCGGCGATCCGGATGCCGCGGGCGAGGAACTGCCGGCGGCCGTGATGATGCCGTGGGGCCTGGACGAGTGGGCGGTCGTCGTACAACCGGGCTCGGCTCCGGGGGACCTCGTGCGGGCGGCGGCCCGGATGCCGGGCGGGTTGGAGTTCTCCGAATCGTTCGGCGATGTCGATGTGGTGGTCGTCTACCGGGCACCAGCCGGTGACCGTGCGGTGCTCGGGAACAGCGATCCGGGTCCGTCGCGGCGGGAGTGTGGGGGAGCGGCGGTGCGGATGGCGCTCACTCTGGGCCCGACCCGGCCCGACTCACGGTGGATGACTCGCGGGGAGCGGGCTGCCTTCCGGGCCGGGCAGGTGGAGGCGTTCGAAGCGGTCCGCCGGACCGTGCTCGACGTGATCGGAGTGCCGGCGGTCAGGACGTCCGGCTGATCGTTGCTGTTCCGGACCTGGATGGGCCGGCTCGGGCGGGAACCACTCCGCCGGGGTCGGCCCGTTGTCGTTACCGCGGGCGCGGTCAGGACTGGGGCGGTCCGGTGGGTGCGATGCGTTCCGAGAGGTCGGCGAGACGATGTTCGATCCGCAGCAAGACGGCGAGGATCTGCCGGTCGGTGCCCGCTCCCGACCCTCCGCGGGCCGTACGGCGGCCTGACGTCGCCTCCTCGGGCTTCTCGCCGCGAACGAGAACGTGGACCAGGTGGTCGTCCGGCCAGTCCAGGGCTCGGGCTACGGCGGTGAGCGTGACGTCCTGGACCCGGCGGCCGTGGGCTCCGCGTTGGAGCTGGCGAAGCGTCGCGACGGACACGCCCGATGCGGTGGCGAGCGCTTGCTGACCCATCCGCTTCTGGCTCATCCTCTCGTTGAGGGCGTCGGCGACTGCCTGCCAGTCCTCACCCTCGACTTTGCCTCGTGCCGTGTACGGCGGAACCCCCCGTGTGTTTGTCACCTGACAAAGATATCGTTGTCGTGGGTGTGTATTCGAGACGGTGACCGGATAATTTCCATCCGCAGTCCGTATACATAGATACGAAAGCGCTTGGCGATCGGTTCGTGAGCGGTTCAGAGTAGGTGTTGCCCGACAGTGGCCGGAGTACCGGCGGCGGGGCTGACCCTACGGAGGTAGACGAACCATGGCGGTACCGCGACGCATTCCGGTGCGTTTCGAGGACGTGTTCCCCGCAGGGGCATTCGTCCTCGGGGTGGAGGCGGCGAACGACTACGAGAAGGTGAAGGCGAACGCTCCCGACCCGCAGGAACGCGACCCGAACACCGGCGAACGGGTCTGGGCGGTGCGCGTGCTGGACCCCGATCCGGCGGCCCGGCAGGCGGAGCTGAAGGTGAAGGTTGCCGCCGCGGTACAGCCGGTCCTGCCGGAAGCGATGCCGGGCACGCCGTTCCGGCCGGTGCTGTTCGAGGGGCTGACGATCACGCCGTGGGTCGACACCAACGGGAAGTTCCCCAAGCAGGGATACGCCCTGCGTGCGGTCAGCCTGCGGGCTATCGGCCCGATGCGTCGGACGGGGGCGGCGGCGTGAGCGGCGAGCCAAAGCAGTCGTACACGACGCTCGGGCTGCTCGTCGGCGCGGACTGGTCCGTGCTCTGCCACACCTACCCTCACCGGCCACCGATCCTCGTCGTCGACGCGGGAAACGTGAGCATGAGCATCGCGGCTCGGGGGGACGCTCCGGACGCCGGGCACATCGACTTCGCATACAAGCTGCTCGCGGCGGTCAACGACTACCTGATCGCTTACGAGAAGTACCAGTTCGAATCGCAGGAAGCGGCGGATGCCGCGGCGGCTGACGATGTGACCGCGCCGCGCGCAGCCTAGCTTTCCTGTTCTTCGGCTCCCCTTTCTTTCGTCAATCTCATCGGTCTGTATTTCGTGCGCTCGGAAACAGGTGGTATTGCCATGTCCAGAATTAACGGTGACCAACGTTTCCTGCGGGTTCCCTCGCGGGCCGACAAGGTACGCGTGCCGGCGTGGATGCTGCTGTTGGCGGTGGCCGGCAAGGTGCTGTGGCTGGCGCTGCGGGGCTGCTGGCGCCATCGCGTCGGCGTGACATCCGTGGTCGGCCTGTTCCTGGTCGTGCACCGGGTCGGGCTCGTCGGCCTGGCCGCGCTCGTCGCGGTGCTGGTCCTCGTGGCGGTCGCGTGGTGGCAGGTGCATCCGCGGTCATGCGGGCCGGTGCTCTGGTGGCTGTGGGGTCGGGCTCGGCTGACGTTCGTCTACCGGTGGCGGTGGAAGCCGGCGATGGTGCACACCGACCTGGCGATCCGCATGCCGACGTCGACCGGTGATCAGGTGAACTTCGACGAGTACTTCCCGCGGATCCGCAAGATCCGTTCGTCGCGCTCGGTGGACGTGCTGCGGGTGGAGCTGCTGCCGGGCCAGACTCCGGAGCAGTGGGCGGAACAGGCTGAGGCGCTACGGCATGTGTTCCGCGCTCGGCGCTGCCAGGTGCAGGCGGAGACGTCCGGGTTCGTTGCTGTCTCGTTCGATCGTGCGGGTTCGCTGCGGGCGCCGCCGGATGCGGACAATTACCAGCTCCCTGCGCCGTCGCGGGGCTGGCCGCGATGGCCCGCCGAGGCGAAAAGCGCTGTGGCACAGGGGTTTGTGCGCCCGGCAGGGATCGAACCTGCGACCCAGTGCTTAGAAGGCACTCGCTCTATCCGCTGAGCTACGGGCGCGCTACTCCATTGTGGGGTCCGCGGACGGATCCCGGGTGGGATGGACAGTGTCCACCTCACGTCATCTGATGTCGCAATCGGCCCCCGGTCTGTCGTGGGTGGTGGCCGTGTCGCCGCAGGGTGGGGCCGCCGTCCCACATACTGCCGCATGTGCCGGGGGTTGCGCGGGCGGCCGGTGGGTGGATGCCCGATCCGCATCCACCCACAGGCCACGAGGGCCCGCGGTGAGGAACTGGCTGTCAGCCGGCCGCTTTGGCGAGGTCCTCGTACTCGTCGTCGGTGAGGGTGACGCCGGCGGCGGCGACGTTCTCCTCCAGGTGGGCCACCGAGGACGTGCCGGGGATGGGCAGCATCACGGGGGAGCGGCGCAGCAGCCAGGCCAGCGCGAGCTGGGAGGGCTTGCCGCCGTGGCGCTTCGAGGCCTCGTCGAGGATTCCGCCCGGGCGCGCGAGGGTGCCGGTCGCGATCGGGAACCAGGGGATGAAGCCGATGTTCTCGCGGGTGGCGTAGTCGAGGACGTCCTCGGAGGCGCGGTCGGCGAGGTTGTAGCGGTTCTGGACGCTGACGATGTCGGCGAGGGTCCGGCTGTGCTCCAGCTCGGCGACGCTGACCTCGGAGAGACCGATGTGGCGGATCTTCCCCTCCTGCTGGAGGGCACGCAGCTCACCGAGCGACTCCTCGACGGGAGTCTTGGGGTCGATGCGGTGGAGCTGGTACAGGTCGATCCGCTCGAGCCTGAGTCGGCGCAGTGACATCTCGACCTGCTGGCGGAGGTACTCGGCGCGCCCGACCGCGGTCCACTTGTTCGGGCCCTGCCGGGTGAAGCCGCCCTTCGTCGCGATGACGAGATCTGCGGGGTAGGGGTACAGGGCCTCGGCGATCAGGTCCTCGCTGATCTCCGGCCCGTACGAGTCGGCCGTGTCGATGAAGTTCACGCCGAGCTCCACGGAGCGCCGCAGCACGGCGATGGCCTCGTCGTGGTTGGCAGGCGGGCCCCAGACGCCTGGGCCGGTGATCCGCATCGCGCCGAAGCCGAGCCGGTTGACCGGCAGGTCGCCGCCGAGCTGGAAGGTTCCGCTCGCCGCCGCGTTCACGTCGGAGCTTGCCGCTTGTGTCGACATACCGTCCCATTCTTTGTAGGCGCGGGGGTCTGCTGCGGAGCGTCAGCCCGTCTGGGAGCAACTTTGGCACGCACGCTCGATGTTCCCGCGTTCGTGCGTGCTGAGCGCTCACGGCGCTTGGCCTCAGCTGCGGCCGCGTTCCTGGTTGGTGCGTCGTGTGGCGCGGCGGGTGGCGACAGGTTCGAGCATCGCGGACGGATGCGGCGCAGACCAGTCGGGTCGCCGTCCTGTGGACAGCACGCAGTTATCCACAGTGAGCGAAGAAGTTGTTCCCAACTCGGAGTCGGTGGCGCAGAGTCGTGGCGTGGCTGCGGACCTCCATCCGCCTCACGTGCGGCGCACGGGTGGCGGATGGGCTGGCCAGCGGTCACCGAGTCGTCTCCCTGCCCCCGAGATGCTCTCCGAGGAGTGCTCCATGCCTGACACCGAGATCACGATGATCGGCAATCTGGTCGAGAACCCGGTCCTGCGGATCACCGCGAGCGGGGTCTCCGTCTGCGGTTTCCGCGTGGCGTCCACGCCGCGTCGCTATGACCGTGCCGAGCAGCGTTTCGTCGACGGGAACACGCTCTACATGCGGGTGTCCTGCTGGCGTCAGCTCGCAGAGAACGTGGCGGCGAGTCTCTCCCGGGGCGACCGGGTGCTGGTCGTCGGCCGCCTGCGCCAGAACAACTACGAGACGCAGGACGGTGACCGTCGGGTCAGCTACGAGGTCGATGCCGAAGCGGTCGCGGCGGAGCTGACATGGCGGCCTGTCGAGGTGCGCAGGGTGGCACGCTCATCGCCCGGGCCCACGGATTCGCTCGCCACGTCGTCGGGCTACCCCGACCCGCTGGCTGATCCCGGGGCGGCCCAGGGGGATCCGTTCGGTCACGAGGACGTCGCGTTCGATGCGGAGGATGCCGCCGATCCCGGCGATCCCGGCGCGGCTGACGCCGTCCACCACGACGCTGGTTCTGGTGGTGCTGCCGGCTCCGGCGGCGCGGCGGGTGGCGGGGCCGCCCAGACGAGCTCTGCGGCCCTGGCGGATCCGTCGGGGCAGTCGGCAGGGCATGGTCTTGCGGCGGAGCAGGGCCAGGCCGGCCAGGTCCATCTCGAGCGAGTGATCGGGGCCGAGCAGGCTGTCGTGGGCGGCACGGGGCACGGCCTCGCCGATGGCACGGCCTCGCCGACGGATCAGGGCGAGCGGGTGGTCTCCTCTCCGCCGCCTCTGATCGAGGGGCGGCGGACCGCCGGGCACCGGGTGTCCAGCCGGAGGACGTCTGCGCCTTCCCGCGGCGTGACCGGCCGGTTGGGGGCGGCGGGTTTCGGGCTTGCCGATGTCGTGGGGGAGCACCGCCTGCGGGGGCCGGGGGGCGCCGCGGGCTGGTCGTGGCCCGATCCGCGGTGATGTCGGTCGGCACGGCGCCCGGCGAGCGGCAGCGGCGGGGCGGTCGCAGTGGTCGCGGGCTGTGTGAGGCCACCGACATGCTGTTACCGATAGGCCCACCTGCGGCATCGGGGCATGTTCCGCTCGGTACCGTGCCGAGGGTGAGCAGGGCGAACGAACCCCGTGGCGGAGCGGGCCCGGCGCTGGACGAACCGTCCGGGCAGCCGGGCGCCGCGGTCCCCCGGCAGGAGACGGGCGGCCCGGTGCCGCCGCCGGCTCCCACCGGGGCGGCCGGGCTGTCGTTCGACCGGCTGTGGCGGCGGGCCCGTGAGATCAGCGCGCCAGGTCGTTACGTGGCCGTGCTCGCGGTGCTCAGCGCGACCGCCGCGGTCGTGCTCCGGCACAACCTGTTCCCCTACCTGTCGATCAACAACGACGAGGTCATCTACCTCACCCAGGCCCGGGCGATGGCCGGCGGGCACCTGTTCCCCGCGGCGCCCGACCCGGCGGCGTCCTACGCGCCCTGGCTGGCCGCCGTGTCCGACGGTCACTACGTCCTCAAGTACACGCCGTTCGTCCCCGGGCTCTTCGCGCTCGGCCTGCTGCTGACGGGCAGCATTTCGCCGGTGCTGGCGCTGGTCGCGGCGGCCGCGGTGGTCGTCACGTACCTGTTCGGCGTCGAGCTGTCGGGTGATCGACGGGTCGCGGCGCTCGCGGCGACCCTGCTGGCGTTCTCCCCGCTGATGATCGTGCAGAGCGCGCTGGTGCTGAGCTACCTACCGGTGCTGGTCCTGCTGGAACTGACCCTGCTCGGCCTGCTGCGGGGCCTGCGTGGCAGGGGCCGGCGGGGCGGCGGGGTGGCACTCGCCGGCGCGGGGCTCGCCGCCGGGGTGGCCGTGGCGGTGCGTCCCTACGACGTGGCGCTGGTGCTCGCCCCGGTGGTGGTCTGGGCGTTGGTGAAGGTTCGCCGGGACGCCCGGCTCGGGTGGGCGCTGAGCTGGGCGGCGGCGGGGCTGGCCCTGCCGGCAGGGCTCCTGCTGGCCTTCAACACCGCCGCCACGGGAAGCCCGTTCAGGCTGCCGTTCGCGCTGCTTGAACCCGACGACAAGCTTGGGTTCGGCTGGCGCCGGCTGTACCCGTCGGATGGCGGGCACGACTTCGGCCTCGGCGACGGGCTGGCGTCCGTGGGTGATCATCTGTGGCTGCTCGGGGGCTGGGCCTGCGGCGGTGTTCTCCTGGTGGTCGCCGCGATCGTCACGGTGGCCCGCCGCCGGCTGGACGCACCGGGTTACCTGCTGGGCCTCGGGTCGGTGCTGTTCCTGATCGGCTACCTCGGCTTCTGGGGGGCCTGGAACGCGGCGGAGCTGTGGGGCGGGATCCGGTACGTCGGGCCCTTCTACCTGATGCCGGTCATGATCGGGCTGGTGCATCTCGGTGCCCGCGGAGTCGTCGACCTGGCCACCTGGTCCCGGCGCCGGGTCGCGCGGGGCCTCACCGGGGTGGGAACCGCGGGCGTCGTCGGCCTCACGACGTTCATCCTGGTTGGCGCGGTCGACGCGAACGCGACGATGACCGGGCACGACCGGGAGCTCGCCGGCATGCTGCGCTCGCTGCCCGACCGGTCCCTGGTGCTGGTCTCGGCCACCCCGGCCTACCTGGGCCATCCCAGTGCCGTAACCGCGAACGGCCCGGATCTAGACGGTGCGGACGGCGACGGTGACCTGCTGTTCGCCGTCTCGCGTGGAGTCGCGGACCTGAAGGTCGTGGCCGATCACCCCGACCGAACCCCCTACCTGCTGCGGATGCCGGCCGCCTACAACCGTTCGCCCCAGTCGCCGACACGGTCCCGGGTCGACGCGCTCACCCTCGCGACGGGCCGCACCGTCGACGTCGAGGTGAGTGTCGGCGCGGCTCCCGCCGGAAGCCGGGCGGCACAGCTGGTGTTCGAGGCCGGCGGAACCAGGCTGTCCTACCCGGTGCCCGTCACCGGGCAGTCCGCCGCGCGGCTCACCGTCGACGCGGACGGGCTTGATGCCGACGATGTCACCGACGCGGTCAGCCACGACGGTGCGCGCACCCGCGGATCCCCCACCGGGCGCGAGGCCGGCAGCCCGCTCGGCAGGCCGCGGATCAGCACGGTGCCCGGTGCCGGGGCGTCCATCACCGTGTCCCTGCTGGCGACACCGGCCTCGGGAGGCCGGGCCCGGACCGTCGACCGCCAGGTGCTCCCAGTCCTGGTCGAGCAGGGCGCGGACATCGCCGTGCTCGCGCCGAGCGCCCAGATCGACGAGGTCGGAACCGGTAGCACGCTGCCGGTACGCATAACGCTGCCCTGACCGGTCGGGACGCACCCCGAGGGTGACGCACGCCCCCAGGGCGACGCACCATTCTCGGGGCGCCACGGCGCCCGGCAGCCGTGCGTGGTGCCCCCGGGCAGGGTGGTGTGGTCAGTCGAGCCGGTGGATCGCCGGTGGTGAGTAGGCGCCGCGCAGGACCTCCTCGCCCGGGCAGTACATGCGCAGGACCAGGCGGAAGTCGCCGCCGGCCGCCGGCAGCCAGTTCGCCGTCCCGGCAGCACCCGCCCCGGCAGCACCCGCCGCGGACGTCGATCGGGGCGTCGACACCGGTCTCAGCGCCGAGGCCGAAGGTCCTTGTGGCCCCGACGGCACAGAGGACGACTGTGACAGTGCTTCCGGCCGTGGGGGCTCGCTCTGGATCAGCACGGGAATGGACCCGTCCGGCTCGTGGACGAGATCGTCCAGGCTGCTGATCGAGTAGCGGCCCAGCGGGTTGTCGACGAGGTAGCCGTCGGGCTCGTCGTACATGGTGAGGGTCCAGAAGGAGTCCACGGGCGGCGGCCGCAGGCGTAGCCGGTAGTCGTGCGCGCCGGTGAGGTGATGGCCTTCCAGGTCCACCGCACAGTGCGCGGCGGTCTCCTCGTAGGCGTGGACGATGCCCAGCGGGCGCCGGGCGGCCAGCGCCCGGGCGATGCGGGCCTGCGCGCGGTCCGGAATCTCCCAGGCACGGTCGTCGCGGACGCCGGGGCCGAACCGGTCGAGGTTGTAGTCGGCCTCGTGCAGAGTGCTGGCCCATCCCAGGTTGGTCCGCCGGCCGGCGTCCGCCAGCCGCTCCAGCTCGTCCCGACCGGTGCGCAGACCGGTGCGCAGCGACCAGGCGAGCGTCGGATCAGGATCTATGTAGGGGGACGGGTCGGCGAGCAGGCCCAGCGCCTCGAACCGGCGGGCGTACTCGCCTTCCATCGGCGGCGGTGGGAAGGCGCGCATCCAGGTGCGCAGCTCCTCCCAGAACCGCAGGTCGTCGCAGACCTGCTTGGACCGGTCCGGCGGCCCCTCCGGTCGGCGTGCGTCCGGGTCGAGCGGGCTCAGGGTGAGCTGGTCCTGAAGCGCGCGGACAGCGGGCAGGTCCTGCGGGCCACGGAAGGCGAACCTGGCGACGATGCTGAACACCCGCGCGGGAGCCTCGATCACAAGCCGGCTCCCCGAGCCCGTACCCGCATCCGCATCGAGATCGGCGTCGCCGCCTGGTGGGACCAGCAGGACCTCGTGGCCCCGCCCGTTGCCGTTGCCGCCCCCGGTCCTGGTGTCGGTGCGGGTGCCCAGATAGGCGAACACGTTCAGCCAGGGGTCGTAGAACGCGAGGACGTGATACCTGCCCGGCGCCGGCGGGACCCGCAGCACCGCCGGGCCCGGGCCGAGATCCACCTGGGCCATCGAGAACAGGACGTCGGGGTTCACGTTCAGGAACGGCGAGAGAGGCCCCGGCGGGTCGGTCTGGTGGGCGAACGTGTTGAAACCGACCGGTCTGATCGGCCCGATGCCCTCCTCGGCGGCACGGATGATCTGCCGAACCGCGCAGACCATCGGATAGCCGAAGCTGAACGCCTCCGCCGCGAGCCCGACCCGCTGGTCATCCGCGCGCATGCCGCCTCCCAGCGAACCCTGTGCCTGATGGTGGCCGATGTTCGATGGTGTCTGATGGTGGTCGTCCGACTCCGGTTAGTACCCGGCTGGGGGTGGGGTGAACACGGGTGGATGTGTCCGCTGGTCATCCCTTGGATCACCGCCGTGAGGTATCCGGGCGCCATGCCCTAGGGTTGGCACATGGCGCAGTACGTCTTCCAGATGCGCAAGGCCCGCAAGGCCCACGGCGACAAGGTGATCCTCGACGACGTCACCCTGGCGTTCCTGCCCGGCGCGAAGATCGGTGTCGTCGGTCCGAACGGCGCGGGGAAGTCGTCGCTGCTGAAGATCATGGCCGGCCTCGACCATCCGAGCAACGGCGACGCGATCCTCAGCCCCGGCTACACCGTCGGGATGCTGGCCCAGGAGCCCGTGCTCGACGAGAGCAAGGACGTCCGCGGCAACGTCGAGGACGGTGTCCGCGAGATCCGCGAGGTGCTCGCCGCCTACGAGGCGATCAACGAGAAGATGGCCGCGCCCGACGCGGACTTCGACACCCTCCTGGCCGAGCAGGCCGTCCTGATCGACAAGATCGAGGCGGCGAACGCCTGGGAGCTCGACAGTCAGATCGACCAGGCGATGGACGCGCTGCGCCTGCCGCCGGGTGACGCCGACGTCGCTCCGCTGTCCGGTGGTGAGCGCCGCCGGGTCGCGCTGTGCCGGCTCCTGCTGGAGGCGCCCGACCTGCTGCTGCTCGACGAGCCGACCAACCACCTGGACGCCGAGAGCGTCGCCTGGCTGGAGCAGCACCTGGCGCGCTACGCCGGCGCCGTGCTCGCGGTCACGCACGACCGGTACTTCCTCGACAACGTCGCCGGCTGGATTCTCGAGCTCGACCGCGGCCGCGCCCACCCGTACGAGGGCAACTACTCCACCTACCTGGAGAACAAGGCTGCCCGCCTCAAGGTCGAGGGCCAGAAGGACGCCAAGCGGCGGCGGATGCTCGCCCAGGAGCTCGAGTGGGTCCGGTCGAACCCGAAGGCGCGCATGGCCAAGAGCAAGTCGCGGCTGTCCCGCTACGAGGAGATGGCCGCCGAGGCGGACAAGGCGCGTCCGCGCGACTTCGAGGAGATCCAGATCCCGCCGGGCCCGCGTCTGGGCAGCCTGGTGATCGAGGCCAGGAAGCTGTCCAAGGGCTTCGGCGACCGGATCCTCATCGGTGACCTGTCGTTCACCCTGCCCCGCGGTGGCATCGTCGGCGTGATCGGCCCGAACGGTGTCGGCAAGACCACGCTGTTCACCATGATCTCCGGTGAGGCGACGCCGGACAGTGGCGAGCTGCAGGTCGGCGAGACCGTCGACATCGCCTACGTCGACCAGGGCCGTGCCGGGCTCGACCCGAAGAAGAACGTCTGGCAGGTCGTCTCCGACGGGCTGGACCACATCGTCGTCGGCAAGACCGACATCCCCAGCCGGGCGTATGTGTCGTCCTTCGGGTTCAAGGGGCCTGACCAGCAGAAGCCGGTCGGCGTGCTCTCCGGTGGTGAGCGCAACCGGCTGAACCTGGCGCTGACCCTCAAGCGGGGCGGCAACCTGCTGCTCCTCGACGAGCCCACCAACGACCTCGACGTGGAGACCCTGCGCTCCCTGGAGGACGCGCTGCTGGAGTTCCCGGGCTGCGCGGTCGTCGTCTCCCACGACCGGTGGTTCCTGGACCGCGTCGCGACGCACATCCTGGCCTGGGAGGGCACCGAGACCGACCCGGCCCGCTGGTTCTGGTACGAGGGCAACTTCGCCGACTACGAGACCAACAAGGTCGAGCGCCTCGGCCCCGAGGCGGCGCGCCCGCACCGGGTCACCTACCGCAAGCTCACCCGAGACTGACCGCCCGGCGGCGCATGCCGCCCTCGGGCACCACCCGCCTGCTGAGGCCGTCACGCCGACCGGCCTCAGCAGCAGGCGACTCCCGCCGAGCGGACATCCCCGCCAGGCGGACATCTCGACCCTGCCTGGACATCCAGGCAGGCGCGGACATCCAGGCAGGGTGAGGCCCGGCCGCTGGTCGGCAGCCAGGCCGGCGGCGGGTCAGCCGGGGCGGTTCTGCAGGGAGTTCGCGGCCATCAGCAGGTAGTCCCAGAGTTCCTTGTGCAGGTCCGCAGCGAGGTCGAGGCTGTCGACGGCCGCCTTCATGTGGCGGATCCAGGCGTCGCGCTCCGCCGGGCCGATCGCGAACGGCACGTGCCGCATCCGCAGCCGCGGATGCCCCCGCAGCTCGCTGTACGTCGACGGCCCGCCCCAGTACTGGATGAGGAACATCCGCAGCCGCTCCTCGGCGGCGGCAAGCTCCTCGTCCGGATAGAGCGGGCGCAGGACAGGGTCGCTCGCCACACCCTCGTAGAACCGTGCCACCAGCGCCCGGAACGTCGCCTCGCCGCCGACGGCCTCATAGAAGTCTGCTCGTGGTCGTACGGGTGACGGTTGGTTCACCCGTCCATTCTGCGCCACGGGAGGGCGACCTCTCCGCCGTGGCGCCGTCCGGTTTTGGCCTTCATGGCATAAAACGGCGCCAGACATCCCGCATCTGCAGGTCAAACAGTCGATCGGTTCCGCAGATGCGGAGTTGTTCTCTGTCGGCCGAGTCAACCCGAACGGGGGACGACCCAGACGGTGGTGGCGGGTGGGAGCACGAGCGTCGCACCGTCGTAGCTGACGGGACTGCTCGCCAGGACCAGGCGCCCGGCCAGCGCGAGGCGAACCTCCTCGTCGGTCGACATGACGCAGGTCAGCGCGGAACCGAGCGGGGGAGCACCGGCGGCCGGCGGGGGAGTGTCGTCGGGTGGTGCTGCGTGGCCGGGTGGCGCCGTGTCGCCGGGTGGCGCTGTGCCGGTCGGTGGCGCTGTGTGGGCCGGTGGTGGCGTGCGGGCCGGTGGTGGTGTGCGGTCGAAGGCGAGGCAGTCGACGGGCAGGTCGGCGAGCCAGCGGAACCCGGGCTGGGCCTCGTCCGGGCCAGCCGAGCTGCCGAGGAACGGCAGCGCCCGGCGCAGCGCCAGCGCGCCGTGCACGAGCACCCGGGTGGACAGCGGGTCCTCGGACTGGGCGGCGGCGGTCAGCGCACCCCAGTCCGGTGGCTGCGGGAGCCAGGGCTCGACCTCGTCGGCGGTGAAGCCGTACGGAGGTGACTGGCCGGACCACGGCATCGGAATCCGGGTCCCGTCCCGCCCCGGTGACGTGTGCCCGGAGCGTTCCCACACCGGGTCACGGCGCCGGTCGGGCGGTACGTCGACCTGCGGCAGCCCGAGCTCGTCGCCCTGGTAGAGATAGGCCGTCCCGGGCAGCGCCAGCATGGCCAGCAGGGCCGCCCGGGCCCGGCGCAGGCCCGTCGCTCCGCCGCCGTACCGGCTGACCGGCCGGACGACGTCGTGGTTCGCCAGCACCCAGGTGGGCACCGCGCCGACCGCGGCCGTGGCGGCCCGGGCCGCATCGATGGCGCTGCGCCACGCCGGTGCCGAGAACGGCGCGTACAGCAGCGAGAACGTGAAGGTCAGGTGAAGCTCGTCCGGGCGGACGTACCGGGCGAGCCGGTCGGGGTCGGCGACCCAGGTCTCGCCGACGAGCACCCTGTCCCGCCCGTCGCGACGGTCGTAGTCGTCCAGGATCGCCCGCCATTCGCGGTAGATCTCGTGGACGCCGTCCTGATCCCAGGAGTAGGGCTCGAACAGCTCCCGGAAGCCCGTCTCCGGGGTGGGGACCGCGCCGGTCGCTCCGGTGCCCTCACCGTCGGCTCCTCCGCCGCCTTCTCCGTGGCCTTCGCGGTCGCCGGCGTGGCCGTCGGCGGGTGCGGCAGTGGGGGTGGCGGTGGCGGCAGTGAGCGTGGCGGGGTGAGCGGCGAGGGCGGGGTGGTCGCGCAGCGCGTCGTCCTTGACCAGGCCGTGCGAGACGTCGATACGGAACCCGTCGACACCGCGGTCGAGCCAGAAGCGGAGGATCTCCTGGTGCTCCGCACGCACCTGCGGATGCCGCCAGTTCCAGTCGGGCTGCTCCCGGGCGAACAGATGCAGGTACCACTGACCGTCCGGAACACGGCTCCAGGCCGGGCCGCCGAAGACCGAGATCCAGTTGTTCGGCGGCAGCGCGCCGTCGGGCCCGCGTCCGTCCCGGAACAGGTACAGCTCCCGCTCGGGTGAGCCGGGCCCGGCGGCGAGCGCGGCCTGGAACGCCGGATGCTGCTCGCTGGAGTGGTTGGGGACCACGTCGACGATGACCTTCAAGCCGCAGGTGTGCGCGTCGCGCAGCAGCGCGTCGAGGTCGTCGAGCGTGCCGAACAGCGGGTCGACGTCGGTGTGGTCCGCGACGTCGTACCCGTGGTCGGCCATGGGGGAGCGGTAGAACGGGCTGATCCAGATCCCGTCGACGCCCAGGTCCGCGAGGTCCGGCAGCCGGCCCCGGATGCCTTCGAGGTCGCCGACCCCGTCGCCGTCGGTGTCGGCGAAGCTGCGGATGTAGACCTCGTACATCACGGCGTCGCGCCACCAGGGAGCCTGCGCCGCACCGGAGCCCGGCTCGCCGCCGCCATCGCCCGGCCCTGCACCGCTGCCCGGCTTCGTCGAGGTGCCGTCGGTCGGTGTCGGAGCGTCCGCACGGTCCGTGACAACGGGATCCATGACCGAATCAAACCCTCTCCGCGGGTGTGAAGTAAACGGGGGGCATGGTTACGGAAAGTGGTGGCCGAGCCGCTCGTCGGGCGCGATATCCGACTACCGGCCTACACTTCCGCGAGTGGATGACGTCACAGTCCGTTATGGATTGCTTCCATGGGGTGGAGGTGGCCTGGTGGCGAAACGTCCCGGCACTGCCGTGCCCGATATGGCCGCGGCTGGCACGGATCGGGCCTGCGCGAACCCTGCCGGTGCCGATCGGGCCAGCCTCGATCGGGCCGGGTCCGATCCGGCCAACGGTGGCTGGGCGGCAACGACAGCCTCGGTCGGGCGCGCGGTGGTCCGGGAGCTGTCCGGCGCGTGGCGGCACCGTTCACGGTCCGCGGAGGAGGCGGCGCTGCGCCAGTGCTCCTTCCTCGTCGACGCGAGCATGGTGCTGGGCACCTCCCTCGACCCGCAGCGGATCGTCGAGATGACGGCGGCGCTGGCGGTGCCCCGGCTGGGGAGCGCGGCGATCGTCTGGCTGCGGGGGGAGGGCAACTCCGTCCCGATCGCCGCGTCGTCCTTCCTGGATCCGAAGGCCGCCGGCTTCGTCCGGGCCGCGTTCCAGATCCGCCCGGCCACCGTCGACCAGGACATCCCGCCGGGTTCCGTCGTCCGGACCGGTCAGTCGTACTACGTCCCGAAGTACACCGAGAAGATCGTCGGGAAGCTGTTCGCCCGCGAGGCCTACGACAGGTTCTGGGAGTTCCCGTCCGGACCCACGATCACCGTGCCGATCCACTCGCGCGGGCGGGTGCTCGGCGCTCTCACGGTCGACCGGGCCGGACTGGAGCCGTTCTCGGCGCTCGACATCCACCTCGTGGAGGAGCTCGCGCGGCGCGGCGGCGCGGCGCTCGACAACGCGCAGCTCTTCCGCGATGTGGAGGAGTCCGCGCTGACCCTGCAGCGCTCCCTGCTCCCCGCCCACCCGCCGGCCCTGGACGGGATGGAGATCGCGATGGAGTACCGGCCGGGCACGGCCGGGACGGAGGTCGGCGGCGATCTCTACGACGTCATTCCGCTGCCCGGTGGCCGTGCTGGCATCGCCATCGGTGACGTGATGGGGCGCGGGCTGCACGCGGCGGCGGTGATGGGCCAGCTCCGGGCCGCGCTGCGGGCCTACGCGCTGGAGGACTGGGGCCCCGCCGAACTGCTCGCGCGGCTGGACCGGGTCGTCGACTCGCTGCCCGGGCTGCAGCTCGCCACGTCGATGTACGCCGTGTACGACCCGTACTCCGGCCGCGCGACGATCGCCAGCGCCGGTCACCCGCCGCCGTTGCTGCTGCTGCCCGACGAGCAGCCGGACTACCTCGTCCTCGAACCCGGTCTGCCACTCGGGACGGGGGAGGCGGACGCGTTCTCCGAGACGACCATCACGCTGCCCCCGGGCTCCGCCCTCGTGCTGTTCACCGACGGGCACGTCGAGTCCCGTCGGCGCTCACTGGCCGACGGCCTGGAACACCTGCGGTCCGGCCTGGGCGATCAGGTCACCCGTCCGCGGGCCGCACGCGACCTTGCCTCGTCCAACGGGGCCTCGTCCAACGGGGCGGCATCCAACGAGGCCGCCGACAACGAGGCCGCCGACAACGAGGCCGCCGACGACGGGGCCGCGGCGGACGTCCTACCAGCCGACACGGTGGCCGGTGCTGTGGCCGGCGGTACTGGTGCGAGTGGTGCTGCAGCGAGTGGTGCTGCAGCCAGCGGTGCTGATGCCGACGGCACACCGGTCGGTGGCCCGGCGGCCACGGCACCGGCGTCCGCTGTGCTGCCTGAGCGGCGGATCCGCGAGCGCCGGTCCGGCCGGGACCGCCGCGGCGGCTACCGTAGGTCACGCACCGCCGGTGACCGCCGCCGTGCGGGCTCCTTCGCCGCCCGGAGCTGGTCCGGCCCCGACGCCGTGACCTGGGACGGTCCCGGCCCCATCGAGGAGACCGCGCGGACGGTGCTCGAACGCTGCCTGCTCGCCGCCGAGCTGCCGGCCCGCACGGATGACGACATCGCGCTGCTGGTGCTGGTGACCAGGCCGGTGCGCCCACCCCTGATCCAGCTCGCGCTGCCCGCGGTGGCGGCCTCCGCGGGCCAGGCGCGCACCTCCGTGCGCGCGGCCCTGCACGACGCCGGCATCAGCTCCCTCGATGATGCGATCCTGCTGGTCAGCGAGGTCGTCACGAACGCGGTCCTGCATGCGCGCAGTGACCTTGTGCTGCGGGCGACCCTGGAACCCGGGCGGCTGCGGATCAGCGTCGAGGACAGGGAGGGATCGGCGCTGCCGAGGCCCGGTGACGAGTCGACCGACCAGATCGACGCCGAGCACGGCTGGGGCCTGCTGCTCGTCGAGGCACTCGCCCAGGCGTGGGGCGTCGAGACGACCCCGGACGGAAAGCGGGTCTGGTTCGAGATGGAGATCCCGGACGAGGCCTGACGGCCCGCCCCACGGCGCCTGCGGTGCCGACCATGGCTCCTGCTGACCGTGGCTCCCGTGCCGGCTGGGCCTGCCGTGCCGACTGCGCCCGCCGGCGCGCCGGCGCGCCGACAGCTCCCTACCGGACAGCTCGATCACGTCGATCACGCATGGCCGCGTGCTGCGGGAGAGGGACGTCCTGGTCGGCCTCGGCTCGGTGGACGATCGTCCGCAACATGCCACCGAAGACCACGGCGTGGAAGGGGCTGACCGCTTTCCAGTAGAGATGCCCGGGCAGCCCGTGGGGCAGGAACAGCGCCCGCTGCCGGTAGACGACGCCACGCTGACCGCCACCGCCGCCACCAGCGCCGCCACCGCTGTCCGCGCCGTCAGCTGGTTCGACCCGAAGTTCGAGCCAGGCCTGGCCGGGCAGCTTCATCTCCGCGCGCAGCCGCAGCAGCCGGCCCGGAACCATCTCCTCGACCCGCCACAGGTCGATCGCCTCGCCGGTTCTGAGCTGCCGCGGATCTCGCCGGCCGCGCCGGTGCCCGACCCCGCCGACCAGGATGTCCACCCATCCCCGCGCCGACCAGGCCAGCGGCCAGCTGTACCAGCCGTTCTCGCCGCCGATGCCCTCGATGACGGCCCACAGGCGGTCCGCCGACGCCGCGACCGGGCGGGTGCGTTCGTCGGTGTAGAGGGAGCCGCCGGCCCAGGTCGGATCGGTGACGGCGGGCTCACCGGGCGGTCCCGGAACGCCGACGAGCGCGGCGATGGCCTGCGGGAAGGGGGTGCTGATCGGGGCGCCCGGCCAGCGGGCGGTGGACCAGCGTGTCTCCACCGCCCGGTCGCGAATCTTCGCCAGCGCGTAGGCCACGGCGGTTTCGAACGGGACGAGGCCGTCGGGTGGATCGGGCACCCAGGCGGCGATGTCGTGCTCGCCCGCGACGACCTCCGTGCGCAGCGAACGGACCAGCGGGCGCGCGATCGCCCGGGGCACCGGCGTGACCAGGCCCACCCAGAGTGAGGACAGGCCGGGCGAGAGCACGGGAACCTGGATGATGATTCGTTCGCGCAGCCCCTCGACGGCGGCGAAGCGCCGCATCATGTCCGCGTAGGTCAGGATGTCCGGGCCGCCGATGTCGAACGAGCGGTTGACCGTGGCCGGGATGTCCAGACATCCGATCAGGTAGTAGAGGACGTCCCGGACGGCGATGGGCTGGATGCGGGTGCGTACCCAGCGCGGGGTCACCATGATCGGCAGTCGCTCGGTGAGATGGCGCAGCATCTCGAACGACGCGCTGCCGCTGCCGATGATGACCGCGGCCCGCAGGACGACGGTCGGGACGCCGGAGCCGAGCAGGATGCGGGCCACCTCCTGGCGCGACGCCAGATGCTCCGAGACCCCGCCGCTCGGCTGGCTGGCCGTCGCCCCGCTGCCCGCCTCCGCCGGTGTCGCGGGGCTCAGACCGCCCAGGTAGATCAGCCGGTGCACGCCGGCGGCCCGCGCGGCGTCGGCGAAGGCGTGGGCGGCCGCGCGGTCGACGGCGGAGAAGTCACCCCCGCTGTCGATGGAGTGGATCAGGTAGTAGGCGGTGTCGACGCCCGCCAGGGCCGGGCGCAGCGAGGCCGGATCCAGCGCGTCCGCGCGGATGATCTCGGCGTTGCGGTGGTGTGCCCAGGGAACGTCCGCGAGCCGGGCCGGATCGCGGGTCAGGCAGCGGACGTGGTGACCGCCCGCGAGCAGGCGGGGGGCCAGCCGGCCGCCGATGTAGCCGGTCGCGCCGGTGACGAGTACGCGCACGCGGTGTACCTGCCCCGGTGCCGCGGCGCGCTACCACGCCCCGGCGAGTATGGACGCATGCCGGCGGGAACCTGCCAGCGGACGCACGCGTCCGCTGGGTGGACGCGTGCCAGCCGACCCGGCCGCGCGTCGGGCGCCTGCCAGCCCGCAGGCACCGGGCCGATGGCCCGGGACCGTGCGGGCGGCGTGTCAGGCACCCGACAGCGGGCTCGGTGTAGCACGATCAGGCGCTGGCGGCCGCCCCCGAGATGTCGGTGGGGACGTCGGACACGGTGCTCAGGTAGCGCGACCACCGTGGATCCATCCGCCGGGACCCCAGAATGCGCCAGGCGGCTCCGCTCGGCGCTCGAGGTGCCGTGCGAAGCCGCCAACCGAGATCGGCAACCGCTCGGTCGGCTTTGACATGGTTGCAGCGGCCGCAGGCCGCCACGACGTTCTCCCATACATGCGGCCCGCCGCGAGAGCGGGGGATGACGTGGTCCAGCGACGTTGCCGGGGCGTTGCAATACACACACCGATGATGGTCACGTGCCAGGACGCCCTTGCGGGTTAGCGGAACCTGGGAACGGTATGGCACGCGCACGAACCGCGCTAACCGCACCACGATCGGCACCTCGACCGAGCTCGTCGTCGAACGAAGTACCTGACCGGCGGATTCGACCATGACGGCCTTGTCGGTCAGGACCAGCACCAGTGCTCTTCTTTGTGACACCACGCACAGAGGCTCGTACGTGGCATTGAGAACCAGCGCCTCTGCCACGCGCCGACCTCCTGCCCACCCGAGGGTCCTCGCGGACCGTCCTACCCAGCGTCTCCGGTGACAATGGACAGTCAACCTTCTTCTGCGTCGGAACGCGAGCCTGTTTGCATGGTCATCGGCCCGGCCTAAGCGCTGATGTGCATATCCGGCCCGGTTTGTGACCAACAACAAGCCCATCAGGTCATGTGTCGTGACCGCATAATTACGTTGCGTGGTCGCGTGTAGCGTTGTGTCTGTTCGTGGTCGAGGCGGGGGTGTCCGGCCGTCGAAGGTCGCCGATGGGCGACACTGTCAAGGTCGACATCGGTGGCCGTGCTCGGGAGCGTGGGCGTTCGTCCACGGCTGGCCGTCCGCTGGTCTCCGCCGACCTTCCGGGTCGTGGTGGCGCCGGGCGGGTCCTGAGCCGGCGCCGATGCGCCAGATCTGACCGACAGAACCAGCTACGGAGGATGGCCAACGGTGTGCCCATCTAGCGTTTCCGGTTCGGCGTGCTTGGTGTCAAGCCGCCGTGGGCCCGAGTGCCATGCGTCGTCGCGGGGCCGGGTCCGCCGGTGACGGCGAAGTCGGTCATCCCGATGCTCGGTGCGTTCCTGTCCCCGACGCCCGCGCCCACCACGGCGGCCGGGTCCGCCTCGCCGACCCCGATTCCCTCGGTGTCGGTGTCGCCCGGCGCGACGGACGATCCGATCGTCTCGATCGAGGGGGTAGGCAAGGCGTTGCGAGAGGCCTGCGGCACCGACGCCAGCATCACCTGCCGGACCGTCTACAACGTCACTCACAGTGACTATCTTGCGTCTGGTGCCGAGGTGTTTCTCGGTACTCCGATCAAGATTTTGCTCATTCTGATGATCGCGCTGATGGTGCGATCGCTCCTGCACAGATTCATCCGGCGCGCCACCGGGCGGGCTGCGTCCGGTCGCACTTCGGGGCCGTTGCGAGGGCTGCGCGCCAACACCCTGCTGGGTGCATTCGGCGATCCGACGGTGCTGATCGAACGCCGCCGCCAGCGTGCCGCGACCGTCGGTTCCCTGCTGCGTAGCGTGACGTCAATCTTTATCTTCGGGTTGGCTTTCCTGACGATCCTAGGCGAGCTGGGGATCAATCTCGCGCCGATCGTCGCCAGCGCCGGTGTGCTCGGGATCGCGGTCGGTTTCGGCGCGCAGAACCTCGTGCGCGACTTCCTGTCGGGCATGTTCATGCTTCTGGAGGACCAGTACGGAGTCGGCGACGTGATCGACGTCGGCCCGATTTCGGGCACCGTCGAGGCGGTGAGCCTGCGGATGACGCGTTTGCGGGACGTCGAGGGCACGGTCTGGTATGTGCGTAACGGCGAGATAACCCGGGTCGGGAACAAGAGCCAGCAGTGGGCCCGCACGGTTCTCGACGTTCCGCTCGACTATGACACCGAGGTCAGCCGGGCCAAGCGCCTCCTTCGCCGGGCGGCGGACGAGCTTTGGAAGGACGACGAGTGGTCGGCCCTGATCCTCGACGAGCCCGAGGTCTGGGGCATGGAGACCATGACCGCCGACGGCTACACCCTGCGGATCGCCATCAAGACCCAGCCCCTCAAGCAGTGGGATGTGGCCCGCGAGCTTCGTGAACGGGTCCGGGCCGTGCTCAGCGCCGCGGGCATCGAGCTGGGCACGGTGCAGCGCAGCGAGGTCGTGGTCGTCGACGATGACGATGACGAGGAGGCGTCGGCCGCGGAGGAGGACGAGACGAGCTCGAACGACGGCTCCACCGACTCCTCCGGCCGCGGTGGTGGCGACCTGCCCGCGCCGCGGATCGACCCGCCGCTGCCGTCCTCGTTGACATCCGGCGGCGGCCAGGCCGGTGCCGGTGCGGGCGCTGGGGCCGGTGCCGGTGCGGGGGCTGGCCCCGGTCCCGGAACCGGCGCGGGAGGTCCGCGCTGACCCCGTTCGCGCCGCGTCGGCCTCCTTGTCTGAAGCTGGGCTGAGGATCCCGGAAGGTCTTGCTGAGAGGCGCGTCCAAAGCCCGGAACTGTCCGCGGTTGCAGGCACACTGGGGGCGTGCGCGTACTGGTTGTGGACGACGATGACGCTGTCCGTGAGTCACTGGAGCGGTCGCTGCGCTTCGAGGGGTACGAGGTGCGTACCGCCGCGGACGGCGTGGACGCTCTCGATCTGGTGGGGCGTGAGCAGCTGGACATCGTCGTCCTCGACGTGATGATGCCCCGGATGGACGGGCTGGAGACCTGCCGGCGGTTGCGCGGGCGGGGCAACGACGTGCCGGTCCTCATGCTGACCGCCCGCGACGGCCTCGCCGACCGGGTCAGCGGCCTCGACGTCGGCGCCGACGACTACCTGGTGAAGCCGTTCGCGTTGGAGGAGCTGTTCGCCCGGCTCCGCGCCCTGATCCGCCGCGCCACGCTGACGACGCGCGGCGCGGCCGGCCAGGGCCAGGCAGCCGATCGGGACGTGGCCTCGGCGCTGCTGTACTCGGACGTCCGGCTGGACCCGGTGAGCCGCCAGGTCCTGCGCGGCCCGCGCGAGCTCACCCTGACCAAGACCGAGTTCGAGCTGCTGGAGCTGTTCCTGAGCCATCCGCGCCAGGTGCTCTCCCGCTCGACGATCATGGAGAAGGTGTGGGGCTACGACTTCGGCCCCTCCTCCAACTCGCTGGAGGTGTTCGTGAGCTACCTCCGCCGCAAGCTGGAGGCGGACGGCGAGCCCCGGCTCCTGCACACCGTGCGCGGTGTCGGCTACGTCCTGCGTGAGCTGCCCGCCGCCGACCGGGCGTGAGCATTCGATGAACCTGGAGGCGGAAGGGCGGCGGATCGGGTCCGCGGCGTCTCGTGAGCCCGAGCACCGGCCACCCGGCTGGTCGGGGCTGCTCTCGCGGCTGACGTTGCGGGCCCGGATGTCCCTGCTCGCGGGCGTCGCCGTGGCGGCGGCGGTCGCCGTGGTCGCCGGCGTCGCGCTCGGCGTGACCAGAATCGTGCTCAACCAGGCGATCGACGACCAACTGCTTGAACAGGCCAGAGCCTCCGCCGCGAACGTGCAGGCGATCGTGGACCTGCAGACGAGCGAGATCAACGTCGGCGCGCTGACCTTCGGCATGGAGATCCAGTTCCTCGACTCCGACGGCGTGCCACGGCGCAAGGAGTTCCCCTCGCTGGACCGGGTCGCGATCCCCGTGGACGCGCAGGACGTGCAGGTCGCCCAAGGCCTGCGGCGGAAGAACCTGCACACCGTGACGGTCGACGGCGCGCGCTACCGGGTGGTGACAGTCCCGCTGCGCTACCCGCCGCCGCTGAACGGCACCGGTGCTCTCCAGTTCGCCCGCCCCACCTCGGACGTCGACCGGACCCTGCGTGACCTCGGTGTCGTGCTGTTCGTCGTCGGCCTGGTCGGTGTCATCGGCTCGGTGATCGCCGGTCGGCTCGTCGCGCGGGCGTCCCTGAAACCGGTCGACGCCGCCGCGGCCGCCGCGGAGGAGGTGGCGCGGACCCAGGACCTGTCGGCGCTCATACCCGTGACCGGCAGCGACGAGATCGCGCGCCTCGCGAGCAGCCTCAACAGCATGCTGCGGGCGCTGGAAGCCTCCAGGCTGCGGCAACGCCAGCTCGTCGACGACGCCGCCCACGAGCTGCGCACGCCGCTGACCAGCCTGCGCACCAACATCGAGCTGCTGCTGCGGGCGGAGTCCACGCCGAACCGGGCCCTGCCGGCGGAGGACCGGGCGGCGCTGCTGCGCGACGTCGACGCGCAGATGCGGGAACTGACCGATCTGGTCAACGAGGTCATCGAGCTCGCCCGGGACGAGGCGCCCACCGAGGAGGTGGAGCAGCTCGACCTCGCCGGCATCGTGCGTTCCGCTGTCGAGCGGGCCCGGCGGCGGGCGAAGTCCAGGAACATCCACATCGAGGTGGTCACGGAGCCCTCGATCGTGGCCGGGCGCCCCGGCCTGCTGGAACGGGCGGTGACCAACCTGCTGGACAACGCCGTGAAGTTCAGCCCGGCGTCCTCCACCATCCGGGTGGCCAGCCGCGGCGGGGAGGTGACGGTCTCCGACGAGGGGCCGGGCATCGCGCCGTCCGACCGGGAGAAGGTGTTCGAGCGCTTCTACCGGGCGATGTCGGCCCGGGGCCGGCCGGGCTCCGGCCTCGGGCTCGCGATCGTGGCGGACGCGGTCGCCATGCACGGCGGGACCGTCCGCGCGGAGGCCGCGCCGTCCGGCGGGGCGCTGATGCGCATGACGCTGCCGCTCGCCGCACCCGGCTGGTCGGCCGGGCTTCCGTGGGAGGGACCGGCCGGGCCGCCCGGTCCTGTCGGGCCGCCTGGGTCCGCCAGGCCGCCTGGGAGCGCGATGCCCGTGGGTCTCGCTCATCCGGCCCCACCAGCCGCGCCTGGTGGCCCGGGCACTCCGAGCAGCCCAGGCGGTCCAGGTAGTCCAGGTAGTCCAGTCGGCCCGGAGTCACCCTGGCAACGCCCGGCCTCGCCGCCCGTTCGCCCGCCGGCGCCCCCAACCCACCCAGCGCCGCATTCGCCTCCGGCGCCGCAGTCACCGTCTGCGCCGGGTGCCACGCCGTCGCCTGGCGGTTGTGATCCACCTACCACAGCCGGTCCGGAAGGCGAGCGGTCCCCGGGTGCGTGGGCGCAGCCCGATCAACGGGCAATATCTGGCAGGTGACGTCCGCAGACGAAGGCTCCCGACGACGCGATCCCTCCGTGGCCCAGAACGAACCGGACCAGGAACCCGCCGCCGCGGGTGCCCAGGCCGAGGCGGTCTGGTCCGGGCTCGGTGACCTTGCGCGGCTCGCCGCCGAGTTCGGCGTCGCGACGTCCTACGACGGGCAGGACGGCGCGCCGGTCACGGTCGCGCCGTCGGCGGTCCAGGCGGTGCTGAACCTGCTCGGGGTCGACACCAGTGATCCGGCCCGGGCCCTGGACGACGCCCACGCGGCCCGCTGGCGGCGTCCGCTGCCACCGGTGGCGGTCGCCCGCTCCTCGGCTCCGAAGCCGGTCGCGGTGCACCTGCCCGCAGGCCCGCAGACCACCGGGACAGTCGCGGGCACCCCCAGCCCCAGCCCCACACCCGTCCCCGCCGCCACCGCGTTCGTCGCGTTGGCGGACGGCGGCGAGGTCGCGGCGGCGGTCCGGCTGACCGACGGCACGCGGGAGGTGGGCGGCTACCGGGCCCAGGCCGGCCTGGTGGATCTCCCGGCCGGCCTGCCGCTGGGCGATCATCAGCTGGTGCTGCGGCTCGGCGCGGACACCGCACAGTGCCCGCTGATCGTGGTGCCGGACCGGGTACCCGACGTCCTCGGCGACGCCGACGGCCTGCCCGCCGTGGGCGGTCCGGGCGGGAACGCTCCGGGCGGGAGCGCTCCGGACGGAGGCGCTCCGGACGGGGGCGCCAGCGGGCGCGCCTGGGGCTGGATGATCCAGCTGTACGCGCTGGCCTCCGCCGGATCCTGGGCGATGGGTGACTTCGCCGACCTCGCCACCATCGCCGCCTGGTCCGGCCACAACGGTGCCGATGTCCTGCTGGTGAACCCCCTGCACGCGGCGGCACCGACGTTCCCGGTCGAGCCGTCGCCCTACTCGCCGTCGAGCCGTCGCTTCGTCTCGCCGCTGTACCTGCGGCCCGAGATCACGCCCGAGTACCTGCGGGCGGACGGCGCTGTGCGGGCGGAGGTCGACCGGTTGGCGGGCCAGGCCCGCGCCGACGGGATCCAGGCCGGCCTGATCGATCGGGATGTCGTGTGGCGGGCGAAGCTGGCCGCGCTGGAGCTGCTGTTCGCGAGCCAGTCCCCGGCTTCCCCCGGTGCGCAGGCCGCCCCGGCCAGCCCCGGCGCGCAGTCCGCGCCGGGCGTGGAGACGCCGAACGGCACGGCCGGTGGCGGGCACGCCTCGGGTGCCCCGGGCGGCGAGCGTGGCGCGCTGGCCGACTTCGCGCTCTGGTCGGCGCTCGCGGAGCGACACGGCCGGGACTGGCGGGTCTGGCCGGAGGACCTGCGTGACCCCGCCGCTCCCGCGGTCGCCACCGCGCGCGCCGAGCTCGCGCACCGCGTCGCCTTCCACACCTGGCTGCAGCGGCGATGCGACGAGCAGCTCGCGGCGGCGCAGGAGGCCGCCCGGGCGGCGGGGATGCGGGTCGGCATCGTTCACGACCTGGCCGTCGGCGTCGATCCGGGTGGCGCGGACGCGTGGGCGATGCGTGCGGTGCTCGCCGCCGGTGCCTCCGTGGGAGCCCCGCCGGACGGCTTCAACCAGCAGGGCCAGGACTGGGGCCTTCCGCCGTGGCGGCCGGCGGCGCTGGCCGAGGCGGGCTACGCCCCGTTCCGGGCGATGGTCCGCGCGGTGCTCGCCCGGGGCGGTGGCATCCGGGTGGATCACATCCTCGGGCTGTTCCGCCTGTGGTGGGTGCCGGTCGGAGCCGGTGCCGCCGGGGGGACCTTCGTCCGGTATGACGCGTCGGCGTTGCTGGGGCTGCTCGCGCTGGAAGCGGCCCGGGCCGGCTCCCTGGTCGTCGGGGAGGATCTCGGGACCGTCGAGCCGTCGGTCGCCACCGCCCTCGACGAGGCCGGGATCTTCGGCTCGTCGGTGCTCTGGTTCGAGCGCGCCGCGGACGGGTCGCCGCGCCGGCCGGATGAGTACCGGGTGCGTTCCATGGCCAGCGTCACCACGCACGACCTGCCGACCGCGGCCGGGTTTCTCGACGGCGAGCATGTGCGGGTGCGTGAGCGGCTCGGGGTTCTCGCCCGTTCGGGGGACGCCGAGCGCGCGGCCTGGCTCGCCGAGCGCGCCGACCTGTTGCGACTGCTCGCCGCCGAGAACCTGCTTCCCGACGAGGGTCTGGCGGAGAAGGGGCCGGCCGACGAGGAGGTGGTGCTCGGGATGCACGCGGTGCTCGGCCGGTCGCGGGCCCGGGTCGTCCTGATCGCTCCCGGTGACGCGTTCGGTGACCTTCGCCAGCCGAATCTGCCCGGAACCGTCGACAGCTATCCGAACTGGCGGCTGCCGGTGCTCGACGGCGACGCCACGCCGGTCACCGTCGAGCGGTTGCTCACCGACCCGCGGCCTCGGCGCCTCGCCGAGTCCCTCGGCGCGCGTCCGGCCGACGGCGCGCGTCCGGCAGGACGGCGCACGCCCGGCTGACACGCACGCCCGGCCGACCGTGGCGCACGCGCCCGCGCCCGCGCACGCGCACCGTCGATCGATCGGGCGGGCACCGGCACCCCCCGGCGCCCCTGAACCGCTGTGTCCCACCTCGCGGCGCCGAGGTCGGGCCGGTCGGCGACCTCGGCGAGCTAGCTCGCACCCCTGAGGTCGGACGGTGACACCTGTTCCCGGTACCCTTCCGGTCGTGATTCCACGTCGTCCGCGCCGTACGTCTCGGCGGTCCGTCGCGGCCAGCGACCTGTCCTCGACCTCCCGGTCGGGCCGACGGGTCGCCGCGCGCCGCGCTCTGACCGTTGCCGCGTTGTCCCTGTTCACCGTGCCGTTCCTGGCGGTGTCCGCGTCCGCGCAGGATGTGGGGACCACCTACGACCCCGACCCGCTGTCGGCCGTCCACGCCTGGACGATCTACGGTGGCACGGTCGTCGGTGGCTTCCTGCTGGCGTTCATCCTCACCGCGCTGACGAGCCGTCTGAGCCGGCCGTCGCGCTACCGTCCGGGTCAGCCGTGGGAGCACGACACGACCTGGATCGGTGAGAAGTCGGAAGACCTCGACGACAAGCGCTCGGCGGCGAAGCCGGGCACGGGTGGTGCCAGTGGCACCTGGTGAGGCCTTCACCCCCGAGCAGGCTGACCGGCTCGAACGCGCCCGCCAGGCGGCGCAGAGCCAGTCCGGCATCCGGTTCGCCGTCCGCATCGGTGGTCTGGGCGACGACCCGTTGCTCACCGCCGAGCGTCTGCTGGGGGGCCTCGCTGATGGGCACGACGACGAGGCGGTCCTGATCGCCGTCTCGCCTGGGCAGCGGTTCGTCCAGATCGTGACGACGCCGGCCGCGAGGAAGCGCGTCAGTGACGCCGCGGCCGGCCTCGCCACCCTGGCGATGACGTCCAGCTTCGCGCTGGGCGATCTCGTCGGCGGTGTGGTCACGGGTCTGCGCCAGCTGGCCGACGCCGCCGGGGCGCCCGCCGCTGTCCGCGTGCCCGCCGGCCACGCCGCTGCTCGCCGCTGAGCCGCCCGCCGCGCCGGCTGTCATGCCCGGCGCGGCGGACCCGATCCCTCCGGATGGTCCTTTCCCTCAGGGCCGGCCCCTCTCAGGACCGGCCCTTCGCGGACGGACCGCTCAACCCGCGGCGGCGTCCTTCGCACGTGCGGCGAGCGCACGCACCAGACCGTCCCGGCCTTCCATCAGCGCCCGCCGCAACGCGGGCACCGGCTCCTGCTCGGCCAGGTAGGCGTCCACCCGCCGCACCGTCTCCTCCTCGATGACATCGGAGGGGAAGAGCATCTGGGTGATGGTCTGGGCGCTGTCGAACGTCCGGGTCGCCCAGATGCCGCCGATCTCGTCGAAGAACCGGTCGACATACGGCCGGGTCAGCTCCAGCTGGTCGCTGATCCAGAAGCCGTTCATCGTGGCGACCGCCAGATGGTTCGACAGCGTGTCCGACTCCATCACCGCCGCCCAGGCGGCGGCCTTCGCCTCGGCCGTCGGACGGGCGCTGCGTGCCGTGGCGGCTCGCTTCTCGCCGGTCGCGGTGTTGTCCCGGGCCAGCTCCGCGTCGATCTCGGCGTCGCCGTAGACCCCGCGCGCGACCAGCTGGATCAGCAGGGTCCAGCGCAGCTCGGTGTCCAGGACGAGCCCGTCCACCACGTCGGCGCCCTCGAAGATCGCCTTCACCCGGGCGACCTGCTCCGGCTGCTCGGTCTGGGCGAACGCGGTGGCGAAGACGAGCTGCAGGTCGCTGCCCGGTTCCGCGGCGCGCATCAGCTGCTCGGCGCGGGCCGTCAGC
The DNA here is from genome assembly GCF_001536285.1 of Parafrankia irregularis. Taxonomy (NCBI): domain Bacteria; kingdom Bacillati; phylum Actinomycetota; class Actinomycetes; order Frankiales; family Frankiaceae; genus Parafrankia; species Parafrankia irregularis. The sequence continues at coordinate 574,178 of NZ_FAOZ01000001.1, read as the reverse complement.
TCCCGCAGCGCCGCCGGCCGGTTCGCCGGGTCGCCGTAGCTGTCGACGGTCAGCGCCGCCTTGGCGACCAGTGACTGGACGACGCCGATGTCGTCCTCGGCGTCCACCCCGGACAGGACGAGCCGGACGTAGTCACGCGCGGCCAGCTCGGCGTCGCGGGTCATGTCCCACGCCGCGGCCCAGCACAGCGTCCGCGGCAGCGACTCGGAGATCGTCCCGATCGAGTCGATCAGGGTGCCGAGCGACCGCTCGTCCAGGCGCACCTTCGCGTAGGTGAGGTCGTCGTCGTTGAGCAGGACGAGATCGGGCTGGCGCACCCCGATCAGCTTCGCGACCTCGGTGCTCGCACCGACGACGTCCAGCTCGACCCGCTCGCGGCGCACCAGCCGGCCGTCGGCGCCCCGGTCGTACAGGCCGATCGCGACGCGGTGCGGCCGCAGCGTGCGCGACGCGGTGGCCGGCGCGCTCGCCGGCTCCTGGACGACCTCGAACGAGGTGAACAGACCGGACGAATCCGTGCTGAAACGGGGGCGCAGCGTGTTCGCCCCGGTGGTCTCCAGCCAGTCGGCCGACCAGGGCGCCAGATCGCGCCCGCTGGCCTTCTCCAGCTCGACGAGCAGGTCGCGCAGCGAGGTGTTGCCGTACTCGTAGCGGCGGAAGTAGCTGCGCAGCCCGGCGAGGAACTCCTCCTGGCCCACCCAGGCGACGAGCTGCTTGAGCACCGAGGCGCCCTTGGCGTAGGTGATGCCGTCGAAGTTGGTGCGGACCGCGTCCATGTCGGGGGCGTCGGCGACGATCGGGTGGGTGGAGGAGAGCTGGTCCTGGCGGTACGCCCAGCCCTTCTCCGCGTTCGCGAAGGTCGTCCAGCCGTTGGTGAACCGGGTGGACGTCACCTGGGCGAGCACCGACATGTAGGTGGCGAACGACTCGTTGAGCCACAGGTCGTCCCACCAGCGCATGGTGACCAGGTCGCCGAACCACATGTGCGCCATCTCGTGCAGGATCGTCTCGGCGCGGCGCTCCCGGCGCGCCTCGGTGACCTTCGCGCGGAAGACGTAGTCCTCCAGGAAGGTCACGCAGCCGGCGTTCTCCATCGCGCCGGCGTTGAACTCCGGCACGAACAGCTGGTCGTACTTCCCGAACGGGTACCGGTAGTCGAAGACCCGGTGGTAGAAGTCGAAGCCCTGCTTCGTGATCTGGAAGATCTCGTCCGGGTCGAGGAACTCGGCCAGCGAGCCGCGGCAGTAGATGCCGAGGTCGATGCCGTCGTGGTGGTCGCGCACCTCGTGGTAGGGCCCGGCGACCAGCGCGGTGATGTAGGTCGACATCACCGGGGTCGGCGCGAAGGACGTCCGGGTGGCCCCGTCGGCGGGCCCGGTGCCCGCGGCGGTTCCGGTGACGACACTGTTGGAGATGATCTTCCAGTCGGCCGGCGCCGTCACCGCGAGGGTGAAAGCCGCCTTCAGGTCGGGCTGGTCGAAGCAGGTGTACATGCGGTGCGCGTCGTACGTCTCGAACTGGGTGTAAAGGTAGACCGCGCCGTCCACCGGGTCGACGAAGCGGTGCAGGCCCTCACCGGTCCGGGAGTAGGCGCATTCGGCGACCACCCGCAGCTCGTTCGTCGCGGCGAGGCCGGGCAGGGCGATCCGCCAGCCGTCGAAGACCTCGGCCGGGTCGAGCGGGCGGCCGTTGAGCACGATCTCGCGCACCGCGGGCGCGGCCAGCTCGACGAAGGTCGACGCACCTGGTTCGCCGCAGGTGAACGTGGCGGTGGTGCTGGACAGAAACGTCTCGTCACCGGTCGTCAGGTCGAGCTCGACGTCGTAGGACGAGACGGCCAGCAGGCGGGCGCGCTCGCGCGCCTCGTCGCGGGTGAGGTTGTGAGGCACCCGGATCCTTTCGCGGAAACGCCGCGGTGTCGGCGGGGAACGTCGGTGTCAGCGGGGAACAGCGGTGCCAGCTGGGACGGCGGTGCCAGCTGGAAGAACGGTGTCAGCTGGGACGGGCGTTGCTCGTTGGTCAGTCTCCCACGCCCGGCGGTGGGCTCCGTCCACCTACGGGTTACGCCGCACAGCGCCGGATGGCCTCGCCGGAGGCCGTCGAATTCTGGTGCGGAAACGGCGCAACGATGCCGCGGCTTCGGGGATGTTCCGATCTGCGCGCGGGCACGCCGGATGCCTCCCGACCGCGTACGGAGCGCGGGTTCTTCGGGGACTTGGTGGAATTCGGCCCGGCCCGTCGGGTTGGATGTCCGTGAGGACAGCACCTGACGGGCCAGCGGGCACGGGGCCAGCGGGCACGGGGCCAGCGGGCACGGGGCCAGCGGGCACGGGGCCGGCGGGCAACGCGCCGGCGGCAGTGTGCCGGCGGGCAGTACGCCGGCGGGTAACGCGCCGGCGGCCACAGGGCCGTGGGTGCGGAGCCGTGAGCGCCTGTGCCGGAAGGCGCAGGGGCCGGTGGGCGGATCGTCTGGACGCCGGAGCGAGGGGGTGGGCCGTGCGTCGGGTTGCGGGGCTGGGGCGGGTGCCCCTGCGGGGTGAGCGGCGGCCGTCCGGGGGTAACGGCGCGGGTGACTCCTCGGGGCCCGGGCGGCGGACGATCGTGAACGGAGCCCACGCGAGCTCGACGGTGCGTCGCGCCGAGCAGCACGTCCCGGTCGCCCTGCGGGTCGCCGCCGGGTGGTCATGGCGCCTGATCGTCATCGGCACCGCCGTCTACATCCTGAGCATGATGGTCGGCAGGGTTCGTACCGTCGTCATCCCGGTGATCGCGGGCCTGCTGATCGCCGCGCTGATCCATCCGCTGGCGCAGCGCTTCCAGCGGCTGGGCCTGCCGCGGCTCGGCGCGGCGTTCGCGGCGCTGATCGTGTTCTTCCTGATCGTGACCGGGGCCGGCGTGGCCGTGGGGTTCAACGCCGCCAACGAGATCCCGGCCGTGGCCGACCAGGTCAGCGAGGGCATCGACCAGGTCCGCGACTATCTGACGGACGGGCCGTTCCACCTGTCCGAGGGGCAGATCGACGACCTGGTCGACGACATCCGCAAGAGCATCACCGACAACCGGGGGAAGCTGGTCTCCGGCGTGCTCTCGACGGCTTCGGTGGCCGCGGAGGTCCTGACCAGCATCCTCGTCGCGCTGTTCTCCACCTTCTTCTTCCTCTACGACGGTGAGCGGATCTGGGACTGGATCGTCACCCGCTTCCCCGCCGGAGCTGAGGACCGAGTTCGCGGCGCCGGCCGCGAGGCCTGGAACACGATCACCGGCTACATCCGCGGGACGGTCTTCGTCGCCGCCGTGGACGCCATCGGCATCACGATCGGGCTGGTCGCGGTCGGCGCGCCGCTGGTGGCGCCGCTGGCCCTGCTGACGTTCTTCGGCGGGTTCATTCCGATCATCGGTGCGACCGTCGCCGGGATCGCCGCCGTCCTCGTCGTGCTCGTGTCGAACGGGCTGGGTGACGCCCTGATCATCCTGGGCGTGGTGATCGCCGTCCAGCAGCTCGAGGGCCACCTGCTGCAGCCGCTGATCATGCGCCGGGCGGTGCGACTGCATCCGCTGGCCATCGTCATCGCGCTGTCGGCCGGCAGCGTGCTCGCCGGCATTCCGGGGGCGATCGCGGCGGTGCCGTTCGTGGCCGTGGTGAACAAGGTCGCGACCTATCTCGCCGCGGAAGGGAAGGATCCGACGCCCGCGGACGGTTGAGGTGGGCAGAGGACCGCTGTGGCCGGTCCGAGGAATGGTCCGGTCACGGTCGGGTCACGTGCCATTCGCGCGGCAGGGCCCCGCCCGCGCGGCCCTGCCCGTTCAGCCGTGCCGCCGTACAGGCGTACAGGAGGATCCATGACAGCCGATTCCGCCCTCGCGGTCGACTCCGTCAACAGCGATTCCGGCTCCGCGGCGGACCAGCCGCTCCTCGACGCGGACTTCTGGTTCGACCCGCTGTGCCCGTGGGCGTGGCTGACATCGCGCTGGATGCTGGAGGTGGAGAAGGTCCGGCCGGTGCGGACGCGCTGGCACGTCATGAGCCTCGCCGTGCTCAACGAAGGCCGTGACGTTCCCGAGCAGTACCGGGAGGCCATGCGGCAGGCCTGGGGGCCCGTCCGGGTCTGCATCGCCGCCGCGGCCACCGCCGGTGACGAGGTGCTGCTCCCGCTCTACACGGCGCTCGGTGAGCGCCGCCACCTGCAGAAGGCCGAGCTCACCGAGGAGACCTTCGCCTCGGCCCTGGTCGAGGTGGGCCTGGACCCGGCGCTGGCGGCCGCCGCGCGTTCGACCGAGTGGGACGAGCGCCTGCGCGCGAGCCACACCGACGGCATCAGCCGGGTCGGCATGGACGTGGGGACACCGGTCATCGCCGTCGCCGGCACGGCGTTCTTCGGCCCGGTGGTCACCCCGGCGCCCCGGGGCGAGGCGGCCGGCAGGCTGTGGGACGGCGTCCTGCTCGTCGCCCAGACCCCCGGCTTCTACGAGCTCAAGCGCACCCGTGATCAGGACCCGGTCTTCGACTGAACCGGTCCGCGGAGCGTGACCGAGGTGCGACCTGAGGTGGGGTGAAGGCGCGGCTGGGGCGAGCGGTACGTCACCGGCCGCGCGGTGGTGGGCGGCGAGCAGGCATGATGGCGCATCATGCGCGTCCATCTTGGTTCTGATCACGCTGGGTTCCACCTGAAGGAAGCTCTCGTCGCACGGCTCGCCGAGCTCGGCCACACCCCCGTCGACCACGGGCCCGCCGAGTACGACCCCGACGACGACTACCCGCCCTTCGTGATGGCCGCCGCGGCCGCGGCCGCCGCCGAGTCCGACAGCCTGGGGATCGTGATCGGCGGCTCCGGTAACGGCGAGGTGATCGCCGCGAACAAGGTCGCCGGGGTGCGGGCGGCGCTGGTGTGGAGCGAGCAGACCGCAACGCTGGCCCGCCAGCACAACGACGCGAACGTTGTCAGCGTCGGTGCCCGGATGCACTCGGTACCCGAGGCGATCGGGTTCGTGGAGGCCTTCCTGACGACGCCGTTCAGCGAGGAGCAGCGTCACGTCCGCCGGCTGCGGATGATCTCGTCCTACGAGCGTTCGGGTGAGCTCCCTGAGGCATCGCCGGCCGCGCCGGCGTCCTGACCGCCCCGCCCCGCCCCGGGGCGGGCGCTGCCCGGTCGGGGGCGGGTGCCCCGACCCCGACCGTCCGTGGTGCCGGGCGGCCGCGGGTGCACGTTCGGCGGTGACGCCGCGCGCCGGGAGGCCTCTGTCTGGTCGCCGGGCGGCGTGGTCGGGCGCCCGCGCGCCCCGCCAGGGTCCGTGACCGCTCCGGGCCCCTGGGCCGGTCCGGCTCCGGGCTCGGCTCCCGGTCCCGGTCCGGGCTCGGGCCGCGGCGGCGCCGGATAGGCGTGGCGCAGCACCACGGTCGCCTCCGCCCAGGCGAGATCGGCGTCGGTGAGCTGGGCGACGTCCCGTGCCCGCATCGCCGCGCTGAGGCTGAGTCGCGAGCGGCCGCCGCCGACGAGCCCCCGCAACATCGCGTCCGCTCGATGCTGATCATCTCTTGGCATGCGGGCCCCCTCGGATCCGGGCGTACCGGCGTGCTGGTCGGCTGGGACGGCCGGTGTACCTGCGGCGCCGATCGGGGCCGATCCGGTCGCTGTGGTCGCTGTGGCCGGCCGCGCGGTGCCTGTCCGTATGGTGCACGAGAAGACGCCCGGACGCGTCGCGGCGCCCCGCGATCGGGTGCACATCTGCGCCCGATCCGGTGGCTCAGCGTCCGTTTGCTCGATGGTGCTATTCCGGTGCCGCAGTGACGACCTGCATTTCGTGATGATGGGCGGGCCTGGTTCGGCGGTTCGACATCACCGCGGAAACCGCTGGTGGCAGTGGGTGCGACGCGATTGCGCCGCCCGGTATGGCGCTTCGCGGGCGGCGGATGTGGAGCGCTGGTGAGGCCCGGCGGGGGCCTGGTGCGCGGTTTGCGGGCGGCGCACCAGCTGACCTGTCGTGCAAGTGTCTACGTCGACAGCGGCGGTGACCGTTCGACCGGTCGCCTCACCGAGTCCCGTTTCCGCAGGTGACAGGACGGACGCTCCCGGGAGGTGGCAATGGCGTTGGGTGACGGGACGGTTTCTTTGGGTCCCGCCCTTCTGGTTGCGGGTGTGCCGGCGACCGGCCATGACCGCTCCGAAAGTGCGGCCTCCGGGGTAGTCCGTGTGCTGACGGTCAAGTCGTCGCCGTTGTTGTGCCGGCATGACTGGTGAGCGTGGGCCCCGGTGGCCTTCGGATGTGCTGCCCATGCCAGGATGGTGCGAAGTTGACAGGGAACGCAATTCCCCCGAAACTCGGCAATTCAGACTGGTCGCCACGGACAGAAGCCATCCGATGAGAGTCCGGTCATCACACCTGTCGTCGCAGCCGAGGGGTGAGTAGTGGACCGAGTGCCCGTGAGCGTCATCATCCCCGCCTACAACGAGGCGAGGCGACTTCCGCAGTCGCTGCCGCACCTGCTGGCGGTGGTGAGCCGGATCCCCAGGGTCGAGGTGATCGTCGTCGACGACGGCAGCACCGACGGCACCGCCGGCATCGCCGAGGACCTGTTCGGTGATCATCCGAGTCATCGGGTCGTGCGCCTGCCGTGGAACTGTGGGAAGGGCACCGCGGTGCGGGCCGGTGTCGCCGCCGCCCACGGTCAGTCGATCGTCTTCATGGACGCCGACGGCGCCTCCGACGTGAACGACCTCCCGCTGCTGCTCGCCGCGCTCGAGCACGCCGAGGTCGCGCTCGGGTCGCGCCGCATCGGTGACGGTGCGACCAGGACCGGCGGCCGCAAGGCCGGGAGCTGGGCCTTCAACCAGCTCACCCGTTCGCTCGCCGCGTTGGACGTGGCCGACACCCAGTGTGGCTTCAAGGCCTTCCGGCATGCCGAAGCCAAGATCCTGTTCAGCCTCGCCCGGTCGACCGGCTTCGGTTTCGACGTCGAGGTGCTCTCGATCGCGCGCTCGATGGGCTACCGCATCGCGGAGGTTCCGGTGCGCTGGAACGAGACCCCCGGCGGGACGTTCCGGGTGACCCGGCACACCCCGGCGATGCTCGTCGACGTCGTGCGGGCCCGGCGCTATCTCAGCCGGGCCGGGCTGACGCCGGTCACCCGTCGGGAACGACTCGACGAACTGGGCGTCGTGGACGCCGCGGACCTCATCGGTGCTCCTGTGTCCCCACGCGCGGTGCCGTCGAACGTCGCGCCATCGAACGTCGCGCCATCGAACGTCGCGTCATCGAACGTCTCGCCGACGAACGTCTCGCCGTCGAGTGCGGTGCCGTCGAACGGGGCGCCGCCGCGCCAGGCGCCCACCCGACCGGGTCGGCCGGCGCGGCCGGTGCCGCCCTCGCGGCCAGCCGCGGCCGCCCGTCCTGAACCGCTCGCCCGTCCCGTGGTGGTCGCCCGGCCGGCGGTGATCGGGCGACCCGCCCCCGCCGAGCCGGTCACGCCGGCGGCCGTCAGCCCGGCCCCGGCAGCACCGGCACCGGCGGCCGCGCTGCAGACTCCGGCGCCCAGGGTCGCCGCGGGCGGTCCACTCGCGGCGCCGGAGCCCTCCGTGCTCTGCGCGTCCGGCTGGCCTGTCCCACCCGGGGATCCGCGCGACCTCCCAGGGCGCACCAGGCCGTGACGATGGCCCAGACGGGCCGTTCACCCGGCCGTGGTGGCCGCGCCAGGTGGCGCGGTGGGGCCGGCTCTCCCGCGCCGGGCCAGCCACCGCGGCCCGGCTGGCCACCGGGGCCCGGCCTCCTACCAGCACCGACGACCGCCCGACCGTCCGGACGGGACCGGTACCGTACGGTTTCGCGTGAGGATGTATGAACGTCGGGTCAGTCCCGACTACCGCCCTGGAGCCTGCTATCTCTGCCATCCCGGCCGACAGCGCCCTTCGGCCGGGTCTGTCCGACCCGGCCGCCGACCCTGAGCCCGCGCGCTCCCGGGGGCGGCGGTTCGGGGTTCTCCCTTGGCCGGCGCGGCCGCGTCCAGGCCAGACCGGGCCGACGCCGGACCGCGCGTCACGGTGGTCGCTGGTCGCGATGTTCGTGGGCTTCGCGACGCTCTTCCTGCTGCAGGCACCGGGCAAGCTGACCGCCGACACCAAGCTGGACGTGCCGCTCGAGCCATGGCGGTTCATGGAGGCGGCCACCCATCTGTGGAACTCGACGTCCGACTTCGGCTACCTGCCGAACCAGTACGCCGGTTACCTGTTCCCGATGGGCCCGTTCTTCGGTATCGGCGACCTGCTCGGCGTCCCGCCGTGGATCACCCAGCGGCTGTGGATGGCTGTCCTGCTCACCCTGGCGGCCTGGGGAACGGTGCGGCTCGCCGAGGTGCTCGGGATCGGTGGCCACACCTCCCGCGTCCTGGCGGGGCTGAGCTACGCACTGTCGCCGATGTTCCTCGGCAAGATCGGCGCGACGTCGGTGGCGATGGCCGGCGCCTCGATGCTGCCCTGGATGGTCGTCCCGCTCATCGTCGCCCTTCGCCCCGACGGCGCCGGCGGGGCCGACACCGGCCACCGCGACGACGACGGCGAGCACGCCCGCACGCTGACGGCGGCCAGGCTCTCCCCGCGGCGCGCCGCGGCGCTGTCCGGGCTGGCGGTGCTGGGCACCGGCGGCGTCAACGCGACCGTCACCCTCTGTGTCCTGCTGGGCCCGGCTGTGGTGTTGGCGTTCGCGGGCGGCGGGCGGCGGGCCTGGGCGCTGCGGGCCTGGTGGTGCCTGTCCGTGGTGCTGGCGACCGCGTGGTGGGTCCTGGCGCTGATGGTCCAGGGCCGCTACGGCATCAACTTCCTGCCCTTCACCGAGACCGCCGAGACCACCACCGCCACGACCTCGGTCGGGGAGACCCTGCGCGGCGCCGCGGACTGGATGGCCTACCTCGAGCTGCCGATGGCATGGCTGCCCGCGGCCCGGGAGTACGTCAGCAGCGCCACGCCGGTCGTCGCCTCCGCGCTGGTGGCCGGGTTCGGCCTGGTCGGCCTCACCCGCCGTGACCTGCCGGCGCGACGGTTCCTGCTGGTCACCCTTGCCGCCGGCGTCGTGGCGGTCTCCTCGGCGTACTCGGGTGAACCGGTCAGCCCGCTGGCCGGCGGCCTGCGCTCGCTGCTGTCCGAGCCCTTCGGCTTCCTCCGCAACGTCTACAAGTTCCAGCCCGTGGTGCGGCTGCCGCTGGCGCTGGGCCTGGCGCACCTCCTCGCCGTGGCGATGGCGTGGCGCCGTGGCCAGGCACCTGAACGCCATCCCGGCCGTGTCCTGCCGCGGCGTGGCGGCGCCCGGTGGAGCGGCGGGCGCGGCGGCGGTGCGTCCGACCAGCCGGCGCGGCTCGAGGAAACCATGCCGTTGGCCATCTCGGCGGCGGCCAGGAACGGGGCGGGGGGCGCGGGCGGGGCCTCGGACCGGACCGTGGGCGGGCCGGTGGCGTCGCGGCGCCGAGTCCTGCCCGTCGCGGTGTCGCTGGCCGCCGTCGCGGCCCTGGTCGTCGCGATGCTCCCGCTGCTGCAGGGCAAAGGCCTGCAGCCGCGACCGTTCGACAAGGTTCCGGACTACTGGACCGTGGCGGCCGACTGGCTCGCCGACCATCCCGAGGGCGGCCGCACCCTGGTGCTGCCCGGCGCCCCGTTCGGCGAGTACGACTGGGGCCGGCCGCTCGACGAACCGATGCAGTGGCTTGCCGACTCCCCCTGGGGTGTGCGCAACCTGATCCCGCTGGGGGGCGTCGGAACGACCCGGCTCCTGGACGGCATCGAGGAGATGATGGCGACCGGCGACACGCCGGGGCTGGCGACGACACTTGCCCGGGCCGGCGTGGGCATGGTGCTCATCCGCAACGACATCGAGATCAAGGACTGGGACATCCCCGCGTCCACCGACCAGCTGCACCGCGCCCTGGAGAGCTCGGGCCTGCAACTGGCGGCCTCCTTCGGGCCGACCACCGAGGCCCGCACCAGCTCCAAGGCCCGCCTGATCAAGTCGCTGCGCCGCTCGGAGGAGCGGGTGCCCGCCCTGGAGGTCTGGACGGTGCCCGGCGGCGCCCGCATGGTCCAGGCCTACCCGCTGAGCACCGGGGTCGTCGTGTCCGGCGGGCCGGAGGCGACCGTGCAGCTCTCCGACCAGGGCCTGCTCGGGCCGGATCGCGCGACCGTCCTGGCCAGCGACCTCGCCGAGGCCGACGAGTACTCGGCGGCGGCGGGTGGCTCCGACGCCGACCCCACGACCACGCTCGCGCCGATCGCCGACCCACCACCGGCGTCGAAGGTCATCACCCCGACGACCGCCCTCGCGGTGACCGACACGAACACGCGCCGTGACTTCACCTTCGGCATCGTGCACGACGGGACGTCCTACCTGCTGGGCCCGAACGAGAGCGTCGCCGGCAGGAGCGAGCCCCCCAGGCAGTGGACCGACCGGCCGACGGCCGGGCACCAGACGGTCGCCGGCTACGCCGACGGGATGTCGGTCACCGCGTCGTCGTACGGCTTCGAGCTGATAGCCGCCCCCGACTTCGCCCCGCAGGCCGCCGTCGACGGCCAGACGTCGACGTCCTGGACGGCGATACGCCGGCACGGCGCCACCTCGCAGGGGGAGTGGATCCAGCTCGACGTCGGCCGGGAGCTCGAGGCGCCCTACATCGACATCCGGCTGCTGGCGGAGGGTGACTGGCGCCCGGAGGTGCACGCACTGCGGGTGACGACCGAGCGTGGTTCCGTCGTCACCCAGGTCAAGCCGGTCGAGGACATCCAGCGCCTCGCCGTGCCGGCGGGGGAGAGCCGCTGGTTCAAGATCACGCTGGAGAAGGTCACCAACGAGGACGACCCTTCGCTCGGCGCCGGGCTCCGCGAGATCGACATCCCCGGCGCGAGCTTTCACCGGTACGCGCAGACGCCGTCCGACCTGACGGACACGTTCGAGTCGCTGAGCCAGGGCCTCGTCGCCTACTCGTTCGAGCGCTACCGGGCCGACCCGCTGCAGCCCTTCGGTGGCTCCGAGGAGCTCACGTTCGCGCGGAAGTTCGACTCCCCGCGCGAGATGACCTTCACTCTCCGGGGCACCGCCACCGCCATTCCGCCGCCGGCCGGCTCCGCGGTCGACACCTCCAACGCGCCGCTGGTCATCCCCTGCGGTGAGGGCCCGTCACTGATCATCGACGGTGTCCGGTACGACCTGGAGGTCTCCGGCGTCTACAGCAGCATGGCCACGGCCAGGCCGTTCCAGCTGAAGCTGTGCACCGGCAACAACCAGGTCAGGCTCGGCGCGGGCTCGCACCTGCTGTCGGTCGACCTCGGCGGGGCCACCATGGTCGTCGACGCGATCAGCATGGTCGGCGAGGGCGCCGCGGTGAGCACCGACAGGCCCCGGACGACGGCCATCGGGCACTGGGGCTCCGAGCTGCGCACCGTCGACATCGGCGCCGGCGCCGCGTCCTTCGTCTCGGTGCGGGAGAACGCGAACGCCTCCTGGACGGCGACGCTGAACGGCCAGGAACTCACCGCGGTGCGCATCGACGGCTGGGCGCAGGGCTGGATCGTCCCCGCCGGCCAGGGCGGCACGATCGTCATCGAGAACCATCCGGGCCAGACCTTCCGCCGCAACCTGCTCATCGGCCTCGGCCTGGTGCTGATCCTCACCGCGATCGCCGTCGTCCCGGACTCCGTCGGCGCCGAGCGCCGTCGTCGCCGCCAGGAGCGCGGTGCCGGCCCCGGCCTCGCCGACCGCCTGGCCGACCGTTTCGCCCGTCTCAGCCCCGCCGGGCTGCCCGGGATGCGGGCGCTGGGGCGGCTGCGGCTGCCGGCCCTGTGGACGGGCCTCGCGCTGGCGACCCTGTCGGTCTTCCTGGTCGCGGGCGTGGTCGCGCTGGTGGTACCGCTGATCGTGCTGCTTGGCCGGCGGCTGCGCTGGCTGCCGGGCCTGCTGGCCCTGGCCGGCATGGTGGGCTCCGGCATCGTGGTGTCGACCGTCCCGAGCGCGATCCCGTTCTCGGGCGAGGGCGCCTTCAGCTGGCCAGCCCAGGCCCTGGGTGCCCTCGCCTTCGCCGCGACGATCTCCGCCCTCGCCCTGCGACCGGCGGAGGCGGTCCGGAGATGGCCCGAAAGTAGTGACCAGGTTAGGCACGTGCCCAACATGAAGGACGATGCTGTGGGGCGTCCGACGGCGGGCACGAGCGGTTCCGCCCCATCCGGCGGGCGACTGCCGGGTGGCTCGGTAGGCGTTGTCCCGCCGCCGGGACGCGGTCGGCGTACTCCTCCAGAGAACACGATCATCGACTGAACGGAAGGGGCGCATGGATGTCCTCGCTGAGCAAGGGTGCACCGGGACAGCCCGCCCGTCCGGCAGGTATGAACACGGGTGTCGAGAACTGCCGGAACCGGCAACCGCAGCGCGGCGACATCGGGGCGCTGGCCGGCCATCTGTGCCACGGCCGTGAGCCGCGCGGCGGTGAGCGCGACGGCCACGAGTCGAAGGGCCGTGCGCCGAACACCCCTGTGCCGAGGCGTCATGAGCCGCGGGGTCAGGTCCGGGGGCACGGCGGCGGTGCGGGTGACTGGGGGGGCCGGGCCGCCGCCCGGGTGGCGGCCCGGCCCGGTGGCCTATCCGCCGTGGCGGCCCGCCGGCCGAAGGCCGGGCTACGGCGGGCCCTGACCCTCGACGAGGAACTGATTGTCGCGTCGGACCGAAGACGGTCGCCGCTCACCGTCGGCCTGATCGCGGAGACGGACGCCGCGATCCGTCTGGCGGACCTGCGCCAGTCGCTGGAGCGGGCACTGCGCGACCATCCGATCGCCGGAGCACGGCTGGCCGGTGGGGTGGGCACACCGTCATCCTGGGATCTCTCGGCAGAACCGGGCCTGGCATCGGATCTGATATACGAAATTCAGACCACGTCCCTGGATGAGGCGGGAGCTGAGCGGGCGATCTGGCGCGCGGTGGAATCCCTGTGCTCCAGACCGTTCGATCTGCGGACACAACCGCCTGTTCGCCTGCTGCTCGCGCACCGGCCGGCGGGCGACGTCGTCGGCCTCACCGCGCATCATGTGGCGCTGGATGGGATGAGCGTCCTCACCCTCCTCCAGGAGATCATCGCTGGCTGCGCGGCAGACCACACCGTCCCGGGCAGGGCCGGTGGACCGGCGCCGCAGGAATCGACGGCTCCCCGTCAGCGGCTGGCGACCGGGCGCCAGCCGCTGGTGGCTCCGCTCCAGCGGCACTGTCAACCCGGGCCCTCCCGCCGTCAGCCGGCACGGACCACGGAGGCCGGCCAGCCGCTCGGGGCAGGGACGGCGACCATCGGCCCACCGATCCGCCGCCGGCCGGTGTCGTACCTCGCGCCGTGTGGTCCGAGCCATGCGCAGGGGTATGGCGTGCACCCCGTCGACCTGCCCGTGCCGCCTCCCGTGCGGCTGGCGGACGGACGGCGGATGACGGTGAACGACCTGCTGATCGGGGCCGCACACCTGGCGGTGGAGCGCTGGAACACCGAGAACGGCTGCCCGAGCGGCCGGGTGCTCGTTCGTATGCCGATCGCGACGAGGTCACCGGATCCGGAGGGAGCGCGGGAACTGGGTAACCGGTCGGGCCAGGTGATGATCAGCTCGTCCGCCGCCGAGCGTGCGGTGCCAGGCCTTCTCGCCGCGGCGGTGGTGGAGCAGACCCTCGCCGCCAAACGGAATCCGGCCGTCTGCGCGGCTGACGGTCTCACCGTCGCGGTGCGGACGGTGATGGCAGCCGTACCGCGACCGCTGCGGACCACCGTCCTGCGCTGCGCCGCGGTGATGGCCCGCCCGTTCCTCGCACCGAGCGTGGCCGTCAGCAACATCAGCCGGGTCGACGGCCTCCGGTTCGCGCCGAAGGGCACCGTGCGGATCACCGGACTGTCCCTGATCGGCACCACCGGGATGCCGCAGGGTCTTCTCATCTGCGCCGCCGGCAGCGCCGATCGCCTCCGCCTGACCTTCTGCCACCACCGGCGCCTGTTCGATCCCGCCGGGATGACACGGTTCGTGGAGATCTTCCAGGAGAGCCTGACCGGCCTGGTCACCACGCTGAGTCCCGAGTCCTCCTGAGCAGCCGGATCCGACGGCCGGCAGGCGGGTCGTCGACGGCGGGGTCGTACCGCCTCAGGGGGCGCTGGACGGCTCGCTAAATGGCCCGGTTCGCGGCTGTGCGTCGGCTCCGCCGCTCGTCATGGCCTCCCTCCAGGGCGGCAGTCCCGTCAGACGGAACCGCACTGGCATCGCAGGTCCTTCGCGATGCCAGTGCGGCTTCCAGCGCTCAGCGGATGCGTGATTCCCGAGGCCGGCTCGCCCGATGACGCCTGACGTGGGCCGAGTCGGTCCGAGGATTTCCGTGGACTGCTGGTACCGCGAGGATCATCGGAAACCGGCAGGTCTCATGGAGTTGGTGGAGGGTCTGCGGACGTTGGGTTTTCTAGACCCATGCGGTCCAGTATCCCGTCAGTTTCCAGGCGGACGAGAAGGCCGGCGCGGGGTAGGACCAGGGAATGATGGGGACTCCGAGCCGCACTCTGGCGCGTCCCTCGACGTAGTAGAGCCTGACGTCCTGGGAACGGCGATTGAAGTAGAAGTACCTCCTGAACGTGTTTGTTACCCTGCGCTCCTGGAACTCGCGACTCTTGACGAAGCCCTTGCTGGCAAATCTCCAGATTATCGACCCTACCCAGTCCCTGCGCCAGTTCGATGGCCAGGGGTTATACCAGAATATTACACGGGATACGGAGCACTGGAGTCCGAGTGGGCACTGCTTGTAATCGGTCGGCTGGGTCCCGGAGAAGTCGAACGAATTGTACGGGTCCTGATTCACGTAGTCGTATGGATTCGCGGAGCCGCCGACGACGGGGTCCTTGGAAAGGAACCGGCCTGTGACGGGGTTGTACAGGCGGACCCCCATGATGACAAGTCCACCCAGGCTGTCACGGGACCGCTGTTGGGTGCCGAGCCAGCCGTAGCGGGCGTAAGCGGTGCTCGCGAAGTAAGCGTGGCCGAATTCGTCGGATTCGGCGTAGCTGGCGATGGCGGTGGCGCCGGTGCTGTCGTCGACGGTGGCGACGACATCGCCGTGCAGGTTGGCGAGCTGAAGGGTGACAGCGCCGGCGCTGTTCTGAACCGCTGCCAGATCGCCACCGATACCGAGAATATTTCTCGTCCAGGTTCCGCCGGTGACACCGATCCAGGCGGGGCTGTCGCCGCTGGCGGTGGTGTAGTGGTTGGTCGAGGTGGTCGAGCCGTCAGTCCAGGAGCGGATACGGCGAGCCGGGTCGAGGGCATAGGTGCGGGTTGCCGAGCCCGAGGTCTGGGATTCGACGAGGTCATTGACGTAGTAGCCGACGGTGAGCGCGGTTCCACCTGCATCGGCGGCGGGTACCGCGGTGGTGCGGCCGAACAGGTCGTAGGTGTAGCCGGTGTCGGTGATCCGGTCGGCCTGGTCATAGGCGTTGGACAGGATCATCGGGGTGGTCGTGGTGGAGCAGTTCCCGGTGTCGGGCTGGCCCCCGGCGTCGGGATAGCTGTTCACCGCGGTGCGGTTGTAGTCCGCGTCGTAGGTGTATACGCGGGTGGTGCAGCTTCTGGGTCCGCCGTAGCTGACGGCGTCGACGACGCTGGTGAGCCGGCCGGCGAGGTCGTACCCGATGGATTTCCCTGCCGCCGCTGTGGTGTCGCTACGTATCTCTCCGCTGATGGAACTTGCCTGGGAGAAGGTCAGCCACGGTGTGCCCGACTTGGCGTAGACGAGGCTCGTCGGCTCTCCGCTGTTGTTATAGCGGGTCGTGTTCGTGAGCCCGTTTGGATAGGTGTATACGGCAAGGCGTCCTTCGCCGTCGTAGGTGGCGCTGAAGGTGGATGGGGCGCTTCCGGCACCGACGCCGAGGCTGGTGACGAGGCCGCGGTGTTCGGTGGCGGTGTCGTAGACGTAGGTGTAGGTGCCCTTGCCGTCGTTGAGGGTGGCGACCTGGCCGTCGATGTCGTAGGTGGCGGTTCCTGTGTTGCTGTCGGCGTCGGTCTGGGAGGTGGCCTGGCCCCAGGTGTCGTAGCCGGTGGTCAGCGTGATCGACGACGCGGTCGTCGTCGTGAGCAGGCCGGTGGTGGTGCTGTAGCCGTAGGTGGCGGTGGGCACGGCGGTGCCACCGTTCGCGGCGGGGCTGGCCGCGATGGCCTCGGAGGCTGGGCGGCCGGCGGTGTCGTAGGTGTAGGTGGTGGTGCGGGTGGTTGTGCTGCCGGAGGTGACGGTGTCGACCTTGGTCAGGGGCTGGTTGAGGTTGTTGTAGGTGTAGCTGGTGACGGGTAGCGGGTTTCCGCTGGTGGGTTGGGCTGCGGGGCCGGTGGTGCAGGTCAGGCCGGTCCAGGATGCGTTGACGCAGCTACCGGACCCGGTGGCGGTGTAGTAGGAAACGACGCTGGTGTAGGCGTCTGTGCCGGCGGCGTTGGCCGCGGGCTGCCGGGTTTCGACGGGGTTTCCGGCGTTGTTGTAGTAAGTGGCGCGGACGATGTTGGGGGTGGATCCGCCGCCCATCCAGGTGGCGATGGTCGTGGGCGTGCGCAGGGTCCAGCCGGACGTGTCAGCCGCCGCGCCGCTCTTGGCCTCGTACCCGTTGATGGTCTTGCGGGGTTCGGTGTCCGAGCCGTTCGCGAGGCGGATGGTGGTGGTGACGGTGGTCGGCAGCCGGTAGGGGTCGGTCGAGGACGGGGCGCCCTCGTCGTAGTCGGTGTGGACGTGCTGGCGGGCGGAGTACTGGGCGCCGGTGTCGTCGACGATGCGGTGGGTCGGGCCGAACGTGTCGGTGACCGAGACGCCGTCGGTCGAGTAGACGGTGTCGGTGTCGAGGAGTTGGGCGCGGGCGGCGGAGTCGGTGAGCGCGGTGACGGTGGGGTCGGTGTCGGCGGTCGAGGTGACTGCCTGGTTGCGGTTCTCCGCGCCGAGTTCGCGGATGACGTTTCCGTTCGAATCGTGTTCGGTGGTGGTGATCTGCCAGGCACCGTTGCCGTAGGAGGCGGAGTTCACCTCCCGGCCGTCGACGTTGAGGTAGGTGATGTCGGCGTAGGGCCAGTCGGCGGCGACGGGCGGGTTCGACGGGACGCGGCTGGCGGGGAAGACGGCGGTGGCCCAGGAGGGCAGGTCGCGCTGTCCCCAGTCGTCGACGACGCCCGCGGCCATGTCGATCGGCGCGCCTGATCCGGTGAGGGCCAGGCCGTAGACGATGGTCTGGGTGGCGGTGCCGGCACCGGCGGGCCGGGCGCGGGAGACGGTGGTGATCCGGTTGTAGGTGTCGTAGCCGAAGGTCCAGGTCTCCTGCCCGGGTGGGGTGTAGGAGCTGACCTGGCCGGCGGCGTTGTAGGCGTAGGTGGTGGACAGGTGGGTGCCGCCGCTGTCCAGGCGCGGGTCGTACTGCTCGCGCAGGTGGCCGGTGTTGTCGTACCGGTACTGCGCCACGACGACCGCCGACGCCCCGTTCAGCGACATGGAGATCGAGGCGAGCCGGCCGGTGTAGTCACCCCAGGTGGCGGGGGTGGTGCCGGTGGCGGTGGTGGAGGTGGCGTAGGTGAAGGTCAGCGCGCGGCAGCCGGCGACCAGCGTGGTGCAGGTGACCCCGTCGGGTACCGGGCCGAGGATGCGGGTGACGCGGCCCGCGCTGTCGGTGGTGTAGGTGGAGGTGGTCGCGGAGCCGGGCTCCTCGACGCGGTCGGTCACCCAGATGGTGGCGGAGCCGACGGTCTTGGAGACGAACACGGTCTTCGTGCCATCGGCACCGGTGTGGGTGAACTGGGTGGCGGAGTCCTTGACCAGCTTCGACCCGTCCGTGGCCGTGTCACCGACACCGACATAGCTGTACGGGTACGAGCCCGAGCCGGTGCGGCTGTAGGCGGACGGCGTGCCCTCACTCGAGGTCAGTGACACCGTGTTCGTGGTCGAGGTGGTGTCGGTGAGGGTGCTGCCGGCAGCGCCGGTCTCCGGGCCCTGCAGGTCTGACGTCCAGCCCGGGCCGAAGACGCCGGATGGGTCGCTGGTCGCCGAGGGCGGGGTCAGCGTGGTCGTCGACCGCCCGACGGCGAGAGAACCGGTGTAGGTGGGCATCGACACGTCGGTTGCCGACAGCGAGTAGTCGCCGGTCAGCAGTGCCAGCGTGCCGGGGCCGACCTGGCTGTTCACGTTGGAGTCACCGAAGGCGTTGCGGGTGAACTCGATCGTCCGCGCGGCGGTGCAGGACACGACGTTGGCCGAGGTACGGAAACAGGCCCGCAGCTGTACGGGGCCGTCGGAGCCGCCGCCGAGGGTGCCGGGCAGGTTCCAGTTCTGCCGGTCGAACACCCCGGAACCGTTACGCGCCGCCGGCCAGGTCGGATGCGTCGACGTGCCGTCGATCACCGTGTCGGCGACGGGGACGTCCAACCAGGTCGCGCTGCTGCTGGTGCCCAGGTGGTACTGGTAGGTCACCGACACCTGGGTGCTGGGCGCCTGCCCCTCGAGGATGACGAAGCGCTGCACCCGGGCGTTCTCCGCCGGGCTCGCCAGCGCGCCGGTGCCGATCCCGAAGCCGAACGAGGCGACGGGGGAGAGGTTGCCCGACTTGTCCTTGGTACGGACGTAGAGGGTGTGCAGTCCGGCGCCCGGGGTCAGGGTCGGGGTGGTGGTGCCGGTGGTCTCGGTGCTGGGGGAGGGCTCGTCGAGGCCGTAGAGGAAGCTCGCGGTGTCACCACCGGGCGACGTCCACGAGATCGTGCCCGACGTGGTGGTGGACCAGCCACCCGACGTCCACGCCGCCGAGGTCAGCGAGGTGGGTGCCGACGGGGCGGTGGTGTCGACGGTGAACGGGATCCAGCCTGACCAGGCCTGGGAGTAGTCGACGCCGTCGTAGGCGCGAGAGCGCCACTGGTAGCTCGTGCCGTTCGTCAGCACGCTCGCGGGGACGGTCCAGGACGCGGTGGCGTTCGGGGAGACGTCGGAGACCGAACCGTCGGTGATCTTGGTGGTGCCGGCGGAGTTCCACACCTCGAAGTCCAGCCGCAGCGGTGCGCCGTCCGCGTCGGTCGAGGCACCCGAAAGCACCGGTCGCGTGCTGTTCGTCAGCACGGTGGCGGGGCTGCCGCCGCACTGCGCGGAGCAGGGGGAGGTGGACCGGTTCGCGACCGTGCCCGGGTAGGAGTTGTAGGTGGTGGAGATCTGCGGGGGGAGCAGGGTGTCGCCGGAGTAGAACGACTTGAACTGGGCGTCGAGGGTCTCGTTCGCGGCGCGCAGTGTCAGGGTCTCGGGGGAGGGCTGGCCGTTGGAGGACCAGGCCTGGACCAGGCTGGTGATGTCGATGTTGGCCGGGCCGGCGCCGCAGCTGTTGTCGGCGCCCTCGTTGAAGCTCGCCGATCCCCAGGTGGTGCCGTCGGAGGCGGGCTGGGTGTTCCACGTCGCGCCGGAGGACAGGCCCGCGGAGCCCTGCACGATCGTCGGCTGGTCGTCACAGGTCGTGGACCCGGCCTGCCAGAGGTTCAGGGTGGCGGCGGTGACGTGGCGGCCTTCGATGGCGGTGGTGTCGAACTTGAGGAACGACCGCTGCACCGAGCCGAGGTAGGCGCCGACCCGCAGGTACTGGTAGGTGTCGTAGTTGGTCGTCGGGTAGGCGCTCGCGACGTCGGCGTCGAAGTTGTCGGGCAGGACCGCGGCGGGGTCGATGGTGACCGGGTACTGCCGTGCCGGGTCGGTCAGCCACTTCTTGTCCGGCCGCAGGGCCAGGGTCGGGGTCGCCGTGCCGCCACCGGACAGGGCCGAGTCGACGGTGCGGGTACGGTCGGGCAGGCCTGTCTTCTCGTCGACGTGGGCGTCCCACATCAGCGGGGTCGGGGAGCGCGCGGCGAGTTTCCCGCCGCCGGACAGCCGCAGCTCACCGCCGGCGGTCCGCTCCGCGGTCACGCCCTTGAGCCGCATCGGCAGGTTCAGCGCCGCCTGCGCCGCGGCCGGGGTGTGCGCGACGATCTGGACGTCGAACCCGGTCGGGGTGACCTCCACCTGCAGGTCGGTGTCCTTCGCGACCGCCTTGTAGGTGGCGACGTTGCCCTTCAGTTCGGGTGCGGGCAGCGCGGTCGGCCAGGCGAACGCGACCTCCCGACCGGCGTCGGCGAGCCGGGCGACATCGCCGCCGGCCTTGCCGCCACCCGCGGAGAGCACGACGTCGGCCTTCGCCGCCTTCGGCGTGACCTTGCCGTCGACGAGGGCGAGGGTGGTGTCGACCAGGACCCAGCCGTCACCCCGGCGGATGCGGTGCACGCCGGAGAAGGACTCGACGGTGATGGTGCCGTCCGGGTTCACGAACGTGGACGTCGTCTCCGTCCGGTCGTTCGTGATCTCGATCCGCCGCTTCTCCGCGCGAGCGGCGAGCTGCGCCGAGATGAGGTCCGGCCGCTCGGCCGGCCCGGTCGGCGTGGCCTGCGCGGGCTCCGTGGGCGCGGCCGACGCGCTCGCGCGCAGCGCGGGCAGGAACTGGGTGACCGTGGACGCGAGAACGGCGACCAGCAATACGCAGAGGACATGTAGGAGTGGTTTACGCCGGTGTGGTGGAGAGGCCCTTAGCACGTGAACTCCGATCCGCAGGTTTTCGGGCATGACATCGCCGTGGCCTCCGGAGGGGAACGGAGGCCACGGCGATCACTGAAAAATGACGCCCGAAAACGATCTGCGCAACTCACTCAAGAAACCCTGCTTCCGGGGATCGTGACGGAACGTCAGGGGAGTGGTGGCCCGTGGTCGATTTTGGTCACCCAAGGTGATGGCTGCTTGGGTCTAAACCGGGCCTGGATCGGCGCTGCTCACGGCCTTCGTAGCATTGCTTCCCGGCGTGGCCGGCTCTCGGATCACACTGCGGAAGCGCTGTGAGGTGGGACACACAAAGACCTGTTACCTGGTGGAAACATTGAGGTGTCCGGCGACTCGGGCGAGGCGGAGGCTGTCGGCGAACCCTAGCGTAGGCAGCGGTTTGTCGCCCCCTGGCCCTCCTCGGACCAGGGCGCGGATGTTTCCGACTCTCCCGCCAGGTGAGATCTGGCCCGGGGCGGTGGCAGCTGACCTGCGGGTTTTCGTCATGCGGGGCTCGGGTGTCCGGGGGAGGCGATGAATTCGAAGCGACTTGCTGACAGCAGGCGTGAAGTCTGTCATAGTCCTTGACCGGAGCTTTTGTTTGGCAAGTGCGTCCAGCGTGGGGTGGCTTGCATTGTTGGTTCTTCCACGGTTCGCCCGCCGGCGCGCGAGCGGTGGTCGAGGCGGCCGGGCGCAGGTGTACCCGCACCGCCGATGCCCAAGGAATGTCCGGTGATTGTTCCGGCTGTTCCGAAGGCTGCAGCCAATTTCTCGGGGGGCTGTACCCGGGTTTGCGGACGTCCTTCTTTATCTGCCGTAGGAGCCACCTGACCATGGCCCGCCCGACCAGATATTCACCGCAAATTCGCGCCCTCGCCGTTGCCAGGGTCGCCCGCATTCGGCCGGGCCAGCGATCCGGCTGGCAGGCGATCAAGATCGTTGCCGCGGAGCTGGGGGTGAGCGCGGAGACGTTACGTGGCTGGGTGCGCCAGGCCGAGCTGGTACGCAGCCAGGACCCCCGCCGGGACCATGTGGATCTCACGGAGCTGCGCCGGCTGCGGGAGGAGAACGCCAGCCTGCGCCAGGCGCTGGATCTCACGCTCCGGGAGGCTGACGCGGTCGCCGTGCCTCACCAGGTCGGCTCAGGGGCCGACGGGACCGAGGGGGCCGACGTCAGCCCGATCCTCAGGCCGGTGTTACAGGAGGCGGAGCCGGTGCTCGGCGACGCCGACCGACAGCCGCTGGCCCCAGGTGAGGGTGATCGTGTCGGATTCGATGCCGTCGCCGAAGACGACCAGGCGTTCGGACTCGGCGCGTAGCTCGATGTTGGCCGATGCGGGGAGCAGGCCTTCGACCATGGTGGCGCCGGTGGTCGGTGACGGCCAGGCTTCCCGCACGAACCAGACCAGACCGGGGAATTCGGGGTGCGGCAGGGCCAGCTGGCTGCCGCGCTGGCGCCACACCGACTGGCACCAGCCGCCGCAGCCTGTTCCCGTCCCGACCAGCAGCCCGGATGACGCCTGCCGCTCGAAGCGGACGGCTCCGGTGTGGTCGGGGGCGGCGAGCTCGTAGCGGGCGGTCTGGTGGGAGGCGTGGCCGACATAGATCTCGTTGAGGGCGAGCAGCCGCTGGCCGTCGTCGGACCTGGCCTCGACCATGGTCACCGTCCGGGCCGACGGGGTCCGGGCCTGGGCCGGAGCCCCGCCTGACGTGCCTGCCGCAGTGGTCTGGAGCAGGGCCGCGAGCTGGCCGACCGAGTGCCGGGCCAGCACCCCGGGGTTGCGCCCGGGTTCCGGGTCGATGCCGATGACCGGTTGCCCGTCGAGGTACTTGGCCACGTTGGCGACCAGCCCGTCCTGGCCGACGCAGACGATCAGGTCGTCGGGGGCGAACAGGAAGCGGTCGAGATCGGAGCGTTCCACCTCACCGTGGCGCCAGTCGGCGGGGACGGCGGCGATCGCCGCCCGGCGGGCCGCCGTCACCGCGGCGTCACGTGCCCGCACCTCGGCGAGGTCCCGCCCCCGGCTGGCCAGGAAGAACGCGGCCTGCCCGGCGGTACCGTGCCGATCTAGCAGCTCGGCGTACTCGGTGCGCCGATGGACCAGGACGACCCGCGGGGCGAGCGCGGCCATCAGGCACCGCCGGTGTGGGTCGCGCCGCCCGTCCGGGCCGCACCGGCGAGCCGGGTCAGCAGCTCGCTCAGGACGTCCGGAGTGATGGTCAGTGCCTGGATGTCGGGGAGACTGCCGGCCAGGTCACGCACGGCCAGCGTCATCGCCGCCCGGTTGTCCAGGTCGCGCAGGGCTTCGACCCGGGCCCGTTCCGCGGCGCCCTCCGCGGCTCCGACCCGCTCGATCTCCTCGGCGCGGGCGGCGGCGGCCAGCCTGGTCGCCTCGGCGGCGCCGGCCGCGGTGAGGCGGGCGTTCTCGGCCTGGGCCTCCACCGCGATCCGAGCCGCCGCCGCCTTCTCCGTCGCGGTCCGCCGGTCGTTGGTGCCGCGCTGGGCGACCAGTTCCTCCTCCCGGCGGGCGAGCTCGATCTGGTTCTGCATCTCGTTCTCGGCGATGCGGCGCTCCTGCTCGACGGCCCGGGCGCGCCGGCCGTAGGTCGCCCGGTCGGCCTCGGTCTGCACCTGCTCCCGGGTGGGCGTGCGCAGCGCCTTCTCCAGCTCCGGTTCGGGGCGGATCGCGATGACGCGGACCCCGACGACCGCGACCCCGGTCTCGGCCAGCCGCTGGTCGCCCTCGAGCCCGGTCGCGATGCGTTCCCGGACGGCCGGCACTCCGTCGACCAGCGCGTTCGTCAGCGTGGTGCGGGCCAGCAGTTCGAAGGCGTGCTGCTGGGCGGTCTCGACGATCAGGCCGCCGAGCTGCTCCAGCGGGTTCGTGCGCCAGGCGCCGGTCTCCGGGTCGATGCCGAAGTCGAGGCGGAGGACGGCCAGCGTGGGCTCCGCCACCCGGTAGGTGACGGTGGCCTGCACGGCGACGTCCTGGAAGTCGGCCGTGCGGGCGTGGAAGAGCAGCGGGAGCTCCCGGTCGTCCACCGGAACCTCGCTGATCACGGCGGTGCGCGGCTGGTACCAGAAGGTGAGGCCGACCCCTTCGTGCCGGGCCCGCCCGCCGCGCAGGTGACGGACGTAGGCGGTCGGGGTGCCCCGCAGGTGACGCAGGAACAGGGCGCGGCTGATGTCCGCCATGGGGATCTCCTTGTCTTCGCGGTGCTCGTGGCCGGCCTGGCCGTCTGTGTCGCTGCTGGCCAGCCCGAGTGCCGCTCGATCTCGTCGAAGTGACGATAACGAGGCAGACCAGTTCTCGTCAATATGACGAGATTGCCGGTACAGTCAGCTGCGTGACCGAGGACAGGCGTGGGACGCCTTGCAGCCCGCCCGCGGGTAACCAGCTGACCGTGGACGGCTACGCCCCCTACGGGGTCACCGCCGACCTGGTGATCCTCACGATCCGGGCCGATCAGCTCTGCGTGCTGCTCGTCCGCCGTGCGCTGGAACCCTTCGCGGGGGCGCTCGCACTGCCCGGTGGCTTCGTCCGCCCGGACGAGACGCTCGGGGCGGCCGCCCGCCGGGAACTCGCGGAGGAGACCGGGTTGCGGCTTGACGAGCCGGCACCAGCCGAACGGGGTTTCGCGCAGGCCGAACGGGGCGCCGGCACCGCTCGGGCCACGTCCGCGCCGGCCGTGGTGGGTGTCGGTTCGGCCGGGTGGCCGGGCGCGCACCTGGAACAGCTCGCCGCCTACGGCGCTGTCGACCGTGACCCGCGGGCGAGAGTCGTCACGATCGCCTTCCTCGCCCTCGCGCCCGATCTACCCGAGCCGCGATCCGGAACGGATGCGGCGGCGGCGGAGTTCGTCCCCGTGGCCGCCGTCGCCGGCGCGGAGCGGGTGACCCGCGGCGGGGTCGGCGAGGGCGGGGTCGGCGAGGGCGAGGTGGACGGCGCCGGCCTGGCCTTCGATCATGGGGCGATCCTCGCCGACGGGCTGGAACGGGCGCGGTCGAAGCTGGAGTACACGACCCTGGCCACCGCGTTCTGCCCGGTCGAGTTCACCGTGGCCGAGCTGCGCCGGGTCTACGAGATCGTCTGGGGTGCCCCGCTCGACCCGCGCAACTTCCATCGCAAGGTGACCGGAACCCGCGGCTTCCTGGAACCCGTGGGCCGCTCGACCACCCGCGACGGAGGCCGGCCCGCCGCGCTCTACCGCCGGGGCCCGGCTGAGGTCCTCTACCCGGCGATACGCCGCCCGCCCGCGGGTGATTGAAGCGGCTCGGGTGGCCACGCTGAGCCACCCGTAAAACCGTCGCCACATTGCGGATCGTCATCATCGGCAGAGCCCGACAGATACCCTGGCCCTCCGGCCGGCGAGGTGGCCGGGTGTAACATCCCGCCGAGCTGTCGCGGTGGTCGGTAGTCACTTGATACTCGGCCGTTGCGCGAGTGGGTGGCCGGATTTCCCTGGGCGGCATGACAGAGAGGTACGACTCAGATGAATGTCGCGAGCGTCGTCGCCGGGTTGATTCCCGATCGCGCCTTCGGAGACGCCATCGCATTGGCTCACCGCAGGTTCGAGCCGGTACTCGGCCAGGTCCGGTCCCTGGTCGCGCCGGGTCAGACGGTGGTGGACGTCGGTGGATGGTACGGCCCGTGGACCTTCTGGCTCTCACGCATCGCGCAGACCGTGGTGACCGTCGAACCCAACCCGGAACTCGCGGCGTTCATCGCCCGCGTGGCCTCCCCCAATGTCACCGTGATCGCCAAGGCGGCCTCCGACGAGGCAGGTACGGCAAAGCTGTCCCTGCCTGAGGGAGGGCGTGGCACCGAGGGGCGGGCGTCCCTCGGTCCCCTCCCGGGCGGGCGTTCCATCACTGTCGAGACCTTCCGCCTCGACAGCCTCGAGCTCGACGACGTCGGGCTTGTCAAGATCGACGTCGAGGGTCATGAGCTCGCCGCGCTGCGCGGCGCCGAGGGCATCATCCGGAAATGGCGCCCGAACCTGCTCGTCGAGATCGAAGAAGCTCGATCTCCCGCCGCCCCCACCCTCGAGTACCTCCACGACCTCGGCTACAAGGGCCTGGTGCTGGTGAACGGCCGTTGGATTCCGCTCGCGGAGTTCGATCTGCTCGGGCATCAGAAGGCGATGAGCGGGCAGGCGGAACACGGTTATCTGCGGGCCGTGATCGACGGGTCGGGAGCGAAATTCGTCAACAACATCCTCTTCCGATACGCGCGGGGGCGGTCCGACGACTGAAACGGGAGTTACCGCGGGGAGGGATCTCCGACCCTCGACGGATCTTCTCCTCTGATCATCTGCGGTCACGTTAAGCGTTCCGCGTGATTCTTCCCGTAGTGGGCAAGCTGTCGACGTGGGCGATGTCGCCCACGGTCCGCCGGTCTGCCTCCCATGGTCGGTTCGCGGGGCGACCAGGGGAGCGGGCGGGCGGGAAGCGGCGAAGCGGCGAAGAGCGCACGAAGAGGGGCGAAGCTGATGAAGCGCGATGAACTCGTCTCGACGGTCCGTGAGACCGGCCGGATGGACAGCGTCGAGCACGCCGAGACCGCCATCCGGGCCACGCTGGGGGTGCTCGGCGAGCGGCTGTCCGGCGGCGAGACCAAGGATCTCGCCTCCCAGCTACCGCCCGCGTTCGCCGCGGCGTTGCCGCCATCCGGCCGTGGCGAGCGCTTCGGGCTCGACGAGTTCTACCGCCGCGTCGCCGAGCGGGAAGGCGGCGGTTGCGACAAGGCGCATGCCCGCCAGCATGCCCGTGCCGTGGTCGCGGCGCTGAAGACGTCGATCAGCCCCAACGAGTTCGAGGACGTCGCCGGGCAGCTTCCCCACGGCTACGACGAGCTGCTGGGCCGCGAGCCGGTCATCCACTACTGAGGAGTCCGCCGTCGCCGCAGGGTGTGCGGCCTGATCGCTCCGGCTCCGTCGTCACCGGTGAACGCCCGGCGGATCATCTTCGCCTCCCGGCGGCGCTCCGTCTACGCTGCGATCGTTGCCACGCGGCCGGTGGGCGTACGAAGCCAGTGGGCGAACCCGATAAGCGGCAGAATCCCGGCGAAGATCGCCACTCCGGACCAGCCGTGCGTGTCGTAGATCGCACCGGACAGCGCGGAGCCGATCGCCCCGCCCGCGAACATCGTGGCCAGGTACACCGCGTTCATCCGGGCGCGGGACTCGGGCCGGGTCGTGTAGATCTCGCGCTGCCCGAGGACCTGCGTCGCCTGCACGCCGAAGTCGAGCAGGAGGCCGGCCGCGGCCAGCGCGATCACCGAGCTCTCGGCGACCAGGGCGAGCAGCATCGCGCCGGCGGCGAGCAGCAGGCCGGCGCCGGTTCCCAGCCGGGTCCGGCCGAGGTCGCCCAGCCGCCCCGCGATCGGTGCCGCGGCCGCGCCGCCGGCCCCGACGAGGGCGAAAACACCGATCGCGACCTGGCCCAAGCCGTGGCGCTCGTGCAGGTCGTAGGCGATGGACGTCCAGAAGGCGCTGAACGCGCCGAACATCAGCGTCTGGTAGAAGGCCCGCCGGCGCAGGACGGGCTCGTGGCGCACCAGCTCGACCAGTGAGGCGATGAGCGCCGGGTACCGCGGGCCGGGCGCGGGCCGGCGCTCCGGCAGCACCCGTAGCGCGGTGACGGCCACCGCCACCATCAGCGCCGCGGAGATTCCGTAGACCCACCGCCAGGACAGTGCGGCGGCGATCAGGCTTGAGGTGGTCCGGGCCAGCAGGATCCCGAGCAGCAGCCCGCTCATGACCTGACCGACGACCCTGCCTTCCCGGCCCGCAGGGGCCAGATGGGCCGCGAACGGCACCAGCACCTGCGCGACCGTGGACGTCGACCCGATCACCAGCGCCGCCGCCATGAAGACGGGCAGCGACGGGGCCGCGGCCGCCGCCACCAGTGCGACCGCGGTGCCACTGACCAGGCAGACGGCGAGGCGCCGGTTCGCCAGCAGGTCGCCGAGCGGGACGATCAGCAGCAGACCCAGCGCGTAGCCGATCTGGGTGATCGTCACGATGAGTGCGGTGGTGCCCTGGCTGGCATCGAACGCGCCAGCCAGTTCGGCGAGGATCGGCTGCGAGTAGTAGATGTTCGCGACGGTCAGCCCGCAGGCCATGGCCAGGAACAGTGCCACGACGCGTAGGCGCTGGGGGTCCGCGCGGACCTCGTGGAAGGACGCGGTCGACTCGACCATGATCAACCTTTGATAGTGAACGCTGTGTTCATGAAAGCTTATAGCTGAACGCCGCGTACATGAAATAGGCTGCGGATGTGACCGACGATCTGTCCGTCGCCCGCCCGGCGGGCGACGGGTCAGCCTCAGCGCGCGGTACACCTGCGCCTCAGGGTGACCCGGTGGTACCCGTCGGTCCCGGGTCGGGCCGTCCCGGGTTGGACCAGACCGGGGCGGGGCGGTCTGGGCCTGGTCGGTCTGGGCCCGGCCGGCCGCGCAGTGAACGGGCCCGGCTGGCGATTCTCGACGCCGCCGCGGATCTGCTGATCGAGGGCGGCCTCGCTGCGGCGACGATGGAGGCGATCGCGGCCCGCGCCGGGGTCAGCAAGGTAACGATCTACAAGTGGTGGCCCAGCCGGGGTGCCGTGGCGGTGGACGCCTACTTCCACCGCTACCGGCCAGAGATGGGCATGTTCGACTCCGGTGATCTCGCCCGCGACCTGACCGCGCAGATCACCCTGATGGTGGACGCCTTCCGTGGCCGCGCCGGTGCGATCATGGCCGAGCTGATCGGTGCGGCCCAGACCGACGCGGTGCTCGCGGACCAGCTGCGCGCGCTGTGGATCAAGCCCCGCCGGGATGCCGGCACCATCCTGATCCAGGGCGCGGTCGACCGCGGCGAGCTACGGCCCGACCTCGACATCCAGATCGCCCTGGACCAGCTGTTCGGCCCGCTCTACTTCCGGCTCCTGGTCCGGCACCTGCCCCTGGGTGACCCGATGCCCGCGGCGCTCGTCCGCGCCTTTCTGGACGGCGCCCGGTAGCCTTGTTTGGCGAGTCGCAAGAATGAACGATTTTGGTCGTTCCAACGACCAAAATCCTTACTTCTTGCGGGTTGCCAGGTGAATCTCTGCCCATTTTGTCGTGCTTGAGGTGAAATGCTCGTGCTGTGTGGCGACGCGGGGCCCTCGATGGATGGCTGTGCGGGTCGTGTTCGCATTTCGTTGGCGCGGTTCCGCCAAGCCCATGCTGGTGGCGAGGATCCACCGAATCTCAGGATTCTGCAGCAGGCTCTGCGGTAACCGAAACCCTAACTTCTTACGAATTGTCGAGCGGCTCCGCCGGCCTTTTTATTGATATTGATGCACCACTGATGCCTTCTGGACCTGCGACCGGTTCGTCGCCGACGGTGGCGGCCGGCTTCCTCTCCGATATCGCCACCGCTGCCATTGCGATGCCCTCGATGATCGCGCCGAACGGCTCGAGAGCGACAAAGATCACTGTCGCCACGATCATCAGGACCCGGTCCGCGGCAGTGCCCAGCTTCCGGCCCAACGCTGGCAGCTTCTCTCTTTCGCGGGGCCTCATCGTTCGACCGAAGGCTGCGGTCGGGAGCAGGCGGAAATGGCGCGGCGATCAACATCGTCGCGATCCGGCTCTTTCATGCCGACCTCCCCACTGACGGAAGCGCCAGGCGATCGGCGCGGGTTCACGTCGGAGCTGACTGCACCGCATGCGCGGGTGACTCGCTATCGCTGCTGTGGGTCAAGTTGCCCCACAGCCCTCGGGGGACCTTCGGGTGGCAGGTCGGCCGAAGAGGAAGAGGATGACGCCGCCCGCTGCGCCTGGTGGTTCTGTCGACGGCCCCGCAGGCGTATCCACGCCTCGGTGACGAGCCCGAGGGCGACGAAGGCGGCCCCGAACAGGGCGCCCCAGAACAAGGTGATCCAGGCGAGGTACATCAGGAACAGGAGCCGCCTGGCCACGGTTTGGTACTTCTCCGCCACAGCGTCGCCGTAGCGGCGCCGGACGAGGCCGGTGACGGCCGGCCCGAAGACCAGGTTGACGGTCGCCAGGCCGACCAGCCACTTCTGATCTTCCGGCGAGGCGGTGGAGTCAACCGACCACAGGTCCACCGGCCAAGAGTAGGACAAAGCACCCTCCGCCGGGTGCTTTCCACCCGGCCGGCAGGTGTCTCATCCGAGACCGAAACGGTGGGTTTCGGTGCTCTGAGATCAGGCGACAATGCGTGCGCCGCGGCGCTGGTGCACCGCGAATCCCCGGAAGGGCGCGGATGAGTGCCTGTTCTCCGGCCGGGCCGGCCATGACGAGCAGCTCGGCGGAGCGGGAGCTCACGTTGGTCTCACGGACGGCGGCCAGCCGGGTGAGGCATTCGAACGGGCAGCCGAGGAAGGAGCTGCGGACCATTTCCTGGAGCAGCACGGTCCGCTTGGTGTCGGAGCGTTCCGCGTCCAGCCAGTGGTAGAGCAGCCCCTCCGCCCAGGAGGCACCTGACCTGGCGTTCCCGGCGACCCTGTCGACCAGTCGGGTGAACGCGTCGTTGGGCATGGACGCGGTGTAGCGCCGCACGCACTCGTTGCGCTCCAGCGTGCTTCTGACCTCCGGCGTGGCCACCTCGACCGGGTCCGCGGTCAGTCGCGTGTGTAGGGGTGCGCGGCCGCGACCAGGAGATCCTCGCCGGTGGCCGGGCGCGGGCGGCTGGCCGGGCGCAGCCCGCGGCGGGCCAGCGCCGTCCGGGCGCCGGTGTTGTCGGCACCGTAGAAGAGCGCGGCGAAACGTCGCGTCCGCCCGTCGTCGGTTGCCGTTTCGGTCGCTGTGCCGGTTGCGGTGTCGCTGCCGGGCTCGCTCCGCGGGGTCAGCTCGAACAGCAGGTCGGTCCGTCGCAGCACGGGCAGGTCGGCGCTGGCTGCCAGGTCGAACTCGACCAGGGTCAGCTGGTCGTCGGGGCGCCGCCGGTCGCGGGCGGGCCGGTGCCCGATGCCCGGCGCCCGGTGGGCTGGGCGCGGCCCGCCGGTGAGCCGCCGGCCGCGGGTCCTGGTGGGCGGCTCGCCCGGCCCGGCGGGCGCCGCCGACCTGGCGTTGCCGAGGCGGTCGAGCTCGGAGGCGATGATCCCGGCCAGCAGGTCGGCGCTGGTGTCCCAGCTGAAGCCGTCCGCCCAGGCGCGGGCCGCGGCGCGCACGGTCCTCGCCTGCGCGGGGTCGGCGAGACGGGTCAGCGCGGCCGAGATGGTTTCGCCGAGCCGCGCCGGTTCGTCCACCAGCCAGCCGGTGACCCCGTCGCGGACGGAGTCGCGCAGCCCCGGGACCCGGAAGGCGACGGCGGGCACGCCCAGTCCGTTCGCCTCCAGCACCGACAGGCCCCAGCCCTCGCCGTGGGACGGGTTCACCGTCAGCCAGGCGGAGGCGAGCACGGCGTCGCGCACCTCGGCGGGGGCGAATCCGTGCCAGCGCAGGGTCGCGTCCGAGGCGCCGTCGCCCTGAGTGATCATCAGTCGGGCCGCGAGGTCGGCGAGGCGGGCGCGGTCCGGCCCGTCGCCGACGATGTGCACGGACAGGTCCGGGTGGGTGCGCAGCAGCGCGGGGAGAGCCTCGATCAGCAGGTGCAGGCGCTTGTGCGGGACGAGCCGCCCGACGCACACGATGGTCGGCCCGGCCGCCCGCCGGGCGAGATCATCCGCGTGCTCGGGTCCGGTCAGACTGTCAGCGCCGGTGACGCCGTCAGCACGGGTCACGCCGTCAGCGCCGTCAGCGCCGTCAGCGCCGTCAGCGCCGGTGACGCCGCCCGGCACGGTGACGCCGTTGGGGACGAGGAACCGGGCGCCGGGCAGGGCCAGCACGCCGCGGGCCTCGTCCCGGGTGGACGGAGAGACCACGGCCACCGGCCGGCGCCGGTAGACCCACCGGCTGCCCGGGGCCTCCAGGAGCTGTCCGACCCGGGCGACCGGGCCCGGAAAGTACAGCGGGAACTGCTTCTGGTGGACGTGGTGCAGGACCTGCACCACCGGGATGCGGGCGGGGAGCACCAGGGGGCTGAAGAAGGGGATCCCGTTCTGGCAGTCGACGACGGCGTCGACGCCATCGTCGGAGTGGGCCATCCGCGCCAGCCGCGCCAGGACCGACGGGTACACCCCGAAGGTGCCACCGCCTCGGCGCACGGCGACGCCGTCGACCATGCTGTGCGCCGCGGCACCCGGCGGGCGGGACGTGAGCAGGGTGACGCGGACACCGGCCGCGGCGAACCGCTCGGCGATCGAGTGGCAGAACAGCTCGGCCCCGCCGGCCTGCGGGTGCACGCTGTCCCGCCAGTTGAGGAAGACCAGGTGCCGGCCTGCCAGTGCCTGGGTGGGCCGCGGTGCAGCTGTCGTCACCAGATCGCTCCCGTCGTCCTGTCCGGCGCGCCCTGCCCGCACGCCCGCACGTACCGGACGCCCGGTGCGTCCGGTACGTCCTCGGCCGAGAAGTTACTCACAGCGCGCCGCATCCGTGGCGGCGGCACCGGGTGGTCGGGCCCCCTGGTCGGGCCGGCGACGTTCGCGGCGGTCGCCTCCCGCCCGGCTGCTGATACCGCTTCCAGGTGCCGCTTTATACCGTTGGTGGCGTCAGGGCCGTACTATTGCGGCATTTCCTGTCATCATGACCAGTGATCCGCCTCACGTCCGGTGCAGGGGAGCCGGGCGGCCGACGCCGACCGGGACCAGGGAGCGACCCATGGTGACGCGTGCTCGGGCGACCATCGCCGGGTTGATTGCCGGCCCCGCGGCCCTCGCGGTCGCCGGTGCGTTCGCCAACGGCATCAACCTGCTGATGAACCTGGTGCTCGCGCGGGTTCTCGACCCGGCAGCCTATGGTGCGGTGGTCGTCCAGGTGAGCATCTTCATGGTGCTCTCGGTGGTCGGCAACGCGCTTCTCATCGCGGTCGTGCAGAAGGAGACGGCCGCCTACGGTGACAGCCGGCGCGATCAGTGGGGCTGGATCCGTGACCTGCGCCGCCAGTGCCTGTTCGGTGTCTTCGTCGCCACGGTGGTGGCTCTGCTGATCTGCCGGCCGGCGGCCCTGCTGTTGTCCTACGCGCATCCGTTGGCCGTCGCCGAGGCCGTCATCGGGGCCGCGGTGTGGACGCTTCTGTGCGTGGAGCGCGGGGTGCTCCAGGCGCGGGGTGCCTACCGCCGCCTCGCGGGCAACTTCGTTGCCGAGGCAGCGGCCCGGGTCGGTCTGGTCGTCGTGTTCGTCGTCGCCGGCCTCGGGGTGAACGGGGCCGGGCTCGGGCTGGTGCTGGGCGTCGCGCTGGGCACCGACCATGCCCGCAAGGGCCTGGCGAAGGTGCCACGGGCCGTGGTGGCGGCCTCGCAGCGGGCCGCCCGGTCGGCGTCGCTCGCCGCCACCGGCCCGCTCGCGATCCCGGAGGCTCAGATCCTCCGGCGGCCGGGGCTGCTGGCCAGCACCTGGGTGGCGCTCGGTGCGCTGGTACCGCTGGCCCTGCTGCAGAACATGGACGTCGTCATCGTCGGCTGGCTGGACCACGACGGCGCCGGCGCCTACGCGGCGATCGCCACCGCCTGCAAGGTGCCAGTGTTCATCGGCCTCGCGGTGGCGAACTTCCTCCTGCCCGAGGCGGCCCGGCGCCGGGCCGAGGGCCGCGGCGCCACCGCCGCGCTCACCGTGGCGTGCGGGCTCGTCGTGGCACCAGGCCTCGCGCTCGCCGCCATCGGCGCGGTCGCGGCGAAGCCCCTGCTGTCGCTCGTGTTCGGCGAGGACCTCACCGGGGGCGCCTCCTCGCTGTCGATCCTCGCGCTCGGCATGACCTTCCTCGCGCTGACTCTGATGTTCGCCACCTACCTGCTGGGGTCCGCGCAGCGGCGGGTGGTCCTGGTTCTCTGGGTCTGCGCCGGCGTCACCGCGGGAGCGATCGGGGTGGCGGACGGTGACGCGAGGCGCACCGCGTTGGCGATGCTCGGCTGTCAGGCCGTCACGGCCTTCGCGGCGGGCGTGCTGGTGCACCTCGTGCACCGCGCCGATGCCCGCGCCGCGGCCGCATCCGTATCCCGTCGGGTGTCGCCGGTCCGGTTGTCAGGCACGGCGGTGGAGCGTTCGCTCGGCCCGGGATCGGGTCGGATTCAGCCTGATCCCGGGGCTGGGGAGGTACGGTCCGCCGGTGCCTGTTGACGTCATCCTCCGCGTGAGTGAACGCGGAGGATTCCAACGACGCGAAAGCTGGTTCGCGTAGTTGAAGTTCGCAGCTCACCGGCCCCGGTACCCCGATGCCTCCCCGCGCAGTCATCGTGCGCCCTGCCACGTCCGTGCTGGCGGTGCGCCTGCAGGCGACGTACCGGGTCCAACGCTGGCTCTTGCGCGGCTCCGATGCCGCACGTCTACTGACGGACCTTCCTGTTCATTAATATCCGCGGCGTAACTGGGCACGCGGTACCAGAGTCAGATCTGATCGACCCTCGCACCGACCTTCCCTGCTGGTCGCGGCCGGATCCGAATGGCGGCCCGGCGCTGCCGTGGAGGGCCGTCCGAACGGAGTGCATGTGGCCTTGACCAGTCGTGGGCCCGACCGCGCCCAGCTGCCCGTGACGGGCCAGGTCTGATGCCCGACCCCGCGAACATCGACCCGGACGCGACGAAGATCCTGGGCCCGGGCGGTCCGTCCCACCCGCCCGCCCGGCCGTGGGCTCACCAGGGTTCGGCGTCCCATCGCCCACCGCGGACCTGGGGTGGGCCGCCGCCGGATCAGACCGGCCGCCCGGCGGGCTCCGGCGGCCGCCGGCCAGAGCCGCGCGGTCATGCCGGCGGGCCTGGCGGTTCCGGAGCGCCCGACAGCTCAGGCGCGGATGGCGGGCCGGGAGCCTCGGACGGTCCGGCCGGGCCGGGCGAGCCCGCCGGTTCTGACGGGTCTGGCAGTCGCTCCCTCACACGGCGCGGTCTGCTCACGGGAGCGGCCGGGCTCGGTGCGCTCGCCGCGGGTGGAGCGGCCGCGTGGCGGCTCACCGGAGGCGGTTCCGACGGCGGGCAGTGGTGGCCGGCTGATCCGGATCTGCCCACGGGCGCGGACGGATCAACGCCCGAGCCGACCTCGGCGTCGAAGCTTCCCCCGGGCATGTTGACGATCTTCGGGGCGCCGGGAAGTTTCGGCGGGCTGGACGCCTCGTCCCGGATCGGCGTGGTCGAGATTCCCGGTTGGGGCTTCGGGCCGGGCCAGGCGGCCTTCATGTCGGCGGTGGCCGCCGACGGGACGGTCCTGATCAGCACCACTCCGTTCACCGATGACCAGTCGAAGCTCACCGGCACCGGCATGGAGCTGGGCCTGTTCGAACCGGGA
The DNA here is from genome assembly GCF_001536285.1 of Parafrankia irregularis. Classification (NCBI taxonomy): domain Bacteria; kingdom Bacillati; phylum Actinomycetota; class Actinomycetes; order Frankiales; family Frankiaceae; genus Parafrankia; species Parafrankia irregularis. Next base: position 539,288 of record NZ_FAOZ01000001.1, on the reverse strand, counting down.
ACGCGCCGCTTCACGCGGATGGTCATCCCGTCATCCACCGGGCGGCAGACCGAGCCACACGCCGACCCGTTGTTCTCCGGTATCGGCGGCGGTGACGTCTCGGACGTCGTCGTCGTGCCCGCCCCGGCGGGCGAGCAGGGCGAGCGCGCCGTCTTCGTCTCACTGATGCCCTACTACTTCTGGGATGTCCGCACCTACGGCCAGCTACCCGCGTTCGGGCAGCTGCGCCGCGGCGGCGCGGACGGGGCCTGGGGCTACGAGCCCGATCTGTCCCGCACCGGCGACGCGCTGGCGGGCAGCACGGAGCCCTGGGTCGCGGCCACCGCCTTCCCCGCCGGAGCGAACGGGCAGCCGCGCTCGGCGCGCGGGATGACATCCATCGCCCGGCTGCCTCGCAGCGGCCACCTGGTGGTCGCCCAGTACCTGGGCACCGGGAAGGGCGGCACCGACAACGGCGCGCTGCTGGTGCTCGACCTGGACGGCAGGGTCCGGGCGTTCTGGCAGTACCCGCAGGTCCGGCCGCTCGGGGTGGAGCTGGTGATCAACCCGCGCGAGGTCGCCGCCGATCCGACCAGTGAGCCCGATGACGAGCGGTTCGTCCTGATCTGCGATGTGCGGGACACGAACCACCGCACGCAGCCCTTCCCGATCCAGGAGTTCTCCTACCAGGCCTCCACCGGACGGATCACGCCCCGCAGCACGGCCGTGCGGGCCGTGCAGGACGGATCCCGGATGGAGACCGCCGCGTTCGGCGCGGACGGCACCCTCTACGTGGCCCGCACGAAGGCCGACGGGCTGCGCGCGGACAAGCTCGCCGTCTACCCCAGGATCGGCCGGGAGCGCGGCCTGGTCAGCCGGACCCCGGCCACCGGCAACTGGCCGGTGGACAGCTGGGGCCGCGACAATCCGGCCGACTTCCTCGTTTCCGGCACCGACCGCGGCGGCCTGGTGCGCAGCCTGACGATCGATCCGGTCACCGGAGCCGTCCTGCTGGGTGGGCTGGACGGTTTGGTGACGGCGGTACGTCCCGCCGGCAGCGGAAGCCGCATGACGTTCCGCACGCTCGACCCCGTCGATGTGGGGCTCGACCGGCTGCGTGGCCCGTCAACCCGCTACGTCGGGCTGCGGCGCGGAGCGGTCGACGCACAGCGGCGGACGCTGTGGCTGCCGGTGAACCAGATGGTTCTCGACGGCATCCGCTGGCCCTATCCGCCGTTCAAGCTCGACCAGTGGCTGCTGGGCCTGAACCTGGACTTCCTGCTCGAAGGCTGAACCGCGGGCACGCCGCCGCCGTCAGGACCCCAGGCCGGTCCGGCCGCCAGCGCCGATCCGGGTCCCAGGCCAGGTCAGGCCGGTGCCAGGCGCCAGGCCCTCGGGCTTCCGACGGGACTAGGCGGTGACGTCGCGGCGGCGGAACATCAGGGCCGTGAGCAGCGCGGCCACCGCGCAGAAGACGCCGACCCGAACGCCGGCCTGCAGGTAGGGCGTCGCGTAGCCGGTGCCGCCGACGGAGAAGATCTCCATCAGGTGCATCGGGAGCCAGCCCGCGGCCGGGCTGTAGATCCGTGACACCAGCATCTCCACCGGCAGCGCGTAGGCCAGTCCGACCGCGATCGCGGCGGCCGGTGAGCGCAGCACCACCGCGGCCAGCGCACCGACGACGGCATACCCCAGCGACCCGAGCGACACGTTGACCAGGCTCTTCCCCAGCGCGGCCAGACCGGACAGGGACGCCCACTGATCGGTCGGGATGCCCTTCACCGGCGCCAGCGCGAACGAGAGCGCCACCGCGACGACGGCCGCCGCGAGGACCACCCCCACCACGAAGACGGCAAGCGCCAACACCTTGCCGGCGAGCAGGCGCAGCCGGTGGGGCTGTGCGACGAGCTGGTTGCGCAGCGTGCCGCGGGAGTACTCGCCGGCGAGCGTCGCAGCGGTCACCGACAGTGCGACGACCCCCAGCAGGATGGTCACCGCCTCCAGGCCCTCGCTGATCCCCGACGGCGCGGCCAGCATCGCGACCGTCACCGGATCGCCGTCGAAGTCGGTGCTGCCCGCGGAGAAGATCGTCAGCATCGCACCCAGCGCGGCGACGGCGGCCACCGCGCTCACCGTGCCGAACAGGAAGCGCGGACGCAGCAGCGGTACCCATTCCGATCGAAAGGAACTGATCACGTGGCGCCTCCTCGCATGGTGAGATCTCCGTCTACGTCGCCGGTGGCCCGCAGGAACGTCTCCTCAAGGTTCGGGCGATGCGTCCGGATCGAGCGCAGCGTGATCCCGGCGCGCATGGCCAGCCGGTTGATGCCCGCGGCCAGACCGTCGGGCGCGTGCGCCACCACCACCGGATGTCGTTCGACCAACGTCGGCAGGGAGCGGGCCTCGCCGGCCATCTCGATCTCGGTGCGCAGACCGGCGGAGCCCAGGACCGCGGCGAGGCGCTCGGCGTCATCGTCACGTTCGGGCACCATGAGGATGCGCGGGTCCTCGGCTGCCAGCAGATCGGCGACATGCCCCTGGAAGAGCATGCGACCACTGCGGATCATCACCAGGTGGTCGCAGATCTGCTCGACCTCGGAAAGCAGGTGGCTCGAGACGAAGATGGTCATTCCGGTGCCGGCGAGATCCCGCAGCAGGGTGCGGATCTCCCGGATTCCGGCGGGGTCCAGCCCGTTTGTCGGTTCGTCCAGAATCAACAGCTTCGGGCGGGGGAGAAGGGCCGCGGCGATACCGAGCCGCTGTTTCATGCCCAGCGAGTAGGTGCCGAAGCGGTCGTCAGCCCGGCCGGCGAGCCCGACCTGTACGAGCACCTCGTCGATCCGCTCGCGCCGGGCGCGTCGCCGATGCCCGAGGCCGCTGCCGCGCCCGACACCGCGCAGCAGCGCGAGCTGCTCGAGGTTGCGCCGGCCGGACAGGCCAGGGTGGAACGTCGGGCCCTCGATCATCGCGCCGGTGCGGTCGAGGTAGCCCTCGGGCGAGGTCACCGGCTCGCCGAGGACGAAGGCCTCGCCCGCGCTCGGGCGGACCAGCCCCAGAAGCATGCGCAGCGTCGTCGACTTGCCGGCGCCGTTCGGCCCGACGAATCCGGACAGGGCGCCGGCCGGGACGAACAGGTCGAGGTGGTCGACGACCCGCCGCGGCCCGTACTCCTTGGTCAGGCCGCGGGTCCACACCGCCGCGTCGGCGGGCATGACGCGAGTGTCGGACGCACTGGATACCCCGGGCACGGCAGGCACGCCGGGCACGGCAGGCACGCCGGGCGCGGCAGGCATCCCGGCAGGTATCCGCGGTGCGGCAGGCATGCCGGGTGCGGCAGGCACCCTCCGTGCTGCGGACGCCCCGGGTGTGGCAGGCGCATCGGGCGTGATGGTGCCCGGCGTCGGACCAGGCGTGACGGGCCGGTACAACACCGGCTCCGCGGGCATGTCTCGCGTCATGGCGTTGCGGGTGAGGTGGTCGGCATCGTCGGACTGACCTCCTTGGCGCGGCTGGAAGTGGATGTCGGATGGCGCCTGCCGCCGGGGGCTTGTAACGCCGTCGCGCGATGCGCGAGGTGCCCGGGCGGGGCGTGGGGGTGCGCCCGCACTGCGGGCCGATGGAAGGTGGAACGCGAAGGCGCCTTCCACCGAATACGTGGGGCGCTGCTTTCCTTTCTCGAATCGTCGAACGAACGCACGGTAGCCGAACGTTCCAGGCGGTGTCCTGTTGAGCGTGTGACGGGTTTGACCTGCGTCACGTCATTTCCCGCGCGAACCCGGACATAGTCGCGGGAAGCGGGCGGTCAAACCCTGGGAAAACAGGTTTGGCGATCGGTTTCGACGGATCGGTTCCGGTGACTTTTCGTCAGCGCATTGTTTGCCGGCGGCCAGGCATGGTGTCGGCGCGTGACGGCACCACCGGATCGGCGGTGCATCATCGGGCGGCTGCGCGGCGGCTGGTTTTCGGGCAGCGTCGCCGGGTATCTCAGCGCGACCTCGGCCCACGATGGGTCACGCTCCGTAGTGGAGTTCTTGTCGGTGGGGGGCGGTCGATGCTCTGGTTCGTGTTGACCTCGATCGCGGTGGGGCTACCGGTCTCCGTCGCGGCTCGCGCGGTTCTCCCGGGCTCCCGGCCGCTTGCTCTGCGGACCGTGGCCGTCCTCGGGATTCTCGGGGCGCTGGTGGGGGCCGCGGTGGGGCGGGCGTTGCTGGGGGACGGTGGGCTTACCGCGCATCCGATCCGGCGGGAGCTTGGTGGGCCCGTTCTCGGTGCGGCGCTGGCCGTCCTCATCGGATGGGGTTTCCGGCTCCACACCTACCGCAGCGGTCCACGTCCTCCGCGGGTACGGCCGTGGTCAGAACACCGGGATGCCGCCCCACAGCCGGTGTCGGCCACTTTCGCCCGGCAACCAGCAGCGGCCACCCGACCGCCGGCCGCTGCGACGCGACCATCGGTCACCGCCACGCAGCCATCGGCCACGCGCGCCCAGCCGCCGGCCGCTTCCGCCTCGCCGCCGGACTGAGCTCGCCACCGGACTGAGCTCGCCGCCGGACTGAGGGCCGCGCACCCAGCCCCTGAATGGGCGCCATCGCACCTGGACGACAATGCCCAGGGAGGGCCACGTGTCCGTTGGACGCCCAGTGCCCGCCAGGAGCATACGTCGTGATCGCCTGTCGGCGGTTGCGGGGTGACGGTCCTCGTTCGTGGGGCGATGGGTCGTCCACCGAACGCCGTGAGGCGCGGGCGCGCGACCGGAAGGAGACGAGTGGCTGGGTCGGCGAGTCTGCGGAGCGGTATCCGTGTGCTCGTCGTGATCTCCACGGTCGCCGTCGTCGTCATGCTCTCACTCGCGGTCTTCGCCGCGCTGCGCGCCAGCGACGCCGCGGCCGAGCGGGGGGAGCGCCTCGACCCCGCGGCGACGACCACCGCTCTTCTGCTCGCTGACTTCGTCGCCCAGGAGAGCGCGGTCCGCGGGTACGTGATCACCGGGCAGGAGTCCCTGCTCGAGCGTTACACCCGGGCCGACCTCACCATCCCCCGCCAGATGAACCGCCTGCAGCTGCTGCTCGCGGACTTTCCGGACCTGATAGAGGGAACCGTCGCCGTCGAGTCGGCCTACCAGGCCTGGCGCAGCGAGGTCGCCGAGCCCGAGGTCGCCGCCACGAAGGCGGGCGACCTCCAGCGCGCTCGGGAGATCGAGACGGTCAGCGGCCGGGTGCGGTTCAGCGAGCTGCAGACCAGCGTGGCGAACCTCGGTACGGCGATCGACACCGAGCAGACGGCGGCGTCCGGGCGGGTGGAGAGCTCCGCCGTACTGCTTCTCAGCTCCCTGGGGACCGCCGCGATCGTCATTCTCGGCGTCGTCCTCACCGTGCTCAATGTGCTGCGCAGGTGGCTGCTGCGGCCCATCGACGCGCTGCGCCGGGCGGTGAACGCCGTCGCCGCCGGCCGCTACGACACGCGGATCCCGGAGGTCGGGCCGTCGGAGATCGTGGAACTCGCGGGCAACATCGACGCCATGCGCGCGCAGCTCGTCCAGCTGGTGCGGCAGAACGAGCGTTCGTGGGAGGCACTGGCGCAGGAGGGCCCGGCGGTGATCGCGCTGCGGGACGCGCTCACCCCGTCTGTTCTGCACGCGCCCGGGCTGCTGCTGCGGGGGCGGGTCGATCCCGCCCGTGGCGAGCTCGCCGGTGACTGGTACGACTCCTTCGAGCTCGCCGACGGCCGGCTCGGGATCGTCGTCGGCGACGTCTCCGGCCATGGTGCGGTAGCCGGTGTCTTCGCGTTGCGTCTCAAGCAGCTGCTCGACGCCGCGCTCGCCCGGGGCGCCGATCCCGGCCCGGCGATCGAATGGGTCGTGAACAGCCTCGGGGAGACCGACGAGATGTTCGCCACCGCGATCGTCGCGGTGGTGGACCCCGCGACCGGGGAGGTCCGGATCGCGAACGCGGGCCATCCGGACGCGCTGCTGCTGCGGCGGACGAGAGTCCCGGATGGTCCGAGGACAGCGGCGACCGGGCTCGAGTCGGGGCCCATCGCGCGGCCGGGGGAGCGGCGGCCCGGGAACGAGACCGGGTCGACCGGAGGCGATCAGAGACCCGCACCCGCACCCGTACCCGCGGCCGGCGGCGCCGTGAGAGTGGCAGGCGAAGACGTAGAGAAGAGCGGCCTGTCGCCGGTCACCCAGGCCGTCGGGACCGGCACCAAGGCGCCCGCGGCAGGCGGGGTGGCCGATGGTGACGGTGTGGGCATGGGTACGGAGCGCCTTCCGGAGCTCCGCAGCCGCGCCGAGGTGACCCGCCTTGGTGCGACCGGCCCCATGATGTCGAGCCTGGTCGCCTCGGGCGGCGCCTGGCGCACCGAGACCCTGTGGCTGGAACCCGGCGACGTCCTGTTCGTCTACACCGACGGCCTGGTGGAGGCCCGCGACGGCGCGAACCACCAGTTCGGTCTGGACAGGCTGGTCGCCGAGTTGGTGCGGCTCGCGGACCGCGGCCCGGCCGAGCTGTTGGACGACGTCTTCGAGGTCGTGCGCAGGCATGCTCCGGGACGTCCGAGCGATGACCGCACAGCGATCGTCATCGCCCGCACCACCCGCTGAGCCGGCCGGGGACGGCGGCTGGACGGTCTGGTGCACCGCAAACCTCCGCCGCCGTCTCCGCCTTCGCGTCACGGGGACCTAGGTGGGGCATAACGGTCATTTCGCACTGTCGGTTGAGCGATCGTGGTGTTGAGGCGTTACGAGATCTTCGCCGGGTACATGTCCCACCATGACTGATGAGTCCGGTTCCCTCCTGCAGGGAACAGCCGCCCCCGACGAGGGTGGTTCCGGCTCGCGGGAGGAACCTGGAGCCACGCGGCGCCTGCGTGGTCCACGGCGGCCGCGGTTCCGGTTCAGCCCCGTACGTCTGATCGCCTACGTCGTGCTGGCCGTGCTCGTGCTGGCGGGAGCCGCCGCTGTCACCGGCTGGCGGCCCTCGATCCCCAACCCGTTCGCGGAGCGCACCATCGACCGCAGCTCACCGGCGGTGCTGCGGTCGCTCGAGGACCTCAGCGAGTACCACGCCGGGAGCGCCCACCTGGAGGTCGTGGTCGACCTCGAGGACGACAGCCGCTGGATCCCGTCGGCGCTGCGCGGTGAACGCACCCTGTTCGTCGGAGTCGGCAGTGTCGACGCCGTCGTCGACTTCGGCGCGCTCGGTGAGGACGCCGTCGTCGTCTCCGCGGACCGGCGGGCCGTGACCATCAGCCTGCCCGCGCCCACACTGTCGGAGCCACACCTCGATCTCGACAAGAGCTATGTGGTGGCCCGCCAGCGGGGTGCGCTCGACCGGGTCGGTGGCCTCTTCGGCGGTCAGAGCAACGACTCGGAGCTCTACAAGGTCGCCTCGGCGAAGATCGGTGAGGCGGCTCAGACGGACGGTCAGGTGATCGAGCTCGCGAAGACGAACACGACGGCCATGTTGCGTGGCCTGCTCGGCGCGCTCGGCTTCACCGACGTCACGGTGAACTACGCGACGGATCCGCGCTAGCACCTTCGGGGCGGCGCCCACTTCTCCGGCGGGAGCCCGTCCAGACGGTGTCGACGGCCCCAGAACCCCAGCGTATGACGGGTTCTGGGGCCGTTCGCGTACCCGGCGGCGGTGCCCGCCGCGATCGGCCGGATGGCCCTACGTGGCTTTTCTCACCGTGCCGTGAGGTTTGCCGCTCGTCCGCGCCGTAACGCCGTTGACCGCGGTGTGCCCGCTCCGGCGTCACGGAAGCCGGGGCTCCCGTGACACCGGCGCTGTCGCAGGCGCGCAGACGCAGCGCGCGGGCGGGGGTGGGTGTGCCGGTCGGGTGCGGTCCCGAAGTTTGCGCCCGGATCGGGGATTCCGGTCGGAGGACCAACGTTCGACAGGACAGAGCGAATGATGGGATGGTTTCCGTCACCATCGGTATGCAGGTTCCTGAGCGCACTTGCGTTCGTAAGGTTGAGCCACCTAGACTCAGGAACGTGTCAGGGCGGGCCGGAGGGCCTGACAACGCGAGGCTTCACCAGAGGTCCCGCCCGGAGGGGAGTCACACGACAATGAGCACCTACCTGTGGGACCCGTTTGCCGCGTTCGAGCGCATGGACCGTGAGTTCAACGAGATCGTCCGGCGCTCCTGGGGCTCGCGGGACCGTGCTGTCCGTCCGCTGCGCGCCGTGCCCCGGCCGCAGGGCGTCGTCGCCCGGCCGCAGAACGTCGTGCCGTCGGCCGACGTCCTGGTTGACGGTGACGATGTTCTGATCAACCTGGAGCTGCCGGGCGTCGACGTCGAGAAGGACGTGATGGTGGAGATCGACCGCGGGGCGCTGGTCGTCCGCGGTGAGCGTTCCTCCGAGGAGGAGGAGACCGTGAACGGTCGGGTCCACCGGGAGCGCTGGCACGGCTCGTTCCGTCGGGAGTTCGCGCTGCCGGAGAACGTGGACGCGACGGCGATCAGCGCGCGTTACGACCGCGGTGTGCTGACCGTCCGGCTCGCCGGCGCGGCGGCCGCGCCGCGTAGCACCCGGATCCCGGTGGCCGCGGCGGCGGTTGTCGGGGCGCTCCCGACCGTGCGGGACGACGCTGGAGCGGGCGCCGAGGCCGCGCACGGCGACGAGCACGCCGCTTCCTGACCGATCCGCGAGCGTGCCCGGTCGGCCGGTGGCCCCGGCCGGCCGGGGCCACGCGCCGCCGTGCGAGGTGCCGCGCGTGGCGGCAGCTGATGAAGCGGGAAAACTCGCCCGCGAGGGTAGGAATCCCTGGCCTTCGGGCCAGGGAGGATGTCACGTTGTAGTGCTTCGACGTGGTGGTGTCAGGTCAGGTGGTTGCGCGGCCGGTCAGGACGCACCCGGGCGTCGGCTGCCTCCCGCGCGGGATGACGAGCCGCGAGAGGACGACCCGCGTGCCGAGGGCGGCGGGACCATCGGCCCGACGTCCCCGTCGGGCGCCTCGTCCAGGTCGACGACGACCGGGGCGTGGTCGCTGGTGCCGGTGCCCTTGCGAGCCGCCCGGTCGACCCACACCGCGCGGGTGCGGCCGGCCACATCCGCCGTCGCCAGCGCCAGGTCGATGCGCATCCCGTAGTTCTTGGGGAAGCAGAGCTGGCGGTAGTCCCAGTACGTGTAGACCGTCTCCGCTGGCCATCTCGCGCGCATCAGATCGACCAGGCCGGCGCCGTGCAGCTCGCCGAGCGCGGCACGCTCGGCCTCGGTGACATGCGTCGCGCCCTCGAAGGCGGCGATGTCCCAAACGTCGGCATCGGTCGGCGCGATGTTGAAGTCGCCCAGTGTCATCACCGGACCCGCCGGAGCGAGCTCACCGACCACGTCGCGCAGCGCGGCCAGCCAGGCCAGCTTGTAGGCGTAGTGGGGGTCGTCGACGGTGCGGCCGTTCGGCACGTACAGCGACCAGACCCGGATGCCTCCGCAGGTCGCGGCGATCGCCCGGGGCTCGGGCTTCGGGAAGCCCGGATCGCCCGGGAGCCCGCGCTGAACGTCGTCCAGCCCCGCCCGGGACAGGATCGCCACCCCGTTCCAACGCCCGTCGCCGTGGTGGGCCACCCGATAGCCACGGCGGAAGAGATCCTCGTCGAACAGCTCCAGGAAGGCGTCGTCCGCGAGCTTGGTCTCCTGCAGGCACACCACGTCGGGACTCGCACGGTCGAGCCATTCGATCAGGCGGGACTGCCGGGCCTTGGCCGAGTTGATGTTCCAGGTCGCGATCCGCACACTGTCAGACGGTAGTCCTCACCGGCGACAGATCCACGCCTGGACCGCATCGTGACATCCTCGACGTCATGATGCGGATTTCGGCTCCTCACAGGAGTCTGCTCCCGGGCAGGTCGGGTCTGGGCGTGGCCATCGCGGTCGCCGCCGGCGCGGCCGGGCTCGTCGGCTGCGACCAGGTCTCGGAGGAGACCAGGGCGGCCGGGGCCACCGTGCTGTGCTCCCAGATCAGGGTCGAGCCCAGCGAGATCGAGCAGAACCCGGACGCGGCGCGCCTCGTCGCACTCGTCGTCCGGGATCTCGCGCCCGAGGAGAACATCCGCAGCCTCGCCGGCCGCGTCGCGGACGATCCCACCGTGCTCAGCCCGCGCGCCCAGCTCGCGGACTGGGTCGCCGACCGCTGCGGCGGTGCGGTCGGCGGCACGGGTACCGGAGGCGGTGCGGGCACCGGCGGCGGCACGTCGGGCGACGGCGACGATCCGGTCGGCGATGACCGTGGGGACGACTAGCGCCCTGGGCGTTCCGGCTCGTCCCTACGTGGTGCTGAGCTGCGCGATGTCGCTGGACGGCCGGATCGACGACTGCTCGCCGAGCCGGCTGATCCTGTCGAGCCCCGCGGATCTCGACCGGGTGGACGAGGTCCGGGCCGGATGCGACGCGATCCTGGTCGGCGCCGGCACCGTGCGGCGCGACGATCCCGGGCTCGCCGTCCGTTCGCAGCGCCGGCGCGACGCGCGGACGGCGGCGGGGCGTCCCCCGACGCCACTGCGGGCTGTCCTGACCCACGAAGGCGACCTCGACCCGGCGGCCCGCATCTTCCGTGACGGTGCGGACAGGGTCGTCTACCGGGCGACCGCCGGCGCGTCCGGTGAGGCCGCTGCGTCCGGCTGCGCCGCGGCCTCACCCCTGGCAGCGGTGGCGACGGTGGTCGATCTCCCTGAGCCTCCGCTGGCGAGCCTCCTGCGGGACCTGACCGGCCGCGGGGTTCGGCGGCTGCTGGTCGAGGGGGGCACCACGATCCACACCGCGTTTCTCACCGCTGGCCTGGTGGACGAGCTGCACCTGGTGGTGGCACCGTTCTTCGTCGGCGAGGCGGGCGCCCCGACGTTCGTCGGCCCGGGCAGCTTTCCGTTCGACGCGGCGCACCGGCTTCAGCTCGCCGAGGTCAGCCAGCTCGGTGACGTCGTCCTCCTGCGCTATCTGACGTCGAAGGGCTGAGCGCCCGTTCCTGCGTGCTCGGTGCCGCGTGCCGGTTCCGTGCCGGGCCCGCGCGCCGGCTGACCGCGGCGCTCGTCCCCGCCTGCAGTTCCGCGGCTCGGACGTCGTGACTGTCACCATGAGGTGATCGCCATGGTCCTGTTGCTGTTTTGTGGCCTTCCCGCCGGGCATGCGGCGTACGGGCGTTGTGCCCGGAACCGAACCGTACCGTCGGGAGGCGATCGTGTCCGTACACAGCGTCACGCACGCGGGGCGCCAGGTGGTGTCCGCGGGCGAGAGTGCGGCGCGCCGCACGCGACACAGCCGGGCGACGGACCTCACCGCTCGGCTGGGCTTCGCGGCCCGCGGTGTGGTCTACCTGCTCATCGGGGTTCTCGCGATCCAGATCGCCCGCGGGAACCCCGATGAGCAGGCGAACCGGCAGGGGGCGCTGCGCGAGATAGCGGACAAGCCCTTCGGAACCGGTCTGCTCGTCCTGATCGCGGTGGGATTCGCCGGCTACGCGCTGTGGCGCCTGCTGGAGGGTGCGGTCGGGCACCGAGAGGAGGCCGACACGAAGAAGCGGGCCGTGAAGCGGGCAGCGTCCGTCATCAGGGGCGCGATCTATCTGGTCATCACCGGGAGCACCATCACGTTTCTCGCTTCGGACGGGGCCAGCTCCAGCTCCGGGGAGCCCGCCCCCTACACGGCACGGGTCATGGCGCACAGCGGCGGGCGATGGCTGGTGGGAGCCATCGGCCTCGTGGTCGTCGGCGTCGGCGTCGGCATGCTCGCCAAAGGAGTGACCACCGGGTTCGAGGAGAAGCTGGAACGAGCGCGGATGCGGCCCGCGCTGCTGCGCGCCGCCCGGCGCATCGGGCAGGTCGGCTACCTCGCGCGCGGCGTCGTTTTCGGGCTCGCCGGAGTGTTCGTGGTGAAGGCCGCCGTCGATTTCGACCCCGACGAGGCCAAGGGCTTCGACGGCACACTCCGGTCGATCGCCGACCAGGCCTATGGCCAGGTGCTGCTCGCCTGCTGCGCGGCGGGGCTTGCCCTGTTCGGCGCCTACTCGTTCATCGAGGCCCGTTACCGCAGACTCTGACATCCTTCTTCGTGTTCGGCGGACCTCGGCGAGATGTGGCAGTCGAGCCGGCCGACCGCCCTGGTTCCGGTGGTGGGCCCTGGTTCCGGTGGTGGGCTTCGTGCCCGGTCACCTTCCAGACAAGTCGGGGTTGGGTAGAGAATCGGTGTGATCAAGTAGGCGGAACATTCGTGGCGGGCAAGGGAGCAACCGGTGGACCGGACCACGCTGAGCGTGATCACCCCGGCAGGTCGGACGATGCTGGCGGGCGACGCGCCGTGCGTGGTGGGTCGTGGTCGTACCTCGGACATCGTCGTGAACGACGGTCGGGTCTCCCGCCGTCATCTCATGCTCGAACCGGTCGCCGGCGGCTGGCGGGTGCAGGATCTGAGCGTCAACGGCCTGTGGCAGGACGGCCGCCGCGCGGCCGATCTCTTCGTGAGCGCGCATGAGGTGCGGATCAGGCTCGGAGCGGCCGACGGGCCCGAGATCGTGTTGGTTCCGGCCGCCGCGACGCCGGGTCAGCCGGGTCCCGTGACGCCCGGTCAGCAGGCCTCCGCGGGCCCGGTGGCTCCGGTTGCTCCCGCCGGTTCGCCGGGCTCACCCGGTGCGGCTCAGCCCGGGCCGGTGAACCCCGCCTGGCCGGGCGCCGGGCCGGCCTATCGTCCGGCGCCGCCCTCGGGCCCGGGGCCGGTCCCAGCACCTGTTCCGTACCCCGGCCAGGCCGCGGCGGCGGGTGGCCTGCCGCCCGCCCCCGCGGGCCCGCAGCTTCCGCCCGCGGCGCCTCCTGGCTGGTCAGCCTCCGCCCGCGGGGCCTCGCCGGCTTCCGGACCCTCACCGGTTCCCGGCGCTGGGCCGGGAACCGGAGGGATCCCGGTTCCCGGCCCGCGCACGGGGTCGCTCCCGGTGGATCCGTCGACGTCGCAGAGCGCGATCGTGCATGCGCCGCGGCGGGTGCATCCGCTGCGGCCCGGCACGATCCGGCTCGGGCGCTCCCGTGGCAACGACGTGGCCGTGGCGGACCTGCTCGCCTCGCGCAACCATGCCGAGCTGCGGGTCGGTCCCGCCGGCGTCGAGATCGTCGATCTCGCCTCGGCCAACGGCACCTTCGTCAACGGCCAGCGGGTGATGCGGGCGCCGGTCGGCCAGCGCGACGTGATCGCCATCGGCCACCACCTGTACCAGCTCGAAGGCGACTCGCTGGTCGAGTACGTCGACTCCGGTGACGTCGCGTTCGAGGTGCAGGGCGTCTCGGTGTTCGCCGGGGCGAAGCAGCTCATGCACGACATGACGTTCCGGCTGCCGGGCCGTTCGCTGCTGGGTGTGGTCGGCCCCAGCGGTGCGGGCAAGTCGACCCTGCTCAACGCCCTCACCGGCTTCCGCCCGGCGGACGTCGGCTCGGTCCGCTACGCCGGGCGTGACCTGTACGCCGAGTACGACGAGCTGCGCCGGCGCATCGGGTACGTCCCGCAGGCCGACCCGCTGCATGCCCAGCTGACGGTGCGGGAGGCGCTCGAGTACGGCGCGGAGCTGCGCTTCCCGGCGGACACGACCGCCGAGGAGCGCCGGACGCGGGTCGGGGAGGTGATCGGCGAGCTCGGGCTCACCGCGCACGCGAACACCCCGGTCAGCCGGCTCTCCGGCGGGCAGAAGAAGCGGACGTCGGTGGCGCTGGAGCTGCTCACCCGCCCGTCGCTGCTGTTCCTGGACGAGCCCACCTCGGGTCTGGACCCGGCGAACGACCAGTCGGTGATGGAGACGCTGAAGGGCCTCGCCAAGGGCGGCGGCGCGGGCTCGTCCGACGAGGGCGGGCGCACGGTCATCGTCGTCACGCACAGCGTGCTGTTCCTGGATCTCTGCGACTACATCCTGGTGCTGGCCCCGGGTGGGCACGTCGCCTACTTCGGCCCGGCCGACGGGGCGCTGCGCTTCTTCGGCAAGGAGGACTTCCGCGACTTCGCGGCGGTGTTCCGGGAGCTGGAGCGCACGCCCGGCGCCGAGATGGCGGCCCGCTTCCGCAGCTCCGAGTACTTCGTGCCCTCGGCGATCGTCGCGCCGGCCGTGCGCAAGGCGCCCACGGCACTGCCGAGCGTGCGCCAGCAGCCGGTGTCCGCGCAGCTCGCGACGCTGACCCGCAGATACCTGAAGGTCGTGCTGGCGGACCGCTCCTACCTGCGCCTGATCTTCGCCTTCCCCTTCCTGCTCGGGATCATCCCGCGGGTCATTCCAGCGCCGGACGGACTCGATCCACTGCCGGACAGGCCCAATTCGGACGCGATGAAGGTGCTCGTCGTCCTGGTGCTGTGTGCCTGCTTCATGGGGATGGCGAACTCGGTCCGCGAGATCGTCAAGGAACGCGACATCTACCGGCGAGAACGGACGATCGGGCTGTCCCGGACCGCCTATCTCGGTTCGAAGATCATCGTTCTGACGGTGATCACCACCCTGCAGTGTGTGATCTTCACGTTGATCGGTCTGCTCGGGCGGGCTCCGGCGCAGGCAGCCCTGCTGGGGGCGCCGCTGGCGGAGTGCCTGATCGCGGTGATCGTGGCCGCGGTGGCGTCGATGATGATCGGTCTGCTGGTGTCGACCCTCGTCGACAACGCCGACAAGACGATGCCCGTCCTGGTTCTGGTGACCATGGGGCAGCTCGTCCTGTCCGGCGGCCTCGTCTCGGTCTCCGGCCGGGCGGGCCTGGAGCAGATCTCCTGGTTCGTACCCGCCCGGTGGGGCTTCGCGGCGCTCGCGTCCACGGATGACCTGAACGAGGTCTCCAAGCTGGGCAACGAGGTGCTGCGGTCCGACCCGGCCGATGCGCTGTGGGAGCACAGCGCGGGGATCTGGCTGCTCGACCTCACCATCGGTGTGCTGCTCGCCGCCGCCGCGCTGGCCGCGACGTCGTCGACCCTGCGCCGTATCGACCCCAAGGTGACCCGCCCCACGGCGCAGGCACCTGCAGCCGCCCCGCGGCCGGCGGGGCCACCGGCCATGCCCCCGGCGGGGCCACCGGCCATGCCCCCGGCGGGGCCACCGGCCATGCCCCCGGCGGGGCCGCCGGTGGGGCCGTGGGGCAGCGGGGGAGCGGCCTGATCCGACAGGCACCGATGCCGCGGCTACGGGTCGGCCGTGGCTGAGACCGCCCGTGGCTGAGGCGATCTCAGCCACGGGCAGTCCTGTGCGTGGGCGGCGTCGGCTGCCAGCCGCC
Organism: Parafrankia irregularis; assembly: GCF_001536285.1. Lineage (NCBI taxonomy): Bacteria > Bacillati > Actinomycetota > Actinomycetes > Frankiales > Frankiaceae > Parafrankia > Parafrankia irregularis. The sequence goes on along the minus strand of NZ_FAOZ01000001.1, from coordinate 524,090 downwards.
AGTCGTCTCAGCCGCCGGTAGCCTCGGAGACCGGAGGTGTCGCGGACGGCTGGCCGGGCGGCACCGTGAGTTCGCGCAGCATCCTGAGTAACTGGCCGCGCAGATCGCCGGTGGGCGGTGCCAGCCCCAACAGGTCGGCGAGCCACATCCCGTCGGCGGCCATGCGGACCAGCGTGGCCAGGGCCGGGTCGATGCGGTCCTCGACGATCCGGCTCTGCCAGGTGTCGTAGCGTTCGCGGAACTGGCGCAGGCGATTCGGGTCGGCGATCAGCGCGGCGAGGACGCCGACCTCCGCGGCTGCCTCTCCCGGCTGGCCGTTGCCTTCGGTGCTGACGTCCAGATAGGCGCGTACCCAGCTCCCCGGCCGGTCGTCGACAACGGCGCGGCCGGTCACCTCCGCGTCGAACTCGTCGTTCCACCGGTCGTAGAGGGCGTCGATGAGTGACGCACGGGTGGGGAAGTGGTGGAGCAGGCCTCCCTTGGAGACCTCGGCCTCGCGGGCCACCGCGTCGAGGCTCAGCGGCTGATCGCCGTGGCGGGTGAGCACCCGCCAGGCCGCGTCGAGCAGGCGCTGCCGAGTGGCGGCCGGGTCCGAGGCTGGCACGACCGCCATTGTGCACCACCGACCAAGCAAAGACGCTTTGACGTGCGTGTTCATCACGATCCCGGCGGGTTGACCGACCGTCCGGACGGACGGTAGTAGTCGTGGGGGTGAGCCGGGCGGGGACCCGGGCACCCGCCAGGTCCGGGCCGGTGCCCGAGTCCACCGGGCCTGGCGTGGGTGTCGGGCCGGCGGGGGACGGCGAGCTATGAGCAGATTGAGGGACGGCCGGGTCGGCATGCCGGCCGGCCTGGTAGCCGACGACGGGGCCGGCCAGGCCTCGTTGACCCACGGGTCCGTGGGACGTCTGGTCGTGGCGCTGGCCACCGCCACGATGCTGCAGTGGCTGGGAGCCTTCGCGATCGCGCCACTGCTCCCGCTCTACCTGGAGGAGCGCGACGTCTCCGTCAGCGGCGTCGGCGTCGTGATGGCGGCGTTCTTCGTCGGCTCGCTCCTGTCGCAGTACCCGGCGGGAGTGCTCACGGCCAGCCGAGGGCATCGCCCGGTGCTGCTGGGGGGCCTTGTCCTGTATGCGGTGGGCAGCGTCGGTCTGATCGTCTCCCCGGGCCTCGGCTGCGACGCGGTGGTGCGTGCGCTGCAGGGCGCCGGCGCCGGCGCGTTCGAGGTCGCCGTTCTCACCGCGGTCGCGGCGACTGTTCCGGCAGACCTGACCGGGCGTGCCGTCAGCGCGGTCTACACGGGCCAGATCGCCGGTACCGCGATCGGCCCGATGCTCGGCGGCCTCGCCGGTGAGCGGCAGATGGACCTGCTCTTCCTCGGCGCGGCGGTCGCCGCTGCGGTCGCGGCCGTGCCGGTCCTCCTCCTGCTCCGCCCGGACGGGAGAGCCTCCGCCGGCGGCGACGCTCTGACCCCCGTGGGCCACGCGAATCCCGCGAGCCCCGCCGCGGCTGCCGCGGCGGGGCCGCGCTCGGGGTCACTCCGCGCTCTGATCGGGGCCGGAGTGGGCGGGCTGCTGCTGGTGGCGGCGGTGAACGGGCTGTCGGTAGGAACCTACGAGACCTGCTGGAGCCTCCTGCTGGCTGACCGCGACGTCTCGACAGAGATGATCGGGCTGAGTTTCACCCTCTTCTCGCTGCCGTACATCGTGTGCGCGCTGCCCGCGGGCTGGCTCGCGGACCACAGTGACCGCCGGTGGCTCGTGACAGGCGCGACGCTGGCGATGGCCTGCACCGTCGCCAGCTACTCGTTCATCGACTCCTTCTGGTTGATCATGCTGGTGTGCTGCGTCGAGGCGATCGCCCTGGCGGTCAGCTTCCCGGCCGCCCAGTCGCTGCTGGCCCAGGAGGCCGGGCGCGTGGGTACCGGGCGGGCGCAGGGCCTGTTCACCACGACGCAGACCGCCGCCACGGCGTTCGCCGCCCTGACCTCCGGCGCCCTGTACTCGGCGAACGTGCACCTTCCGTTCCTGCTCACCGCCGTCGCGGCGGTCGCGGTCGCGGTCGTGCTGCCGCTGCTGTGGCGACAGGTCCGGGGCGTCGTGTCGGCTCCCGACGAGGTTGTCGCGGCGGGGCCCGCGCTGGGGGCGGCAGATGTGGTGGGGACGGGCTCCGTCGTGGGGGCCGTGCCGGTGGGCGTGGGGCACCGGCGGGTGACCTGAGCTCGCCAGCGCCGTCCTGGCGGGTCGTTACGCTGGTCAGATGGGTGAAAACGACAGGGACGTCGCGTCCGCGGGCCAGGACACACAGCCGGCGGCGGCTCCGGTGGCCGCCGAGTTCGTGGTCGCGGGGGTGGCCTTCGAGCATCCGATCATGAACGCGGCCGGCACCTGCAAGACGCTGGCGGACGTCACGGCGCTCGCCCGCAGCGCGGCCTCCGCCGTCGTGGTGGGATCGATCACCCGGGACGCTCGGGCTGGCAACAGCGGCGAGGTCTACTGGTCGGGTCCCGGTGGATCCCTCAACGCCCTCGGGCTGCCGAATCGCGGTATCTCCTACTACCGCGAGCAGCTTCCGGCGATGGTCGACGCCGCGCACAACCACGCCAAGCCACTGGTGGTCAGCGTGGCGGGTTTCGCCGCCGACGAATACGCGGACCTGGCCCGCGTCGCCGCCGACGCGGGAGCGGACCTGATCGAACTCAACCTCGCCTGCCCCAACGTCTGGGATGGCGGGCAACAGAAGCGGATCGCGTGTTTCGACCCGGGGCAGACCGAGGCGATCTGCGCGGCCGTCGAGGCGGCTCTCGCCGCGGCGTCACGCCCGGCGCCGCCCTACGGGGTCAAGCTCTCGCCGTTCTCCGACCCGGAGGCACTGGGCGAGCTGGCGGGGCTGCTCGCCCGCCGATCCGGAGTCTCGGGTGGGCCGAGGTTCGTCACGGCGATCAACACCTTCCCGAACGCGCTGGTCCTCGACGATCGGCTGCGTCCCGTCCTCGACGTCGGGCTCGCCGGGCTGAGCGGTGCGGCGCTGAAGCCGGTCGGGCTCGGCCAGGTGCGACAGCTCCGCCGGCTCCTGCCCGAGCGGATGGACATCATCGGTGTGGCGGGCGTCCAGAACGGCCGTGACGTCGTCGACTACCTGGCCGCGGGCGCACGGGTGGTGCAGAGCGCGACGGCCTTCTGGAACAGGGGCGAGGACCCGACCGTGTTCGGTGACATCCTCAGCGACTGGATCGACACGAAGGAGCTCGCGGCAGCCCAGGCCGCGGCCGGCTGACGGGACCTCGCTGAGGGAACCGGTCGGAGCCCGTCCGGTAGCGGCCATCCGGCGGACTGCGCCGGTGCCGGACGACCTCCGTCAGTGCCGCTCGGGCAGCTCGATGACCACGTTGGTCGCCTTCACCGTGCCGACGGCGAGGACGCCTGGTTCCAGCCCGAGCTCGTCGGCGGCCTCGCGGCTCATCAGCGACACCACCCGGTGCCGGCCGGACTGGATCTCGACCTGGGCCATCACCTCATCGCGGCGCACCCTGGTCACGATGCCGGGAAACCGGTTGCGGGCCGAGGCGCCGACGATGGAGGGCGAACTCAGCGGGAGCTCACCGGCCATGTCGATGGCGAACTGCGCGAGCACCGCGCCTTCGACCGCCTGCCTGCCCGCGCCGTCTCGAACGGTGGGCAGCCGTCCGCCGTCCGCCCAGCGACGCACTGTGTCGTCGCTCACGCCGAGCAGGCCGGCGACCTCGCTGATCCTGAAGGTCGACATGCCGGCACCATATCCGCCCGCAACATCCCCTGCGATTCCGCGAGCCGGCCTGACACGTCGACGCGTCCGCCCGGACCACGCCTCACGCTGTGTTCGGCCTGGTTGATGTCATGCGGGGCGCGGCTGGTTGGCCGGCCCACCGGGAGCTGCCCGGAGAAACCAGCTCCGGGGTGCCCGAAGGTGGCCGGACGCGGGTTCGCCGCGAACGTCGGCCCGGACGGTGTTTTCATCGAATGGTGGCCTGCCGCCGTTCCCGCCGGCGGGGCCCGGTTGGTCCCGTCGACCCGCTGACCGCACGCGCCGCGTCCCGCGTCGGCGTGCCCGGCGTCGGCGTGCCCGCAACCAGCGCGGATGAGGGGTCCGTCCGGGCCGGGGGAGTGCCGGAGCCGCAGGACCTGGACTACCGGTTCGACCTCGATCTCGGCGAACTGGTGCCGGGAGCCGGGGTCGTCGCACGAGGAGTTCGGCTCGACGGCGCGGCCCTGACGCTCTTCTTCGTGCTACGGCCGTGCGCAGGGGCGGCAGCGTCACCAGGGCCGGCAGCGTCACCGGGGGCGGCAGCGTCATCAGGGCGGGCGCTGGCCGTCTCACCGGCCCAGCCGCTGTTCATGTGCTTCTACCGGCCCGGTGCGCCGGTCGACGACGGGTTGGCGGGCCTCCCGGTCGCCTGCGCCGCGGTCGAGGTGGCCGGGAGCCGGTGCCGGGCGACGTTCCCACCGCCGGTGACCAGTACCTGCCGAGTCCGTTTCGGTCTGCGTCCCTGGAGGGCGGGCCGTGGCCCGGAGCCTGGGTGTGCTCGCGGTGTCGATCTCGTCGGCAGGGACGATCACCGCGGGGGAGTCGACCGAACGGGGCCTTCGGCGTGTGGTCCGGGCGGTGACCTGTGTCTTGATCTGCGTACCGGCCGTGCCGTCTTTGTTCCCGCGGATGCCGGGAAGACAGGGAGCACCGGGGAGTCCGTTGGTTGAGCGGTGTGGTGGTCGTGGGCCGCGGGTGTCCCACCCGGCCCGTTCGTGGGAGTTTCGCCCAACCGCTCGTATCGTGGTGCGATGTGAGGCGGAGGGGAAATGCGCTGCATGGGGGTGCCGCCCGGGCGACGCATCGTTTCGGCTCCCCGAGTACCGCTGGGGAGCCGTTCTGATGGATGACGCGACATCGTCGACCGACGCGCTGCCGCCCGATGCGGCGCCGCACGAGGCAGTGATGCCCGAGGCGGTGCTGCCCGAGGCTGTGCCGGCCGCGCGGCGTCGGCCACCTGGTTCGCTGGAGGAGGAGGTGCTTGGCGTGCTGCACAGCTCCGGGGAACTCTCTCCCGGTGAGGTACGCGACCTCCTTCCGGACTCCGGGAGGCTCTCCTACAGCGCGGTGGTCACCACGCTCACCCGGCTTCATGCCAAGGGCGTGGTCACTCGTCGGCGCCATGGGCGGGCCTACCTGTACTCGGCGCCCGGCGATCCGGCCACGCTCGTCGCCTGGCGGATGAACCGGCTGCTCGCCGGCCAGGCCGACCACAGACGCGCGCTCACCCACTTCATCGCGGCGCTCTCTCCCACGGACGAGGCGCTGGTTCGCGACCTGCTGGCCTCCGCCCCCGCCCAGCCGGGTGGTGTGCCCCTGGCCGGCGGCGACCTGCAGGCCCACGGTGGCGGGGCCGGCACGGCGCCTGGCTCCGAGCCCAGCCGATAGGGCGAGCCGTGGCCGTCGATCAACTGCTTGTCTCGGTCGTTCTCGCTCCGGCCGCGGGTGTGGTCGCCGGGCGCATCCTGGTCGACCTGCTGCCGCCGCGCGCCGTTGCCTTCGGCTACACGGCCGCCGCGGGCCTGTTCGCCGCCGCGAGCACACTGAGCCTGGTCGCGTTCGGCATGCCGGCGGTGGCGCGGGTCGCCGGGCTGTCGCCGGCGCACCAACCGGTGGTGATGTCCTGGCAGTCCGGCGAGATGCCGCTGTGGGCGTCCTGGGCATGCCTGCTGCTGGTCACGGTCGCGATGATCTCGGTGCTGGTGACCGGGCGGAGTCAGTTCAGGTCCGTGCGCGCCGCCCGAGCTGAGGCTGCCGCGCTGCCGGGAACCGGCGAGATCGTGGTGATCCCCGATGGTCGCGCGGACGCCTTCGCCCTTCCCGGCGTCCCGGGGCGCATCGTCGTCACCGAGGGCATGCTCACCGCGGTCGGCGCGGGCCGGCACCAGGCGCTGTTCGCGCACGAGCGGGCGCATCTGGCCGGTCGGCACCACCGGTTCTCCTTCGGCGCACGCCTCGCGGCGGCCGCGTTACCGCCCCTGTGGCCGATGGTCACCGTGATCGACTACGCGATCGAACGGTGGGCCGACGAGCAGGCGGCGAGCGTGGTGGGTGATCGCCGCTCGGTAGCGCACGTCGTCGGCACGGCCGCGCTGGCCGCCACCGAGCAGGCTGTCGTCGAACAGGCCGCGGTTGAACAGTCCGCTGTCGTCGGCGCGGCCGAAAGGCGGACCGGCCGGCGGCTGTTCCCCGGTCGCCTCCGCGAGCCGCGCACCGCCAAGCTGCGGGCGGTCGCGGCCGGTGGAGGCCCACGACCCGGCCCTGTTCCGCGTCGGGTCGCCGCGCTGCTCGCAGCCCCGCAGCGGCGCAACCGGCTCCTGCTCGCCGCCCTGCCCGCAGCGCTCGCGCTCGCCTCCTGCGGAGTCTCGATCGAGGCGCTGCTGGATCTGCCCTACCGGCGGGTGTTCGACTACGTCGAGCCCTGAACGCCCGCGGGTGGTTGGCGCAGCGCGCTCAGCCCACGATCGTGACCGGCGTCCCGAGTGGGACGAGACCCACCAGGCGCAGCAGGTCATCGTTGCGCAGCCTGATACATCCCATGCTGACGTCCGAGCCGACAAGGTCCGGGCGGTTGGTGCCGTGCAGTCCGATGATGCCGTCGGCCCCGTTGAACTGGGTGATGACGTCCGAGAAGCCGGAGAGCCCGAAGGCGAACGGTCCCCAGGGGCCGTTCGGGTCCGCCGGGCGCAGCAGTTCGGTCAGGTAGAACACGCCGCGTGGCGTCGGTGTCGAACCAGTGCCGATGCCGACCGGGAGCTTCGCGGCGACCGCCCCGTCACGGAAGACGGTCAGCCGGTGCGCCCGGCGGTCGACCAGCAGCTCGTAGGGCGTCGTCGTGAGACGGACGTCGGCTGCCCGCACCCAGCCGATGCTGTTGTTCGGCCGGACGGGCACCCGGACCCGAAGCCAGTCGCGCTGCCTCTCCTCCACGCCGAGCACCAGGGCGACGCCACGTGGATTGGGATTGTCCAGGGTCCAGCGTGGCTCGCCGCCGCCGCGATCCGCGAAGATCTCCAGACGGGGCACCGTGGCATAGGCGACCCAGGCCCAGCCTGCGGGCAGGGCCAGGATCGTGGCGTCGGCCGGCCGCGGATCGTCGGCGTGGCCCGGTTCGTCGCCGCCGCGCCCCGCATCAGGCGGGACGATGCTCGGCCCCGGCCGGGCAACGGGCCATGGCCCGCGGGCCTCGCCGGTGACCTGCCCGCCGCAGCCGGCGAGCGCGAACATGCTCACTGCCGCGGCCAGTACCCCCAGCACCCGAGCGACACCCCGTCCAGCCACGGCTCCGTGCCACCCCCCCGAGACGCGCGACGCGCCGGTCCTCACCGACACGGCCGCTTCGCCAGCAGAGGGTAGTTCGCCGGTCACGGGATCATGGGAAGCCGCGTTGTCGCGTGGCGACTCCGATCCGTCACCTCCGCGCGGCCAGCACCCGGTATGCGTTCGAACGCCGGCCGGCGGTGAGATAGCGGCGGCTCGCCACATCCCAGGCGATCGCCGCCGGCATCGCCGCCGCCGTCACCGCGCCGAGCAGGACCCGCCGCACCCGCGCCGCCGCGGGGCTCGCGACGTCCAGCCACGGGCTGCTCGGTGGCGGCGCGGCCCGCTGCCAGGCCCCCCACAGCGCGATCGGGGCGTCCCCGCCCTGGTGGGCTGGACCGAACCGCACGTCGAGAACCTTCAGCCCGAGGTCGTCCAGAGCGGCGGTCAGGTTGTCGGCCGGGAGGAGGTGCTGATGCTGGGGGACCAGCCAGCCGGGCCAGTACGTGCCGAACCAACGGCCGGCGGGGCAGTGCGGATTCGGCAGCTCGACGATCAGGTGCCCGCCCGGGGCGAGGACCTGCGCGGCGGCCCGCAGCTCCTCCCGGGGGTCTCGGGTGTGCTCCAGGTAGTGGAACATGCTGACCACGTCGTAACGGTCGCGCAGGGTGCCCGCCAGGTCGGGCAGCCGGCCCCGGTAGGCATGCTCGATCCAGCCCCGGCGTTCGGCCTGGCCGATGCTCTCGCCGATGTCCAGGCCGTCGAAGGACGTCGTCGGCCAGACCTCCCGAGCGGTCGCGCAGAAGTGGCCGAAGCCTCCGCCGACGTCGAGCCAGCGCCGCGGCGCGGGGATGTCGATGCGGGCCCGGTCCAGGTAGGTGGCGGAGTTGCGGCTGAAGAGCTCCTCGACCAGACGGGCGCCGAGACCGGAGTAGAAGTCCCGGTAGTAGAACTCGAGCCCGTCCAGGGTCAGCCGTGGGTTCTGGAAGACGTGGCCGCAGTCGCGGCACCGGTCGTACCGGAACACGCCGGGCTTCGCCTGGAAGCAGTCGACGCCGAGCAGTTCGAGTGCCAGCTCGGCTCCGCCGCACCAGGGGCAGGCCGTGAACGGGGGTTCCAGGAACCTGTCGACGCCGGCGGCGAGGTCGGCCGCGTACTGGCGCCTCTTCGCCGCCAGCACCGCGGGCTCCGGCACCGGTGGCCCCGGCCGAGGCGTCCGTGCGGTGGCGGTGGCAGCAGCGGTAGTGGGAGTGGGAATGGTGGCGGTGGTGGCGGTCGCAGTGGTGGCAGTGGTGGCAGTGGCGGTCACGGCCGTACCAGCGGTGGTTGCCGGTGCGGTCCGCCTCGCGACGACCGGTGAGGCGAGAAACCGCAGCATCGGCAGCCGGCGGGTGAGCGGGCTGCGGGCCAGCTCACCCGCCGTGAGCCGAATCCGCCCCGCACTCACCACCAGGGGCTGCACCCATCCGAGCAGTGCGGCACCGAGCGCCCAGGCTGGCGCTGCGGCCATGCCGGCGACCACCGCCAGGTCACGGGCGAGTGGCATGAACGGCATACCGGGAGCCCACGGGTAGGCGGCGAACTCGATCTCCAGTCGCTGCGTCGCGGACCCCGCACCCGCCGAGAGCCCCGGCAGAAGCGCCAGCCCCGTCGCGGTCGACGCATGAAGCCGCAGCGTCGCGGTGGCCGCGACGAGATCGACACGGGTCGGCGTCGGCAGATCCAGTCCGGCGCGTTCCCATACGTCCTGTTCGACGAGCAGGGCCTGGAAGGCACCGCGCCCCGACGTGAGCAGGCCTGGCCGGCCGGCCCCCGGATCGACCATCCGCGCCAGGTCGAGCACCTCATGGGCGGCCATCTCGGCAGGCACCAGATCCAGGACGGACAGGCCCTCCCGGAGCGCGTACGCACTCGCCGCCCGCCGCTGCGCCTCGTCGAGCCGGACGCCGTCGGCGACCAGGAACCGGTGCGAGGGATGCACGGCCTGACCGGCCGGCGGAATCACCGCCAGCGCGCGCACCCGCGCACGCAGCCGCACGCTGTTGAGGCCGATTCCGGCACAGGCGGCGATCGGCAGCCACGCGCGGAGGGTGCGTGTTCCTTCGCTGATGACGCCTCCCGGGGCGAGGGCAACGAGAGCAACACCGCGCACCCTACGGCCGCCATGGCCCCCACCAGGACCTGCACACACGCCACCCACCAGGGTCCCGTGCGGCCCCCTGACCTGCCCGGCCGCCGAAAACTCCCAGATCGCCCCGTACAGGCGAAGCGACCCGAAGCACCCCGAAGCGCCCGGACGGCCGGAGTCGCCCCGGGGCCCCCGGGATCACAAAGGTGATGCGATCGACCACGGAAAGTGTCGACTTCGCCCCAGGGGTGCCGCCGGGAACCCCCAACATGTGCAAAACTGGCGACAATCAACGCACAACCATCCGCCATGGGATGGTCGGTCACTCCAGTGGTCCGCCACCGAGTCGGCGGCCCTGCGCACCCGGCCATCTGGCGGGGAGCCCCCGAGTCGGGAGGTTCGCCACCACCCGGCCGTTCCGGGGCGATTCCGGCCGCCTGGATCCTGGCAACGTTCCGCACCCGACAGATCTCGGAGAGTGCCGAACCGATCCGTCTGGACGCTCTCCAACGCCGAGAAGCCCGGCTCCGCCGCCCCCGATACGACGACCGGCCCGAACATTCAGCTCAGGGCACAAGACCAGCTCAGGAAAGAGGCTTCGGGTAAGGCGGTCCAACGCAAGCCGCCCCACCCCCGAACCGGCTTCACCGGCACGACCCACACGCCGAAACCCACCAGCTCAGGACCTTCACCCCAAGACCCCGCCACCTCAACGGCCAACGGAGATCCAAGGTCACCACCCCGAAAAACCCCAGCGCCCCAAGGGTTCGGGGCCCCGGGACACCGCCCCGAAACCCCAGCGGCTCAGGCGGTTCGGGGGGTCCGGGGCACCGCCCCGAAACCCCAGCGGGCCAGAGGGTTTGGGGGGTCCGGGGCACCGCCCCGAAACCCCGGCGGGCCAGGGGGTTTGGGGGTCCGGGGCACCGCCCCGAAACCCCAGCGGCTCAGGCAGTTTGGGGGGTCCGGGGGCCTCGCCCCCGAAACCCCAGCACACCCACCACACTCCAACCGCCCGGGCCCCCCACCCCGCCAGCGGCAGGGGGGCTCCGGGGGGCAACGCCCCCCGACGAAATAACGGCCAAAGGCCCAAAGCCAAAGGCTTTGGGCATAGGAATCCCAGCTCGAGCGGGTGACCGGGATCGAACCGGCATGGCCAGCTTGGAAGGCTGGGGCTCTGCCATTGAGCTACACCCGCGTTGGTGATGAGGACGAGCTTACCCCGTAGGATGGGGATGCAACGCCTCGGGGCGTAGCGTAGTGGCTAGCGCGCCTGCTTTGGGTGCAGGAGATCGGGAGTTCGAGTCTCCCCGCCCCGACCGATACTCTCGGCGCATCACCCCGTCCGACGTCGTACCAGGAGACCGCCGCGCCGTGAAGGCCACCAAGGAGACCCTCAGTCCTACCCGGGTCAAGCTGACCGTCGAGGTGCCCTTCGACGAGCTCAAGCCGTCCGTCGATGCCACCTACCGCAAGCTGGCGCGTCAGGTGCGTGTCAGCGGGTTCCGCCCGGGCAAGGTTCCGCCGCGCATCCTCGACCAGCGCCTCGGGCGGGGTGTGATCCTTGACGAGGCGATCCAGGAGGCGCTGCCGCGCCTGTACTCGGAGGCTGTCCAGGCCGAGGAGGTCGACGTCCTGTCGCGGCCGGAGGTGGACATCACCGAGTTCGCCGACGGCGCTCAGCTGGTGTTCACCGCCGAGGTGGATGTCCGTCCGGATGTGACGCTGCCGGAGTTCGGCGACCTGGAGCTGGTTGTCGAGCCGGCGGTCGTGTCGGACGAGAAGGTCGAGGAGTACCTCGGTACTCTGCGCGACCGGTTCGCGGTCCTGAAGCCGGTGGAGCGTGCGGTGCAGGAGGGCGACTTCGTGTCGCTGGACCTGTCCGCGTCGGTGGACGGCGAGGCCATCGAGGACGCCACGGCCACCGGGATGTCGTACGAGGTGGGCAGCGGGAACCTGATCGACGGCATCGATGAGGCGATCACCGGTGCTTCGGACGGCGACGAGCGCACCTTCGACACCGAGCTGCTCGCCGGCGAGTACGCCGGGCGGACGGCCCAGGTCACGGCGGTTGTCCGTGGGGTGAAGGAGAAGGAGCTCCCGGAGTTCGACGACGATTTCGCCACGACGGCCAGCGAGTTCGACACTCTGGACGAGCTGCGTGCGGATGTTCGGACCCGGCTGGAGACCGTCCGGAAGCAGGAGCAGCTGGGCGAGGCCCGCGAGAAGCTGCTCGACAAGCTGGTCGAGCTGGTCGAGGTGCCGGTTCCGGAGTCGGTGCTGGCGGGCGAGCTGGAGGCGCGTGAGCACCGCCTGTCGCACGAGCTGGAGCACATGGGGACGGACCGGGCGGCCTACCTGGAGACCCTGGGGCAGTCCGCGGAGGAGTTCGACTCCGAGGTGCGTGACTCGGCCGGTAAGGCGATCCGGTCGCAGTTCATCCTGGACGCGGTGATCGACGCGGAGTCGATCGGGCTGGACCAGGGCGAGCTGATGGAGCAGATCCTGATGCGGGCGCAGCGGGCCGGTGTGCAGCCGGATCAGTACGCCCAGCACCTGGCGCAGGGTGAGGGCCTGACCGCCCTGATGGCGGACGTGCTCCGGACGAAGGCGCTGTTCCTGCTGTTGGAGAACGTGAAGGTCGTCGACTCCGAGGGAAACCCGGTGGAGTTGCACCTGCCGCGTCGGCCGTCGGCTGACGAGGGTGACGACGTCGTGGACATCTCCGACGAGCTTGACGCCGAGGAGCTTCCGACGGGCGCGGCGGGCCCGGTGGCCGCGGCCGCTGACGCCGACTCCGACGCTCAGAGCGATGCGGGCGACGCCGAGGCGGACGCGGGCGATTCGAAGTAGTGGCGGGCCCGGGCGTTTCCGGGCCTGACGCGGCGTTGTGGGGCGGCCTCCGGAATTCGGTCCTGATGGACCGGGCGCCGGGGGCCGTCCGCGTGTCCGGGAACCACAGGTGGACACCGCAGGGCACGCTGTGGGCTCCGGCTCGGGTCCGTAGGTGCTCGGAGCACAGGGATGCCGGACTGGCCCAGCCTCACGCCCAGCGCGAACATCGAGGGAGAAGCACCGGAACCGGCTCGGGTCACAGATAGTGTCGAGCCGGTCAATCAGATGCCGCCAAAGGAAGCCGAGGATCCGACTGTGAGTGACATCGCCGCCCCTCGCCTGGCTGTCCCGGGCCCGAGTCTGCGCTCTCCCGGCCAGAGCGGTCCCGGCTTCGACGAGCAGGTGTTCAACCGGCTGCTCCGCGAGCGGATCATCTTCCTTGGTTCGGTGGTGGAGGACTCGATCGCCAACGCGATCTGTGCGCAGCTGCTGCTGCTCAACGCCGAGGACCCGCAGCGGGACATCTTCCTTTACATCAACTCGCCCGGTGGATCGGTGAGCGCCGGCATGGCGATCTACGACACCATGCAGTACGTGGAGAACGACGTCGCCACGGTCTCGCTGGGCCTTGCCGCGTCGATGGGCCAGTTCCTGCTCTGCGCGGGTGCGCCGGGCAAGCGTTACTCGCTGCCGCACGCGCGGATCATGATGCACCAGCCTTCCGGCGGCATCGGCGGTACGGCCTCCGACATCGCGATCCAGGCTGAGCAGATGCTGTACACGAAGCGGATGATGCAGGAGCGCATCGCGTTCCACACGGGTCAGCCGGTCGAGCAGATCGAGCGTGACTCCGACCGCGACCGGTGGTTCACCGCCGATGAAGCGAAGGACTACGGCTTCGTGGACCACGTCGTCCAGCGGGCCCGCCAGGTTCCCAGCGAAGGCCCGGTGAGCTGACGTACCCCCAACGGCCGCAAGCCGCCGGAGAAGTCCCGACCCTCGTCACCCGCTCTCCTCGGAGGCAGTCACCATGTACGGATCACAGGGCTACTACGGGCCGCAGAGCCGGTACGTCCTCCCCAACATCATCGAGAAGACGTCCCGCGGCGAGTACGGCATGGATCCGTACTCGAAGCTCCTGAAGGAGCGGATCGTCTTCCTCGGCGCCCCCATCGACGACACGTCGGCGAACGACGTGATGGCGCAGCTGCTGTTCCTGGAGTCCGAGGACCCGGACCGCGACATCTCGATCTACATCAACTCGCCGGGTGGCTCGTTCACCTCGCTGACCGCCATCTACGACACGATGCAGTTCGTCCGGCCTGACATCCAGACGATCTGCATGGGCCAGGCGGCGTCGGCGGCGGCGGTGCTGCTCGCGGCGGGTACGCCCGGTAAGCGGTTCGCGCTGCAGAACAGCCGGATCCTCATCCACCAGCCGTCCGCGCAGGGTGAGGGCCAGTCGAGCGACATCGAGATCCAGGCGCGCGAGATCCTGCGGATGCGCACGCTGCTGGAGCGGATGCTCGCCGAGCACACCGGTCGTAACGAAGAGGACATCCGCAAGGACATCGAGCGCGACAAGATCCTCAGCTCCGAGGAGGCCAAGGAGTACGGCCTCATCGACGAAGTGATCAAGACCCGGAAGTCCTCGCGGCTCGCCGCAGCGCGCTGAACCCGGGTCGCGTGCGGCGTCGCCGGGCCTGCCTTCCCGCGGGCCCGGCGGGGGTCGGGCAGGCCATGGCTGTGGTCTCCGGTGGGTCTGCCGGTTTCACCCGGCAGGCTCCTCGGTGGCGGGCCAGGTGCGACGCATTGGCATCACCACCTCTCAATTCGGACACCCGATCGTGCTGTGACGCCGAACGGGCTGTGTGGACGAGCGGGGACGCCTCCGATGACCGTAGGCTGACCGGTATGAGCCCAGCGATTGGGCTCTCACCGGACGCCCCCGCGGGGTACCGTCCCCACGAGGACGGATACAGGCAGACACGCGACGACCGGGCGGTGCGCACCGCCCCCGACACGCAGGCGACACCATCGTCTGGACGAAGGGACTGAGTCCTCGGTGGCACGCATCGGTGATGGCGGTGACCTGCTCAAGTGCTCCTTCTGCGGTAAGTCGCAGAAGCAGGTGAAGAAGCTCATCGCTGGCCCAGGCGTCTACATCTGCGATGAGTGCATCGACCTCTGCAACGAGATCATCGAGGAGGAGCTCTCCGAGTCCTCGGAGCTGAAGTGGGAGGAACTGCCCAAGCCCCGGGAGATCTACGAGTTCCTCGACGGCTACGTCGTCGGCCAGGAGGCCGCGAAGAAGACGCTGTCGGTAGCCGTCTACAATCACTACAAGCGGGTGCAGGCGGGCAGCTCCTCCAGCGGTGACGCGGCGAAGAGCGAGGTCGAGCTCGCGAAGAGCAACATCCTGCTGCTGGGCCCCACGGGCTGTGGCAAGACCCTGCTAGCCCAGACCCTGGCCCGCATGCTGAACGTCCCGTTCGCCATCGCCGACGCGACCGCGCTGACCGAGGCGGGCTATGTGGGCGAGGATGTCGAGAACATTCTTCTCAAACTCATCCAGGCCGCCGACTATGACGTCAAGAAGGCCGAGACGGGCATCATCTACATCGACGAGGTCGATAAGATCGCCCGCAAGTCGGAGAATCCCAGTATCACCCGGGACGTCTCCGGCGAAGGTGTGCAGCAGGCGCTGCTGAAGATTCTTGAGGGAACGACCGCGAGCGTCCCGCCGCAGGGTGGTCGGAAGCATCCGCACCAGGAGTTCATCCAGATCGACACGACGAACGTGCTGTTCATCGTGGGGGGTGCCTTCGCCGGGCTCGACCGCATCATCGAATCCCGGATCGGCAAGAAGTCCCTGGGCTTCCGCGCGGTGCTCCACGGCAAGGACGACCCGGACTCCTCGGACGTCTTCGGCGACATCATGCCGGAGGACCTGCTCAAGTACGGAATGATCCCGGAGTTCATCGGCCGGCTGCCGATCATCACCAGCGTCTCCAACCTCGACCGCGAGGCGCTGATCCGCATCCTCACCGAGCCGAAGAACGCCCTGGTCCGCCAGTACAAGCGGCTGTTCGAACTGGACGGCGTGGACCTCGACTTCACGACCGACGCACTGGAGGCCATCGCCGACCAGGCGATCCTGCGGGGCACCGGTGCCCGTGGCCTGCGCGCGATCATGGAGGAGGTCCTGCTCTCGGTGATGTACGACATCCCGAGCCGCAAGGACGTCGCCCGCGCGGTCATCACCCGCGAGGTCGTGCTGGAGCACGTCAACCCCACCCTGGTGCCACGGGACGTCGCCGCCTCCAAGCGCAACCCGGGCCGCCAGGAGAAGTCGGCCTGACCCGCGGGGCCGTGCGGGCGGGGCCTCGCCACGCGGCGGTGGTCTGACCCGGCGGCCTGATCGGCGGACATCCGCCCCGGCGAGTCGCGGAGCAACTGACCGCGGCGCGCCGGGGCGGCCGGCGTTCGGAGGCCGGCGACCTGCGCGGCTGTCTCCCGCGGGGAAGAGGCCGCTTCGGTGATGCCATAACCTCGGCACCGTGACAGACGTGAGCACGGGGAACACGCCGGACGACGCTGCCGGCCTCGCCAGGGTGGAGAAGGCGCTCGCCGGGCGGTTCCCGCACCGGATGCTTCCCGATCTGGAGCGGATGCGGGATCTCGTGGACCTGCTGGGGCATCCCGAGCGGTCCTTCCCGTCGATCCACATCACCGGGACGAACGGCAAGACCTCCACGGCCCGGATGATCGACGCCCTGCTGCAGGCGTTCGGCCTGCGCCCCGGCCGCTACACCTCGCCGCACCTGGAGACGGTCACCGAGCGGATCAGCATCAACGGCACCCCCGCGAGCGCGGAGGTGTTCGCCCGCGCCTACGACGACGTGATCCCGTACGCCGAGCTCGTCGACACCCGACACGCCGAGCGGGTCACCTTCTTCGAGCTGCTCACCGCGATGGCGTTCTCCGCCTTCGCGGACGCGCCGGTGGACGTCGGCGTGATCGAGGTCGGGATGGGCGGCACCTGGGACGCGACGAACGTCATCGACGCCCCGGTCGCGGTGATCACGCCGGTCTCGCTGGACCATCCGGAGCTCGGATCGACGGTCGAGTCCGTCGCGGCGGAGAAGGCCGGCATCATCCGGCCGGACTCGCTGCTCGTGCTGGCCCAGCAGCAGCTGCCCGCCGCGGAGGTGCTGCTGCGCCGGGCCGCCGAGCTGGGCGCGACGGTCGCCCGGGAGGGCCTGGAGTTCGGTGTCGTCGGCCGGCGGGCCGCCGTCGGCGGGCAGATGCTGACCCTGCGGGGCCTCGGTGGGACCTACGAGGAGGTCTTCCTGCCGCTGCACGGCGTGCATCAGGCGCACAACGCGGCGGTGGCGCTGGCGGCAGTCGAGGCCTTCCTCGGCGGTGGGCAGAACCAGCTGGACGCGGACGCCGTGCTCGCCGGGTTCGCCCAGGCGAGTTCGCCGGGCCGGCTTGAGGTGGTCCGGCGTTCGCCGACGATCGTTCTGGACGGCGCGCACAACGTCGCCGGCGCCGTGGCCCTCGCGGCCGCGGTGGACGAGGCCTTCGGCTTCGAGTCCCTCGTCGGTGTGGTCGCCGTCCTGGGCGACAAGGACGCGGATGGCATCCTCGCCGCGTTGGAGCCGGTCTTCAGCAACGTCGTGATCACGCAGAGCACCTCGCCGCGGGCGATGCCGGCGGACGATCTGGCGGCGGTCGCGGTGGATGTCTTCGGCGCCGACCGGGTCGAGGTGGCGCTGCGTCTGGACGACGCGCTGGACGCCGCGGTGCGCCTGGCCGAGGAGGAAGGCGAGCTGGGTGGCACCGGAGTGCTGGTCACCGGCTCACTGGTGACGGTGGGGGAGGCCCGCCGTCTCCTCGGCCGCTGACTGCCGCTGACCATCGGCCGCTGACCGGCCGCTGCCCGTGGCACCGCCGCGCCGTCGCGCCGTCGCGCCACTCCGACGGGTGGTCTCGGGGGAGTGCGCGCGCCGGTCCGGATCGTGGACCCTGTAGGTTTGCCAGGGGCCAACCGGTCGCGCCAGTAGCCGCGGACCGTCCGGCCATCCCGCGTCAAAGATGACGAAACGAGTCTGAAGGAGTCCCGTGTCCTCCGAGCGCACCCTCATCCTGGTCAAGCCCGACGGCGTCAGCCGTGGCCTCATCGGTGAGGTCATCGGTCGTCTCGAGCGCAAGGGGCTGAAGATCGTCGCCCTGGAGCTGCGCACGCTGGAGCGCTCGGTCGCCGAGACCCACTACGGCGAGCACGCCAGCAAGCCCTTCTTCGGCGAGCTGGTCGACTTCATCACCTCTGGCCCGCTGGTCGCCCTGGTGGCGGAGGGCCCGCGGGCGACGGAGGCGGCGCGTGGCCTCATCGGCGCCACCGACCCGGTGAAGGCGGTCCCCGGTTCGCTGCGCGGTGACTTCGCGCTGGAGATCGGCCAGAACCTCGTGCACGGCTCGGATTCGCCGGAGTCGGCCAAGCGCGAGATCGACCTGTTCTTCCCCGGCCTGAGCTGACCTGCCGGCACCGGGTGCCTCGTCCTCACCCCTGGTGGGTGGCGGGGTTCCACCGGCGCGGGTGAGCCGCCGGACGGGCGTGGCCTCGTCGAGGTGCTCACCCGGCCGCCGGCCGCCGTGGTCGGCCCGGTGTCCTCGGGTGTTCCGTCCCCGATCGGGGGAAGTCTCGTCCCTGCCGGGTGCCCGATCGGCGGCGGTCCGCCGCTGACCTGCCACCCGTCCATGGATGATGTGGAGCCGGGCGGCGTGCCGCGCGTGCCCCGGTGCGTGTGGGGTGACACGCTTCCCGGTCGGCTCGGCGACGTCGTCGGGGGCGGTCTACGCTTTCACCTACCCGGAGCGTGCCCGGTGGCTCGCCGTAATCGCCGTACCGGCGGTCACGGTGAACGGGTCCACACGAGGCGCATCCGGGCCGTCCCGCCCGTTCGACGAACTCTGTACGCGTTTCGCGCGTTGGTCGGAGAAGGCCGGTCGGTGTCGTCCGCGTGCGCCGTCCGGATCCGTCCCACCTCGCGCCCCTCGGGAAGGCCGGCACCCGACGATGTCCAGTTCGCTGTCGTTCCTCGGTCGTGACATGGCCGTCGACCTCGGTACCGCCAACACGCTCGTCTACGTCCGTGGCCGGGGCATCGTGCTCAACGAGCCCAGTGTCGTCGCGATCAACACCACGACCTCGGGAATCCTCGCCGTCGGAACCGACGCGAAAAGAATGATCGGCCGTACTCCGGGCAACGTGGTGGCGGTCCGCCCACTGAAGGACGGCGTCATCGCCGACTTCGAGACCACCGAGCGGATGCTGCGGTACTTCATCCAGAAGGTGCACCGGCGGCGTCATTTCGCCAAGCCCCGGCTGGTGGTGTGCGTCCCGTCCGGCATCACCGGTGTGGAGCAGCGCGCGGTGAAGGACGCCGGCTACCAGGCCGGAGCCCGGAAGGTCTACATCATCGAGGAGCCGATGGCGGCGGCGATCGGCGCCGGCCTCCCGGTGCACGAGCCGACCGGCAACATGGTCGTGGACATCGGTGGCGGCACGACCGAGGTCGCGGTCATCTCGCTGGGCGGCATCGTCACCAGCCAGTCGATCCGCACCGCCGGCGACGAGCTCGACACGGCGATCATCTCCTACGTGAAGAAGGAGTACTCGCTGATGCTCGGCGAGCGGACCGCCGAGGAGATCAAGATGGCGATCGGCTCGGCATACAAGGTTCCGGAGGAGCCGAGCGCCGAGATCCGCGGTCGTGACCTGGTGACGGGCCTGCCCAAGACCATCGTGGTGACCGCCGAGGAGATCCGCAAGGCCACCGAGGAGCCCGTGAACGCGGTCATCGACGCGGTCAAGGTGACCCTCGACCGGTGCCCGCCGGAGCTGTCCGGCGACATCATGGACCGCGGCATCGTCCTGACCGGCGGCGGTGCGCTGCTGCGCGGGCTGGACGAGCGGCTGCGGCACGAGACCGGAATGCCGATCCACATCGCGGAGAACCCGCTGCATTCGGTGGCGATGGGGTCGGGCAAGTTCGTCGAGGAGTTCGAGGCGCTGCAGCAGGTTCTCATCTCCGAGCCGAAGCGCTGACGGCCCGCGCGGCGCGGCCGGTGGGGACCGGGCCGCGCCCTCGGCGGCGTGCGGCGGCATGGGAGTTCGGTGGCAGGAGTGTGGCGGTGGCAGGCGGCGATGGAGGACCGACGTGGGACGTGACACCAGGCGCTCCCGTCTCGTCATCGCCGTCCTGCTCGTCCTCGCGTTCACGCTGATCACGCTCGACTACCGGACCAGCGACTCGGCGCCCGGTGCCCGGGGGGTGCTGCATTCGATCGTGGGCGGGGTCGAGAACGCGGTGACCACGGTGACCCGGCCGGTCGGCCGAACCGTGTCGTCGCTGACCCACCCGAACCGCTACCACGATCGCGCCGACCGGCTCACCGAGGAGAACGCGCAGCTGCGTCGGCAGATCTCCGACGACGCCGAGATCGACCGGTTGGCCGGTGAGCTCTCGGACCTGCGCCTGCTCGCCGACAAGGGGCAGTACACGATCGTGCCGGCCCGGGTCATCGCGGTCGGTGACGTCACCGGGATGGACTGGACGGTGACGATCAATGCCGGCCGCCGCGACGGCCTCGCCGTGGACAAGGTGGTCGTGAACGCGGCCGGCCTGGTCGGGACGGTCACGTCGGTCACCGACAGCACCGCGGTCGTCAAGCTGATCTGCGATCCGAGCAGCCGCATCGGCGCGCGTCTGGAGCAGACCAAGCTGCTCGGCGCGGTCGCCGGTGGCCAGGGTCCGTCCACTCTGACCTTCACCCTCTATGACGCCTCCTACCAGGTGCAAAAGGGTGACCGATTGGTTACGTTTGGTAGTCTCGATTACGTGGCGGGAGTGCCGATCGGCGAAGTGACCGAGGTGGTGGATGTCGGTGGCCTCTCTCGTACCGCCGAGGTCCGCCCCTTCGTCTCAATCGGCACGCTCGACCTGGTCGGCGTGATCGTCGGTGGCCCCGCCACCGACCCGGGTGACCGGGTGCTCCCGCCCCGCGCGGTGCCGGACTCCGGCGCGGCCGGCTCCACCGACAGCCAGGCGCCGAGTGGGCAGGCGCCCGCCGGCCAGGCGCAGAGCGGTGAGACGCCGGCCGGGCAGGCCCCGGCCGGTGGGGGAGCCCCGGCGGCCCAGGGCGCGGGGTGACGCGGCGGTGTGGGATGGCGGGTTCTCCGAGGAACGGCTGCATCCGCGTGCCTTCGCGGCCGCGGTTGCGCTGCTGGCCGTCGCCGTCGTCCTGCAGGTGTCGGTGGTGGCCCGGCTCGGCGCCCCGCTTGGCCGCCCCGATCTGGTGATCGTGCTGCTGGCGATCATCGCGCTGATCGAGGGCCCGCTGCTCGGCGCGGTGCTCGGCTTCGTCATCGGGCTGCTGGCCGATCTGATGTCCACCCATGTGCTCGGGCAGACGGCCCTCGTGCTGTGCCTGGTCGGGTATCTCGCCGGCCTGGTGATGAACGCGGCGGAGCGTTCGATCACCGTTCCGCTCGCCACCGTGGGAGCCGCGGCGGTGTTCGGCACCCTCGGGAACGCGGCGGCGACCGCGATCCTGGGCGACGCGGCGCTCACCGGAGCCCAGGCCCTCGAGCGGGCCGCCGCCGCCGGTCTCTACGCGCTGCTGGTGACCCCGTTCCTGTTCCCGATCGCCACGGCAGCCTCCCGCCGCCTGCACCGGGATCGGGGGCGGCTGTGAACGACCGGATGCGGATCCGGCTGCTCATCCTGCGAGTGCTCGTTCTCTCTCTGCTGGTGACGCTGGGTGCCCGGCTGTGGGTGCTGCAGATCCTCGACGGTGAGCGGTACCGCAGGGTCGCCGAGACGAACCGGGTCCGGGAGGTCGTCACCCCGGCGACCAGGGGAATGATCGTCGATGACCAGGGGCAGCCGCTGGTCCGGAACCGCACGTCCCTGGTCATCTCGGTGAACCGGTCGACCATCGACCGGCAGTCCGACAAGGGCCGGGCCGTCCTGGACCGACTCGCCACCGTGATCGGCACGCCGCGGGCCGACATCGAGCAGCGCATCCGATTCTGCTCGGCCACGGTGAAGGCGCCGTGCTGGAACGGCTCCCCCTACCAGCCGGTTCCGGTGGCGAAGGACGTCTCCTCGGCGCAGGCGCTCGCGGTGATCGAGCATCCGGACCGCTTCCCCGGGGTGTCGGCGGATCTGCAGGCCGTCCGCGAGTACCCGAACGGTTCGCTCGCGGCCCACGAGCTGGGCTACCTCGCGCCCGTCTCCCAGGACCAGCTCGACGACCAGGGCGGTGAGAAGGGCTACCACCTCAACAGCCTGATCGGTGTCTCCGGGCTGGAGTACACCTACGACGACGCGCTGCGCGGGGCGGACGGCGTGGAGCGCCTGGAGGTGGACCGGTTCGGGCGGGTCGCCGGCACCGCCTCCACGACGGACCCGGTCAGTGGCGACCACCTGGTGCTCAACCTGGACCTCGACGTGCAGCGGGCCGCCGAGCAGGCGCTCGGGAAGACGCTGGAGTCGCTCGGCGGTGGCGCCAGGGCGGCGTCGGCCGTCGTCCTGAACGTGCGTACCGGCGGCGTGGTCGCGCTCGCCAGCCTGCCGACCTACAACCCGTCGGTGTTCGTCGGCGGCATCTCCCAGAAGGACTACTCCGCGCTGTCCGACCCGGCGAACGGCACACCGCTGCTGTCGCGTGCCTACCAGGGCTCGGCCGCGGCGGGCTCGACGTTCAAGGTCGTCTCCACCGCGGTCGCGATGCAGCAGATGGGCGCCAAGGGCGACGAGAAGTTCGACTGCGCGCCGACGCTGCAGGTCGGTGACCAGATCTTCCACAACTTCGACGGGTCGTCGGCCGGCCCGATCACGCTGCACCAGTCGCTGGTCATCTCCTGCGACGTCATCTTCGACAAGTTCGCCTACGACGCCTGGGTCGCCGACGGCGGTCTGCGCAACGGCCGCGGCCCCTACCCGGAACCGAAGGAGTACTTCGTCCACATGGCCGAGGCCATGGGGTTCGGCAGCCGCACCGGGATCGACCTGCCCGGGGAGACCTCGGGCGCCGTCGTCGACCGGGCGGACGCGAAGAAGATCTGGGAGGAGCTGAAGGAGTCGTACTGCCGGCGGGCGCAGAACGGCTATCCGGAGGAACCGGACCCGGTCAAGGCGGAGCGGTACCGCAAGTACGCGGCCGAGGCCTGCGTCGACGGCTACCTCTACAACGCCGGTGCGGCCGTGCAGTTCTCCATCGGCCAGGGCCAGTACCTCTCCGTCAGCCCCCTGCAGCTAGCCACCGCCTACGCGGCCATCGCAAACGGTGGGACGATCTACCAGCCCACGCTCGCGAAGGCGACCATCTCCCCGGACGGCAAGCGGACGAAGCTCATCGAGCCCACCGTCACCGGCCATCTGCCCGTCTCGCCGGAGATCCTCGCCTATATCCGGGGCGGTCTGCAGGGTGTGACCACCGAGGCCGGTGGCACGGCGTCGGGTGTGTTCGCGGACTGGCCCAGCGATCTCGTACCGGTCGGGGGCAAGACCGGTACCGCCGAGGTCGAGGGCAAGGGCGACACCTCCTGGTTCGCCTCGTTCGCCCCGGCGAACGATCCCCAGTTCGTGGTCGTGGTGAGCATTCCGGAATCCGGGACCGGTGCGGAGTACGCGGCGCCGGTCGCCAAGGAGATCTACAAGGCGCTCTACGGCGTCGGCCAGCCAGCGGCACTGCCCGGCGGCGTGCCGCCCGCCGACCTGCCTGAGCTGGGCCGGGACGGAAGCTTCGGCGGTGGTGCGGGCACGACCGCCGGCCCGGCCCCGTCGGCGCAGGGCGCGGCTGGGCAGGGCACGGTGGTTCAGGGTGCGGTGGTCCAGGGTGCGGTGGCACCGGGTGTGGCAGGCCCCGAGGCGGCCGCGCCCGGCGCGGTGCTGCCCGCGCTGTGGCCTGCCTCGGGGCCGGCCGCCCACAGCGGAACCGGGCCGGCCGCAGCGACGTCCGCCGCGGGCGGCGCGGGCCGTTCCCCGCCGTGACCGTGGGCGCTCGCGCGCCAGCCGCCTGTGCACGCGTGCGTGCACGCACCCACGCCGATCATCGCCACCAGCACGAACAACCCGCCGACGTCGACTGCCACCCAGGGGAGGGGCGATGACGCAGGACCCCGGCCCCACCGCGCTGCGGTCGTCCCCGGTCCTCGTCCGGGGGCGGATCGGGCAGCTGCGGGATCGGGCCTCCGGGCGGCACTCGCCATTGCGGCGCCTCGACTGGCCGCTCCAGATCAGCGTGGTCGCGCTCGCCCTGATCGGTGCGCTGCTGGTCTGGTCGGCAACCCGGCAGCGGATGGAGGAAGCGGGCAGCGACCCGCAGACCTTCCTCAAACGCCACCTGCTGAACCTCGCGATCGGCCTGGTGCTCGGCGCCGCCGCGACAGTGGTCGACTACCGGATCCTGCGGGCGTACGCGCCGTTCGTCTACCTGGGCTCGCTCGTCGGGCTGGTGGCCGTGCTGCTCGTCGGCACCACGGTGAACGGCGCGCACTCGTGGATCGTGCTGCCAGCCGGGTTCCAGCTGCAGCCGTCGGAGTTCGCGAAGGTCGCGCTCGTCGTCGGCGTGGCCATGATCCTCGGCGAGAAGCACGAGGACCGGCACACCGGCATCCGCCGCGGCGAGCCGGGGCATGGTGATGTCCTGCTCGTGCTGGGCCTCGCCGTCATCCCGATGGGGCTGATCATGCTTCAGCCGGACTTCGGGACGGTCATGGTGCTGGTGTTCGTGACTCTCGGGATGCTGGCGGTGAGCGGCGCGCCGCGGCGCTGGGTTCTCGGGCTGGTCCTGTGCGGGGTGCTGTTCGGTGGCGCGATCCTGCAGTTCCACCTGCTCAAGCCCTACCAGGAGGCTCGGCTCACCTCGTTCGTCTCGGAGAACAAGGCGACGTCGTCCAGCGGCTACAACGTCGACCAGGCGATGACCGCGATCGCCAACGGGGGCGTCACGGGCCGGGGGCTGTTCGAGGGCCAGCAGACCCAGGGCCAGTTCGTGCCCGAGCAGCAGACCGACTTCGTCTTCAGCGTGGCGGGGGAGGAGCTCGGGTACCTCGGCGCCGGCGGCGTGATCGTGCTGCTGGGCGTGGTGCTCTGGCGAGCGCTCACGATCGGGTTCCAGTCCCAGGACTCGTTCGGAGCGCTGATCGCCACCGGTGTGGTCTGTTGGTTCACCTTCCAGATCTTCGTCAATATCGGTATGTGTCTGGGCGTGATGCCGGTGACCGGGCTACCGCTGACGTTCCTGTCCTACGGTGGCTCGTCGATGTTCGCGAACATGGTCGCGGTTGGTTTGCTCCAGAATGTCCGTCTACGTTCCAGGTCGGACCCGTACGCGCTCTGAGGGTGTCCCGGGTCATCTCCCGGGCAGGCCTGCGGGCCGCGACAAGGTGCGTCGCCGGGGCCCGGCCGAGCCTCGGCGTGGTGCCGTAGGCTCGCGGACATGCCCGGACAGTCGCTGTTCCCTCTCTTGGAGCCACTGCTCCCACGGGTCCGGAAACCGGTCCAGTACGTGGGTGGTGAGGGGAACTCGGTCGTCAAACCTTGGGACGACACCACCGTCCGCTGGTGCCTGATGTACCCGGACGCCTACGAGGTCGGCATTCCGAACCAGGGTGTGCAGATCCTCTACGAGATCCTGAACGAGCAGCCGGACGTCCTGGCCGAGCGTACGTACTCGGTCTGGCCGGACCTTGAGGCGCTCATGCGTGAGCACGGCATCGCACAGTTCACGGTGGACGCGCACCGCCCCGTCGGTGACTTCGACCTGTTCGGGGTCAGCTTCTCCACCGAGCTCGGCTACACGAACCTGCTCACGGCGCTGGACCTGGCCGGGATCCCGCTGCACGCCGCCGACCGGGGCGACACCTCGCCGGTGGTCGTGGCCGGTGGCCACGCGGCGTTCAACCCCGAGACGATCGCGGACTTCGTCGACGCCGTGGTGCTCGGCGACGGTGAGCAGGCCGTCCTGCGGATCACCGACGTCACCCGGGCGTGGAAGGCCGAGGGCTCGCCCGGCGGGCGTGGTGAGCTGCTGCTCCGGCTGGCCCGCCTCGGCCTGGTCTACGTGCCGGCCTTCTTCGACGTGAGCTATCGGCCGGACGGCAGGATCGCCGCGGTGACACCCACCCGTGACGACATCCCGGCCCGCCCGTCCAAGCACACGCTGACGGATCTCGACTCCTGGCCGTATCCGAAGTCCCCGCTGGTGCCGCTCGCGGAGTCCGTGCACGAGCGGATGAGCGTGGAGATCTTCCGCGGTTGCACCCGTGGATGTCGCTTCTGTCAGGCGGGCATGATCACCCGGCCGGTTCGGGAGCGCAACATCGCGACGGTCGGGGCGATGGTTGACGCGGGGCTCGCTGCCTCGGGCTTCTCCGAGGTCGGTCTGCTGTCACTGTCCAGCGCGGACCACAGTGAGATAGGCGAGATCGCCAAGGCGCTGGCCGACCGCTACGAGGGCACGAACACGTCGCTGAGCCTGCCCTCGACCCGGGTGGACGCCTTCAACGTGACCCTGGCCAACGAGTTCTCCCGCAACGGTCGGCGCAGCGGCCTCACCTTCGCCCCGGAGGGCGGCTCGGAGCGCCTGCGCAAGGTCATCAACAAGATGGTCAGCGCCGAGGACCTCATCCGCACCGTGAGCACGGCCTACGCGCACGGCTGGCGCCAGGTGAAGCTGTACTTCATGTGTGGTCTGCCCACCGAGACCGACGAGGACGTGCTGGAGATCGCGGACCTCGCCCGCGAGGTCATCCGGGCGGGCCGGAAGGCCAGCGGTCACCGTGACATCCGCTGCACCGTGTCGATCGGGGGATTCGTCCCCAAATCACATACTCCGTTCCAGTGGGCCGGTCAGGCCTCGTACGAGGTGACCGACCACCGCCTCAAGCTGCTGCGGGACACCGTGCGTGCCGATCGTGAGGTCGGGCGGGCGATCGGGTTCCGCTACCACGACGGGCGCCCGGGCATCATCGAGGGCCTGCTGGCCCGCGGCGACCGCCGGGTCGGCCGGGTGATCGAGCGGGTGTGGCGCGAGGGGGGCCGCTTCGACGGCTGGAGCGAGTACTTCTCGTTCGCGCGCTGGGAGGCCGCCTGCGAGGCGGAGCTGGGCCCGCTGGGCGTCTCGCTGGACTGGTTCACCACCCGGGAGCGCGACGAGCGCGAGGTCCTGCCGTGGGACCATCTCGACTCCGGTCTCGACCGGGACTGGTTGTGGGCCGACTGGCAGGACGCGCAGCGCGAGGCGGAGCTCGACGACTGCCGGTGGACTCCCTGCTACGACTGCGGTGTCTGCCCGACGATGGGCACCGCGAACGAGATCGGCCCCACCGGGCGCACGTTGCTCCCGGTGGTCTCGGTGGCGAGCACCCCTGCCCCGGCCGCCTCCGCAACAGCCTCGGCTGTCTCACCTTCGGACGCTTCCTCCTCGGACGCTTCCCCTTCGGTTGCCTCCCCTTCGAGCATGGTGCCGGCCCGTGCCTCGTCAACCTGAGGGCCCACCGCCGCCCCCGGTGGTGGCACGCATCCGGGTGCGCTTCGCCAAGCGGGGAAGGCTGCGCTTCCTCTCGCATCGCGACATCGCCCGGGCCTTCGAGCGTGGCCTGCGCAGGGCGCGGCTGCCGGTCGCGCTCTCCGCCGGCTTCAGCCCCCATCCCCGGCTCTCCTGGGTTGGTGCCGCGCCCACCGGTGCGGCCAGCGAGGCGGAGTACGTCGAGATCGCCTTCTCCGCGCCGGTCACTCCGAGGTGGGTGCACGAAGCGCTGGACGCGGCACTTCCGCCCGGTCTCGATGTGGTCTGTTGTGTCGAGGCGCAGGGGCGGGCGCTTCCCGACCGCGTCGACGCCTCACGCTGGCAGCTTCGGCTACCTGGGGTGGCTCCGGCGGAACTGGGCGTGGCCGTTCCTGCGCTCCTGGCGCGGGAATCGCTGGTCGTCGAGCGGGCGACCAAGGACGGCAAGCGTGAAGTTGATGTGCGCGGGGCCGTGGTCTGGGCCGTTTGCCGTGCAGAGAACGACACCTGTGCGATACTGGACGTGGTCGTACGGCACACGACGCCCGCCGTTCGACCCGACGATGTGCTGACCGCCCTTTCCGCGGTCGCTGTTCTCAGCGTTCCGGTGCCACCCGAGCCGACACGGCTCGAACAGGGCCGATTGCGCGAGGATGGAACGCTGGCGGACCCGCTGGCGCCGGACCGCGATGAGGCTGCCCGGCCGGCAGGTCGACTCGAAGCGTGATGAGGGTGTCGCAGGATTGCCGGCGGTGCGAACCGTCGGACCGAGACAGCGGCTTCTGCGCGGTCGCGACTGCTGACGCAGCGCGCCCGGGAGCCCGAAAGGCTTTATAACCCGTGCCCGCCGAAGACCAGACCACCGAAGAGCAGACCGCGTCCGAGTCCGCAGCCGTGCGGCCGACACGTCGACGGCGTGCCGCCGGCCGGCCCGCCGGGCCGCCACCGGAAGCGGCCGTGCCCGTACCCGCAGCCGAGCCGGAGACAGTCCCGACCGGCTCCGGGGAGTCCAGCGCAGCGGCGCCTGCCGGCCAGGCCGCTGCGGCCATCTCGCCGTCCGAGCCCGTGGTGTCGGTTCCGGCCGACGATGCCGCGGTGACGCCGACGGCACCATCCCAGCCAGCCGAGGACACCGCAGGCCCGGTGCCGGAGGCGGCGCCAGCCAAGCCGGCGCGACGCGCGGCCACCCGGCCGCGGCGGGCGTCCCGCGCGGTCAGCGAGGCCGTGGTGGGTTCCGCCGACCCGGCCGCCGCAGCCGACCAGGCCGCCGGGCCCGCCCCGGCTTCCGACCCGGCCGCCACGTCCGCCTCCTCCACCGCCGCCATCGAAGCCGGTCCGACCGCTGATATCGGAGCGGGTCCGACCGCTGATGCCGCACCGGTCGTCGTGGCCGAGAAGCCGACCCGGACCCGCCGTCGAGCAGCCCGGTCATCGGGCACTGCCGAAGCGGGCACGAGCAAGCTGCCCGCGGGCGGCGACGGCGGCAAGGCCACCGACGGTGCGACTGTCGCTGCGTCCGAGTCGTCCGCGGTTCCCGAGTCGTCCGCGGTTCCCGAGTCATCCGCGGCTTCCGAGGCGTCTGCTGACACTGCGTCTGCTGACACTACGGAGCGCGGTGAGGTCGCCCCCGCCGCGACCAAGCCCCGACGTTCCCGTGCTCGTCGCACCGCCACGAAGGTCGAGCCGGTGGAACCGGCCCAGCCGTCCGAGCTGGCCGCCGGCGGTCCGTCGGCGACATCGGGCGGCGGGTCCGACGCGGTGGCGGCGTCGGATGCCGAGGCATCCGCGGTCGCCGAGCCGGCCGCACCGGTCGGCGCTGTCGGCACAGCCGGTACCGAAGCGCCCGTCAGTACCGATCCGACCGTCAGCACCGGCGCACCGATCAGCGCCGAGGCGCCCGCGGGCGAGGGCGAGGGCGGCCCGGCCGACGAGTCCGTGGCGCCGGCCGCGACCGACGCCGTGACCGCTTCGGTGGTCCAGCCGGGGCCAGCCGCGCAGGCGGAGTCCGGCGAGGCCGGGCCCGGCGAGGCCGGCGCCAGTGGCGACACGACCGCTCCTGCGGCCACCGCGAGTCCGGCCGCTCCGGCCGCGGACGCGTTCGCGGCCGCTGGTCCGCAGCCGGCCACGGCAGGGGAGGCGGCCCAGCGTCCGGCGCGTCGGCGTTCGCGGCCGGTCACCCCGACCTGGACCAGCGGCGCCGAGGCCGAGATCCCCGCCGCGGCAGCCAAGACACCGGCACGCCGACCGGTTGCCATGATCATGTTCCAGCAGCCCGAGGTGGCCGCGCTCGAGGAGTGGACGCGCCGCCGAGGCCGCAGTGAGCCCACGAGCGACGAGGCACCCCCGACCGGCCCGGGCCGGGCTGGCGACGGTGGCGCGATCGCGGCGCAGGGCGATTCCACGTCCGACGATGTGGCCACCGAGGAGCTCACCGACCTCGATGAGCTCGCCGCCACCGACGCGGCTCCGGAGGACGAGCCGGACGCGTTCGAGCACGATGCCTTCGTGTCCGCCGACACGGACCTGGAGTCGGACGCCGACGACACCGGCCTCGGTGGAACCCGTCGCCGTCGCCGTGGCCGCCGCGGTCGCGGCCGGGCCCGAGGCGAGGATGAGCTCGGCGAGACCTCCGAGGACGATGGCGGCGAACCGGACGAACAGGACCGGGAGCACGCGGAGGCGGAGGAGCACGAGGTCACGCCTGGCCGTCGCCGCTCCCGGCGCACCGGGACGCGCGGGTCGTACGACGGCTCGGGCGCCGCGGACGCGGAGGCGGAGCACGGCGCCGACGAGGACGCGGACGAGGACGCCGCGTACACCGTCGAGGACGGCTCGGACGACTCCGCTGACGACGGCTCCGACGACGGCGCTGACGACGAGCAGGCCGGTGGCTCCCGCCGGCGGCGGCGCCGGCGGCGGCGGTCCGGGGTCGGTGAGGCCGCACCGATGGCGGACGACCCGCCGAACACCGTGGTCCATGTCCGTGAGACCCGTAAGGACGACGACCTCGTCCGCGGGGTGAGCGGTTCGACCCGGCTGGAGGCGAAGCGCCAGCGCAGGCGGGAAGGCCGGGACAGCGGCCGTCGCCGTGCGCCCATCGTCACCGAGGCGGAGTTCCTCGCCCGGCGTGAGTCGGTCGAGCGGCGGATGGTCGTCCGGCACCACGGCGACCGCACCCAGATCGCGGTGCTCGAGGACGGCGTCCTGGTCGAGCACTTCGTGACGCGGGCGAGCTCGACCTCGTACGCGGGCAACGTCTACCTGGGCCGGGTCCAGAACGTGCTGGCCAGCATGGAGGCGGCCTTCGTCGACATCGGCAAGGGCCGCAACGCCGTCCTGTACGCCGGTGAGGTCAACTATGACGCCTCCGGCCTCGACGGGCGTCCGCGCAAGATCGAGCAGGTGCTGAAGTCCGGCCAGTCGGTCCTGGTCCAGGTTTCGAAGGACCCGATCGGGCACAAGGGCGCCCGGCTGACGAGCCAGGTCAGCCTGCCCGGCCGTTACCTGGTGTACGTGCCGGACGGGCAGAACGCGGGCATCAGCCGCAAGCTGCCGGACACCGAGCGGGCCAGGCTCAAGAGCATCCTCAAGAAGATCACCCCGGAGAACGGTGGAGTGATCGTCCGCACCGCGGCGGAGGGTGCGAGCGAGGCCGAGCTGGAGCGCGATGTCGAGCGGCTGGTCGCGCAGTGGGAGGACATCCAGCGCAAGGCGCAGAAGGCGAGCGCGCCATCGCTGCTCTACGGGGAGCCCGACCTCGTGGTCCGGGTCATCCGGGACGTCTTCAACGAGGACTTCACCGAGCTGATCGTCCAGGGCTCGACCGAGGCGGCGACGGTCGAGGAGTACGTCGACACGGTCGCTCCCGACCTGCGGGACCGGGTCCGCCGCTATGTCGGCACCGGCGACGTCTTCGCCGAGTACCGGGTGGACGAGCAGCTCGCGAAGGCGCTGGACCGCAAGGTCTGGCTGCCCTCAGGTGGCTCACTGGTGATCGACCGCACCGAGGCGATGACCGTCATCGACGTCAACACCGGGAAGTTCACCGGTAAGGGCGGGAACCTCGAGGAGACGGTCACCAAGAACAACCTGGAAGCCGCGGAGGAGATCGTCCGGCAGCTGCGGCTGCGCGACATCGGCGGCATCATCGTCATCGACTTCATCGACATGGTGCTGGAGAGCAACCGCGAACTGGTGCTGCGGCGGCTCACCGAGTGCCTCGGCCGGGACCGGACCCGCCACCAGGTCGCCGAGGTGACCAGCCTTGGTCTGGTGCAGATGACGCGCAAGCGGGTGGGGCAGGGCCTGCTGGAGGCATACAGCGAGCCCTGCGCGCACTGCAGTGGGCGCGGCGTGACGATTCACCTGGACGGTGCCCACGCGCACGCGGGACCCCAGCAGGTGCCCGCACCGCCCGCGCAGGCGAGCGCTCCGGCCGGGCGTCGGGGCAGGCAGGCGGCGAAGAGCGGCGGCCCGGCCCTGGTCGCGGCCGGCACCGCCGCGGTGCCGGCATCGCCTGACGGGCACGTGGAGACGGCGACGCCGTCCGCGGTCCCGGCGGCGCAGCCGGCGTCACCCGACGGCGCGCATGGTGCCGGTGCCGCCGACCAGGTCTCCGTGCCGGGTCACGAGGCCGTGCGGCCGGAAGCGGCGCCGACGGCCGAAGGCCACGGCGAGCTCGCGGCGGTCGGCGCGTCGAGCGGCCCGGTGGTGCTCACCGGATCCGGCGAGCGCGAGAGCACCGTCTTCGCCAACACCGACGATCCGGACAGCGTTCTGCACGGGGCGGCCAACGGGGCGAGTGCCTCGCAGGGCGCGGAGAAGCCGGCACGCACCAGGCGGCGCCGGGCCTCCCGGCCGGTGTCGAAGCCGGCCGAATCCCTCCAGCCGTCCGAGGCGGCCGGAAGCTGACCAGAGCGGCTGGGCGTGTTCCCGCGTGTCCGCGCGGAACACGCCCAGCCGCTTCTTTCTTTTCCGCGCAGGGCTTCCGTGCCCTGGTGCATCGTGGGCCTTCGGGGGCACGGTCACCGCGGCGAGCGGCCACGATCTCGGCTGGCCGGCGAATCGCGGCCGGCTGGCCTGCGGCCCGCCGCGGACTCAGGACAGCGGCGACAGGTCCCGACCGACGGCCGCGGGTGTGGCCCGGACGAAGCCGTGGCAGCCGCGCTGGCGCACCAGTTCGTCCAGGGTCGCGCGGGACCGTCGTAGCGCGCCGTCCAGCGCCTGACGCGCGCGGGGCTCGTCACCCATCTGCAGCGCGTAGGAGGCGACCACCAGGGTCTGCACCAGATCGTCCTGAGCGGAGAGCGGATCGAGCGGGCGCCCTTCATCGGCCGGAGTCCCCGAGGCCGAGGCAGCTGGGTCAGCCGGGATGGCCGGGATCGTTGGTGCGGTCGCGGCCGGCTCGGTGCTGGCGGTGACGGTGCTGGCGGTGACGGGCCTGGCCAGGCCGCGCCCATATACCGCGAGACAGCCGGCCGCCGTGGCTGTCAGCAGCGCCCACACCGCCTTGGCCCAGGCCGGGGGATCGATCAGGTCGGTGAAGACCAGCTCCGCGGTGACCAGCGTGACCACGATGGACAGCACGCCGATGGCCGCGGCAGGCGTGCCGGCCGCGGCAGCGCCGCTGGCCGCCTCGGCACGGCGGCCGGAAGCCGCTGTGAGCAGGAAGCCGCAGACGACCAGCAGCGCCGTGACGGTGGCCACGCTCGCCGCCCACGTCACGTGCTGCCAGGTCAAGGTCTTCTTCCTTCTGCTTGGCCGTGGGGTTCGCACGGCGGCTGTGGACCGCGCCGCGGCGGAAGCGCCCGCTGCGGGGGACCCCACATGTTCGCCGTGCCCACGGCGCGCGGCCATGGCCCGTCCGAGTCATGGCCGGGATGGCCTCTTCGGTGGCTGTCTATCGCCCATGCCCAGCTCTGCCTGTGTCTTCCCGTGTCCTCCTGTCGGCCACTGGTTGACTTTCGATGGTCGGGTGGGGGTCCTGTTCGGGGGTTCGGGGGTCCTGTCCAGGGGTCGGTCGGGTGAAATCGGGCCTCCGGGCGCGGGCCTTTCTCACCCCCGCGCGGATGACCTGTAAGGTGGACGGACACGGGACAGGCGCGTGCTCGCGATGTCGCCCTTGTCGGGCTCCCAGGCTTGTCGGGTTGCAAGACCCTGTCAGGTTCGGAGCCCCGTCGGGTTCGATGTCGCGCGGTCAGCATGGTCCCCGGCTCCGGGATGTTCTGGGCGCTTCGAGTGCTCCAGAGGCCTGGCAGGCTGGGTGGCATGGTGGTCTGACGCCAGCGCCGGGCACCGTGAGCAGACGTGGCGGACCGCCAGAGCGGTCCATGCGGGATCCAACAGCAGGGAGATCTGGTGTACGCGGTCGTTGCCAGCGGCGGCAAGCAGCACAGGGTCGCCGTCGGCGATGTCGTCGACGTCGAGCTCCTCTCCGGTGAGCCAGGCGCGGCCGTGAAGCTTCCGGCGGTGCTCCTGGTCGACGGTGAGTCGGTCACCCACGACGCTGACGCGCTTGCGTCCGTCGCGGTCACGGCCGAGGTCGTCGAAGTCGTCAAGGGTCCGAAGATTCGGATCCACAAGTTCAAGAACAAGACCGGTTACCACAAGCGCCAGGGCCATCGCCAGAAGTACACGCGCCTGAAGGTGACCGGGATCGAGACGGGGAAGGCCTGACGAGATGGCGCATAAGAAGGGCGCGAGCTCCTCGCGCAACGGCCGTGACTCGAACGCGCAGCGGCTGGGCGTCAAGCGTTTCGGTGGGCAGCTCGTCAAGGCCGGTGAGATCATCATCCGCCAGCGGGGCACCCACTTCCACCCCGGTGACCTGGTCGGTCGCGGCAAGGACGACACGCTGTTCGCCCTCGCTCCCGGCTATGTCGAGTTCGGCCGCAAGCGTGGCCGGCGGGTCATCAGCATCGTCGCGGTCCAGGGCGAGCAGAGCGAGCAGAAGGTCGCGGTCAGCGCCTGACCTGACGGCACGGCCGCAGTAGTTGTCTGAGATGTAGTTGTTCACAGGACGCCGCGCGTATCACCGCCGAACCGGAGGTGGTACGCGCGGCGTTCTCGTGTGGTCCCGCGGCCGGGCGGGGAGCAGGGAGATGGCTGACCATGGCGACGTTTGTCGACCGGGTTGTTCTGCACGCCGCAGCGGGTGACGGCGGCCATGGCTGCTGCTCGATCCACCGCGAGAAGTTCAAGCCGCTCGGCGGCCCCGACGGGGGCAACGGGGGCCGCGGCGGTGACGTGGTGCTGCGGGTGGATCACGGGGTGACCACCCTGCTCGACTTCCACTTCCATCCGCATCAGAAGGCGGGTGGGGGCCGTCCGGGCCAGGGCTCGAACCGGCACGGCGCGGACGGCGAAGATCTCGTGCTGGCGGTCCCCGACGGCACGGTGGTGATCTCGCCGGACGGCGAGGAGCTCATCGACCTGGTCGGCCCGGGCAGCAGCTACGTCCTCGCCCGCGGTGGGCGCGGTGGGCGCGGGAACGCGTCCCTGGCGTCGGCCCGGCGCAAGGCGCCCGGCTTCGCCGAGCTGGGTGAGCCCGGTGAGCAGCTCGACGCCGTCCTGGAGCTCAAGAGCGTCGCGGACGTCGCGCTGGTCGGCTTCCCGAGCGCGGGGAAGTCCTCGCTGGTCTCGGTCCTCAGCGCCGCCCGCCCCAAGATCGCCGAGTACCCGTTCACCACCCTGGTGCCGAACCTGGGTGTCGTCCAGGCCGGTGACCACCCGCCCTACACCGTGGCGGACGTCCCCGGGCTGATCCCGGGCGCGAGCCAGGGCCGCGGGCTGGGGCTGGAGTTCCTCCGCCACATCGAGCGCTGCTCGTTGATCGTTCATGTTCTCGACTGCGCCACGCTCGAACCGGGCCGTGATCCGCTGACCGACCTCGACATCATCGAGGCGGAGCTCGCCGCCTACACCACCGACCTGTCCGACCGTCCCCGGCTCGTCGTCCTGAACAAGGTGGACGTGCCGGACGCCGCCGACCTCGCCGAGCTCGTCACGCCGGACCTGCAGGCCCGTGGGCTGACCGTCTTCGCGGTGAGCACGGCGAGCCGGCACGGTGTGCGCGCCCTGTCGCTCGCCCTCGCGGAGCTCGTCGCGAGCCTGCGCGCCGCGGCGCCGAGCCGCAGCTCCGCCCGGGTGGTCCTGCATCCGCGGGCGGTGGACGAACCCGACTTCACGGTGCGTGCGGTCGGCGACGGCTTCGTCGTCGGGGGTCCGAAGCCGCTGCGCTGGGTGCGGCAGACCGACTTCACGAACGAGGAGGCGATCGGCTACCTCGCGGACCGGCTCGCCCGGCTCGGGGTGGAGAAGGAGCTGGCCCGCTGCGGCGCCGTCCCGGGGGTCGAGGTCACCATCGGCGATGTGACCTTCGACTGGGAGCCGACCCTGTCCGGGCGCGAGGCCCTGCTGCTCGAGGGCGCGGGCGGCGGAAGCGGTGGGAGCGCGGACGGCTACGGGCTCGTCGAGCCGGTCGCCGCGCCGACCGTCGCGACCGTCGGTGGTTCCGGCGGCATCCCGGGCGGTGGCCGGACCGGGCTGCGTGCCGGTGCGGTGCCCGACGTCCAGCTCGGTCCTCGCGGCACCGACCTGCGGCTTCGGACGTCGAAGCGGCTGACCAGGGCGGAGCGGGCGGCCCGCCGGGACGCGGCCGAGGGTTTCGACGAGACCGACAGCTTCGATACCGACGGCTTCGATGACGCCGACGGCTTCGACAGCCTCGACGGCTTCGATGACGACCCCGAGCGTGGCTAGGGGCCGGATGATGCCGCGCGCCTTCGTCACCGACGCGTCCCGGATCGTCGTCAAGGTCGGATCGTCGTCGCTGACCACCGCCGCCGGCGGTCTGGACGTCGCCCGGGTGGAATCCCTGGTGTCGGCGGTCGTCGGCCGGGCGGGTCCGGAGGGTGGGCTCGTCCTGGTGTCCTCGGGGGCGATCGCCGCCGGGCTCGCCCCGCTGGGGCTCTCCCGGCGGCCCCGGGACCTCGCCACCCTGCAGGCCGCGGCGAGCGTGGGCCAGAGCTCGCTCGTGCACTGCTACGCGGGAGCGTTCGGCCGGGCCGGCTACCGGGTCGGCCAGGTCCTGCTCACCGCGACCGATGTGATCCGGCGCACGCACTACCGCAACGCCCGCACCACCCTGGATCGGCTGCTGGCCCTGGGCGTGGTGCCGATCGTGAACGAGAACGACGCGGTCGCCACCCAGGAGATCCGGTTCGGCGACAACGACCGGCTGGCCGCGATCGTCGCCCACCTGGTGTCCGCGGACGTGCTGGTCCTGCTCTCCGACGTCGACGGCGTGTACGAGTCGAACCCGCGGCTGGGCCCGGCGGCCATGGTCCGCGAGGTCCGGTCGGACGCCGATCTCGACGGGCTGACCGCGCAGGGCACGGGCACGGCCGGCGTCGGGGTCGGCGGTATGGCAACCAAGATCGACGCGGCTCGGATGGCGGCGTCGGGTGGTGTCACCACCATCGTGACCTCGGCGGCGCTCGCGGCCGAGACACTGGCCGGCGAGGAGGTCGGGACGGTCTTCCACCCGACCGGCCCACGGCGGGCCTCGCGCCTGCAGTGGCTCGCGTACGCGACCGCCCCGGAAGGGCGGCTGTACCTGGATGACGGTGCCGTGGCCGCGGTCGTGGACCGGCAGGCCTCGCTGCTGCCCGCGGGGGTGACCCGGGTCGAGGGCGACTTCTCCGCGGGTGACCCGGTCGACCTGGTGGATCCGCTCGGGCGTCCGGTCGCGCGGGGCCTCGTCGAGTTCGACTCGACCGAACTGCCGGGCATGCTCGGCCGCTCGACGATGGAGCTGGCCGCCGAGCGTGGGCCGTCCTATGAGCGTGAGGTCGTCCACCGTGACGACCTCGTGCTGCTGCTCGCCCGCCGCTGACCGTCTGTCGCCGACCGTCTGTCGCTGATCACCTGCGGCCGGTCACCTGCCGTTGATCACGCGGATCGCCGCCGGCCGAGGTCCGGCCCACCCCCTGACCAACTGGTTACGCGGGTCCGGGGTCCTTGGGCGCCGGACGCCGGTAGCCTCGTCGTCGACGGCGTGCGGCCGCGTCGGCGACGCCGATGCCGCCGATGACGCCGGGCCCGGGTCGGCGTCGGCGTCGGATGTCGCGGACTTCCTGGAAGGAATGCGGTCATGAACACCTCGGCGGAGGACGTCCGAGCCAGTGCGGTGCGAGCCCGGCAGGCCGCCGGCGCGCTCGCGCCGCTCCCGCGGGCGGCCAAGGACGCCGCCCTGCTCGCCATGGCCGGTGCGCTCCTCGAACGCCAGACCGAGATCCTCGCCGCGAACGCCGTGGACGTCGCCGCCGCACGGGCGGCCGGGACGTCCGACGCGTTGGTGGACCGGCTCACGCTGACACCGTCGCGGATCGAGGCGATGGCCGACGGGCTGCGACAGGTGGCGTCGCTCGACGACCCCGTCGGTGAGGTCATCCGCGGCCGGGTGCTCGCCAACGGGCTGGAGCTGCGGCAGGTCAGGGTCCCCCTCGGCGTCGTCGGGATCATCTACGAGGCGCGGCCCAACGTCACGGTCGACGCGGCGGGGCTGTGCCTCAAGAGCGGCAACGCGGCTCTGCTGCGCGGCAGCGCCTCCGCGCTGCACTCCAACCGGGTCCTGGTGGACGTCCTGCGCGAGGCCGCGGTGGCCACCGGGCTGCCGGCCGACGCGGTCCAGCTGGTCCCGGGTGCCGACCACGAGTCCGTGAAGCATCTGATGCGGCTGCGCGGGCTGGTGGACGTGCTCATCCCGCGGGGCGGCGCCGGCCTGATCCGCACGGTCGTCGAGGAGTCGACGATCCCCGTGATCGAGACCGGGGTCGGCAACTGCCACGTCTACGTGGATGTCGACGCCGACCTTGACACGGCGCTGGCCGTCACGCTCAACGCGAAGACCCAGAAGGTCTCGGTGTGCAACTCGGCCGAGACGCTGCTCGTCCACGCGGGCATCGCCGCGGAGTTCCTGCCGCGGGTGCTGACGGCGCTGCGCGACGCGGGGGTGACCGTGCACGGCGACGAGACCGTGCGTGCGGTGGACCCGTCGGCGGTGCCGGCCACCGACGAGGACTGGGCGACCGAGTACCTCTCGCTGGACCTGGCGGTCGGGGTGGTCAGCTCCCTCGACGAGGCGGTCGACCACATCCGGCGGTGGAGCAGCGGTCACACCGAGGCGATCATCACCCGGTCACTGGCGGCGAGCCGCCGTTTCATCGCGGGCTGTGACAGCGCCGCGGTGATGGTGAACGCCTCGACCCGTTTCACCGACGGCGAGCGTTTCGGGATGGGCGCGGAGATCGGTATTTCCACCCAGAAACTGCACGCGCGCGGGCCGATGGGGCTTCCCGAGCTCACCTCGACGACCTGGGTCGGCATCGGGGACGGCCATCTCGTGTAGGCGGTCCGGCCCCGTTCCGCCTCGGTGACCGAAAGGTTTCCGCAGGTGACGGGGGGTGCGGAAGGCGATGGGATGGTGGCCCGACGGTGCGGTCCGGAGAATTCCGCAAGGCCGTCATCCGTCGTCAATCCGTCATGTGGTGCCAACCACTGGCACTATGGACAGTGGGTACTACCAGGCACCGGGACCGGAAGGTGGCCATGTCGTCGCAGGGATACGCGTTCGCTGATGTCGCGGATGTGCAGGAGCGGCTCCGGGAGACGGGTTATCTCGCCGACGAGGCGATCGCCACCACGGTCTTCCTCGCCGACCGGCTGGGTAAGCCGCTCCTGGTCGAAGGGCCGGCCGGTGTCGGCAAGACCGAGCTGGCCAAGGCGCTGACCACCGCCGTCGGTGCCGAGCTGATCAGGCTGCAGTGCTACGAGGGCCTCGACGAGGCTCGGGCGCTCTACGAGTGGAACTACAAGAAGCAGCTGCTGCGCATCCAGGCCGGCGCCAGTCTGGCGCCCGAGGCCGCGGCGGGGGTCGCCGGGGCTGCCGGGGCCGCGGGGGAGTCGGCCGGTCTCGCCACCTGGCGCGAGACCCACGACGACATCTTCAGCGAGGAGTTCCTGCTCTCCCGCCCGCTGCTCACCGCGATCCGGCGCAGCGAACCCACGGTCCTGCTCATCGACGAGACGGACAAGGCTGACGTCGAGGTCGAGGGCCTGCTGCTGGAGGTGCTGTCCGACTTCCAGGTGACGATCCCGGAGCTGGGCACCCTGAAGGCGACCCGGCGGCCGTTCGTCATCCTCACCTCGAACGCGACCCGTGAGCTGTCGGAGGCGCTCAAGCGCCGCTGCCTCTACCTGAACCTCGACTACCCGTCGGCTGCCCGGGAGAAGGAGATCGTCCTGTCCCGGGTGCCGGAGCTCGGTGAGCGGATGGCCGAGTCCCTGGTGCGGATCGTGCGTTCGCTGCGGGCGATGGAGCTGAAGAAGGCCCCGTCGATCGCGGAGACCATCGACTGGGGCCAGACGGTTCTCGCGCTGGGCTTCGACACCATGGACGACGCCGCCGTCACCTCGACTCTCGGCGTGGTCCTCAAGCACGCCAGCGACCAGGCTCGCGCCATCAGCCAGCTCAAGCTCGGCGCCAACTGAATCAGGCTCGGCGCCGACACGCAGCGGGCGGCCGGCCCCGGACCGGGAGGTCCCGATGAACCTGCTCGACCGCACCGTGGCGTTCACCGCCGCCCTGCGCCGCGCGAACGTCCCGGTGAGCAGCGCCGAGACGGTCGACGCCGCGCGGGCGGTCGGCGCTGTCGGGTGGGCCGACCGGGAGGCGGTGCGGGCCGCGTTCGCTGCCACCATGTGCAAGCGGCCGCTGTACCGCAACGCCTTCGACTCGCTGTTCGACCTGTACTTCCCGCCGCGGATCGGTGACGGTGTCGCGCTCGGCGACTCCGGCGACATGTCCGGCTCCGGGCAGTCGGCCGACGGCGCGAACGGTCCGGCGCCCGAGCTGACCCCGCAGGAGCTGGAGGCCCTTCGCCGCGCCATGCGCGACCAGCTGCGGGACGCACTGCTCGACGGAGACGACGACAGGCTGCGCGACCTGGCCCGCCGCTCGGTCACCGCCTTCGGCGCCGCGCAGAACGGCCCCGGCCAGCGCAGCTACTTCATCTACCGGGTGCTGCGCGCGATGTCGCCGGAGACGCTCATCGCCGACCTGCTCGCCGCGATGCTCGGCGAGGAGGAACGCGGCGGGCTCGGCGAGCGGATCGCCCGCCAGACCATCTCCGACCGGATCAAGGCCTTCGAGGACATGATCTCCTCCGAGGTGCGGCGGCGGATGGCGGAGGAGCGGGGGCTTGAGGCGGTCGAGCGTTCCGCCGTCAAGCCGCTCGCGGACCAGGTCGACTTCCTGCGCGCCTCGCAGCGTGACCTGGTGGAGCTGCGTCGTCAGGTGTATCCGCTGGCCCGGCGCCTCGCGACCAGGCTGACCGCCAAGCGCCGGCTCGGCCGCACCGGGCGGCTGGACTTCCGCCGCACGGTGCGGGCCTCGCTGGCCACCGGCGGCGTGCCGCTGGAGACCAAGCACCGGCCGCACAAGCCGCAC
Source organism: Parafrankia irregularis (assembly GCF_001536285.1). Taxonomy (NCBI): domain Bacteria; kingdom Bacillati; phylum Actinomycetota; class Actinomycetes; order Frankiales; family Frankiaceae; genus Parafrankia; species Parafrankia irregularis. Next base: position 483,711 of record NZ_FAOZ01000001.1, on the reverse strand, counting down.
AAGCCGGAACTGGTCGTGCTGTGCGACGTGTCCGGATCGGTGGCCTCCTTCGCGCACTTCACGCTCATGCTCACCCACGCGCTGCGGGAGCAGTTCTCCAAGGTCCGCGCCTTCGCGTTCATCGACACGACCGACGAGGTCACCCGGTTCCTGCGTGGTCTCGACCTGGGCGACATGATGGCCCGGATCGCCGCCGAGGCCGACCTGGTCTGGTTCGACGGCCACAGCGACTACGGCCACGCCATCGACGTGTTCGCCGAGAAGTACCCGGACGCGGTGGGCCCGCGGACATCCCTGCTCATCCTCGGGGACGCACGCAACAACTACCGCGCGACCTCGGCCGCGGTCTTCCGCCGGCTGTGCGGGCAGGCCCGCCACTCCTACTGGCTGAACCCGGAGCCGCGCAGCTACTGGGGGTCCGGTGACTCGGCCACCGGGGCCTACGCGGACTTCGTCGACGAGATGGTCGAGTGCCGCAACGTCGAGCAGCTCCAGCACTTCATCGAACGCCTGCTGCCGACCTGATCCGGGCCCGGCCTGGCCGGCTGTCGAGCTTCGGGCTTCCGCTGCCGCCGCTGCTTCTGAGCAGGAAGTGAGGATCTTGGCTGCTCAAGCAACCGAAATCCTCACTTCTTGCGGATTGTCAGAGCACTCTTGTGCCCTGTTCATCCCTATTGGTGGGTATTGCCGGCGCGGTGCGGCGGGCGGACACGGACCGCCAGGTTGGAGTCGAGGGCCGGACCCGCCGCTTCTCGGGACTTTGATGAGGAGCGCCAGGCGGCGAGATTCGTCCGACTGTGGGTGAACCGATCGCCGTCTGGCTGCGTCAAACCTCTTCGACGGCGACGCGGCCCGCGTCCGCCGCACCAGGCGGTCCGTGCGGGAGATCCGCGCGGTGACCTGGGAGGCCAGACGGAGGGGTGCCGCCATGGCAACCACGGTGAGCAGGACCGGACCAGTCGGCGCGACCGGACCAGCCGGTGTGACCGAGCCAACCGGCGCGACCGGGCCGACCGGTTCGGCTGGACCAGTCGGTTCAGCTGAACCCGCCGGTCCGGCCGAACTGATCACTCCGCCTGAACCGGTCAGTCCGCCTCGCCCGCCAGGTCCGGCCAGCCCGGGCGGTCCCGCTCCCTCGCGCCGCCGCGGGAAGGTTCTCGTCGGTTTCATGATCCTGGCCGTGGCACTCGTCGCCGGCGCCGGGCTGGGTAGCCTCGCCGACGCGCTGGATGACGGCTCGTCCGCCGACCTGGCCCTGTCGGTGCCCTCGACCGGAGCGGCGGCCGAACCCGCGGTCGCACCGGCGCCGACACTCGCTGCCGGAGGCGGCGCCGCGGGCTCCGCCTCCGGGTCCGCCTCAGACACCTCGGGGGAGAGCCTCGCCGACTCGGCGGTGTCGCCGGAGGCCGCGCGCGGTGGCGTCGTCGCGCCAAGCCCGGCCTCGACCAGCTCAGGCGGGTCGACGGGCGCCACCGGTGAGCCGGCACGGCCGGCCGGAGCCGAGCCGCGCATCGTCCGTGACGGCAGGACGGAACTGTCGGTGCCGGCCGGCCGGGTGGAGGAAGCCGTCCAGGCACTGTCGACGCGGGCGAACGACCTCGACGGCTACGTCGAGTTCAGCGAGACCAACGGAACGCCGTCGACGACCGACGACAGTCACCAGAGCGCGACCGTGACGCTGCGGGTGCCCACCGCGTCGTTCGACAAGCTGCGCTCCGGTGTGGGCGGGCTCGGCACCGTGACGTCGTCCACGACCTCCGCGCGGGATGTCACGGGAGAGTACGTCGACCTCCAGGCGCGCAAGCGGGCTCTCGAGGCGTCCCGCGACGCCTACCTGGCCCTGCTCGCCAAGGCGACGACGGTGGGGGAGACCCTGTCGGTGCAGCAGGCGATCGACCGGGTGCAGGTCGAGATCGAGCAGATCGAGGGCCAGCGGATGGTCCTCGCCGACGCGAGCGATCTCGCCACCCTGACCGTCCGGATCGCTGAGGACGGCGCCGGCGAGATCAGTCCCGCGCCCGAGGACGACCCGTCCGGTCTGGGGGACGCCGTCCAGCGGTCATGGGACCGCTTCGTCAACGGCATCGAGGCGATCATCGCGCTGATCGGCCCGCTGGCGCTGGTCGCCCTGCTCGCAGGCTTCGCCTACCTGGGCGTCCGGCTGGTCCGGATCGTGCGTCGGCGAGGCCGCGGCGGCACAACGGCCCCGGTGCCAGCCGCAGGCCCGGCCCCGGTGCCTGTGCCGGATCCCGCTCCAGTGCCAGCCCCGGCCCCGGCCCCGGCCGCAGGCCCGGCCCCTGGCGCAGCCGCCGCGCCGGTTCCGCCCGCCGCGCCGGTTTCTCCGGACGAGCCGGTTTCTCCGGACGAGCCGGGGACCAGCACGTCCTGACCTCACCGCCACGGTCGCGGGCCGGTACGGCGGTGAGGTCAGTCCGGGAAGGCTGGCCGGGGCACCTACCCGGCCAGCGCGGCGTCCACGATGGTCTGGGCCTCCGCGAGCACGGCAGTGAGGTGCTCGGTGCCGGCGAAGCTCTCGGCGTAGATCTTATAGACGTCCTCGGTGCCGGACGGACGGGCGGCGAACCAGGCGTCCGCCGTCGCCACCTTCACGCCGCCGATCGCGGCGCCGTTGCCCGGCGCGGACGACATCGCCGCGGTCACGGCGCCGCCCGCGAGCGTCGTGGCGCCGAGAGCCTCCGGGGTGAGCGCGGAGAGGATCTTCTTCTGGGCCGGGCTGGCCGGCGCGTCGACCCGGCGGTACGCGGGCGAGCCGAAGCGCTCCGTCAGGTCGGCGTAGAGCCGGCCCGGGTCCCGCCCGGAGACCGCGGTCATCTCGGCGGCGAGCAGGCAGGCGATGATTCCGTCCTTGTCCGTCGTCCACACCCCGCCGGAACGGCGCAGGAAGGACGCTCCGGCGCTCTCCTCGCCGCCGAAACCGAGCGAGCTGTCGAGGAGCCCGTCGACGAACCACTTGAAGCCCACCGGAACCTCGTACAGCCGGCGCCCGAGGCCGGCGGCGACCCGGTCGATCATCCCGGAGCTGACCAGCGTCTTGCCGACGGCGGCGCCGGCGGGCCAGCCGGGGCGGTGCGCGAACAGGTAGGCGATCGCCGCGGCGAGGTAGTGGTTCGGGTTGAGCAGGCCGGCGCCGGGGGTGACGATGCCGTGCCGGTCGGCGTCGGCGTCGTTCGCCAGCGCCACGTCGAACGACCCGGCCAGCCGCAGCAGCGACGCCATCGCGTAGGGCGACGACGGGTCCATCCGGATCTTGCCGTCCCAGTCCAGCGTCATGAAGCCGAACGTCGGGTCGACCGAGGTGTTGACCACCTCGATGTCCAGCTTGTGCCGGTCGGCGATCTCCTGCCAGTACCGGACGCTCGCGCCTCCCAGCGGGTCGACCCCGATGCGGACCCCCGCCGCGCGGATCGCGTCGAGATCGACCACATCCGGCAGGTCCGCCACATAGGCGCCGACGAAGTCATGCACGGTCGCGGCGGCCAGTGCCTGCTGGTGGGGCACCCGCGCCACCCCGGCCAGGCCCGATTCGAGCAGCTCGTTCGCCCGGTTCTGGATCGCGCTCGTGGCGGCGGTGTCAGCCGGGCCGCCATGTGGCGGGTTGTACTTGAACCCGCCGTCGGCCGGCGGGTTGTGCGACGGGGTGACGACGATGCCGTCAGCCAACCCGGCCGGCCGGTCCGATCCCGCGGCGCCTCGCCCGTTGTGGGCGAGGATCGCGTGCGAGATCACCGGTGTCGGGGTGGCCTCGCCCGCGGGGGCGACCCGGACGTCCACCCCGCTGGCGACGAGCACCTCCAGCGCGCTCGCGAGCGCCGGCGCGGACAGGGCGTGTGTGTCCACCCCGATGAACAGCGGGCCATGTGTCCCGGCGGCCGCGCGGTACTCGCAGATCGCCTGGGTGGTGGCCAGGATGTGGTCTTCGTTGAACGAGGCGCGAAGGGCGCTGCCGCGGTGGCCGGACGTCCCGAAGGAGACCCGCTGGGCCGGGTCGGCCGGGTCAGGGTGGACGTCGTGGTAGGCGGCGAGCAGCGCGCCCGGGTCGATGAGCTCGTCGGGAGCGGCGGGCTGCCCCGCGCGCGGGCTGTTCGGCATGGGCGGGCTCCATGGGATGTGATCGGCTCCCCGGTCAGCCTAGATGCAGCCCCGTCGGTGCCGCACCCGGCCGGCTTCGTCCCGCCCGGATGCGGCCCGCGCCCCGGGCGAGGATCAGTCCGTGCGGGGAAGCATCGCCTCGAGGGTGCCGTAGTGCTCGGCGAGGCCCGGGTACAGCGCGCCGAGCCCGCCCGCCAGGGCCGCCCGTACCTGGACGCTCGGTGTGTCCGCCAGGACCTCGGGTGCGCCGGCGGCGACGGCGTCGAGCGCGAGCGCGGCGACGGCCGCGGGATCCACCTTGGGCGCGTCGATCCGCCGCGTCATGTCGGTGTCCATGAAGCCGACGTGCAGCGCGGTGACGGTGACCCCGGCGCCGGCCAGCTCGACCCGCTGGGAGTTGGTCAGGGACCAGGCCGCCGCCTTCGCCGCGCAGTACGCCCCACTCGTCGGCATCGCCAGCCAGGACAGCACCGACAGAACGTTGAGAACGGCTCCGTGCCTGGCGTGCGGGCCGTGAGTGTCGCCCCCGCCGGCGTGGTCCGGCCGTTCGCGTGACAGCTGCGGCGCGAAGGCGCGCACCAGGCGCAGCGGCCCGAAGTAGTGGGTCTCCATCTCCAGCCGGATGTCATCGAGGTCTCCGGTCAGCACCGACGCGCCGGTCGAGCTGCCGGCGTTGTTGATCAGGAGGTCGACGTCGCCGGTGGCCTCGGCGGCGGCGGCGATCTGGGCGGGGTCGGTGACGTCGAGCCTGATCGGGACGACACCGGGTGTTGTGATCGAGTCGGGATTGCGTGCCGCGGCGTAGACCTTCGCCGCGCCCCTCGCGAGCAGCTCCTCGACGAACCTGCGGCCGAGACCTCTGTTGGCACCGGTGACCAGCGCGACCGACCCTTCGATGGGCGCCATGGCGTTCTCCGTCCGTGCGTGGGGTGTGTGGGCTCTGCGTGGGCTGCTTCGAGGCCGCGCCGGGGGGCATCCGAGCGGGCGGTCCACGGCCGAATCATAAGTTGGAAAATCCAACTTACTAGGTCGAGTGACGAAGGACATCCTGCGGGCGGAGGTGAGAAGGAGGCACGTGGACTTTGCCTGGGGTTAATGTCCCCACGTGCGACTGGGTGTGATGGGCGGGACGTTCGATCCAGTGCACAACGGGCATCTGGTCGCGGCGAGTGAGGTCGCGGCGCTGTTCGACCTGGACGAGGTCGTCTTCGTCCCGAGCGGCCGCCCCTGGCAGAAGGCCGACCGGGAGGTCTCGGCCGCCGAGGACAGGTACCTGATGACCTTCCTCGCGACGGCGGAGAACCCCCAGTTCACCGTCAGTCGTATCGACATCGAGCGCAGCGGCCCGACCTACACCATCGACACCCTGCGCCACCTGCGCCGCACCCACCCCGACGCCGAGCTGTTCTTCATCACCGGCGCGGACGCGCTCGCGCAGATCTTCACCTGGCGTGACCACACCGAGCTCTTCGGGCTCGCCCACTTCGTCGGTGTGACCCGGCCGGGCTACGACCTGCGTCGCCACGCCAGCCTGCCCGACGAGTCGGTCAGCCTCCTGGAGGTTCCGGCGCTGGCGATCTCCTCGTCCGACATCCGCCAGCGGGTCGCTCGCGCGGCACCGATCTGGTATCTGACGCCGGACGGGGTCGTCCGCTACATCGCGAAACGGGGGCTGTACGGCCCCCGACCGGTCGCGCCGTCGGTGCCCGAGGGCGCCGGGCGGCCCGATGCGACGGAACATTCGGCCTGATGACCACAAACATGGTCGCCGATTCGCGCAAAGCTGTGTCACGCTGGACGTGGCCACTCGACCGGTGGGTGGCCGGTGCGTCCATCGGCGTGCGTGACCAGTTCGGACCTTTTGGAGACCAACAAGCGTGACCGCCTCGCCGCGAGCCGTTGAGCTCGCTCTCGCCGCAGCCCAGACCGCCGCCGACAAGATCGGCCAGGACATTCTCGTTCTGGATGTCAGTGAGCGGCTCGCGATCACCGACTGCTTCGTCATCGCATCGGCCGACAACGAGCGTCAGGTGAAGGCGATCGTGGACGAGATCGAGGAGAAGCTGCGGGCGCTCGGCGCGAAGCCGCTGCGCCGCGAGGGCGAGCGGGACGGCCGGTGGGTCCTGCTCGACTTCGCCGACATCGTCGTGCATGTGCAGCGGGCCGAGGAGCGGGAGTACTACGGCCTGGAGCGGCTGTGGAAGGACTGCCCGGTCATCCCGTTCACCGACGCCGCGGTCGGCGTCGGTGCGGCGGAACCGCGGTGAGGCTGCTTCTCTGGCGGCACGGCAGGACGTCCTGGAACGACGCGGGGCGTTTCCAGGGGCATGCGAACCCGCCCCTGGACGAGACGGGGCGCCGTCAGGCCGCGGCGGTCGGCCCGGTGATCAGGGCGCTGCGCCCCGAGCTCGTGATCTCCTCGGATCTGATTCGTTGCCAGGAGACCGCCGCGAGCATCGGGCTGCCCGTGCGGGCCGATGCCCGGCTGCGGGAGATCGACCTGGGTGCCTGGTCCGGTCTGACCGGGTCCGAGGCCGCCGCGCGATTCCCCGCGGAGGACGCCGCGTGGCGGCGCGGTGAGGACATCCGCCGCGGTGGTGGCGAGACGTATGTGGAGGTCGCGGAACGGGCGTTCGCGGTCCTCGACGAGGTCCTCGCCGAGGGCCTGCCGGTCGACCCCTCCGGGCTTGTCGTCTTCGTGTTGCACGGCGGGACGGCGCGGGCCCTCATCGGGAGGGCGCTGGGCGTCCCCCCGCAGAACTGGTGGGTGTTCGGCCCGCTGCGCAACTGCCGCTGGTCCATGCTCCGGCGGGAGCACGGTGGTTTCCGGCTGGCGGAACACAACAGCGGGCCCCTCGCCACAGGTGCCGCGGCGCCTGATATGGTCGTCAGCGTCGGGCCGGGGAGCGCAGCTCCTCTCCCACCGGCCGAGGCACTTCTGCCAACGCAGGAGGGGCCGACGGAAAGCGACACGGAACCTGTACACTCGCAGACGCAGCCGGCAATTGGCTGAGAGCGGGTACAGAAAATGGTCGTGTAGGATGTAAGCAGCACGAACCGAAGAACTGGCAGTAAGAACTTAATATGGGGCTGTGGCGCAGTCTGGTAGCGCATCACACTGGCAGTGTGAGGGTCAGGGGTTCGAATCCCCTCAGCTCCACGCGATCGGGGTTCGCGTGTTCGCATTTCCCTTTGGGAAGATGCTCCCGAGCTCCCGCGTAATATCTGCCCAGGGGGGCGACCCCCTGGAACCCCCGAGTCAGGGGCGCGATCGGGGTTTTTCTGTTCGCTTCCCCTGCGGGGGAAGCTTCCCGTGCTCCCGCGTTATGTTGGCCCAAGGGGGGCGACCCCCTGGAACCCCCGAGTCAGGGGCTTCGCCCTCGACACCCCCATCCAAGCTTGGCCCAGGTTTAGACGGGTCTTGGGTGCTGGGGAAATCTGGAATTCTTTCCGCCCTGTGTGGCGGGGCCTTTTGTCGGTCGTGCTACGGTGTGCGCGCATTGCGACGCCGGGGGACGATCGCTGGAATGCCTTCCCCCTGACCTGGGGGGATTGTGGCTACTGAGGGCGGGAAGGCCGAGGCCGCCGGATTGGCGGACGAGGGCGGCCTGGCGGTCAGGGCTGTTGGTCAGTTACTGCACACCGCGATCGCGGGCGCGGGGCCATTCAAGGGCGCTGCCGCGGTCGCAGAAGAGATCCGGGCCAAAGCGGCGGACCCGGAGGCGGCGATCGATCGGCTGATCGCGCTTCACCTCAGGCTGGCCGCTGCCAGCGGCGCCCTCACCGGGCTCGGTGGCCTGGTCACCATGCCGATCACAATCCCTGCGGGCCTCAGCGGCTACTACCTGGTCGCGGGAAGGCTCGTGGGCGGCGTCGCCCACCTGCGTGGCTACGACCTCGACTCGGAAGAGGTCCACACAGCACTGCTGCTGACCATGGTGGGGGGCGGTGCGGCGACTCAGATTCTGCGGGAAACGGGCATCGAGCTCGGTCGGCGGAGTGCCGTTGCCGCGGTCAGACGAGTGTCCGGCAAGACTCTGATCGAGATCAACAAGAAGGTTGGCTTCAGGCTCTTCACCAAGGCCGGAACCACCGGAGTCATCAACCTTGGCAAGATGGTGCCGTTCGTCGGCGCGCCGATCGGTGCTACCACCGACCTGATTTCCATGCGCGCGGTGGCCGCCTTCGCCAGGTCGAGCTTCCCGCCCGTTTCTGAGCCTGATGCCGATGACACCCCAGCAGCATCAGAGGCTGAGGGCGAAGGAAGCGGGCTTTCCGCGAGGCCGGTCGCCGTTGACCTGGATGAGCCGCGTGTACGTGGTGTCGCGCAGATCAAGCGCCTCAATCCGTTTCGGGTGTAGCGAAAGGGCTCCGCACAGCGGGCCCGTGTTCCCCACGGCGGACTTTCGTCTGCTCGCGCGGTGCCCGGGTGGTGGCGGGGGCGGTGTCGGGGCCGTAGCGGTCGACGATGTAGCGGGCCAGGCGGGCGGCGATTGCCGCCAGGGTCCCTGCTGCTGGGTGGCGGGTGTCCCAGGCCGCGAGCAGCCGGACCCGCGGCGGTGAGCTGTCAGCCAGGATCGCTGTGGGCGTGAGCTTGAAACGCGGATCGTCGGAGACGACCGCTACGCCGCGGCCCGCGGCGGCCAGGGCCTGGGCCACGGTTCCGTCGCTGGCCTCGGTCAGATCGGCGTAGGTGAGCCCCGCGGCGGCCACCGCCGTGTCAAGCGCCTCCCTGGCGGTGAACGTCTCCGGCGGGACGACCAGCGGTTGTTCGAGGAGTTCGCCGAGCGACACCGCCGTGCGACCGGCCCACGGATGCGCTGGCGGGACGTACGCCCACACCGGCAGCACCGCCAGCGGCAGCGCGCGGTACGGCGGCCGGACGGTCGCGGTGCCGATCGCGAGCTCGGCGCCGATGGCCAGGGTCTCGGTGGTGGTCAGCCTGTCCGCGGTGAGGATCGCCGGTGTCGGGTCGCCCGCGGTCAGGGTCGTGATGAACGGTGCGACGACGTCGGCGAGGGTCGTGGCCGGGGCGCCGATCGTGATCCGTTCGAGACGGCCGGAGGCATGGAGCGTGGCGGCGAGCCGGAGTGCGTCGGCGCGGTCGAGCAGCTCGCGGGCGAGCGGCAGCAGCGCCCGCCCGATGGGGGAGAGGGTGAGCCGCCCGCCGGAGCGTTCGAACAGGTCGACGCCGAGCTCCCGTTCCAGCTGGCGCAGCTGGCGGGACAGCGCCGGCTGTGTCACCCGCACTGCCGCGGCGGCCGCGCTGACCGATCCCGCGTCGACGGTCGCCACGAAGTACCGGACCGTCCGCAGCTCCATCGGGCCCTCACCCGTTCCTTCGCGCCGATCATCCATGCCCGCAGAACATGGAAAGTGTTCCCAGCTGGAATTAGACAGCATGCCGGGGTGGGCGGAGAGTGGCTCCATGGACATCCCGCAGCACCGGCTCCTGGTCACGGGCGTTCCGGGACCGCGATCACTTCGCCTGGCCGCCCGCAGGGCCGCCGCGGTGGCGTTCGGTGTCGGCTCGACGATGCCGGTCTTCGCCGCACACGCCGGCGGTGGGGTGCTGGTCGACGTCGATGGCAACCAGTTCATCGACCTGGGTTCCGGGATCGCTGTGACGACGGTCGGGGCCAGCGCCCCGCGGGTCGTGGCCGCCGTGCAGGAGCAGGTGGCGGCGTTCACCCACACCTGCTTCATGGTCACGCCGTATGAGGGCTATGTCGCGGTGGCCGAGGCGCTCAACCGCCTGACTCCGGGGCGGCACGAGAAGCGGACGGCGCTGTTCAACTCCGGCGCCGAGGCGGTGGAGAACGCCGTCAAGATCGCTCGCTCGGCCACCGGCCGGCCTGGGATCGCGGTCTTCGACCACGCCTACCACGGCCGGACGAACCTGACGATGGCGATGACGGCGAAGGAGACGCCCTACAAGCAGGGGTTCGGCCCGTTCGCGGGCGAGGTCGTGCGGGCGCCCCTGTCGTACCCGTTCCGGGACGGTCCGGCGGTCGACGGCCCGGCCGCGGCGATCCGGGCGATCGACGAGATCAGGCGGCAGGCCGCTGCCGAGGACCTCGCGGCGCTGGTGATCGAGCCGATCCAGGGCGAGGGCGGTTTCATCGAACCGGCACCTGGATTCCTGCCGGCGCTGGCGTCCTGGTGCCGGGCGAACGGCGTCGTCTTCGTCGCCGACGAGGTGCAGACCGGCTTCGCGAGGACGGGCGCGATGTTCGCCTGCGAGCACGAGGGCGTCGTCCCCGATCTCGTCGTCACAGCCAAGGGGATTGCCGGCGGGCTGCCGCTTTCCGCGGTGACCGGTCGTGCCGACCTCATGGACGCGCCGCAGGTCGGCGGGCTGGGCGGGACGTACGGCGGCAACCCGCTGGCGTGCGCGGCGGCACTCGCCGCCATCGAGACGGTCGAGGCAGGGGAGCTCGTCGCCCGCGCCGCGGCGATCGGCGATCTGATGACAACGCGGCTGCGTGGGTTGCGGGCGGCGGATCCGCGGGTCGGGGACGTGCGCGGGCGAGGCGCGATGATCGCCGTCGAGCTCGTCGAACCGGGCACGACGACACCGGACCCGGCGCTGGCCCGTGCCGTCGCGGCGGCGGCGCATCAGCAGGGTGTGATCGTGCTGACCTGCGGCACCGACGGCAACGTGCTGCGCCTGCTGCCGCCCCTGTCGATCAGCGACGACCTGCTCACCGAGGGCCTGGACGTCCTGGCCGGCTCGCTGGCGGCGACGTCGCCACTGTGCCCCGCCCGGCCCGTGTGATCCTCCCGGGACCGAAGCACGTCAGCCGCGGAACCTCGGCGCTTTCTCGGGAAGCTCTCAGGGATCTCCCAGGATCGGCATCCACGGTGGACGCATGCCCACGACCCATCCGCCCGCCAGGCCCGGCCACGCTGTTCCCGCGGTCGACGGCGGGGGAGCGCCGCCCGCAGGAAGCGCGCGCGGTTCGCGGCCGGCCTCCGGGTGGCTGGCGGGTGGGCACCGGTCGGCCGCCTCCCGTGCCGTTCGGCTCGGGCTGGTTCTCGGCGGGGTCGCGGTGCTCGGCATGTGGTGGTTCGACACCGCGGCGGGTGACGTCGCCGGCGCCGGCGAGGTCCTCACCGCCATGGGGGACGTGTCGGGGCTCCTCGCCGCCTACCTGGTTCTCGTGCAGCTCCTGCTGATGGCCCGGGTGCCCGCGCTGGAACGGGCCGTCGGCTTCGACCGGCTGGCGGCCTGGCACCGCACATTCGGGACGAACGTCGTCCTGCTCGTGGTCGGGCATGTCCTGCTGACCGTGTGGGGACTCGGGCTCGTCGAGCATCATCAGCCGCTGTCGGAGCTCGTCTCGGTGGTCATGACCTACCCGGACATGTGGAAGGCGACGATCGGCACCGTCGGGCTCGTCGCGGTCGGGGTGGCCAGCGGGCGGACGGCCCGCGCCAGGATGTCCTACGAGGCCTGGTACCTGCTGCATCTGACCGCCTACCTGGCCGTCGCGCTGGCGTTCTTCCACCAGATCGCGACCGGCCCGGACTTCGTCGGCCGGCCACTCAACCGGGCGTTGTGGATCGCGTTCTACGTGGTGGTCGCGGCCTGCCTGGTCGTCTGGCGGCTGGGCTGGCCGCTGCTGGGCTTCGCCCGGCACCGGATGGTGGTCGAGCGAGTGGTGCCCGAAGCGCCTGGGGTTGTCTCGGTCGAGATCGGTGGCCGGGATCTCGACCGCCTCGGCGTGGCCGCCGGGCAGTTCCTGCTCTGGCGGTTCCTCACCCCGGGCCACTGGCTCACCGCGCACGCCTACTCGGTGTCCGCGCCGCCGTCGCCGCACCGGCTGCGCATCACGGTGAAGGACGCCGGGGACCACTCGGGCGCCCTCGCCCGGCTGCGGCCCGGCATCCCGGTGCTGGCGGAGGGGCCGTTCGGCCACTTCACCGCCGATCAGGTCACGACCCCCGGAGCCCTGCTCGTGGGTGCCGGCAGCGGGATCGGGCCGGTACGCGCCCTCGCCGAGGAACTGGTCCGGCGCGGCGTCGACGTCACGGTGATCTACCGGGCCAACCGGGTGGAGGCCCTCGCGCTCGCCGGGGAGCTGAACGCGCTCGCGGAGGCCGGGCGGCTGACCTTCCACCGGGTCGTCGGAAGCCGCCGCGAGCTGGGCTACGACCCGCTCGAGCCGCGATTCCTGGCGGCCGCGGTGCCGGACGTCGCGCGGCGGGTGGTCTTCGTGTGCGGCCCGCCGGGCCTGGTCACCTCGTTGTCGCACGCACTGCGCCAGCTCGGCGTTCCCGCCGTCCGCATCCATCACGAGGAGTTCAGCCTCCGATGACTCGGTCTGGAAGTGATCACGGCCGGGCGCAGGGCCCAGGCCACTGGCTCGGCGGGCGCCTCGGGCTCGCCGGGCTGTTCGGGGCGGTCGTGCTGGTGGTCGGCGCCAAGGCGGTGACGGGCGCCCCGCCGGCCCCGTCGGCGGCGATCGCGACCATGCCGGGCTCGACCGCCGCCGCGGGCTCGACCGGATCCGTGGGAGTGGACGGGGCCGGGGGGAGCGGTTCCTCGGGAGCGGGTGAGCCGGACAGCTCGACCGGCACCGGCACCGGCACTGGTACCGGCACCGGGGACACGTCGGTGACGACTGTCACCGGTGATTCGGTCGGCACCCGCTTCGGCCCGGTGCAGGTGCGGGTCGACCTGCGGAACGGGCAGATCACGGACGTCGTCGCGCTGGCCCTGCCCGACCAGAACGGGCGGGACCGGCGGATCAACGCCGAGGCGGTCCCGATCCTGCGCCAGGCGGTCCTCGACGCCCAGAGCGCCGCGGTCGACACGGTGTCCGGGGCGACCTACACCAGCGTGGGCTACCTGCGTTCGGTCCAGTCGGCGCTGGACCAGGCCGGTATCGGTGACTAGCCCACGGGAGGCCGCGGGCGCGCGCCACCCTGGCGGCAGGCGGGTCGAGCCGGTGATGGGCACGGTGGTGAGCATCGCCGTGCGTACCGAACTGCCGCCGGCGGTGCTGGACGCGGCGATCGACAGCGCCGTCGCATGCCTGCACCGGGCCGACGCGGACTTCAGCACCTACCGCCCCGACTCGTGGCTCTCCCGCCTGCGGCGCCATGAGATCGAGCTCGCGGACTGCCCCGGCCAGCTGCGGGACGTCCTGCGCCTGGCCGAGCTCTGTCGACGACGTTCGGCGGGCAGCTTCGACCCGGCCTGGCGGGGCGACGGCACCCTCGACCCGACGGGCCTGGTGAAGGGATGGGCGGCGGACGCGGCCTCGGAGGTGCTGACCGCGGCGGGCGCTGTCGACCACTGCGTCAACGCCGCCGGGGATGTCCGGGTCCGCGCCACGGTCCAGCGGCCCTGGCGGGTCGGGGTCGCCGATCCCCTCGCCGCGGGCCGTCTCGTGGCGGTGGTCGAGGCCGCCGAGATCGCGGTCGCGACATCCGGAACCGCCGAGCGGGGTGCCCACATCGTCTGCCCCGCCACCGGCTTGCCGGCCAGCGATCTGGCGTCGGCCACGGTGGTGGGGCCGGACCTGGCGCTCGCCGACGGCTACGCGACCGCGGCTGTGGCGGCAGGGCCGCAGGCGGTGGATTTCCTGGCCGAGCTGGAGCCGGCGGGCTGGGCGTGGCTGCTGGTCAGCAGCACAGGCGCGATCCGCCGCAGCGGCGCCTTCCCGGGGGCTGTCGCGATGGGCGCAGGCCAGGGCCCGCGGGCGCTGCCTGGGGTGCCTGGAGTGCCTGGATGACGCCGGCCCGGCGCACGACCGGCCCCGGCTCGGCTCACCCGGCTGGGACACACCCGGCCGGCACACATCCGGGATGTGCGCGAGCGCGCGTCCGTGTGCTTCCCGGCTGCGAATCCACGAGATGGCAGGGGTGAGACTGTGCTGATGGAACAGAGCGGCTGATGGAACAGAGCGCGACGATCCTCGTCGTCGACGACGAGGAGCCGATCACGGATCTGGTATCGATGGCGCTGCGCTACGAGGGGTACCAGGTGGCGACCGCGAGCACCGGCCAGGCGGCGCTCACCAAGGTCGCGCTCTGCGCTCCGGATCTGATCGTAGGATCATGACTACCCGCGCTTCGGAACGGCCTACCTCGTCGGCACCTACGGCGCGCTCTTCGACGCGGACGACCGACGAGTCGCCGAGGTGAGGCCGAACCCCGGCGGGACGTCGGGCCAGACACCACGCCCCGACGTCCCGGGGAGCCTGCTGGACGAGGCGCGGCGCCAGCCCGGCGGGTCCGGTCGGCTCACGGCCGTGCCCGCGTCCGGAGGCGGTGACCGATTCCGCGTGCTGGCGGTCTCCCGTGACCCTGGGCAGGTACTTGTCGTCGCTGTCCCCTACACGGCGATGGACGCGACTCTCGATGACATCTGGCGCATCGAGGTGGTGGCCAGTCTCGTCGTCGCCGCCGCCACGGCCGCGCTCGGATATGTCGTGGTCCGGCTGGGACTGCGGCCGCTGGAGCAGATGGAGCGCACGGCCGACGCGATCGCGGCCGGCGATCTGACCCGGCGGGTCGCGAATGCCGGTCCCCGTACCGAGGCGGGTCGGCTGGGACGCGCCCTCAACGCCATGCTGGCGCAGATCGAGGCGGCGTTCCGGCAGCGGGAGAACTCAGAGAACCGGCTGCGGCGGTTCGTGGCCGATGCCAGCCACGAGCTGCGCACGCCACTGACGTCGATCCAGGGGTACGCCGAGATGTTCCACCGGGGCGTCGCCGACCGTCCGGAGGATCTCGCCCTGGCGATGCGCCGGATCGAGAGCGAGGCCGCGCGGATGAGTGAGCTCGTCGACGACCTGCTCCTGCTGGCGGGCCTCGACCAGGGAACAAGGCGGCGGCCGGAACCGGTCGACCTCGCCGCCGTCGTCCGGGATGTCGTCGCCGACGCTCGTGCGGTCGATCCCACCCGCACGATCACCGTCGAGGTGGCGCCGCTGCTGGAGATCACCGGTGATGAGCCGCGGCTGCGCCAGGCGGTCGGCAACCTCGTCCGCAACGCGCTCGTGCATACGCCGGCCGGTACCCCGGTCGAGGTCGAGGCGGTCCGTTCCGGCGACGGCTGGGCGGTCGTGACCGTCGCCGATCACGGGCCGGGTATCGCGCCCGAGGACGTTCCCCACATCTTCGAGCGCTTCTATCGCGCCGATGCCGGGCGTTCGCGCGAAGCCGGCGGCACCGGACTCGGCCTGTCGATCGTCGACGCCGTGATGCGTTCCCACGGGGGTGGTGCGGACCATTCGGCCACGCCGGGCGGTGGTTCGACCTTCAGACTCCGGATACCGCAGGCACCCCGTCCCACACCGTAGGTGCCCGGCCTGCGGGCATGTCCAATGGCTGACATCCCGGGCCACGGGGGCCGGGGCGCAGGGGACCGGCTCACCACTATGCTGATCGCGTAGGTTGTGTTCCGTATACAAGCTATTTGTCGGGATGCCGTCCTGTGCGGGATGCGGTGCGTGGGCCGGCGCTTCGCGGGTATCCGGGCTGACAACTGGGAACGTGGGGGCGCCGCATGCGGGCAGCCGGGCGGTGGGCCGGCGCAGCGGTTGCCCGTGTGCCTCTGCCCGTCGCGGGGTGGTTTCCCGTCGCTGTGCGGGCGAGGGCCGCGGTTTCGTTCCGTCCGTTTCACATGCCGTGCCCATGCAGGACGTCCACCTGTGAGACCGGGGCATGATCTCCGAGCCGGCATGGTTACGTGCCTGGCTGGGTCTGGCGTTACCGGGATTCCGGGTCGACGGGCTGCTGGGCCGGGGAGCATTCGGTGTCGTCTTCGAGTGCGCCGACGAACTGGGCCGCCAGGTCGCCGTCAAGGTGGTGGATCCCAGTGCGTTCAGCGGCGGCCAGGACGCTCAGGCCGAGGCGCTGCGCGAGGCGAGACTGCTGGCCAGCGTCAACCACCCGCACATCGTCGGCATCCATCGCGCGATCCCGGTCAACCTCTCCTTTGAACCACGGCCGGGATTCGAGGCGCCTGGAACGCTCCGTGCCCCACGGCCGGCCGGGGTGGCCGCACCGGATCTGACCGTGATCCTCATCGTGATGGAGCTGCTGCCCGGCGGCACGCTGGGCGATCGCCTCATCCAGGGCATCCGGTCGCCCGAGTGGTCGTGCGCGGTTGTGCTGGCGGTGGCCACGGCACTCGCCGCGGCCCACGACCGCAGGGTCCTGCACCGGGACGTCAAACCGGCGAACATTCTGTTCACCGAGGACGGCCGACCGAAACTGACGGACTTCGGAATCGCGCGTGTCCTCGAGGACTCCGGGGTGCACACCCTGCATCCGGCCGGCACACCGCGATACATGGCTCCTGAGCAGTTCCGAACCGACCCGCTGTATCCGAGTGCGGACGTCTATGCGCTGGGTCTCGTCGCCTTCGAGCTGTTCAACGGCCGAATGACGGTTTCCGGGGTGGGCCCGGAAGCAGCCAGGTCGAACCATGTCAGCGGCGTCCCGGAGAAAGTCAACCGGGTGATCTGGACGGCGTTGGCCTACGCCCCGTCCGAGCGCCACCAGAACGCCCGGGAGTTCGCGTTCGAGCTCGCTACCGCGGCGGCGCAATCCTGGGGCAACGCCTGGCTGACCCGGGCCGGTTTTCAGGCCTTTCTTGAGACCGACATCCAGGCGGCGGCGCTTGGCTACACCGCCCCCGTCTCGGACACTCCCCGGCCGCACCGCGCCGACCCGCCGATCGCGCCGGATTCACGCATGGTGCGCCCTGGCCAGAGGTGGTCCGACAGCCAGCCAGCCGGTCAGCCCCGGACGACGGGACCGGCTGCCGAGGCCGCAACCGACGGACCGTTCGTCGAGCCGCCCACCGGTAGGCCGCCGGCCGAGCCCGCCACCGGCGGTCCGCCTGTCGAACCGTCCACCTGGGCGCTGGCCGAGCGGTCGCCCGTGGGTGGACCGGGCGTCGAACCCGAGCCGGCTGGTGCTGTGCCCACAACCCCGCCCGCTACCGATGATCCGCCCGTCACCACCGTCACCACCGTCACCACCGTCACCACCGTCACCACCGGCCCGCCGGTCACCACCGGCCCGCCGGTCACCACCGGCCCGCCGGTCATCGCCGGTCCGCCGGTCACCACGGGCCCGCTGGTGGCCCGCCTGCGCGATGGGGCGGATCCGCGGGCTGGCATGCGGGGCGCACTTGTCGTGTTCGGCCTGGTCGCCCTGATCGCGGCGCTGGTCCTGTTGGCGGTGGTCGTGTACCGCTGACGCGCGCCTTCGCCCACCGGCTCGGCGGCCGGTCCATCCCGACGAACAGCCGAACCGAACAGCTAGACGACCCCGAACAGAGGCAGGAGAAATGCCGGATCCGATCAGGCAGCGTGCGGCTGTGACGCCATCGGAGGTGGCCTGGTTCGCCGATCGCTGCAACAGGATCGTCGAGAACGTCGAGCGGGTCATCCGCGGCAAGACGGAGGTGATCCGGCTGGCCGTGACCTGCCTGGCCGCCGAGGGGCACCTGCTCATCGAGGACGTCCCCGGCGTGGGTAAGACCTCGCTGGCGAAGGCCCTGGCCGGCTCCCTCGACGGCGGTACCAGCCGTCGCATCCAGTGCACCCCGGACCTGCTGCCCACCGACATCACCGGGGTGTCGATCTGGAACGAGCAGACCAGCGGGTTCGAGTTCCGCCGGGGCGCCGTGTTCGGGAACGTGGTCCTCGCGGACGAGATCAACAGGGCGTCCCCGAAGACCCAGTCGGCGCTGCTGGAGGTGATGGAGGAGCGGCAGGTCACCGTGGACGGCGCGACCCATCCGGTGCCACGGCCGTTCCTGGTGATCGCGACGCAGAACCCGGTCGAGCACGGCGGTACGTACGACCTGCCCGAAGCCCAGATCGACCGGTTCATGGCGCGCCTGACCATGGGGTATCCGGACTACGGCCCCGAGGCCGAGATGATCCTGAACCGGGCCGCCGGCCATTCCGTCGTGGACCTGGCCCCCGTGGTCCCGGCCGCGGAGATCCACCAGATGACCGATCTGGTGCACCGGGTCCACCTGGCGCAGCCGGTCGTCCACTACATCCTCGACATCGTCGTGGCCACCCGGACGCATCCGGAGGTGCGCCTCGGCGTGAGCCCGCGTGGCGCGCTCACGCTGGCTGTCGCCGCGCAGGCGCACGCCGCCGCCCGCGGCTCCTGGTTCGTCACCCCCGACCATGTGAAGGACCTCGTTCTGCCCGTGCTGGCCCACCGGGTGCTGCTTCGCCCGGAGGCGGAGCTGGCCGGCACCACCCCCGAACGGCTCCTGCGCGCGATCGTCGCGTCGGCCCGGGTGCCGGACTGACGGCGGCTGAGGAGATGATTACCGGGACGGGGATCGCGGTCGCCTTCGTGGCGGCGTTCCTGGGTATCGCCGGGGTCGCGTTGGGATACCCCGAGCTGGTCGTCGTGGCTGCCGCCGCGACGCTTTCCCTGCTGGTCGCCGGCGCCTGGCTGCTCGTCACCCCGAACGTGACGATCTCCCGGGAGATCCATCCGGCGCGGGTCGTCGAGGGCGAGCCCGCCTTCGCCCAGCTGACCGTCACCAACATCGCCAACCGGCGCTGCCCACCCGCCCAGGCACAGGAGCGGGTGGCCGGCAGATCGGTCGGCGTCGCGTTGCCCGCGCTCGCGGCCGGCGGGTCGGCGCGGCGCACCTACCCGATCCCCACCCCGCGGCGCGGCGTGTTCGAGATCGGCCCGCTGGTCATCGCGCACAGCGACCCGCTGCGGCTGGTCCATGTGGGCCGGGCGTTGCCGCAGCGCTCCGTCCTGCGGGTACGCCCGCGGGTGCACGCCATCCCGCCGTTGCCGACCGGTGGCTCGCCCGACCTGGAAGGCCCGACCTCGGACGCCGCTCCGCGCGGCGGCGTCGCCTTCCATTCGCTGCGGGAGTACGTCCGCGGGGACGATCCGCGCCTGATCCACTGGCCGTCGACGGCGAAGCTGCGAAAGAAGATGGTCCGGCACAACGTGATCCCCAACGACCCCACGATGCTGGTGGTGCTGGACACCAGCGCGGCGCCCTACACGGGTGACGCGTTCGAGGACGCGGTGCGCATCGTGGCGTCGCTGGTGGTCTCCGGGCATACCCATGGCTTCCCGGTCGTACTGCGCACCACCGGTGGCGAGCAGGTGGCGGCCGGTCACGGCCGCGAGTCCCTCGACGCGGCACTGGACCTGCTCGCGGCCGTCTCGCCCCGCGAGGGCGACCCGGGACTGGCCGGCCTCGCCGGCATGGTTCCCGGTGAGCCCGGGGTGGCCCTCGGAGCGGTCACCGGTCAGCCCGCGGCCGGCCAGCTGGCCGCCGTGACGAAGGTCAGGCCCCGGTTCGCGATGGTCAGCCTGGTGCTGGTCGGGGAGCCGCGGGGGCGGCCGACGGTGTCGGGTGCGCTGGTTGTCCACGCGCGTACCAGCGAGGCCTTCGCGGCGGAGTGGACATCCGGGGCGGGGGCGGCCCGGTGACCAGCCCGACGGACGAGAGCCGTCCCGCCCATCCCTCCCCGTGGTCCCAGTCCCAGCCGTCCCGAGCCTCCCAGCCGTCGCGGCAATCCCAGCGGCGTCATCCGCTCCGGTGGCTGCGGTCACCGCGGCCGCACCAGCGGGGCCGTGACCGGATCGCCCAGGCCGTGCTCGTCGCGCTAGCCTGCCTGCCGGCCGCGCTGGTCGCCGGCCGGCTGTTCGCCGGGATGCGTTACCTGGCGCCGCTCGCCGGTGCCGTCGTGGCCGCCGCGCTGGTCGCGTGGCTTTCGGCCCAGCTGGTGGCGAGGCTCGAACTGGTCTGGCTGCTCGGTCTCGTCGGCGGCGTGCTCTACGGCGTCGTCCTGACTGCCGGGAACGTGGACCTGCTGGTGAGCGGCCTGCGGGTCGGCTGGCCACGGGTCCTGGCCGCCGCCGTTCCGGCCGAGCCACGCGCGGTGCTGCTGATACCGCTGGGCGCGATGCTGTGGGTGGCGGCCCACCTCGCGGTCGTCCTGGTCGTGCGCACCGAGAACACCCTGCTCCCGCTGCTGCCGCCGCTCGTCGGGCTGATCGGTGTGCTGCTGCTGGTCGGCGACGCCGGCGACGGCGTCACCGCGGCCACCCTCGCCCTCGGCGGCTGGCGGCCGTCCCCGGTGCTGCTCACCGGCGCCTTCATCCTGCTGGCGATGGCCGTGGCGGCGCTGCGAGCGGCGCGGCCGCTGGCGGCTCCCGACCCGGCGACCGGCCCGGCCGGCGGTCCCGACGGTCCTGGTGGGCCTGCTGGGCCTGGCGGTCCGGACGGATCTCCGGGCCGAGCGCGGCGTGCGCTGAACGGATCACTTGTGGTGACAGTGGTCGTCGTCGTGGTCGTCACGCTGCTGGCGACGGTGATCGGCCGCCAGCTGCCGGTCGCGGCCCGGTTCGACCCGCGAGAGCACGTCAGCCCGCCGGTCGAGAACGTCACCGCGCTCAACCCGCTCGTCCAGGTGCGTGCCCAGCTGGTCGACGCGGAGCATGAGGTCTTCACCGTGCGACTGGCTGACGATCCGAGGACCGGCAGGCCGGCGGTCGCCGACACCCGGGTGCGGATCGCCGCGCTCGGCGACTTCGACGGCGCCAGCTGGCGCGACGACGGCCGGTTCGTCCGGGTCGACCAGACGCTTCCGACCTCCGACGGGTCGTCGGTACGACCGTCCACCTCGGTCACCGTGCGTGCCGAGGTCACGTTCGGCGCGGCCGGCAGCGATCTGCTTCCGACGTTCGGCCAGCCCACGTCAGTCACGTACCACCCGGCCGCCGAGGTCGCCGGAGCCGCACCGGTCGGCGGGAGCGGTGACGCGCCCGATCTCGTCTTCCAGCCTTCCTCCGGATCACTCGCCGCGCTGGCCACGCCCGCGCGAGGTGACCGCGTCGAACTGGTCATGCAGGTGCCGCGACCCAGCCAGCGGGCGCTGGCCGAGGCCGTCCCCGCCACCGGCACCGCGGCCGAGCCCTACACGACCCTGCCGGGCAGGCCGAGCTGGCTGGAGGCGACCGCCAAACGGCTGGTCGGCGACGCCCGCACGCCCTACCAGCAGCTCGACGCCCTCCAGAAGGCGCTCGCCGGGCCCGGCTATCCGTATGACCTGTCCGCTTCCCCGGGGCACTCCTACGGTGTTCTGAACGACTTCCTCAATCCTCAGCAGGAGACGGACTCGCACGGGTACGCCGAGCAGCACGCCACGGCGTTCGCCGCGCTGGCCCGCGCACTGGGCTTCCCGACCAGGGTCGCCGTCGGCTACCTGCTGGACCGTAACCGGGTGACCACCGACGGCGCGTTCACCGTCACGAACTGGCAGGCACACGCCTGGCCGGAGGTCCTGCTCGCGGGCATCGGCTGGGTCTCGTTCGAGCCGACCGACATCAGCGATCTCCGCCACCGGGCGCCGACCGTGGAGCCGATGCCACTCGGCGGGAGGAGCATCGAGGCCCCCGCGTCGTTGAAGCCGCTCGAACCACCGGGCGTGGATCCGCCGTCGGACGCCGGCGGCGGTGCGGGAGGCGGAGCTGGTCGTGTCCTTGCGTGGACTCTGCTCATCGCCGTGGTCTCCCTGCTGGGGCTGGTCCTGGTCACCCTGTCGCTGATCATCGGCGAGAAGGCGCGTCGCCGTGCGGCGCGCAGCCGCGGCACCGCCGGCGACCGGGTGCGAGGTGCCTGGCATGAGGCCAGGGACAGGCTCGCCGAGCACGGCGTTTCCCGCTCGCGGGCGCTGACCTACCGCGAGGTGCTCGGCCTGGCGGGGCAGCGGCCGGCCACCGCCGCGGCCGAACAGCCGCTGCGCGAGCTCGCGGCGCTGGCCGAGATGGCCCGGTTCGCCGGCGGGGGCGCGTTCGAGCCCGACGCCACGCGCGCCTGGCAGCTCGTCGCGCAGATCCGCCAGGGGCTTCGGAACAGCAACGGCCGGGCGAGCGCGCTGCGGGCGAGGATCGATCCGCGGCCACTGCTGCCACCACCACGCGGATCCTCCGATCTCCCGCCGGACCCGGCAGCGGAGGTTGCGCCGGGCGGGCAGGCGGCGCGCATCCCCGAACCAGCGGTCAGCGCCGGGCCGGCGACCGGTTTCGGGCCGCCGCCAGCTCCCGGACCAGTGGCTGGTTTCGGCTCGGTGGACGGTGTCGGGCCGGTGGCGGCTCCGGCGGCGCCCGCCGATCCCCAGCCGTCGGAACCGGACGGGCCGGCGGGCCCACCACCCTCCTCCTGGGCCGAACCGAGGTAGGCGACACCGACGGGACGTCGCCGCCCGCCTTCTCGGCGGGATCGGTGCGCGAAGGGAGTCGATCATGGTCGGCAGGCGGCGGGGGCCGTACCGGGCCCGGGACTTCCGTCGGGATCTGGTGCGCGGCGCCGGGCTCCTGCTGGCCGGGCTCCTGCTTGCCACCGGCTTCACGGCGAGGTGGTGGGCCACGGCGTCCACCCCCGCCGGCTGGCGCCACACGCAGGGGACGGTGATCTCGGTCGATCACGGACCGCGCGGTGCCGAGTACGTGACGATTCGTCTCGGCGATGGTGGTCAGGAGTTCCACTTCCGCCAGAGCACCCCGATCTGGAGCCTCGCGGCGACGACGTATCCGCACCGGGGCGACCGGCTTCCGGTGGTCTTCGACCCCGGTCGCCCGGCCGAAGCGAAGGTCGAGGGCTGGGGCGACCCGACCGTCGAGGTGGTGGGCTGGCTGTCGGTCGCGGTGGTCTGCTACGGCATCGCACGCCTGGTCGCGGCGCTGTACGACCTTGCTCGGGAGCGGCGCCGTCCGCCTGCCTGATCGCGAGGTCTGACAGGTGCTTTCCGCTGGCCGGCACAGGCGGCGCTCCACGCTGTTCGGAGTTCGGTGTTGACCGAACTCCGAACAGCGTGGGCGTGCGCCGCCGGGTCACCGGCCGATCGGGTCGGGTTGTTGCTGGTCGGTCTCGTCGAGGGGAGCGAGGGGATCCTGCTGCCGGGGTAGGGGGAGGTGCGTGTGACCGACCGCGGGCAGGCCCAGGCTGTCGGCCGTGGGCTCACTGTCGGGGCGGGGCGTTGACGGCGCGGCGGGGCCGCTGCCGTGGACGTCCAGGTGCGGCAGCACGCGATCGAGCCAGCCGGGCAGCCACCAGTTCGCCCGGCCGAGCAGTGCCATGGTGGCCGGCACCATGATCATGCGGATGATGGTCGCGTCGACGAGCACGGCGACCGCCATCCCGAAACCGACCATCTTCACGGTGACGTCCGGGTCGAGCGCGAAGCCGGCGAAGACCGAGATCATGATGAGTGCGGCGGAGCTGATCACCCGGCCGGTGGAGGCGAGCCCCCGCACGACGCTGCCGTGCGGGTCGCCGGTCGCCAGGTAGTCCTCGCGGATCCGGGAGAGCAGGAACACCTCGTAGTCCATGCTCAGCCCGAACAGCACGGTGAACATCAGCACCGGCAGCCAGCTCGACATCGGCACGCTGTGCGGCAGACCGAGCAGATCCGTCCCCCAGCCCCACTGGAAGACCACGGTCACGACGCCGTACGCGGCCGCGATCGAGAGCAGGTTCATCACCGCCGCCTTCAGCGCGACGACCGGTGAGCGGAACACGAGCGTCAGGAGCAACAAGGAGACACCCACGACGAACCCGACCACCCACCACAGCCGGTCGGACATCCAGCGCGACAGGTCGGTGTAGACGGCGGTCAGACCGGTGATCTCGACGCCGGCCGGCAGCACCTCGGCGCGCAACGTACGTACGAGCTCCGCGGCGCGTTCGTCGCTCGGCCCGACCGTCGGCGTCACGATGATCACCGCCGCGTCGCCGCTGGGCGCGACCACCGGTTCGGCGACCGCGGCGACATCCGGGGTGGCGGCGAGGCGGCGGACCAGCCCGTCGAGATCGGTGGCGGAGATCCTGCGCAGGTCGACCGCGACGATCAACGGGCCGTTCGCGCCGGGGCCGTACTCGGCGGCGATCAGGTCGTAGGCGCGGCGCTGGTAGGTGGAGTCCGGCTGGCTGCCGGCATCCTGCGGCCAGGTGCGCATGCCGAGGATGGGCGCGGCGAGCAGCAGCAAGAGCAGCAGGGCGCCGGTCGCCCAGGGCAGCGGACGTCGCCCCACCCGCTCGGCCCAGGCCGCGGTCAGCGTGCGTCGCGGCTGCGGCTGCGGCTGCGGGTGTGGGTTCGGCTTCGTCTCCGGTTCCGGTTGAGCTGTGCGGTCGGCCGTGTCCTGGACCATGGCCACAGGAGCGCCGGCCGCCGCCGATGCATTGAGGGCGGCGCGGGCGCGTCGGCCGAGCAGCCTGGTCCCCGCGAGGCCACACAGCGCCGGGACGAGGGTGAGAGCGGTGACGACGACCGTCACCACCACCGCCGCGGTGGTGAAGCCGGTCGTGACGTACGTGTTGAGCCCGACGAGGCGCAGGCCCATCAGGGAGAGCACGACCGTCACCCCGGCGAACAGCACGGAGACACCGGCGGTGCCGTTGGCCCGGGCCGCGGCCTCGGGCACGCTCAGGCCGTTGCGCAGCCCCTCGACATGCCGGGTGACCAGCAGCAGTGCGTAGTCGATGCCGACGCCGATGCCGACCATCGAGGCGAGGGTCGGTGCGATGGTGCTGACGTCGGTGCCGGCCGCGATGAGCGTGATGCCGGCGCTGCCGATACCGAGACCGATCAGCGCCACCGCCAGCGGCACCCCGGCCGCGATGATCGATCCGAACGCGATCAGCAGGATGACCAGCGCGAACGCGATGCCGACCGCCTCGGCGGTGCCGCTGACCTCCTGCACGTTCTCGGCCACCTGGCCGCCGAACTCGGTGGTCAGCCCGGCCTCGGCCGCGGGTGTGACGGCGTCGACGAGCTGGTCGATGGCCTTGCTGCCGCCGAGGTCGGTGACCGGGCGGTCGTAGTTCAGGGTGAACATCGCGGTGTCACCGTCGGCGGAGACCTGTGGTGGGCTGACGACCACGACCGCCGGGACGTCGGCCAGCCGCCGCGCGACGGTGTCCGTGAGCCCGGTCGCGACCGGGCTGCCGTCCCGGGTGTGCAGAACCACCCGGGCCTGGGCCTCCGCGAGCGCCGGGAACTCGGCGCGCAGCAGGTCGGTGCCGCGTTGGGAGGCGGTGCCCGGCGCGTCGAAGTCGTCGTGCGGCTCGCCTCCCAGCTGGGCGGCGAGCACCGTCGCCACGACGAGCGCGACGACCCACACGCCGATCACGCGCCAGGGCCGGGTCGCGGCCAGCCGTCCCACCCGGTAAAGGAACCCGGACATCACTCCTCCTTGTTGCCTGGCCTGACGGCCGACGATGTGCCTGGCCTGACGGCCGACGGCGCGTGCGGGGTGAAGTGCCGCGGTCTCACGTTCGTGGGCGGTAGTCCGACCCACGGTGGCCGCGGCCTGTCCGACTGTGGCATCAATATTTGTCAGGATGTGTCGGGCGGGTGACGTGTTGTGGCTGGTAGAGGCGTCGTTCTCCCGACTGCCGGGCCGTCTCCGAGTGGGTTCGCCGTTCGGGTGCGTGGCAGCGGCAGTGGTGCGGGGGCCCAGCTGGTCGGCCGGTCAGTCGCTCGTGCGGGAGGCGAGTGCGAGAAAGCGGTGCGAGGCGTCGTCGTGGCGGTCCAGGCGCCAGCCCGCGGCGGCGAGCAGCGGGCCCAGCTGGCCGGGGGCGAGCGGCTCGTCGGGGCGGAGGGTGCGGCCGTGCCGGGCGGCCAGCGCGGCACGCCCCGAGGGGTGGAAGATCGCCAGACGGCCGCCGGGCCGGCAGACCCGGGCCAGCTCGGCCAGCCCGGCCCGGATGTCCGGAAGGTGATGGACGAGCCCGGCCGCGAACACCGCGTCGACCCGGCCGGACGCCAGGGGCAGCCGGCGGGCGTCACCGAGCAGCAGCTCGCCGGGCCGCGCCCGGCCCTGGTCCCGCGCGACCTCGAGCATCTGCGGGGTGACGTCGAGCCCGAGCACCACGCCGGCCGGCCCGACCGCTGCCCTCAGCGGGGGAAGGGCCCGTCCGGTGCCACAGCCGACGTCGACGACGACCGCACCGGCCCCCGGCGCCAGGTCGGCGACGGCGGCGGCGTAGGCGGCCGCGTCGTCGCCGAACCTCGAGTCCCACGTGGTGGCGCGAATCGCGAAGAAGGCCCGGCTCTCGCTGACGTGCCAGGTGTCGGTGACGCCGAGCCGGTCCGCGACCCGCCGGATCACCGGCCAGGTGAGATCATTCAGGTCGACGATGACGTCCGCGCGGCCATCGAGATCGTCGTCGCCGGTGGAGCGGGTCCGCAGGCCGATCACGATGTCAGCGGGTCCGTCCGTCGGGCCGTCCGTGGTGCCGGGCGCGGTGGTCGTGCCGGCTCTGCCGGGCGTACTGGCCGCGGCGGTGAGCGTCGCGGCGATGAGCGTCGAGGTGGCCGGGGGAGGCGCGGTCGGGGCGAGAAATGTGGTCGGGGGGAGAGCCGGCGGGCGGCCCGCGGCGGGGTGGTGGGCCCGGGCGCAGGGTCGGCCGGCCGTGTCGAGCGCCGCTCCCAGGCGCTCGGCCATCGCCTCGACGGCCTCGATCGCTCGGCCCTCGACCCGTATCCGCACCGCTGGCGCCGGGAACATCGCCACCAGCAGGCCGAGTACCTCGTCCCAGCGGCGGGCCTGCGCCGCGGTCAGCTCACGCGCACCAGTCGGCAACGCACCTTGGTCCGGCATAGCCCACATCATCGATGAGTCGTCCGCCGCGAGCCTGCCGTGGATTGGCGCCGATCAAGATCGCTGGCCGGTGGGCGGGGAGGTTCGCACTCCACGAACGCCGCCGGACCCCCGGACCCCCGAACGCCCGGCGTTCCGGCGGCCCGATTTGGCGACCCGCAAGCGTGAACGATTTTGGTCGTTCCGGCGACCAAAATCCTTCGTTCTTGCGGGTCACCAGGCCACTCTGTGCCCCTTTTACCCCTCTTGGGGAGATTTGCCGGTGCTGCCGGGCGGCGCGGGATCCGCTTTGGGTGGCTGTGCGGGTGGGTCCCCACCGGCCGGCCGGCCGACCGGTGGGCCGGTGGGCTGGCGCTGGGCGTGCCCCAACCCCGGGCCGAAAGCCCCGAGCTGGCGCGGGTCGCAGGTAGCCGGGCCGTCGGACCTTTAATCCCAGGTCAGCGGCGGCGGCTACCCTATGATTTCGAGGTGACGCGCTAGGCGTCCTATTCCGGATTCTTGCCCGGGTCATCTACCCGGTGGGCACATTCTTCCTGCCGTGCAGTGGTGGTGGAGGCAGGGGTCCCGCTCCAAATCACGTAACGTGTTCGAACCTGTACTACTCAACATCGAGATCTTGATGGCCTGACGCTGACGTTGCGCCCTCGCCGAGGAGACGATCGTGCACGCCGAGCACCACGAGCCAAGAAACAAGCCACCGGCGGGATCCGTCCCGACCGCGTTGCCCTATCCGTCGGAGACGGATTCCCACGCGGGGGCCGAAAGCGCCCCCCGACCTCGTACCAGTTCCGGGCGTGCCGACCAGCCGCACCGCGGCGGTCGCCCGACGGACGCCGGTGTTTCGGAACACCCGAGCTTCCCGGGAATCGGCGACGATCTGGAGTTTTCCTCCGCTTCTTCTGCTTCTTCTGCTTCTTCCACGTCCGCCGCCGCGTCTTCCGCGCGCACGGGCACCGCGTCCGCCGCGGGCCGCCTGAACCGCGGCGGCCCGCTCGACGGAGCGCCGCGAGGGGTCTGGCGCCATGACCTCGAAGCATCCGTCGTGGTCTTTCTCGTGGCACTTCCGCTTTCGCTGGGTATCGCGGTCGCCTCCGGAGCGCCGGTGGTCGCGGGCATCATCGCGGCGGTGGTCGGCGGCGTCGTCGCCGGTGCCCTGGGCGGGGTTCCCCTGCAGGTCTCGGGGCCGGCGGCCGGCCTGACCGCGGTCGTGGCCGAGATCGTCGTGACCCACGGGTGGCGGGTCGCCTGCTTCATCACCGCCGCGGCCGGCGTCCTGCAGATACTTTTCGGGCTCAGCCGGGTCGCCCGCGCCGCGTTGGCGATCTCACCGGCGGTCGTCCACGGCATGCTGGCCGGTATCGGCCTCACGATCGTCATCGGCCAGCTGCACGTCGTGCTCGGCGGCACCGCCGGCTCCGCGGCGTGGGACAACCTGGTCGTGCTGCCCGGTGAGATCGTCTCGCCGTCGGTTCCGGCCGCGGCGCTGCTGGGCGTGATCACGATCGTGCTGACCGTCGGGTGGCCGCGACTGCCGCGGCCGCTGTCCGCCGTTCCGGCGCCGCTGGCGGCGGTGGCCGCAGCGACCGTCATCTCGCTGCCGTTCGACGTCCCGCGGGTCACCCTGCCCGGCGATCTGCTCGGCGCGATCGAGCTGCCCGAGATCCCGAGCGGCCAGTGGGGTGCCGTCGCGCTGTCGGTGCTGACCGTCGCCCTGGTCGCCAGCATCGAGTCGCTGCTGTCCGCGGTCGCGGTGGAGGCGATGCACTCCGGCCCGCGCGGCGACCTCGACCGTGAGCTGCTGGGGCAGGGGGCCGCGAACACCGTCTCCGGCCTGCTCGGCGGCCTTCCGGTCACCGGGGTCATCGTCCGCAGCTCCACCAACGTCCGCGCGGGTGCCCGCAGCCGGCGCTCGGCGATCCTGCACGGCCTGTGGATGGCCGGCTTCGCGCTGTTGCTCGCGCCGGTGGTGGCCCGCATCCCGCTCGCCGTGCTCGCCGGCCTGCTGGTCGTGATCGGTATCAGGCTCGTCGATCTGGCCCACATCCGGGCGATCGCCAAGCACGGTGAGCTCGCCATCTACCTGACGACCGTCGTCGGGGTGGTGCTGCTCAACCTGCTGGAGGGCGTCCTGCTCGGGGTCGCCACGGCACTGCTGCTGGCGTTGCGCCGGACGCTGGTCGCCCCGGTCCACGTCCATCCGCCGTCCGGCCCCGGATCGCCCTGGCGGGTCGTGGTGGAGGGGGCCCTGACCTTCCTCTCGCTGCCTCGGCTGTCGCGGCGGCTGGCGGAGGTGCCGCCGGGGGCACCCGTCCGGCTCGACCTCGCCGTCGACTACCTCGACCACGGCGCGCACAAGATGCTGGACGACTGGATCGCCGAGCGTCATCGCGCCGGGACGGCGGTGACGGTCGACCCGGTCGGCACCGTCCCGCTGGCGTTGCCGTCCGCGCCGACCCATCCGCGCCAGCGGCGGATCCTGGCGAGCCTGCTGGGGGCCCGTCCCGGCGGCGGCCATGGCGGTGCGGTCCGGCCACCGCGCTGGCTGGCACCGTGGTCGTCCTGGCAGCACGGCCATCATCATGATCACAGTCATCTGCTGAACGGGGTCGACGAGTTCCATCGACGGACCGCGCCGATGATCGAGCCGTATCTCACCGAGCTGAGCGCGGGCCAGCGTCCGTCCACTCTGTTCATCACCTGCAGCGACTCCAGGCTGGTGCCGAACATCATCACCAGCAGCGGCCCCGGTGACCTGTTCACGGTGCGCACGCCCGGTGCCTTCGTCCCCGGGCCGCAGGCGGTCGGGGATTCGACGTTGGCCGCGATCGAGTACGGCGTCGAGGTGCTCGGGGTCCGGACCATCGCGGTCTGCGGGCATTCCGGCTGCGGTGCGATCAACGCGCTGTTCGAGCGCGACGGGCACGCCCCGGCTCCGGGTACGGCGCCGCTGCGTCATCTGGAGGGCTGGCTGCGCCACGGCGAGCCGGCGCTCGAACGCGCCGAACGTGTGGCGGGTGGCCTGCCCACGGACGCCGACGAGCTGAGCCGGATCAGCGTCGCCCAGCAGCTGGTGGCTCTGCGCGGGCTGTCCGTGGTGCGGCGTGCCGAGCGGGAGGGACGTCTGCGGCTGGTCGGCATGTGGTTCGACATCGCCACGGCCCGCGCCATCGTGCTGGACGAGACGACCGACCGCTTCGAGGTCCCGACGGTCAGCCTCGTGCCGGCGCTGGAGAGCGGCCAGCGTCTGGGTGACGCCGTCGGGCACTGATCCTCTCTCTTCCCCCGCGGCGGCGGTGACGAACGTGCTCGGGCCCCGGTCCGGCGTTCGTCCCGCCGTCGCGCGCGTGACAGGTCTTCGGCGTTCCGCGTTCCCCCATTCGGCGGTAATGTCCATACCGTGAAATCGAGGGTGACCCGCGGCTACCAGCAGCGCCAGCGCTCCGAGGCCGCGGCGGCGAACACCGAACGCATCCTCGCCGCGGGCGCCGAGCTGTTCACCCGCCACCCGTTCGACCAGGTCACGCTGGCCATGGTCGCCGAGCACGCCGAGGTCGGCGTCCAGACCGTGATCAGGCGGTTCGGGACGAAGGACGGCCTGGTGCGGGCGATCAGTGCCTGGATGGCGCCGCAGATCGAGGCGACCCGAGGCATCCCGGACGTCTCCGATCCGGCGGTGGTCGCCGAGCGTCTCGCCCGGCACTACGAGCGGTGGGGCGACGTGACGGATCGGGCGATCCGCCAGCAGGATGCCTCGCCCGCCCTGGCGGAGGTGGCGGAGGCCGGCCGGCGTGCCCACCGCGACTGGACGGCCACGGCGTTCGCCGCGGAGCTCGAAGGCCTGGCCCCGGATCGGAGGCACGATCTGCTGGGCCGGCTCGCCGCCGTCTGCGGTGTCGAGCTGTGGCTCGTCCTACGCCGTGATCAGGCGATGTCCGTGGAGGCGACGCGTCACGCGGTCGCGGACCTCATCGCGGCCTGCCTCCGGTCACCCTGACGCCGCAACCGTCCTCCAACGACTTCTTCTCTGCCTCTCCCGCCCACCCGCCCACGTCTCCCTCTCCCGCCCACGCGACCGGCGCCGGGCGGCGAACCGTCCTGCCCGAAGGAGCGCGACCATGGCCCGTTATCTCGTCTACTGCACCACCGCGCCCGGCCACCTGTTTCCGCTGGTTCCCGGCCTGCGTGCGCTGCGCGACCGTGGCCACGAGGTCCACCTGCGGATCGGGGCCAAGCTCGTCGACGGCCCGTGGTCCCAGGGCCTGCAGGTCGCGCCGACAGATCCGCGCATCGACGAGATCGACGTCAGGGAGCCCACCACCGGGTCCGGCGCGGCGCGGCTGCGGAAGGCGATCGCCGGGCTCATGTCGCGGGGGCCGCTGGAACGGGCCGACCTCGACCGGGCCATCGCCGAGACCGACCCGGACGTGGTTCTCGTCGACACCAACGCCTATGGCGCCGCGGTCGCCGCCCGGGCGTCGGGGCGACGGTGGGGGATCGCCCTGCCGACCCTGATCGCCCTGCCCGGCAAGGGCATCCCGCCGTACGGGATGGGTCTCGCGCCGGCGTCCGGCCCGCTGGGACGACTGCGCGACAGGGTGCTGTGGCCGCTGCTCATCCGGCAGTTCGGCGCCGCGATGCTGCCCCCGCTCAACGAGTTGCGTGCCGGGGCGGGTCTCGCCCCGCTGACCAGCCCGCTCGACTACCTCCTCGAGGCCGACCAGGTCCTGGTGCTGACCGGCGAGCCGCTGGAGTACCCACGCTCGGACGTCCCCGCCCACATCCGTTTCGTGGGCGCCCAGATCTACGACCCGCCGGGGGAGACGCCGGCCTGGCTCGATGAGCCCGGCGATCCCTGGGTGCTGGTGACCACATCGACGGAGTACCAGGGCGACGAGCGTCTCGCCCTGGCAGCGGCGGAGGCGCTGCGTGACGAGCCGGTCCGTGTCCTGATCACGCTCGCCGATGCCTTCGGGCGCGTCGACCTGCCGGCGGCGCCCAACATCCGCGTCGAGCGGTTCGTGCCGCACGGGCCCGTTCTGGAGCGGGCGGCGGCCGTCGTCTGCCACAGCGGGATGGGCATCGTCCAGAAGGCGGTCGCCGCGGGCGTGCCTGTGGTCGCCGTGCCGTTCGGCCGTGACCAGCCCGAGGTCGCCCGCCGTGTCGTGGAGGCCGGCGCGGGTGTGCTGCTCCCGGCTCGGAAACTCACGGCCGACCGCCTGCGGGCCGCCGTCGGCACGGCGAGGAGCCAGCGTGCCGGGGCGCTTCAGGCCTCACGCCGCCTGCTGCGCCAGGCCGGCGGCGAGGTGTTCGCGGTCGCGGCCGAGGAGCTGCTGGCGGGAACAGAGGTGTCGTCGCAGGCGGTCTGAACCCGCGCCGGGCCTGCTCCCGATCAGGGCGGCGGGTCCGCGGGCGTCGGTGCTCCGGTCGCCACCGGGGCCGGGGCCGACGAGCCTGGCCGCTCGCGTGGATCCGGGTCGGCTCCGGCACCTGGATCAGCGCCGTCGATCGGCGGGGAGCCCGATGCCCCCTGGTGCGGCGGTGTGGGCGGCGGTGTGGGCGGCGGTGTGGGCGGCGGTGTCGGGCCGTCGCCGCTCGGTTCCGGTGGCGGGCTCGCCGTGCCGGCCGGTGCCCCGCCGGTGGTGGCGCCCGCGCCGTCCTCGGGGTGCGACGGATGAGGGTGCGAGCCCGCCTTGCCCACCGATGGCCAGGTGAACAGCCAGGACGAACCCGCTCGGCCCGGCTGATCGCCCTGCCGCGCATCCGGACGGTGACCGTCGCCCGCGCGGGTCTCGGCACGGGGGGTCGTCGGCGGCGCGACCGGGCCGGTGGCCGGCACGGCCCCGGCGGGCGGGCGGTGGTCGGTGGCCTCCTGCCCTGGGAACCCGGATCGCGTCGAGCTGTCGCGCTGCGCCTCGGTAACGTCTCCCCTCAGATCGTCGCGATCCGCGGAACCGGCGGAGCCGTTCACCCCCGCCGGCTCGGGGGTCTCGGTGTGGGTACCGCGTCCGCGCAGGTCCCAGGGGTCGGGCAGTCGGTTGCCGGTCGGCGCCACGGCGACCACGGCGATCGTCGCGGCAGCGGTGCCCACCAGCGCGCAGAGCCCGACCAGCGGGCGCCGGCCAGGTCGAGCCGGACCGGCCGGCTCGATCCGTTCGATCCGTTCGATCTGTTCGACCCGCTCACCGGGCCCGCTCCCGACCGGTGCTCCCAACTCGCCCCGCCTGTCCGGCGCATCCGGCTCGTCCGGGACCGCCTGCTCACCGGACTCGACCGGCTCGTCCGACACCGCGGGGTGCCGCAGGCGTTGGTCTATCTCGGCGAGCACGGGCACCGGTAGCCAGGTCGTCGTCCGCGTGCTGTCGGACGGCTCGCGGTGGCAGCCGGTCAGAATCTCCCGTGGCGTCGGTCGTTGTTCGGGCGTCTTGCGCAGGCACGAGGTGATGAGCGCGTGCAGCTCGCCGTCGACGCCGGTGAGGTCCGGTTCCTCCCGGACGACTCGGTAGAGCACGTCCGCGGTGTTGCCCTCCCCGAACGCGTTGCGGCCGGTGGCAGCGAAGGCGAGCACCGAACCGAGGGCGAAGACGTCGGACGACGCGTCGACCCGGCCGCTGCGGGCCTGTTCCGGCGACATGTAGGCGGGCGATCCGACGATGCGCCCGGTGGTGATGGTGCCCGGGTGGAACTCGGCCCGCGCGATACCGAAGTCGATGACCCGTGGTCCGTCGACTGCCAGCAGCACGTTCGCGGGCTTGAGGTCACGGTGGATCACACCGGCCGCGTGGATGGCGACCAGCGCCCGGGCGATCCCGGCGGCGAGCGTGGCGACGCTGGCGGGTGGGAGGGGGCCGTTGCGGGCCACGCTG
This sequence comes from Parafrankia irregularis, assembly GCF_001536285.1. NCBI lineage: Bacteria > Bacillati > Actinomycetota > Actinomycetes > Frankiales > Frankiaceae > Parafrankia > Parafrankia irregularis. Next base: position 450,103 of record NZ_FAOZ01000001.1, on the reverse strand, counting down.
TCGCGCAGGGTGGGGCCGTGCACGTAGGCGGTGGCGAGCCAGGGGCGGGGCGCATCGACGTCCGCCTCGATCAGGGGTGCGGTGTAGGGGCTCTCGACCCGCCCCATCGCCGCGACCTCGCGTTCGAAGCGTCGCCGGAACGTGCGGTCGGAGGCCATGTCCGCCCGGATCATCTTGACCGCGACGGGTCGCCGATCGGGGCAGTGCCCGAGGTACACGGTCCCCATGCCGCCGGCGCCGAGGCGTCCGCGGATCCGGAAGGGCCCGATCACACGGGGGTCGTCCGAGGTGAGCGGGGAGACGAACTCACTCGCACTCGTGGGGAGGTCTTGTCCTGGCACTGCCCGTCGGTCCTCCTCCGGTGCGCGGCGCGGTTCACCGGCAGGCCCGTTGGCTGTGGCCGTGATCCTGCCAGCGTGCGGGCCGGAGACCGCCCAGGTGGGCGCGCATCGGAGTTGACGAGTATCTGACAGTGACGGAAGTTGGCTACGGGAAGGCGAGAGTCGACGCCGGGACGACGGGAGCCGACGCCGGGAGTCAGAGGTGAGCCCCGCCCGGGGACGTCGTGGCGGGGGACGGTACCGGGGCACCTGCCGGCTCGGGCACTGCCTCGTCCGCCGTCTCGCGCGCCGGCCTGGCCGGCGGCTCGGCCGGCGAGACGGGCACCGGCCCGCGTCGACGAGGGCCGGTCTGCCGACCGCGCCGGGTCCGGCCCCAGGGCTTCAGCGTCGACAGGAACGTTGCCGTGATGAACAGGGCGTTCATAAGGCAGGCGCCGGTGATGATGGCCACTGCCGGCGCGCTGTAGTGAATCTCGCCGTCGGCGGTGGCGTCACCGGCCCGGACGATCAGTGTCCGCATGAAGCCGGCGGCGAAGATGACGGCGAACACCGTGATCGCCAGCTTCGTCACGACCCACCAGTGGTGCAGCAGACCCCAGCGGGTCCGTAGCGAGATCAGGATTCCGGTGGCGAGTGTGAGCAGCGCGAGTGGAATGTTGAGCGCCCGGTCGAATACGTGCATGAGCTCGTAGGCGGGATGCCTGATGTCACCGTTGACGGAGGCCGTCACCGCCAGCGCGAGCTGGCCGAGCGCGACCCCGTTCCAGCCCACGCTGACCAGTACATGCGCGGTGAGGAGAAGCTGGCGGCTTAATCGCTTCTGCCGTGGCTTTGCCGGGGCCTTGGCGGAGGTGATCGCGGTGGCGCTCATACCGCTGCCCCCGAGGGGCCATGGGCGTGACCCTGATCAGAAAGTGTCATCGTGCGGCGCCGCACCATACCGAGCCCCCCGGGTACCCCAGCTGGACCGAAACCACATACATCGCATTGCCTGATCGGATGGTAGTCCTTTAGTGCCATGATCACGACATGATGCCTGAAATGTATTCCCGGTGCCATTGGTTGCCATTCGACAAGTTCTGGGTGGCGCACGGATGGGGTGCGGGGCGTCCGGAGGGCCTGGCGGGAGGTGTCCGCCGGAGTGTGGTCGGAAGGCGGGATGACTACGCTTGGTAGCCGCTATTCGTTTCATTCGGACGGTGTTTTTTCTTTATGGGCACGTCCGGATGGCCGTGGCTGATGTGCGCCCGCAACGCCGACATCGGTCTGGTTGCGGTGTGTGAGGGGCGGGGTCGGGGTTCGGTCGGGTGTGCGTGGCGTGTGGGTGGCTGGTGGGGGCTGCCGAGTGTCTGGTCTCGGGGATGGTCGCGACCCGTCGTGAATGTCGGGGAAGTGTTGCCGGCTCGGCGTGTCGCGGTGTCGGCTCGGCGTGTCGTCGCGACGCGACCGCGTCCTCGGAGATCATCTCGACGCTGACGGCGAACGCGATCTCGCTGGCACCCGGTGCCTTCGTCCTGGAGATCGACCACCAAGCGCGGAGCGCTGTACGTCCAGATGCTCGCCGTCGAGGACGACCGGATGGCGGACCAGGTCCGTGACTCCGTCCGGAGCATGCACCATCGCGTGCTGAAGGTGTTCGGCCTCGCGGAGGACGTCCGCCGGCCTACCGGGGCGCGGGCTCGCCCACCCGGGAAGGGATGATCTTGACCGCTGTCTACACGGCCACCTTCGTCCTGCTGAGCGTCGCCGGGCTGCTCACGCTCGCCAGGCTGCTGGTCGGGCCGACCGATCTCGACCGCATCGTGGCGTTGGACGTCCTGGTGATCCTCATCGTCGCGGGAGTCACCGTGGAGATCGGGATGCGCCGGGAGGGCTGGAACATCGCCCTGGTGGCGGTCGTCTCCCTGCTGGGGTTCCTGGGCTCGGCCACCGCGGCCGCCGCCTGCCGGACCGGCTGTTTCCGCCACGACCTGCTCGTCATGGATGACCTCGCCCGCCACCGCGAACAGCAGGCCGCCGCGGTTGACGTCGCCGGCGACCGCACCGGCGACCGGCGACCGCCGCTCCGCCGCGGGTGAGGACGCACCGCGCGGCGGACCTGCGGAGCCCGACGGGGACGGCCACCAGCGCCGGTGACATCGCGGGCGGCCGTCGGGGCGGTACCGGTCAGCCGGGCTGGGGGCCGCCCGGTTCGCTCTGTTCGGCGAGGAAGCGTTCCAGCTCCGCACCGAGCTCGTCGCCGGTCGGCAGCGGCTCGTCGCCGTCGACCACCGGCAGATTCGTGCCCTCGCGGCCACGGTGGAACGCGTCGTACTGCTCCTCGATGGCCTTGACCACGTCCGCGGCCTCGCCGCCGCCCTTGATCTGGCTGTCGATCTCGCCGCGGACCTCCAGCGCGGCGGACCGCAGCCCGTCCAGCGGCAGCAGCAGCCCGGTCGCTCTTGACACCGCGCTGAGCAACGCCTCCGTCGCCGCCGGGTAGGTCGCCTGGGCCAGATAGTGCGGGACGTGTGCCGCGAAGCCCATCGCGTCGGCCCCGGCCCGGCCGAGCTCGTACTCCAGCAGGTGCCCGGCGCTGCCGGGAACCGAGACCCGGCGGATCCACGGGTCGTTGCCGACCAGCAGCTCCTTGCGGGTCGCGTGCGCCGTGACGCCACACGGCCGGGTGTGCGGAACCGCCATCGGGATCGCGTTGAGCCCGACCGACATCTGGACCCCGAGATCCTTCATGATCGTCCGAACGGCGCTGGTGAACCGCTTCCAGTGCAGGTCGGGCTCCGGGCCGGAGAGCAGCAGGAAGGGCGTGCCCGCCTCGTCGCGCAGCAGCTCGATGGCCAGCACCGGATCCTCGTAGCTCTCCCAGTGGTCCTCGTAGAAGACCATCGGTGGCCGCCTGGAGCGGTAGTCCATGAGCTGGTCGACGTCGAAGGTGACGATCCGCTCGTGATCGAGAGTCGTCGTGAGGTGCTCGCTGGCCAGACCCACCGCGCCGCCGGCGTCGACGACGCCTGTCATCGCCTCGATCAGGATGGGGCGGCCCAGGTCGTCCAGCTCGCTTCTGATCTCATAGAGGTCTCTGGGGTCAAGCATCGGTCGAGCCCTCCCTCACCGATCTGGTCCGCGGGATCCGCGTCCGCTCCTTCCGATTAGAAGGTCGCCGTGGCCGCTCCGCATTCCGGCCACTCGGAGCCGACATCGCCCGAGCCGACATAGGTCGAGCGTGCGGTGCTCGTGCCCGCGGTGCTCCGGAAGACATGATCGAGAATATCAGTGCGCATTCTAGCCGCGGCGGGACCAGCCGCGCGCGGACGAGACCAGCCCCGTGGGCTGGCCCGCTGCCCCGGCTCCTCCCCGTCCGTGCTCCTGACCGGGGCGCCCGAGCAGCGAGCCGCTCGTGATCCGCAGGTCGCCGATCAGGCCGGCCAGCCGTAGCCGCAGCCGGGGCATGCCCGGACGGGTCGGGACCACGGCCAGGTCCACGTGGCGGTCGCCGAGCGCGACGAGGCCACTCACGTCGACGCCGACACCGTCGGGAACGCTGATGGTCAGATCCCCGACCAGTGAGACGAAGCACAGGTCGACGGTGGCGTCCGCGAGAATCCGCTCGTCCAGCAGCGCCCCGCGCAGATCGAGGGCCCAGTTGCCGAGGCCGTTGACGATCACTGTCCGGCGGGCCAGCCACCACCGCCCGAAGCGGCGGCCGTCACCGAGAAGGGTGACCATCCGCGTGGTGGGGGCCTGCGGTGCACGTCGGGCTTGCGCACCCTCGGGGTGTCCCGCGCGCAGATCGGCCTCGGCTCGTTCGAGCTCGGTGGTGGTGCGAGCCACCCAGGCTCGGTTGGTCCGCTCGCTGAGCTCGCCGAAGGTCAGCCGTCCGTCGGCGCAGGCCGCCCGGAGCCGGTCGGCACTTGCCCGGCGCTGCGCGTTGGTGACCGGTACGGGACCGGAGCCGGGGCCGGGCGCGTGGCCAGGGGCAGGGGAGGCGGCTGGCATGTCCTGACGGTAGCGGGGCGGCTGGCCACAGGGGTGCCGGAGCCACGGCACCGCGGTGTCGGTAGCAGGACCCAGCGGCAGACGGCGGCTGGCGCCGGCAGGTGCCATCCGCCGGAGTCAGTAGATGCAGGCTGCCGCCGCGGTCACCGGCGCTTCCTGCGCCCCGGACGCCGTCGGGGACGGGCTCGTCGGGGTCGCCCCGCCGGTCGGGGCCGCCCCGCCGGTCGCGGTCACGTTCGATCCGAAAGCGGCGGCCCTGGCCCAGCTCACGGTGCCGGCGGCTGCGGTTGTGCCGGTCAGCGCCGTGGGCCAGGGCTGGGGCCAGCCGCCGGAGTCCGGCTGGCCGTTCGACCCGGTGGCAGAGGCGGTGACCGTGGCCTGGGGCTGGGATGAGGTCTCCGCGCTCGGGCCGGGCTCGGTTGTCGTGCCAGCGGTGTCCGGGGTGGGCGTGGCGGTGGTCTGCGGCGGGGCCGGCGAGGTGACCGTCGCCCGGGGCCGCGTGGAGGCCGCCGGCGTCGAGCCGGCCGCGGCAGCAGTCGCACTCGGTGTGATCTCGGCGCTCAGGTCAAGCGGGTCGACGGGACCGTCGGACGGCTCGAAGAGCGTTGTGCTGCCGGTGACGTCGCGGAAGAACTGTCTCATCGCGGCGGGGTCGTAGAGGAAGTAGAAGACGGGGCTGTTGATCTGCCCGGTGATCGGGACGGTGGAGAAGGTCACCGCGCCCGTGGTCATGCCGCGCATCCGCTCGGCGAGCTCGCGCAGCTCGGAGAATCCGGTCTGGTCGTCCAGCAGCACCGACTCGGTCACCGCGCCGAGGAAGGAGGTCAGCCGGGACGGGCTCAGCAGTACGTTCTCGCTCAGCACCGTGCGGAACATGGCCGCGAGAAAGGCCTGCTGACGGCGGATTCGGGACAGGTCCCCGTCGGCGAACCCATGCCGTTGCCGGACGAACGCCAGCGCGTTCTCACCGGAGAGATGGTTCACTCCGACCTGCCCGACGAATCCGGAGCTGGGATCGTTCAGGTTCGTCGACCGGACAGTCCGGCCGTTGTCCAGCGTATGTCTTTCGACAAAGGTCGACGCGTTGAGACAGACGTCGATTCCGCCGATCGCGGCGGTCATCTGCCTGAAGCCGCCGAAGTCCAGTTCGGCGTAGTGGTCGATGCGCACCCCGGCGACCTGTTCGAGGGTCGCCACGAGCAGCGCGGGACCGCCCGCGCTGAAGGCCGCGTTCACCTTGTCGGCGCGTGCGCGGTGCCGGTCGCCGTCGTCATCCGTCCAGGCCGGGATGGGTACCCGCAGGTCGCGGGGGATCGACACGATCTGGGTCGTCCCGTCGGACGCCAGGTGGGCGATCATCATCGTGTCCGACCGGGCGCCGCCGACCTTCGCCGCGTCCGACCCGGTGCGGATGTCGGAACCGACCAGCAGCCAGGTCTCGGAACCGACGGGTGCCGACGGCGGCCGGGTGACGGTCATGTCGGCGGGTGGAGCGATCGTCTCGCGGTCGATCCGGCGGTCGTAGAACGTCACGACGAGCCAACCGGTGGCGGTGATGGCGATGACCACCAGCGACAGCAGCGAGGTCAGGACGAGCAGGGCGCGCCGCAGCGGGCCGCGCGGGGCGGGGCGGCCGATGCCGTCGACGCCGAGCTGGTTCGCTCGCCGGGGCCGGCGGATCCACCGGCGGGAGGCCCGACCAGGCTGTGGTTCCGATGGTTCCTGTAGTTCCGTTGACTCCAACGGTATCGACAGAGGATCGGCCTCGTCGGCCTCGGCGCCCGGTTCGACCACTGGCGCGGTGGCCAGCGGTCCGTCGAGGACCGTGCCATCCAGGACCGTGCCATCCAGGATCGCGTCATCCAGGATCGTGTCGTCGGGGACGATCCGCTCGCTTTCCGTGGCCACCGGTGCCGTCGGGCTGGATGGATCTCCGACAGGCCGCGTGCCGGCCTCCTCCATCTCGCCCCTCTCACCACACCGGGAGCCAGCTGATGCCGGCGAATGCAGACAATAAGTCAATGAATAGCAATGCTGCTCGTCTGCAACGGTGATGTGATGGTCGCCGCGGGCTGAACCAGGACAACAAGTCTATGTGACGGACGTATTGGACTGTGCGGTTCGTCCACCAAGGTGCACGGAACGTCCTGCAAGCCGACTCGAATCCGGACCCGTCCGATCCGGCGCGTGGCGCGGCTTGATCCGGTCTCGGCCGGCCGTTCAGGGCCGGACGGCCACCAGATGCAGCGAGACCGGATCGGTCTCGACCAGCCCGGTGCTGGGGGTGGGCGTGCGCGAGAGGTGGAATCCGGCGGCGACCAGCCGGCGCTGCGCGGTGTGCTCGTCGTAGTGCCAGCGGTTCTGCGGGTCGGCCGGTTCACGGCGCCGCGGGTGCCGACCGCGGCGCGGGTCGGCCGGTCGGTGCCCGTCGTTCAGCCGCTGCCAGGCGACGAGTTCGTCGGCGTCGATCTCACCGCGCACATAGCGGTCCACTGCCTGGCGCAGATCCGGCAGCACGAGGTGGAGCGTGCCACCGGGGCGCAGGATGCGGGCGCATTCCGCCAGCACCCGGCCGGCGACGCGCGGTGGCAGCTCCTGCACGACATGCGCGCAGAGGATGTGATCAACCGAGCCGTCGGCCAACGGCAGTCGCCGGCCCGGCCGGTGCCGGACGACGACCGCCGTCCGGCTGGCCTCCCACTGCCGGCGGACGGCCCAGCCGCGGCCGCGGCCTCGTCCAGACCGTCCTGGGCGTGCGGGCCTGCGCGGGAGGTGACGGGTGAGTGTGGCCGCCAGCCGTGGCCACCGGACCGCCCGCCAGGCGGCCGTGCCCGTCCGGCGCAGCAGGCTCAGCGTTCGCGAGGCACACAGCGCGCGGTGCAGGGCACGGGCCCACCCCAGCGCGGGATACGCGCCGACCAGCCCGGGCGAGTAGGACGGGTCGAGGTTCACGAAGTCCGCGAGCACCAGGTGCGACGAGGTGATGTTCACCCAGATCTCGCCGTGGCTGTTGCGGAGGTGGCGCAGGCGTCGGTCGCGGCCGGGCAGCGTGGCGACCTGACCTGTTGTGGCGGTCCACCGACCTGTTCCCACCGTTCTCCGTCCCGCTCCGCGCGGGCGGCCGGTTCGAGACCTTGCATACCCGCAGAGTTTGCGTTCAGGTGCAGAGAGTAGTGCCATCCTGGTCTGTGTCCGGCATCTCCGCTCGGCGCGCCTCGGGTGTCGCTGACCCGCGCGGGTGGTGATGGGCGATGTGGGTCGTGATGCGCGGTCTCTGGTGTCTGATGCCGGCTGGTCTCGGCGCGTCACCACCTCGGATGGCGATCAATTGACTACCTAGAGTCATACTTGCCTGGCGTTGGCTGGTTGGCAGCCAACCGGCGGAGACCAGAACGGCCGGAGACCGACCATCCGGCGTGTCGCCCCTGGCGGGACCACGGTCGGAGGAGGAGGAGCGGATGCGCGTACTGGTTCTCGGTGGCGACGGAATGCTCGGCGGCGAGCTGGTGCGCAGACTCGTCCGTGACCACGACGTCACCGCGACTGTCCGGGCGCACGCTCCGAGCTCGCCGTCGCCGGCCGACCGGGTCCTGTGCGGAGTGGACGTGTGCCACCCGGAGAGTCTGGTCGACGTGTTCGCGGAGACGCGCCCCGACGCGGTCGTGAACGCGGTCGGCCTGACCGCCCGGCGGGTGGGTGAACAAGGCATGCAAGCGGCGATCGAGGTCAATGCGCTGTTCCCACACCGCCTCGCCCGGCTGTGCGGCGCCGCGGGCGCGAGGCTCGTTCACGTCTCCTCGGACTGCGTGTTCTCCGGGCGGCTGGGCGAGTACCACGAGGACGACGTCCCGGATCCGGTCGACGCCCACGGGATGACCAAGCTGCTCGGTGAGCTGACCGAGCCGGGAACACTCACGCTGCGGACGTCGGTGCTGGGGCTGGAGACGGCCGCCGTTCCCGCCGGCCTGGTCGAGTGGTTCCTGTCCGCCACCGGCCGGATCCCGGGGTATCGCCGGGTCGTCTACAGCGGCGTCACCACCGCGGAGTTCGCCCGTTTCGTGCATCTCGCCCTGGTCGGGCATCCGGACCTGAGCGGGGTCTGGCACCTCGCCTCCGAGCCCATCACCAAGTTCGACCTGCTCACGATGCTGGCTGACCGGCTCGGCCGGCACAACCTGGAGATCGTTCCGAGCGACGACGAGGTGCGCAACCGGGCTCTCTCCGCACGTCGGCTGTGGTCGGTGACAGGCTACCGGCCGCCGGCCTGGGCGGCGATGGTGGACGAGCTGGCGACCGCGATCGAGCGGCGCGAGATCGAGGGCTCCAGACGCGGTTCCGGGCACGTCGCGGACGTGCCCGGAGTGCGCCGGGCGGCATCAGCCGGCCGCCTGACACCGACGTCGCTGCCGACGGCGACGTCGGCCCCTACCCCTGCCCCTACCCCTGCGTCGGCGTCGGCGTCGGCCGAGGCCTCGGCGTCGGCGGGCGCGTCGGCGTCGAACGGAGTGCGCGCCGACGCCTGAACCGTGGACCGAGCCAGTAGATCTTCTCCGGTGACAGTGGATCTTCTCCGGTAGAGAGGAGAACGACGTGTCGAGAACGACGGGTGGCACCGACAACGGGGACGGCGAGGAGCCGGCCCGGACGGGCTTCCTCCGGGGGCTGCTCCCCGGTGGGAGGTCGCAGCGCCAGCGCGGTGCGGCGGCTTCGGGTTCCGTGTGGTCGGACCCGCTGCGCTCCGCCCCGGACGGTGCGGTCGCGCCTGTGGACGCGGAGGTGGACGCGGGCGCCCCGGATTCCCCGGCCCGAGGCGGCACAGGTGCCCGGGGTGTCCTGGAGGGACTGAACGCCCTGGATGACGTGGGTGTGCTGAATGCTTCGGCCGGGCGCGATGACTCGGCTGGGCTCGGTGGTGCGGCCGAGCCGAGGCCCCAGCTGCCGCACCGGATTCCGGTGGCCAGGTCCGGGCCGCGCCCAGGTGGTCTGGTGGGCACGGCGGACGGTGCCGTCGGGGACGGCACCGTCGTCCGGTCCGGTCCGACCGTGCCGACGGCGCCGTCGACCCCGTTCACCCCCGCCGGTCCGGCCGGGCCGGCGGCGCCGACCGTGCCGACCGTTCCCAGCCGCCGGCTGTCCCCGGACCGGGACCGGGACCGGCAGGCCGCCCAGCGGCAGGCCTCGGCGGCCCGCGCGACCGTCCCCCAGCACGGGCCGCGTACGGAGATCGTGGGCGAGCCGTCAGCCGCGCCGACGGTGCGCCGCGGCCCCGCCGAGCATCGGCCGCGGGTCATGGTCCTGGTCGGCACCAGGCCTGAGCTCGTCAAGCTCAGCAGGGTGATGGTCGCCCTCGAACGGGCGGTCGACCTCTGCCTGGTCCATTCGGGGCAGAACTACGACTACGAGCTCAACCAGGTCTTCTTCGACGAGCTGGGCATCCGCAAACCGGACCACTTCCTGGACGCCGTCGGAGCGAGCCCGGCGGAGACCATCGGCCGGGTCATCGCCCGCGCCGACGCGGTCTTCGCGGACGAGTCCCCCGACGCCCTGCTGCTCTACGGGGACTCCAACACCACGCTGGCGGTGATCGCGGCGCGGCGGCGGCACATCCCGGTGTTCCACATGGCGGCGGGCAACCGCAGTTTCGACGACCGCGTGCCCGAGGAGATCAACCGCCGGCTCGTCGACCATCTCAGCGATGTCAACCTCGCCTCGACGGAGCATGCCCGCCGGAACCTGCTGGCGGAAGGCCTGCCGACGCAGCGGATCTTCGTCACCGGCTCGCCGATGAAGGAGGTCCTGAACGCCTACCTGCCGCTGGTCGAGGCCTCCGAGGCACTCACGACGCTGGGCGTGACGCCTGGCCACTACCTGGTCGTCAGCGCGCACCGGGAGGAGAACGTCGACCGTCCCGAGCTGCTCGCCGGCCTGCTGGAGACGCTGAACGGGCTGGCCGCCCGCTACCGGGTGCCGGTCATCGTGTCCACCCATCCACGGACCAGGGCGCGCCTCGACGCGCTGGAGGCGACGGGGCGGGCGCCGTCGGTTGACGGCCTCGTCCGGTTCTGCCGGCCCTTCGGGTTCGCGGACTACATCGCGTTGCAGCGGGCCGCGCTGTGTGTGGTCTCCGACAGCGGGACGGTGACGGAGGAGGCGTCCCTGCTCGGCTTCCCCGCGGTGGTGATCCGCGAGGCCCATGAACATCCGGAGGGGGTCGACACCGGTGCGGTGGTCTCCTGCCTGCCCCGCCCCGACCGCGTCCTCGCCGCCGTCGGCCTGGCCACCGGCGAGGCGAGGGGCAGCCGGACGAACGGCCCCGTCTCCGCCTATGACGTGGACGACGTGTCCCGGCGGGTCGTGCGGATCATCATCAGCCACATCGACTACGTCCGCCGGACGGTCTGGTACGAGCGCCCGGCGGCCGGCGCAGACGAGCCCACCTCCGGCGGGACCCCGCTCGTCTCGCCCTGAGCTGGTCCGGACGCTGGGTCGGTCCGGACCCTGAGCCGGGTCCGGAGCAGCGGCTCCGGGGTGTGGTGTCAGGCGGTGCCTGTCACTGTGGTGTCAGGCGGTGCCTGTCACGCGGTGGCGGGTGCGGGAGCTGGGACGCGCGCCGCGGAGCCGGCCCAGGCGGCCTCGGTGGCCGGGGCCCGTTCGCCCATCGCCAGCCAGAGCTGGATGGCGACGATCCACATGATCGTCGCGCCGGCCATGTGCAGGCCGACGAGCAGCGCCGGGATGCCGAGGAAGTACTGGGTGAACCCGATCGCGGCCTGGGCGACGACGGTGAGCAGCAGGGCGTGTGCGCTGCGCCGGGCCTCGGCGGGAACGGGAGCGAGCCGCACGGCGAAGATCATGGCGAGGGTGAGGCCGGTGAGGACCATCGCGCCGTCGGCGTGGAGCTGCGCGACGTTGACGATGTCGAAACCGAACCGCTTGGTGTCCTCGCTGTCGCCGCTGTGCGGGCCGGTGCCGGTGACGACGGTGCCCAGGGCGAGGACGCCCGCGGCGACCACGACCACGACCCGCGCGAGCCAGGCGAGCTCCGGCCGGACCGCCAGCGGGGTCGGCCCGTCGGCCTGCCGGGCCCGGCGGTGCAGGGCGACGGCGTTGAACAGCAGCACCATCGACAGCAGGAAGTGCGCGGCCACCGTCGCCGGGTGCAGCTTGACCAGGACGGTGATGCCACCGAGCACCGCCTGGCCGACGAAGCCCAGCCACAGCCCGAGCGAGAGCAGCAGCAGATCGCGCCGCTTCTCCTGGAGCAGGCGCGCCGCGATGGGCAGGGCCAGCACCACGAGGCCGACCACGATGCTGATCAGCCGGTTGCCGAACTCGATCGCGCCGTTGATCGCGTAGGCCGAATGGGGGGTGAACGAGCCGTCACCACACTGCGGCCAGGTCGGGCAGCCGAGCCCGGAGCCGGTCAACCGCACGGCACCGCCGGTGACGACGATCGCCGCGAGCAGGACGACGCTGGCCAGCGTGAGGCGCCGGAACATGCGCAGCCCGATCACCGGGAGCCGGCCGGTGCCCGCTGCCCGGGCCGCACGGCTCGCCCGGGGCTGGTGGGTGCCGGCAGGGCTGGCGTCGCCGCCGGCGCGGGGCTTGCTCCGACGAGTGGTAGAAGATGGCATCGCGGCCATAGTAATCCGCCCGGTGCCGGCCGACGGGGTGTGCGCCGCCACTACCGGGGTGCCACCCGCCCTACTCCCAGCGGAAGAACCTGGCAGCCAGCCCAAGGGCACCGACGGACCACGCCGCCAGCACGATCAGGTTGCCGGCGCCGGGCCCGGCGCCCTCGGCGAGCACCGCGCGCAGCCCGTCGGACAGCGCCGCGGTCGGCAGCCCCTCGGCCACCACCCGCATCCAGCCGGGCAGCTCCTCGAGCGGGAACACGACCCCGCCGATCAGCAGCAGCAACAGGTACACCCCGTTGGCCGCGGCGAGTGTCGCCTCGGCCCGCAACGTGCCGGCCATCAGCAGTCCCAGTCCGGAGAAGGCTGCCGTCCCCAGCAGCACCAGCAGGACGACCCAGCCCGCACCCGCCGCCGAGCCGTGCGGCTCCCAGCCGACCGCGAACCCGACCGCGACGAGCAGGACCAGCTGGACGATCTCCACCGCGAGCACGGCCAGCGTCTTGCCTGCGAGCAGGATCGACCGCGGCAGCGGCGAGGCACCGAGCCGCTTGAGGACGCCGTAGGAACGCTCGAAGCCGGTGGCGATCGCCTGCCCGGTGAACGCCGTCGACATCACGGCCAGTGCCAGCACGCCGGGAACGAGGAAGTCCACCGAGCGCTGTGCGGCCCGCGAGGTGGGCAGGACGTCCACGGCCGCGAAGAAGACGAGCAGCCCGATCGGGATGATCAGGGTGAGCAGCACGGACTCGCCGCGGCGCAGGGTGAGGGTCAGCTCGAGCCGGGTCTGCGCGGCCAGCATCCGCCCGCGGGACGCGGCTCCGGGCGCCGGGCGGAGATCCAGCACGGGGGCCGGTGTGGCCTCGATGACACTCATCTCACTCCAGCTCCGTCCCGGTCAGGTCCAGGAAGACGTCCTCCAGGGTGCGCTGCTCGACGCGCAGGTCCTCGGCGAGCACACCGTTGCTGGCGCACCACGCGGTGACCGCGGCGAGCAGCTGCGGGTCGACGGTGCCCTGCACCAGGTAGTGACCGGGCGGGTTCTCCCAGCCGGTCGTGCCGTCGGGCAGGGCGAGCAGCAGGCGCGCGACGTCGAGGCCGCCCGGGGCGCGGAAGCGGAGCTGGCCCTCGGCGCCGCCGCGGGTGAGCTCGGCGGGCGAACCGGCCGCGACGACCCGGCCCCGGTTCACGATCACGACCTGGTCGGCGAGGCGCTCGGCCTCGTCCATGGCGTGGGTGGTGAGCACCACCGTGACGCCGGACAGACGCAGCTCCTCGATGAGCTCCCAGGTGTCACGGCGGCCCTGGACGTCGAGACCGGCGGTGGGCTCGTCGAGGAAGACCAGCTCCGGGCGGCCGACGACGGCCATCGCGAGCGAGAGCCGCTGCTGCTGGCCGCCGGAGAGCCGGCGGAACGGAGTGCCGGCCACCTCCGCCAGCCCGAGCCGTTCCATCAGCGCGCCGGTGTCGAGCGGGTGGGCGTGGTGCGCGGCGATCAGGCGCAGCATCTCGCCGGCGCGGGCACCCGGGTACATCCCGCCGGCCTGCAGCATCACGCCGACCCGCGGGCGCAGCGCGGCCGCGTCGCGTACCGGGTGCAGCCCGAGCACGCGGACGCCGCCGCTGTCGGCGGAGCGGAAGCCCTCGCAGATCTCGATGGTGGTCGTCTTGCCGGCACCGTTCGGCCCGAGGACCGCCGTCACGGACCCGGCCGAGACGCCCAGCGACAGCCCGTCGACCGCGCGTACCTCGGCCGGCGGCGGGATGCCCTCATCACGCTTGGTCGTGTCGCCCGGCGCGCGGTCGTGGGCGTCGTGGGCGGGCCGGGCGTCGCGGGCACCGCCGCGGGACCGGGACCGGCCACGTCTCGACGGGGCTGGTGACCCGGCCTGCGCCTGCGTCGCACCCGCCTTCAGGTACCGCGGACGTGCCTGCCCCGCACCCGACGCACCCGCTGCCCGCCGGTAGGTCTTGACCAGCTCGGTCAGCTCGACTGCCAGGACCTCGGTCACGCCGCTGATCCTACGGACTGCGCGGGGGTGCTCGGCGTGAGCTGATCGCTTCAGTGGCGGGGCTGGGAGCGTGCCGGCCGGACCACGGGCGACCGCCGGCGCACGGTGGTGGGAGCCGCGTCGTCGGGCTCGATCAACGTGCCCCAGGCGCCGAGGCGTTCGTAGAGGACGGCCGGGGTGGTGCTGTACAGGCGGGACAGCGACTGCAGGTCCGATCGCCGCAGGCGCAGCACATCGCGGGAACTGTCCGACCGCAGCACCTGCACGATCGCGATCCACCGGCGCAGCGGGCCGGTCCGCGTCGGGGGCAGCTTCCGCAGCCTGCGCAGGTCGATGACGAGCGGGGGCAGGTCGTCGGTCTCGCGGCGTTCGACCGGCGGCGGGACCAGCAGGGTGGCCGGCACGTCATAGAGCTCCGCGAGCTCGACGAGCCGGTGCACCCGCAGGGTGCGGCTGCCGCGTTCGTAGGCGCCGAGGGTCCCGGCGGTCCACCGGCCTTCGGTACGTTCCTGGACGTCGAGGAGGGACAGGCCACGTCGGTTGCGGGCCGCCCGCAGGCGGCGGCCGAGTTCCAGGGCGTAGTCCGCGTCGGTCACGGTCTCCGTCCGGGGGTTAGGTGCGCGGCGAGGAGACGCCAACCGCCCCCTGTTACAGGTTGGCAAAAATCCCGTCGCCGGACAGCCGCTTTTCTCAATTCGGCGCGATCTACCGTTGGCTTTAAGTGGTCCTGCGGCGTTGTCCGGGTGTGGGACATGATGGTCCGTCGTGAGGGAACTCGGTTAAACGCGGGCGGATCGCCCGTCCACCCACCAGCTCATGGCCCGACCGCCCGCGGGCCGGCCAGGTCGGTCGCGGGCCGGGCCGGGCCGGGCCGAGCCGGTCAGCCGCGAGCCGGGCCGGTCAGTCGCGGTCCCAGCCCCGGGAGCGCTCGACGGCGCGCAGCCACTGGCCGTACAGCTCCTCGCGCCGGTCGGCGCTCATGGACGGCTGGTACCTGACCGCGGTGCGCCGCCGGGCGTCGAGTTCGTCGCGCCCCGAGTACAGGCCGGTCGCCAGTCCCGCCAGGTAGCCCGAGCCGAGCGCGGTCGTCTCGGTGTTCTCCGGGACGTCCACCTCGATCCCGAGGATGTCGGCCTGGAACTGCATCAGCCACGGGTTGCTCGCCGCGCCGCCGTCCGCCCGCAGCTCGGTGACGGTCACGCCGGCGCCGGCGGCCATCTCCTCGACGACGTCCCTGGTCCGGTAGGCGATGGCCTCGAGCACCGCCCGGGCCAGGTGCGCCCGGCCGGTGGCCCGGGTGAGGCCGATGATCATCCCGCGGGCCCGTGGATCCCAGTGCGGCGCGCCGAGCCCGGCGAGCGCGGGGACGAAGTAGACACCGTCGTTGCTCTCCAGCGACGCGGCCAGCGGCGCGGTCTGGGCGCTGTCGGAGATCACGCCGAGGGAGTCCCGCAGCCACTGCACCGCGGACCCGGTCGACAGGATCGCACCCTCCAGCGCATACGCCGGCGGCTCACCGTCGAGGCCGAAGGCGACGGTGCGCAGCAGGGAGGACTGCGGGGGCGGCAGCACCGGGCCCGTGTTCACCAGCACGAACGACCCGGTGCCGTAGGTGTTCTTGGCCTGCCCGGGGTCGAAGCAGCCCTGGGCGAACAGCGCCGCCTGCTGGTCACCGACGACCGCGGCGATCGGCACCTCGACACCGAGGAAGACCTCGGGGTCGGTGTGGGCGTAGACCTTCGAGCTGGGCACGATCCGCGGCAGCGGCTCGGGCGGCACGTCCAGCAGCTCGAGCAGCTCGGGTGACCAGTCGCCGCGGGCCAGGTCGAACAGCATCGTGCGAGAGGCGTTGGTGACGTCGGTGATGTGGGCCCGGCCGCCCGTCAGGCGCCAGACGAGCCAGGAGTCGACCGTCCCGAACGCGACCCGGCCCGCCGCGGCCTCCCGCCGGGCGCCGGGCACATGGTCGAGCACCCAGGCGGCCTTCGTCCCGGAGAAGTACGGGTCGAGCACCAGGCCGGTGCGTTCCCCGACGAGCTCGCCGTGACCGGCCGCGGCCAGGCGCTCGCAGGCCCCCGCCGTGCGCCGGTCCTGCCAGACGATGGCCGGGTACAGCGGCCGCCCGGTGCTGCGCTCCCACAGCACGGTGGTCTCGCGCTGGTTGGTGATGCCGATCGCGGCCAGGTCGGATGGGCGCCGCCCCGCGTCGGCCAGCGCGTCGGCGACCGCCGCGACGACGCTGCCCAGCAGCTCCTGGGGGTCCTGCTCGACCCAGCCGGGGCGGGGGAAGGAGACACCGATCGGGCGGTGGCCGCGGCCGACGACGTCTGCCTCGTCGTCGAGCAGGCAGACCGTGGTCCCGCTGGTCCCCTGGTCCACTGCCGCCACGAGCATCGTCGCGCTCCTCCGAGGCCGATCCGCGAGCCGGGTCCAGCAGACCGCGGCCAGTCGCTGAGCCGGCCAGTCACTGAGCCGGCCAGTCACTGAGCCGGACGGCCCCACCACGCCGGACGACCACGGTAGACGACGGATCCAGCAATGCGCCTCAGTGGCTCCCTATCCACATCTGGTGACGGTGTGTGATGTCGGGATGTGCTGTCGGTCGGTGCCAACCAGCCGCACGGCGACCCGCCCGGGACCCCGAGCCCTCGGACAGCACCAGCAATTCACCTCAAAAGGGCCAAAAAGGGACGCAGATTCGCCTGGTGATCCGCAAGAGTGAAGGATTTTGGTCGTCGGAACAACCGAAATCCTTCACTCTTGCGACCCGCCAAACCGGGCTACCGGCTACCGGGCTACCGGATACGGATCAGGAGAGCGAGGCGAGGTCGACGGCGCCGGCCGGTGCCGTGATCGAGACCTTGGTGCCGTAGTCGGAGAACTCCATCCGGCCCTGCTCACCGTTCAGCATGTCCAGGCGCAGCGGGACGGGGTCGCCGGTGTTGGCCGCCCACAGCCGGGTTCCCTCCGCGCTGCCCGCCGCGACCGCCTGGCGGCCGGCGAGGTCCTCGGTGGTGACCTTGCCGTCCAGCGCCGCCACGTACTCGCCGATGGCCATGGCGAAGCCCTCGATCGTGAAGAGGCGGTACTGCTCGGCGTCCTCCGCCGGGAGCCGTACCCATTTGTCGGCCAGCAGGTCGGCCGCGTCACCTTCGCCGATCGACTCGTAGTAGGCGCGGCTGCCCTTGGTGTAGGTGTCGTCCGCCACCTTCACGATCTCGGTGACGACGGAGCCGGAGGTGATGGTGCCCCGGGCCGACGAGCCCGACAACACCAGGTCGTAGCGGGTCGACCCCTCGGCGGACGGGTCCTGGGCGGTGCCGACGACGTGCACGCTGCCGGCGGAGTTCAACGCATCGACAGAGCGCGTTCCCACCTCGGCCGCGGACGCGTCCTGCAGGCCGTTGGTCTCCTCGCCACCGCAGGCCGCCAGGGCCAGGACCATCGCCGCGACGACGGCCACGACTCGGCCGGCGGCTCGCCGGGCGCCCAGGCCGGTCCCGCCGATGCCCGCCCGGCCGATGCCCGCCTGGCCTGGGCCCGGCCAGTCCGTGCCCACCCGAAGTGTGGCTGTTCGCTGTGGGACAGGTCGCAGTGCGGCCGATCCGGCCGGCCCGGCCGGCCGCCGGGTGGCGGGTCGTGAGGCCGCCGGCCGCGGGGCGGTTGGCCGCGGCGCGCTGTCAAGGTCGCCGCCGCGGTCATCGGGGTCACGGTCGAGGTCAATAGCGCGAATCGTCCGCATCTGCAGGTCGCCCTCCTGTGCCGTGGCGTGCGAGGCGCAGTCTCCCATCCCCCGGATGGGCCGGTTCTGGGTGGGTACCGGGCGATCGGTCCCTTTGCGACGGAGACGCCCTGTCAGCTGTTGGTGATCCGGCGTCATGAAGGACGTCGCGAGGGCGACGGGTGATCTCGGGCTCCTCGGTTCGACCGCGTCACGGAAATAGGGCACACTGGTGTTGTGAAATCCGAGCAGGAGGCCCCTACGGGTGCGGCGTCCACGGGTGTGACCGACGGTCGCACCCGTGATCGTGTCGTGCGCCTTCTGCTTGAGCGCGGCCCGTCGACGGCCGCCGATCTCTCCCACGAGCTCGGCCTGTCACCCGCGGCCGTCCGGCGGCATCTGGACGCGATGACCTCGGACGGCACCATCACGACCGCCTCGGCCGTGGCACGTGGCCCACGCGGGCGGGGTCGTCCGGCCAGGCGCTACGCGCTGACCGAGGCCGGGCACCGGGCCGGGCCGACGGCCTACTCCGATCTCGCGGCCAACGCGCTGAGCTTCCTCGCGAAGGCCTGCGGCCCGGACGCGGTGGCCGAGTTCGCCCGGGCTCGCGGAGTCGACCTGGAACGCCAGATCCGCGACGAGGTCGTCGCGGTCCCGCCGGCGGACCGCCCGGAGGCGATCGCCGCGGCCATGACCCAGGCCGGGTACACCGCCAGCGTCTCCGAGCTGCCGTCAGGCACCCAGATCTGTCAGCATCACTGCCCCGTCCAGCACGTGGCCGAGCAGTTCCCGGCCCTGTGCGAGGCCGAGACGGCGATGCTGTCGCGCCTGCTCGACACCCACGTGCAGCGGCTGGCGACGATCGCCCATGGCGACGGCGTCTGCACCACGCACATCCCGGTGATCCCCGTGGAGGCGATCACGGTGCTTCCCCCACCGTCAGCGGGGGGCGCCGTGGCCGCCGAGCCCGGGTCGGCGCCGGCCAGGTCAGCACAGGGTGTATCGCCCGACATGGCCCCGTCCGGGCAGACATCACAACCATCCAATATTTCGGAAGGTTCTCTATGACCACCTCTGCCGAGACCGCCCTTGAGGGCCTTGGCTCCTACCGGTTCGGCTGGGCAGACACGGACGCCTACGCCGTCGACGTGGAACGCGGCCTCTCCGAAGCAGTCGTGCGCAGCATCTCGGCAAAGAAGAGCGAGCAGTCCTGGATGACGGATCTGCGGCTCAAGGGGCTGAAGCTGTTCGAGCGCAAGCCCATGCCGACCTGGGGCGCCGACCTGTCCGGCATCGACTTCGACAACATCAAGTACTTCGTCCGCTCGACGGAGAAGCAGGCCGCCGACTGGGACGAGCTGCCCGAGGACATCCGCGCCACCTATGACCGGCTCGGCATCCCCGAGGCGGAGAAGCAGCGCCTGATCGCCGGTGTGGCGGCGCAGTACGAGTCCGAGGTCGTCTACCACAAGATCCGTGAGGACCTCGAGGAGCAGGGTGTCATCTTCCTCGACACCGACTCGGGCCTGCGTGAGCACCCGGAGATCTTCCAGGAGTACTTCGGTTCGGTGATCCCGGTCGGCGACAACAAGTTCGCCGCGCTGAACACCGCCGTGTGGTCCGGTGGCTCCTTCATCTACGTGCCGCCGGGCGTGCACGTGGAGATCCCGCTGCAGGCCTACTTCCGGATCAACACCGAGAACATGGGCCAGTTCGAGCGGACGCTGATCATCGTCGACGAGGGCGCGTACGTCCACTACGTCGAGGGCTGCACCGCGCCGGTCTACTCGTCCGACTCGCTGCACTCCGCGGTGGTCGAGATCATCGTGAAGAAGAACGCGCGCTGCCGTTACACGACCATCCAGAACTGGTCGAACAACGTCTACAACCTGGTGACCAAGCGGGCCGCGTGCCACGAGGGCGCCACCATGGAGTGGATCGACGGCAACATCGGCTCCAAGGTGACGATGAAGTACCCGGCCGTGTGGATGCTCGGCGAGCAGGCCCACGGCGAGGTGCTCTCGGTCGCCTTCGCAGGTGAGGGCCAGCACCAGGACGCCGGCGCCAAGATGGTGCACGCCGCGCCGCGCACGTCGTCCACCATCGTGTCGAAGTCCGTCGCCCGCGGCGGCGGCCGGACCTCGTACCGTGGCCTGGTCCAGATCAACGAGGGCTCGCACTCCGCGAAGTCGACGGTGAAGTGCGACGCGCTTCTGGTCGACACGGTCAGCCGCTCCGACACCTACCCGTATGTCGACGTCCGTGAGGACGACGCCTCCATCGGGCACGAGGCCAGTGTCTCCAAGGTCGGCGAGGACCAGCTCTTCTACCTGATGAGCCGTGGTCTGTCCGAGGAGGAGGCCATGGCGATGGTGGTGCGTGGCTTCATCGAGCCGATCGCGCGCGAGCTGCCCATGGAGTACGCCCTCGAACTCAACCGGCTCATCGAGCTCCAGATGGAAGGCGCAGTCGGCTGATGGCCGTCATCGATGCCACGGGACGCCCTCCCGCGCAGGCTGGCGCAGCTCCGCGTCCCGTCCGGTCCCGTGACCCCGAGGACCACGCAGTACCCGGCGGCCGTGAGGAGGCGTGGCGGTTCACCCCGCTGCGCCGCCTGCGCGGCCTGCTGAACGGCCCGGCCGCCGACAGCAGGATCGACGTGAAGGTCTCCGCGCCGGAAGGCGTGGAGATCGAGCGGCTGGCGCCGACCGACTCCCGGATCGGCCGCGTGCTCACCCCGGCCGACCGACCGGCCGCGTTCGCCATGGCCCGGTCCGACGGCGGCCTGTCCGTCACCGTCCCGGCCGAGGCGGCGCTGACCGAGCCGGTCGTCATCCGCCTCGGTGGCAACGGCGGGGTCAGCTATGAGCACGTGCTCGTCGAGCTGGGCCCGTTCGCCACCGCGACCGTCGTGCTCGACCATGTCGGCAGCGCCACCTTCGCCGGCAACGTCGAGGTGTACATCGGCCACGGCGCCGCGCTGACGTTCGTCACCGTCCAGGACTGGGCCGACGACTCCGTCCACCTGGGGGCGCACGCCTACTCGGTGGGGCGCGACGCCCGCCTGCGCTCGTTCACCGTGACCCTCGGCGGCGACCTGGTTCGGCTCAACCCGACGGTGGAGTACCGCGGGCCCGGCGGTGACGCCGAGCTCTACGGCCTGTTCTTCACCGAGGCCGGCCAGCACCAGGAGCACCGCCTGTACGTCGACCACCAGGCGCGGAACTGCCGCAGCCGGGTCGCCTACAAGGGCGCGCTGCAGGGCGACGGGGCGCACGCGGTGTGGATCGGCGACGTGATGATCGGCGCCGACGCCGTCGGCACCGACACCTACGAGCTGAACCGCAACCTGGTGCTCACCGACGGCGCGCGCGCCGACTCGGTGCCCAACCTGGAGATCCTCACCGGCGAGGTCGTCGGCGCGGGCCACGCGAGTGCCACCGGCCGGTTCGACGACGAGTCGCTGTTCTACCTGATGTCGCGCGGCATCCCCGCCGACGAGGCGCGCCGGCTCGTGGTCCGCGGCTTCTTCGCCGAGATCGTGGACCGGATCGACATCCCCGAGCTGCGTGAGCGCATCATGGCGAGAGTCGAGGCGGAGCTGGCGGCGGTGGGCGTATGACCCCGTCGAACAGCCCGGCCGGCACGGCCAGCACCAGCACCGACACTGGCACCACCGGCTGGCGGCGGGCCTGCGCCGCCTCCGACCTGGCCGACGAGTCCGCGCTCGGCGTGGAGATCGACGGCCAGCCGGTGTGCGTCGTCCGGTCGGGCGGCCGGTTCTACGCCGTGCGGGACGAGTGCTCGCACGCCGACGTGATGCTCTCCGAGGGCGAGGTCGAGAACGGCCTCATCGAATGCTGGTTGCACGGCTCCCAGTTCGACCTGACCACGGGTGAGCCGACCAGCCTGCCGGCGATCGAACCGGTGCCCACCTACCCAGTGACCATCGACGGCGACGACGTCCTCGTCGACCTTCACACGAACCCGAAGCGAGGGTGACGACAGCGGTGTCTGTTCTCGAGATCCGCAACCTGCACGTGTCGGTCGAGACCGACACGGACGGCCCGCGCGAGATCCTGCGCGGCGTCGACCTCACCGTCCGCAAGGGCGAGACCCACGCGATCATGGGGCCGAACGGCTCCGGCAAGTCCACGCTCTCCTACTCGATCGCCGGCCACCCGAAGTACACCGTCACCGAGGGCACCGTGACCCTCGACGGCGAGGACGTCCTGGCGATGTCCGTCGACGCGCGGGCGCGGGCCGGGATCTTCCTGGCGATGCAGTACCCGGTCGAGGTGCCCGGCGTCTCGGTGTCGAACTTCCTGCGCTCGTCGGCGACAGCGGTGCGCGGCGAGGCGCCGAAGCTGCGGCTGTGGGTCAAGGAGGTCAAGGAGGCGATGGCCGGGCTGGAGATGGACCCGGCGTTCGCCGAGCGCAGCGTCAACGAGGGCTTCTCCGGCGGTGAGAAGAAGCGCCACGAGATCCTGCAGATGGCGCTGCTCGCGCCGAAGATCGCCATCCTCGACGAGACCGACTCCGGCCTGGACGTCGACGCGCTGCGTATCGTCTCCGGTGGCATCGAGGCGGTGCGGGCCAAGGGGGAGACGGGCATCCTGCTCATCACCCACTACACCCGCATCCTGCGCTACGTGAAGCCCGAGTTCGTGCACGTCATGGCGGGCGGGCGGATCGTCGACGCGGGTGGCCCGGAGCTCGCGGCCAAGCTGGAGGAGTCCGGCTACGACAAGTACGTCAAGGCCACGGAGGTCATCGCGCAGCCGGCGGCGGTGTCATGACGATCATCGAGACCCGCCAGCCGGGCACCGTCGCGGCGAGCACTTTGGGCTTCGACGTCGAGCGGGTCCGTCGCGACTTCCCGATCCTGGCCCGGACCGTGCACGACGGGCTGCCGCTGGTCTACCTCGACAGCGCCGCGACGTCGCAGAAGCCGCTGGCCGTCCTCGACGCCGAGCGGGCCTACTACGAGCGGCACAACGCCAACGTCCACCGTGGCATCCACGTGCTCGCGGAAGAGGCCACCGCCCTATACGAGGACGCCCGGGACAAGATCGCCGCGTTCGTCGGGGCTCCCGACCGGCGCGAGATCGTGTTCACGAAGAACTCGTCCGAGGCGCTGAACCTCGTCGCCTACGCGATGAGCAACGCGGTGTCGGGTGGGGCGGAGGCGGAGCGGTTCCGTCTCGGCCCCGGCGACGAGGTCGTCATCACCGAGATGGAGCACCACTCCAACCTGGTGCCGTGGCAGATGCTGTGCGCGCGCACCGGCGCGACGCTGCGCTGGATCGGGCTGACCGAGGACGGCCGGCTGGACATCGCGCACCTCGACGAGGTGATCACCGAGCGGGCGAAGGTCGTCTCGTTCGTGCACCAGTCCAACATCCTGGGCACGGTGAACCCGGTCGCGAAGATCGTCGCCCGGGCCCGCGAGGTCGGTGCGCTCACCGTGCTCGACGGCTCGCAGTCGGTGCCGCACATGCCGATCGACGTCGTCGAGCTCGGGGTGGACTTCCTCGCCTTCACCGGGCACAAGATGTGCGGGCCCACCGGCATCGGTGTGCTGTGGGGCCGGCGCGAGCTGCTCGAGGTCATGCCCCCGTTCCTCGGCGGCGGCGAGATGATCGAGGTCGTCACCATGGAGGCCTCGACCTACGCGGCCCCGCCGCACCGCTTCGAGGCCGGCACGCCGATGATCTCCCAGGCGGTCGGGCTCGGCGCGGCGGTCGACTACCTGACCGGGCTCGGCATGGGCGCCATCGCCGCGCACGAGCACGAGGTCACCGCCTACGCCATCGACGCCCTGTCGGCCGTTCCGGGCCTGCGGATCATCGGCCCGCCGACGGCGCAGGACCGCGGTGGGGCGATCTCGTTCGTCCTGCGTGACTCCGACGACCGCCCGCTGCACCCGCACGACGTCGGTCAGATCCTCGACGAGCAGGGCATCGCCGTCCGGGTCGGGCACCACTGCGCCCGCCCGGTCTGCCTGCGCTACGGCGTGCCCGCGACGACCCGGGCGTCCTTCCACCTCTACTCGACGACCGCCGAGGTCGACGCCCTGGTGGAAGGCCTGGACCAGGTCAGGAGGTTCTTCCTGAGGTGAAGCTCGACTCGATGTACCAGGAGATCATCCTGGACCACTACCGCAACCCGCACCACCGTGGACTGCGCGACCCGTTCGACGCCGAGGTGCACCACGTCAACCCGACCTGTGGCGACGAGGTGACCCTGCGGGTCCGCGTCGCCGACGGTGTCGTGGCGGACGTCTCCTACGAGAGCGAGGGCTGCTCGATCAGCCAGGCCTCGGCCAGCGTGATGGCCGACCTGGTGATCGGGAAGTCGGTGGCGGCGGCGCTGGAGCTCGAGCGTGAGTTCCTGGCCCTGATGCAGTCGCGCGGCACCCAGGAAGGTGACGAGGACGTCCTGGAGGACGCGGTGGCGTTCTCGGGTGTGTCCAAGTACCCCGCCCGGGTGAAGTGCGCGCTGCTGTCCTGGATGGCCTGGAAGGATGCGACCGCTCAGGCCACCGGCGCCGCTCAGGCCACCGTCCCCGAGCAGGAGAAGTAACCATGAGTGATTCCGTCGCCACCGCCGAGGAGACCGTGGAAGCGGCGTCCGCGGCCGAGGCGTCCGCCAGCGAGGCGCCCGTGAGTGAGGCGCCTGCCAGCGAGGCGCCCGCGGCCGCCGAGTCGGTGCAGGCACCTGCGGCAGCGCAGGCCGCCGAGCGGGCCCTGGTCGTGGAGAAGGCGTCGTTCGACGACGTCGAGGAGGCCATGCGCGACGTCGTCGACCCCGAGCTGGGGATCAACGTCGTCGACCTCGGCCTCGTCTACGGCATCGACATCGCCGACGACAACACCGTCACCCTCGACATGACGCTGACCTCGGCGGCCTGCCCGCTGACCGACGTCATCGAGGACCAGACCCGTTCGGCCCTGGTCGACGGGCCCGACAACCTGGTCAACGACGTCCGGATCAACTGGGTCTGGATGCCGCCGTGGGGTCCGGACAAGATCACGGACGACGGTCGCGAGCAGTTGCGGGCGCTCGGCTTCAACGTCTGATCTCCCCGCCGGTGTGATCCAGCCGTCCTCCCGTCGATGACAGGGGACGGCTGGATCGGTTAACTCTTTTGACGTGTAGCTACTGGCGGCCTCGCGCCCTTGTAGGCTCCGGGATGACCGGAATTCGGCATAACCAGAGCACCTGTCCGGTTGCCGAACGGCCGGTCCCTGCCGGGTCGGATCCATCCCGGATCCGGGCGTACGAGGGGAAGCCGGGCCGAAAAATGCGCAGCCCGCGGGTGCTGGGTCTTGTTTTGGCAGGTGGCGCGGGGCGGCGGCTGGCGCCGTTGACCGCTGACCGGGCGAAGCCGGCTGTGCCTTTCGGTGGCATCTACCGTCTGGTCGACTTCGTGCTGTCGAACCTGGTCAACGCCGGGTATCTGCGCATCGCGGTGCTGACCCAGTACAAAAGCCACAGCCTGGACCGGCACATCACCACCACCTGGCGGATGAGCACCCTGCTCGGCAACTACGTGACCCCGGTGCCGGCGCAGCAGCGCCTCGGCCCGCAGTGGTACGCCGGCAGCGCCGACGCCATCCACCAGTCGCTCAACCTGGTCCACGACGAGTCACCCGACATCGTCGTCGTCTTCGGCGCCGATCACGTCTACCGGATGGACCCGCGCCAGATGGTCGCCCAGCATCTGGAGACCGGAGCCGGTGTCACCGTCGCGGGCCTGCGGGTTCCCCGCTCGGAGGGCAGCGAGTTCGGGGTGATCAGCACGGCGCCGGACGGGCTCACCGTCACCGAGTTCCTCGAGAAGCCGGCGAATCCGCCGGGGCTGCCGGGCAGCCCGGACGAGATCTTCGCCTCCATGGGCAACTACGTGTTCACCACCGACGTGCTGATCGACGTCCTGCGCGCCGACGCCGCGAACTCCGACAGCCTGCACGACATGGGCGGGAACATCGTCCCGATGCTGGTCGAGCGGGGCATGGCCGCGGTGTACGACTTCGCCTCCAACGAGGTGCCCGGAGCGCTCGCCCGTGATCGCGGCTACTGGCGCGACGTCGGCACGCTCGACTCCTACTACGAGGCGCACATGGATCTGTGCGCGCTCGACCCGGTGTTCAACCTGTACAACCGCGACTGGCCGATCTACACCAACGTCCCGCCCGTCCCGCCGGCGAAGTTCGTCCACGACGCGCCCGGGCGGGTGGGTGTCGCCATCGACAGCGTCGTCAGCAACGGTGTGATCGTGTCCGGTGGGACCGTGCGGCGCTCGGTGCTGTCACCCGGTGTCCGGGTGAACTCCTGGGCATCGGTGGAGAACGCGGTCGTGATGGACAACACGGTCATCGGCCGGCGCGCCGTGGTCCGGGACGCGATCCTCGACAAGAACGTCGTGGTACCTCCGGGTGCGAGTGTCGGGGTCGACAAGAAGCACGATCTGGATCGTGGCTACCAGGTCAGCGCGGGTGGCGTGACCGTCGTCGGTAAGGGCGTCACGATCGCCGACTGACCGGCGTCCGCCCCGCCGCCCTGTCGCCCCGCCGCCCTGTCGCCCCGGCGTCCTGTGGTCCTGTCGTCCTGTCGTCCTGTCGAAGAAACCTGCCATACCCGCAGAGCCTGCGGAGGATCGAGAAGCGGATGCGCGTCGCGCTGCTCACCCGGGAGTTCCCGCCGAACGTCTACGGCGGTGCCGGGGTACACGTCGAGTACCTCGCCCGCGAGCTGGCCCGGCTGGTGGAGCTGACCGTCCACTACGAGGGCGACCAGCTTCCGTCCGCCGCCGCTGACGGTGGCGGTGGCGGCGCGGCCGCGGTGCGGGCGCACCGGCCCTGGCCCGCCCTCGACGGGGCGAACGACGCGCTGCGGATCGCGTCGATGGACCTGTCGATGGCCGCGGCGGTCAACCGGGCCGGTGGCGCCGATGTCGTGCACTCCCACACCTGGTACACCAACCTCGCCGGGCACCTGATCTCGCTGGTCGAGGGCATCGGGCACGTGATGACCGCGCACTCGCTCGAACCGCGCCGGCCGTGGAAGGCCGAACAGCTCGGCGGCGGGTACGCGCTGTCGTCCTGGTGCGAGCGGGTCGCGATCGAGTCCGCGGCGGCCGTCGTGGCGGTCAGCGACGGCATGCGCACCGACATCCTCGACGCCTACCCCGCGGTCGAGCCGGCGCGGGTCCACGTCATCCGCAACGGCATCGACACCGACGAGTACGCCCCCGACCCGGGCACCGACGTCCTCGAACGGTACGGCGTGGACCCCGACCGCCCGTATGTCGTCTTCGTCGGCCGGATCACCCGGCAGAAGGGCCTGCCGGTCCTGCTGCGCGCCGCCGCGGCGATCGACCCGGCCGCCCAGCTGGTGCTCTGCGCCGGCGCCCCGGACACCGAGGACCTGCACCGCGAGGTCACCGAGCTGGTCGACGGCCTGCGCGCCAGCCGCGGCGGCGTGATCTGGCTGTCGGGGATGCTCGCCAAGCCCGAGGTCATCCAGCTGCTCTCGCACGCCACCGTGTTCGTCTGCCCGTCGGTCTACGAGCCGCTGGGCATCGTCAACCTGGAGGCGATGGCCTGCGCCACCGCGGTGGTCGCCTCCCGGGTTGGCGGCATCCCGGAGGTCGTCGCGGACGGTTCGACGGGCCTGCTCGTCCCGCCGGATGACCCCGCGGCGCTGGCGGGAGCCGTCAACGAGGTGCTCGCGGACCCCGCCCGCGCCGCCGCGATGGGCCGGGCGGGCCGGGAGCGGGCCGTCGCCGAGTTCGGCTGGGCCGCGGTGGCCGAGCGGACCGCCCGCCTCTACGCCGAGGTCGCGGCCCGACCCGGCTGAGCCCACGGTCCGACCCGGCTGAGCCGCGGCCTGACCCGGCTGGGACGACAGCCGGCCGTCACACCCGAACATCGACTACCCTGCGTGACGTAAAGTCTGCTAGCTGTGAGTGGTTCGCAGGCTGGCGATGGGGGGCCGGTGCGCTGGAACGGTGGCGACGCTGATCACCCGGATTCCGTGGATTCTGCGGATCACGCGGACATCCCCGGGAGTGGCACGTCCGGCGCCCGGCTGGCGCTGGACGGGGTCGGCCGGCGCTACGGGGCCGGTGAGTCGGCGGTCACCGCGCTGTCCGGGGTGAGCCTGCGGGTGGAGGGCGCCGCCTTCATCGTCATCCTCGGTCCGTCGGGCTGTGGGAAGACGACACTGCTCAACCTTGTCGGCGCCCTCGACACCCCCACCTGCGGCACGGTGACGCTGGACGGGGCCGACCTGGCCGGTGCCTCCCGCCGCCGCCGCCGCGAGGTCCGGCGCCGGACCGTGAGCTTCGTGTTCCAGTCGTTCAACCTGTTCCCGGCGCTGACCGCGGGGGAGAACGTACGCTTCGGCGCCGACGCGGCCGGTCGCGGCCAGGCCCGGGAGACCACCGAGCGGCTGCTGGCCGAGGTGGGCCTGGGCCATCGGGCCGACCATTTCCCCCACCAGCTCTCCGGCGGTGAGCAGCAGCGGGTGGCCATCGCGCGCGCCCTGGCGACCGGCAACCCGATCCTGCTCGCCGACGAGCCCACCGGTGAGCTGGACTTCGGTACCGGTGTGCAGATCCTCGCCCTGCTGCGAGCACAGGCCGACGCGGGCCGCACGGTCCTGGTGGTCACCCACAACCGGGAGATCGCCCGGGTCGCCGACCGGGTGGTCGAACTGTCCAGCGGCCACGTCGTGGCGGACGGCCCGCCGCCCGACGGGTCCATCCCCGTGTCCGATCTGCGCTGGTAGGCGGGCCTGCCGTGGGGGTCGGATCGACGGGGGAGCGGTCGGCGGCGAACCGGTCGGCAGCGGTCGGGTCGGTGGCGCTGTGGCTGCGCTGGTCGTGGCGGGACCTGCGCCAGCGCTGGCTGCTGGTGCTCGCGCTGGCCGTCACGATCGGTCTCGGCACCGGCCTGTACGCCGGGCTGTCCAGCTCCTCGCAGTGGCGGCGGCAGTCCTACGACGCCAGCTTCGCCCAGCTCCACGTCCACGACCTGCGCGCGCACCTGAACGCCGGGAGCACGGTCGAGCAGGGCCGGCTCGCCGGTCTCGTCCGCTCCCTGCCGAGCGCGCCGGATGTGGCCGGCGTCGTCGAGCGGCTGATCTTCCCGGCCGAGGTCGAGGTGACCGCCGGCGACCGGGACGTCCTCGCGCGCGGCGAGGTCGTCGGGAGCGATCTGACCGCGTCACCGCCGGTCGACTCCGTGGCGGTCGAGGTCGGCCACGGGCTCGGCGCGTCCGCGAGCGGCGTGTCCGCGCCCGGGCGGCCCGTCGGCGTGCTGGATCGCACGTTCGGCCACGCGAACCACCTGCCGGCGAGCGGAACTGTCCAGATCAGCGGCGGGGCCGAGGTCACCTACGTCGGGCAGGGTCAGTCGCCCGAGTCCTTCGTCCTGCCGGGGGATCAGCCGGGTCTGATCACCCAGACCGGGTTCGCCGCGCTGTTCACCTCGCTCCCGACCGCGCAGCGCCTGGCTGGCCTGCCTGGCCGGGTCAACGACGTGGTGCTCACCGTCCGTCCGGGCACCGATGTCGACACCGTGCGGGTGGAACTGTCCGGCGCGCTGGCCGCGACATTCCCGGACGTAAGCACCACCGTCACGGACCGGGGCGAACTGGCGTCCTACCGACTGCTCTACGACGCGATCGACAGTGACCAGCGCCTGTGGGATGTGCTGGCTGTCCTCGTGCTGGCCGGTGCGGTCTTCGCCGCGTTCAACCTGGTCGGCCGGGCGGTCGACGCCCAGCGCCGGGAGATCGGCATCGCGATGGCACTTGGCGTGCGTCCCGGCCTGCTCGCGCTGCGGCCGTTGCTGCTGGGCGTGCAGGTGGCCGTGCTCGGCGTCGTCGCCGGCATCGGCGTCGGGCTCCTGGTCGCCGCCGCCATGGGTTCGCTGATGCGCGACATCGGCCCGCTGCCCTACTGGCATACCGACTTCCAGGCCTCGATCTTCGCCCGAGCCGCGGTGATCGGGCTGGTGCTCCCACTGCTGGCCGCCGTCGGGCCGGTCCTGCGGGTGGTGCGCTCGGAGCCGGTCGAGGCGATCCGGGTCACGGCGGTCGCCGCGCGCTCCAGCTCACTGGTGCGGGCCGCGCGGCGGCTGCCGTCACCCGGCGGGAGCATTCGGCGGATGCCGGTGCGCAACCTGGCCCGAACCCCGCGCCGGACGCTGCTGACCGCCCTGGGCATCGCGGCGGCCATCACCGCCCTTGTCGTGTTCACCGGTCAGCTCGACACGTTCACCGGGACGACCGATCGCGCCGAGGCGGAGCTGACCACCGGCGCCCGGGACCGCCTACGCGTGACGCTGCCCGCGGTGGAGCCGGTGGACGGGCCGACCGTCGCCGCCGTCCGCCGCCTGCCCGCGGTCGCGGAGGTCGACACCGGCCTGGCACTGCCGGGACAACTGCTGCCCGCGGGTGCCGGCGCCGCGCCCGGAGCTGGTGACGGCGTGAATGTGATCACCTACGTCTTCGCCTACCACGACGCGATGTGGACCCCGCGGGTGACCAAGGGCGCTGCGACCGGTGGTCTGCTCATCGCGCAGAAGGCCGCGGAGGACCTGGGCGTCGAGCCCGGGGACACGTTGACACTGCGCCATCCGACCCGGGTGGGCGGCGGGCTGCGGTCCGTCGACACACCGGTGCGGGTGGCCGGCATCCACGCCTTCCCGGTGCGCTCGGTGGTGTTCCTCGACAGCGGGTCTGCCGGCGCGTTCAACCTCGCCGGCGAGACGAACTCGCTGATGGTCCGGCCCGCGCCCGGCTACGACGAGACGGCGGCGACGAGGGCGATCCTCACCGTCCCCGGCGCCGGCGCCGTCGTGCCGGCCACGGCGAGCATCGAGGAGATCCGCTCCCTGCTGCGCAACTTCGTCGGCATCCTGCGGATCGCCGAGCTCGTGGTGCTCCTGCTCGCCCTGCTCATCGCCTACAACGCGATGACCATCGCGATGGAGGAACGCCGCCGCGAACACGCGACCATGCTGGCGTTCGGCCTGCCGGCGCGCACCGTGCTCGGCCTGACCGTGGCCGAGAGCGCCCTCATCGGCCTGCTCGGGACGCTGCTCGGCCTGCTCGCCGGCTACTGGGCGCTTCGGTACACGGTCGAGGTGCTGGTCGCCGAGACCCTGCCCGACCTCGGGATCCCGGCGACCCTGTCCGCGCGGACGGTGGCCACCAGCCTGCTGCTCGGGGTGCTGACGGTGGCGGCAGCCCCCCTGCTGGCCGCGCGGCGTGTGCGCCGGATGGACGTCCCGGCCGCGCTGCGCGTCGTCGACTAGACCCGCGGGCGGACCCCCTGGGCGGTTTTCACCCGGTCGGGCCGCAGGACCAGTTCCACGCCGATCAGCTCGATCCGGGCGGCACCGTCGTCGTCGACGACCGCGACATCGCAGAAGGTGACGCTGTCGCCGTTCATCCCCGCCGCCAGCACGACCGCGCGGGCCGGCCGGGTCAGCAGGCCGGGCTGGTGGATGCGGCACTCCCGGACGGCCACCGGCAGGGCGCCGCCGAGCACCCGCCAGGCCCAGACACCGGCGAGCTGCATCCCGCCGTCCAAGGCCGCGACGTCGAGATACCAGTCGGCGCCGCCGCCCCAGTCCAGCGCGTCGACCCCGACGACGACGGCCTCGGCGCCCTGTTCGGACATGGCCGTCATCTCGGTGATGGCCTGGAAACGGGGGCCGTGGAAGAGGGCGTCCTGGGCGTAGATGCGGGTCTGGTCCTGATCCGGGCCGCCGGGGATCAGCCCGTCCGGAGTCGGCCAGGAACCGTCGGTGGAGCCGGCCGCCCCGGCCGCCCCGGACGGCCCGGACGGCCCGCGTCCGCGGTCGGGCTGGCGGGTCAGCCGCGCGGAGTACCGGGGCGCGCCGTCATCGCCGTACAGCCGTAGGACCAGCTCCGGCGGGCCGGGCGTGCCCGCCCGCTCGGGTGCGCCGGCCGCGTCGGCTGTGTCGGCGCGGACAAGCAGGTGGTGGCCCTGGTCGGCCAGGTGGGGGAGCGAGGCCTTGCGCAGCACCCGCAGGTCCCGCAGGAGCAGGCCGGACTCGACGTCGCGGGTGCTGGCCCGTGCCCCCCGCGCCAGCCAGTCGAGGGCCAGCGCCAGCGGCGCCACCGCCGTGCCGGCCGGGCTGTGGTCCGAAAGCCAGGAATGGGTCTGCCGGCGCACGGTGACCTGCCCCAGCAGCCCGGCCCTCGCCCAGCTGTCACCGTCGGCCTTGTCGTCGGACCGGTCGAGGCCGTCCAGATGATCAACGCTGGTGGCGTTCGGGCCCGACGCGGCGATCATGATCCGGGGATCCGGCCGGTGCCGGGCGATCTCGTCGGCGAAGGCGGCGGCGCCCCGGGCGACCGGGATGGCCGCGACACCGGCCTGGGCGAACACGCCGGCGAGCAGCGGGTCGACCATGCCCCCGGCCCACGGCCCCCAGGCGATCGACCGGACCACCCGATCGCCGCGATCGTCCGCCCGATCACCCGACTGATCGTCCGCCCGGCCGTCGCCGGGGCGCGCGGCATCCCCGCCCGCCGCGAGCACCGAGGCCACCTGATCCACAGTGGCGTTGGCCATCGCGTAGTCGCACTGGCCGGCGTTCCCGAACCAGCCGGTCACCGAGGAGAACAGGCAGATCAGGTCGAGTGGGTCGTCACGCAGCTGGGTGAGCATGGTCAGCAGGCCACCGGCCTTCGTGGCGAGCACCCGGTGGAACGCCTCGTCCGACTTGTCGGGGATGAGCTTGTCCGCGAGTGTTCCGGCGCCGTGGACGAACGCGGTCACCGGCCCCCACTCCCGCCGGACCTCGCCGAGCGCCGCCGACACCGCGTCGGCGTCGCGTACGTCGGCGACCAGGTAGCGGGCCGGGACGCCGAGCTCCGCCAGCGCGGCGAGGGTGGCACGCACCTCGCGGACAGCGAGCACCTCGCGCGCCTCGGCGCGGATCCGCGCCGGTCCCACCTCCGGACCGCGCTGGGACGCCAACAACTGGATCAGCCCGGCCTCGTCCGTCGCCGCCGCCAGGCCCGCCGGCTCGTCCGCCAGCCTGGTGCGACCCAGCAGCGCCAGCCGCGGGCGGTAGCGCCGCGCCAGTTCCAGCATGGCGGCGGCGGTGATCCCGCGAGCCCCGCCGGTGGCGACCACCACCGAGTCGGGGCCGAGGCGCAGCCCCGCCTGCGGGCTCTCCCCGGTCCGGTCTGCCCCGGACGTCGCGAGCGGGGCCGGCACGGTGCGAGCGGCGACACGGGTGCCGCCGGCCGACAGCCCGACATCCCGTTCGGCGCCGCCCCAGAGCACCTCCTGCGCGATGGCGGCGGCCACCTGGCCGGCGTCCCGCCCACCCCGCTCACAGTCGATGGCCTTCACCGACGTCTCCGGCCACTCGGTGCCCGCGGCGCGGGCCAACGCGGCCAGACCGCCGAGCCAGGCCCGGTCGCCGTGGCGGCCGGACAGCCCGAAGTCGCCACCGGTGTCCTGGACGGTCACGAGGACGCCGGCGCGGGCCACGGCGGTGGCGGCGGCCGCGCGCACCCAGCGGAAGGACTCCTCCTGAACCGCCAGGGCCGCCACCGCTGCCGGCTGCGCCGGCTGGGTGGCGCCGAGCTCGGCCAGCGCGCCGAGCAGGATCAGGCCACCGGTCTCGGCGGGCAGTATGCCGTCCGGGGACAGCTCACCGCCCGGGGGCGACGTGCCGTCCGGCTTCGGCTGGTCACCGCCCCGGACCGTCACGTCGAGGCCGGCCGCCCGCAGCCGGTCCGCCAGCGGTGCGGCCACCCCGCTCCCGCCGTCGACGATCACCAGGGGTCCCAGGCCCAGCCCAGGCAGCGCCAGTCCGGGAGCCGGTGCCCGGACGAGGGCCTCGACCGAGGCGGTCAGCCCGGCCGCGTCGTCGGATCCGCCTCCGCCCTGACCGGTTGGCGCGCCGCCTCGAAAGGGGGCCTCACCCCCGGCGGCCGGTGCGGCCGGGTCGTCGGGGGCCGGCTGCTGCCCGTTCGGCTGCCCCACCTGGATGTTCTGGTCGCCGGTCGCCTCGTTCGTCGTCGGGCCGGTACCGGCCGCGGCTCCGGCTTCGCCCCCGGCAGCCTCGTCGATGTGCCGGCGGATCAGCTCCACCACGTCGCGCAGTGTCCGGGCCGCGCCCAGCTCGGCGATGTTGTCGCCCTCGCTCATGTCGAGCACCGCGTCGCCCGCGTGCTGGCGCAGCGCGGACAGGATCTCGATCTTCTTCAGCGAGTCGATGCCGAGGTCGTTCTCCATCTCCATGTCCAGCGAGAGCACCGAGACCGGATAACCGGTGCGCTCGGCCACGGTGTCGATCAGCAGCCGTGCGATCTCCTCGGGATCCGGTGCGGCCATGGGCGGCGTGGCCTCGCTGGTCTCCGGCGGCTGCACCGCCACATCCGGTGCCGCGCTCGTCGGGGTGCCGGAGGGCGCGCTGACGGGCGCGGGGCTGGGTGCTTCCTGGGCAGGGGCGGCCGGCCCCGGGGCTACCTGGGCGGGGGCCGCGACGGGTGCCGCGATGGGGGCAGGGACAGGGGCGGGGGCGAGCGGTGCCGGCGGGCTGGACGCAGCCTCGGTGTACAGGACGTCCCCGGCGCCCGCTTCGTCCTGCCCGGCGAGCAGCCAGGTGAAGGCAGTGCCCGACATGCGCAGGAACTCCAGGTGTGCCTCGGTCATGAGCTGCGCGAAGGCGGTGTGCGCCTCCGTGGTCCGCCGGTGTACGTCGACGAGTGCGGCCGACCAGGCCGATCCCGACATGTCGATCGCCCCCGGCGCCGGCGTCGCCCTGGGCACCGCCATGGGCTCAGACGTCGAAACGGGCTCCGGTAGCGGCATCGCGTCCGGCGGTGCCATGGCCTCCGGCGGTGCCATCGGCTCCGGAGACGCCATGGTCGCGGGCGGTGCCGTGCTCACGGGCGGTGCCGTTGTCTCGGGCGGTGCCATCGCCTCCGGAGACGCCGTGGTCTGTCGCGGTGCCGTGGCCTGCGGCGATGGCGTCGGTTCCGCCGGGGTGGGGGACGGCCGCGGCGGCGTGACCGGTGCCGGCGAGGACAGGCCGCGCGTCGGATAGTGCCCGTTACCGGTCCCGTTCGATGGCACCGTGACAGAGCCGGCGGCGACCTGCGCCTCGCGTGACCCGGTCGACATGCCCAGATGCCCGTAGTTCGCTCCGTCGATCTCCATCGTCATCACCGGCCTCCGGGTCGGCGTCGCGGGTCGCGGTGCGTCCGTGACCAGACGCAGGTCGAGGGGCACGCCGTGCACGGCCAGCAGGCCCAGCGCGGACTGGAGCGACGCGTCACCGTCCTGCCCGGGGCGGTCCAGGCTGACGGCGACGTGCTCACGGCCATCGAGGATCTGCCCGACCAGCCCGGTCAGCGTGGAACCGGGGCCGACCTCGACGAACACCCGCGCCCCGGACGTGTACAGGGCCTCGATCTCGTCGAGGAACAGCACGGGCGAGGTGAGCTGCTCGGCGATCCGGTCGCGGATCAGCTCCGGGTCGTCGGGGTGCGGCCTTCCGTCGAGCCCGGCGTGCACCGGAATCCGCGGCGGGCGCATCGGCACGTCGTCGAGGAACCGTCGCAGCGGATCGCGGGCCGCGCGGACCAGCGGGCAGTGGAAGGCCGTGGCCGTGTCCAGCCAACGGGTGGTGACGCCGTCGGCGGCGAGCCGTTCGCGCATGGCCTCCAGGCACTCGCCGGAGCCGGAGAGGACGACCTGGCGGGGAGCGTTGTGGTTCGTCAGCCACACCTCGGAGAGCCTGGCCCCGTCGATCACGGAGATCACGTCGTCGCGCGCGGCCGACACGGCGAGCATCCGGCCCGGTGTCGTGGCGATGGTCCGGCGCATCAGCTCACCGCGGAAGTGGGCGAGCCGGATGAGCTGGTCCGCGTCGAAGACCCCGGCCGCGTGCAGGGCGGTGAGCTCACCGAAGCTGTGCCCGGCCACCGCGGCCGGCTCGACGCCGTAGGACGCCAGCACCGCGAGCAGGGCCAGGGAGTGGGCGGCGATGGCGGGCTGCGCGGCCGCGGTCAGCGCGTCCCGGTGCGCCGCGCGTTCGGCGGTGGTGAACGCCGGCGGCGGGAAGACGACCCGCCGCAGCGTGTCCGAGCCGTTCGCCGCGCTGCCGCCGGCCGCGCTGCCGTTCGCGGGGCCGCCGTTCGCCGGTTCGCCGATCTTCAGGTCGCCGAACCGGTCCCAGACCGCCTTCGCGGCCGGGTAGCGCACGGCCACGTCCACGCCCATCCCGCTGAACTGGCTGCCCTGGCCGGGGAAGAGGAAGACCGGCCGCGCGGATGGTGGCGCGCCGGCCGCGTAGTGCACGCCCCGCGGGTTGGTGAAGGACTGCCCTGGCCGCTGGGCGATCAGGTTCGCCGCCTGGTCGAGTGCGTCGGTGAGGCACTCGGTGGTGTTCGCGACCACCGCGAGCCGGGCGGGGTGGCGAGGGTCGAAGTCGGCGGCACGCTCGCGGGCGACCTCGGCTGGCGGGCGCGCCTCAACCGCGCGGACGGCCCGCAGGAGATCCTCCGGGGATTCGGCGGAGAACAGGATCAGCTCGCTGCCGGGACCGGGCCAGGACCGATGCGTGGACGTCGACACCGTGAAACGGGGCGACGCGGCGGAACGGGACGACGCGGCGGAACGGGACGACTCGGTGGAACGGAACGACGCGGGCGCGTCGCCATCCGGCCGGTCGACCGGATCCGGGGCCTCCTCGACCGCGATGTGGAAGTTGATGCCGCCGAAGCCGAAGCTCGACACCGAGCCACGGCGCGGATAGGCGGCTGTGCGCAGCCACGGCCGGCTGACCGTGTTCAGGTAGAACGGCCCGGACTCGAGATCGAGGTCGGCGTTCGGCTCGCCGACCTTGATGGTCGGGGGGAGCACCCGGTGGTGCAGGGCGAGCACGACCTTGAGCAGGCCGGCCGCTCCGGCCGCCGACTTCGTGTGCCCGATCTGCGACTTCACCGACCCCAGCGCGCACCAGCGCCGATCGGGACGCCCGCTCTCCCCGAACACCTCGGACAGCGCGTTCACCTCGATCCGATCTCCGACCGGTGTGCCCGTACCGTGTGCCTCGACCAGCTCGACCGTGTCCGGCCCGTACCCGGCGTCGGCGTAGGCGGCCCGCACCGCGCGGACCTGGCCGCCGATCGCCGGCGCGTAGATCGCCTGGCCCTGGCCGTCGGACGACGACCCGATGCCCCGGATGACCGCGTAGATCCGGTCACCGTCACTTTGCGCGTCGGCGAGCCGCTTGAGCGCGACCATGCCGACCCCTTCGCCGAGCAGCGTCCCGTCCGCCGCGGCGGAGAAGGGCCGGCAGTCCTCGGACGGGGACAGCGCCGGTGTCTTGGAGAAGCTGACGAAGGTGGTCGGGTTGTTCAGCGCGTCCACCCCACCGGCGATGATCATGTCGGCGCGGCCCAGGACCAGCTCGTTCACGCCGGCGGAGACGGCCGCCAGCGAACTCGCGCAGGCCGCGTCGACGGTGTAGTTCACCGCGTGCAGGTCAAGCTTGTTCGCGACCCGGCCCGCGACGATGTTGCCCAGACCGCCCGGCAGGGTGGCCTCCTGCCACTGCGGATAGTCCCGGAGCATGCGCTGGCAGATCCGCTCCGCCTCCTCGGGCGGGTAGCCCAGCTCGCGCAGGGTCCGCAGCCAGGTGGGCCGGCCCAGCCGGGTGGAGACCTCGGTCAGCAGCTCCAGGTTCCCGCTGCCGAGGATGATCCCGATGCCGCTGCGGTCGGCGGAGTCGTACCGGTCGCCCAGGGCGTCGCGAAGGGTCTGGTCGGCCACCAGCAGCGCGAAGAGCTGGGCCGTGTCCGTCGCGGGGATGATGTTGGGCGGTATGCCGAACCGGGTCGGGTCGAAGGCCACAGTGGGCAGGAAGGACCCGCGACGGACGTAGGTCTTGTCCGGCGTGGTCGGGTCCGGGTCGTAGTAGTCGTCGACCAGCCAGTGGGACGGCGGGACCGTCGTGATCAGGTCCTCACCGCGGATGATCGAGGTCCAGAAGCCCGCGGCGTCGGTCGATCCCGGCATGATGGCCCCGACGCCGACCACCGCGATCGGGGGCTGTGGGGCGCGTTCGGCGTCCGACATCTGGTCATCCTCCTTGTCCGCCGGCCTGTCGCCGTCTGTTCCGTTCCCACCGTCTGGTCGCGAACGTCGGCCTATCGCGGTTCGAGGGGGCGGGGGGCGAACCGCGCGACCGGCATCGGGAGCCCACAGGCACGCAGCTGCTGGAACCGGGTGTGCACGGCGGCGCCCTCGAGCAGGTTGAGCGCGATCTGGACGACGGACCGGTTGGCCGGATCGGCCAGATGGCTGCCGCGGACCCAGTCGTTGAAGGCACCCATCGCCGGCCCGCACCAGATCTGGTAGTCGGCGCGCCGGTCGGTGGCGCCGGCGAGCGCCCACCGCCCGGAGCTGCCCAGGTACCACCGGAACACCAGGGCCATCCGGTGTTTCGGATCGTGCGAGGCGCGGTCGAGCTGGCCGGGATCACGCTGCTGCCAGTAGTCGCGGGTGCGTGCCCACACGTCGTCGAACGTGGCGCCGAAGACGTCCCGCTCCAGCCTGGCCCGGGCCGGGCCGTCGATCGCCTCCAGCGACGGGTGCTGGCGATAGGCGTCGTAGAGCGCACCGGCCCTGGCCGCGTACATCGTGCCGCGGCGCAGCACCTGGACCTTCGCGCCGAGCTCGAACATGTCCGCCGCCGGGGCCATCGCCACGTCGGCGATGCCGGCCGACGCCAGCATCGCCTGCGCCGGCCCGGACTGCCCGGACTCGGCGCTCACCTGGTTCACCGACCCGGTGAGCACGTAGGCCGCGCCGAGCGCGAACGCCGCCGCGACCGCCTGGGGCGTGCCGAGCCCGCCGGCCGCGCCCACCCGGATCGGCTCGCGGTAGCCGAAACGCGCCACGACCTGGTCCCGGGTGGCCTGCACCGCGGGCAGCAGCACGCCCAGCGGGCGCCCGTCGGTATGCCCGCCGCTGTCGGCCTCGACGGTGATGTCCTGCGCGATCGGGATCCCGGCGGCCAGCTCCGCCTCCTCGGCGGTGATCTCACCGCGGGCGGCCAGCGTGCGCAGCACCGCCGCGGGTGCGGGCGACATGAACTGCTCGGCCACCTCCGGCCGGGAGATCTTGGCGAAGATCCGGCGGGCGCGAACCACCGTCCCGTCCGGGGCCCGCCGCAGCCCGTCCACGGCACAGCGGACCACGGCCGGTGTGATCGTCATGAACGCCGACGCGCAGATGCGGGGAACCGGGTGCCGCAGCAGGATCGCCGCGGTGGCCTCCTCCAGCGCCGGGATACCGGGCGAGTGCAGCAGGTTCACGCCCCAGTTCGACCGGTCGGCCAGATCCCGGGCCAGGGTGCGGACGGCGTCCTCGATCCGGTCGGGAGCCAGCCCGCCCGAGCCGAAGAACCCCAGCATCTGCGCCCGGGCCATCGCCGTGACCAGGCCGGTGGTGGCGATTCCGGTGGCCATCTCGCCGGCGATGTAAGGGAAGCGCACCTGGTGTGTCTCGGTGAACGAGCGGTCACCCAGCCATTCCGGGTACAGCGGCGGCAGCGTCGCGACGACCGTGGGCCCGGATCCACGTCCGGGACCGATCCGGCCGCCGACTCCGAGGCCGAGTCCGGTTCCGCGGCCGGGCACCGACAGCAGGTGCGCTGGCTCGCGTACCAGGCGTGCGGCCGCCGCCAGCTCCGGCCCGGTGAACGCGGCCGGCTGGGTCCCCGGCTGCCAGGTCGGCGGGCCGTACGAGGGCCGGCCGACCGGTGCGGCGCCGCGGATGTCGGGCCGCGCCACGCCGCGGGTCCCGAGCCGTGCCGCGCCGCGGGTCCCGACCGGGGCCGTGCCACGTGCGCCGACTCGCGCCGCGCCGGTCGTCGGTCGCCCGGTCGTCGGCCGTCCCGTCGTCGGCCGTCCCGTCGTCGGTCGTCCCGTCGTCGGTCGCCCGGTCATCGGGCGCCCTCCGGGGCGAGGGCGGCGCGCAGGCGCTCGGACAGCGCCTGGTCGAGATCCTGGTCCCCCAGGGCGTCGCGAGTCCTCGGGGCGGTCGCGGCGCCGATCGCGGACAGCAGGTAGTCCCGGTCGACCCGGGTGTCGGACGTCCGCTCACCCAGCGTGGTCCGCGCCCGGGTGTCGTCGAAGACGTGTCGATGTTCCAGGTACCTGGGGAACCCCGGGATTCGGTAGATCAGCTCCTCGATCGCGGTCGGATCCCGTGGGTAGTCGGCGACCAGCTGCATCCGCACCGCGAGCTGACTCTCCAGCAGCTCGCACAGGGTCGAGACCGGCAGGTTCTCGTCGTGCACGATGTGAAACGTGGCGACCCCGCGCGGGCGGACCCGCTGCGCGATCCGGACCATGTCCCGGGCGGCGTCCTCGACCGGCATCATGTTCCAGCTGGCACGGGGGTTACCCACGATGCGGATGGTCTGGACGCGGCCCGGGTCCCGCGGGCCGGTGCCGAGTCCCCGGTCGACGGCCAGCGCGGCGACGGTCACGATCGCCCGGGTGACGGCCGTCAGCGTCTGCTCGGGCAGGTCGGGGCGCGGCGGCTGGTCCGTGACGAGGATGCTCGGCCGGTACACGACGGCCGGGCGGCCGGTTGCGGCCGACCATTCGTGGACGAGCACCTCGGCGTCGTACTTCGTGTGCTCGTAGTCGGTCTCGAAGCCGTCCGCGGGCCGGGCGAGGTCATCCTCGTAGATGACCGGATCGGACCTGCGGCCCACCACGAACGCGGTGCTCACATGGTGGACGACCGGCCGGCGCGCGCCGGCGGCCGCCAGCTCCAGGACGTGCCGGGTGCCGTCGACGTTCACCCGCCGCAGGTCCGCGAGCTCGCCGCTGAGGCTGGTGGACGCGGCGGAGTGCCACAGGACGTCGATCTGGTCGGCCAGCTCCTCGAAGGCGGCCTCGGTCAGGCCCAGCCGCGGCCGTGCGACGTCGACGTCGACGATCCGGACCCGGCGCAGCAGCTCCTCGGTCCGGCGCGGTCCGGCGCCGGCGGCCGTCAGGAAACAGGAGAGCCGGTCGATCGCCGCCGTGGATCCGGTGTGGGCGAGCAGGATCAGCGAATCGTCATGATCGCGATCGAGCAGCGCCCGGACGAGACGGAGGCCGAGGAACCCGGTCGGGCCCGTTACCGCGGTTGCCATTGCGCATCACGCCCCTGACCAGCCGGGATACGGACGTGCCTCCCGGTGATCCGTGCGGGCGCGCAGCGGAATCCGTGCGCGGCCGAGGAAACGGGGCAGTTCCCCCCGACCCGGGATCAGAAGCCGGGAACACTCTTGCCGAGGGGGGATACCCGTTTGATAGGCCGGTAACAGTGTGGTCTCTCTTGGTGACCACGTGTTCGCGTCCGTTCGCCCGGCCGGTCTGGATCAGGCCCTGTGGACCAGGCCGGCCGGGCGGTTGGCCGCGATGCTCAGCTCTGCCAGGCGGTCTCCGTGACCGGGGAGCGCCCGATGAGGGGGCGCCACCAGGACTCGTTGTCGCGGTACCAGCCGATCGTCGCCTTCATCCCGTCCGCGAAGCTGATCCGGGGCTCCCACCCGAGCGCGGTGCGCAGCTTGCTGGAGTCGAGCAGGTAGCGGCGATCGTGGGAGGGGCGGTCGGGCACGATGGTCTTCAGCGACGCCGGCAGGCCCAGCTCGCCGAGGATCATGTCCGCGATGGTCTCGATGTCGGCCTCGATGCCGCTGCCGACGTGGTAGGTCTCGCCGACCGCGCCGCGTTCGAGTACCGCCTCGATGGCCCGGCAGTGGTCGATCACGTGCAGCCACTCGCGCCGGTTCTTCGTCGAGGCGTAGAGCGGCAGCGACTCGCCCTGCAGCGCCCGGGTCACGAACAGCGGGATGACCTTCTCCGGGAACTGGAAGGGCCCGTAGTTGTTCGAGCAGTTCGTGATCGTGATCGGCAGCCCGTAGGTGTACCCGTAGGCCCGTACGGCATGGTCCGAGCCGGCCTTGGCGGCGTTGTAGGGCGTCCGCGGCAGGTAGGGCGAGTCCTCGGTGAACGCGCCCGGGTCGTCGAGATCCATGTCGCCGTAGACCTCGCAGGTGGAGATCTGGTGGAAGCGCGCGACACCGACCGTGCGCGCCGCCTCCAGCAGCGCCTGCGTGCCCATCACGTTGGTCGAGAAGAAGTCCCCGGGACGGATGATCGCGAGGCTGTTGTGCGACTCGGCGGCGAAGTTCACGACGATGTCGACCCGGTGCTCACGCAGCAGGGACTCGATCCGGTCACGGTCGCGGATGTCGCCGTGGACAAAGGTGATCCCCACCTCGATGTCCGCGAGGTTCTCCCGGCAGCCGGCGTAGGTCAGCGCGTCGAGCGCGACCACGCGGTCGCCCGGGTGCGTGCCCAGCCAGTACCGGACGAAGTTGGACCCGATGAATCCGGCAGCTCCGGTCACCAGCAGAGTCGTCATCCGTTCGCCTTTCGCCGCGTCATTCGGTGCATCGTCGCATCGGTCGCAGGTACATACTCGCCTACGCCCGGCGTCGGCCGGCGGTGAGGCCCACCCCGCGTCGCCCGATGGCCGACGGGCGCTCGGCAGCCGGCACGCAGCCGGCACGCAGCCCGCGGTCAGCTGGTGGGCAGCCAGTGGGCAGGCGGCGGACCGGCACCGGAGCGTCGTGTGCTGAAGATCGTCTGACCAGCGACGATGCCGACATGCGGAGGTAACACGGAACCCCTACGCTGCAGCCCGTGGCCGACCTGTTCGAGGGGTATGCGGCGGAGGTCGTTGCGGCGGCTGCGTGGGACGAGGTCTTCGACCCGACCCACCGCCCCCGGGATGTGTACTCCGCCCTGCACGACGCGCTCCAGCCGCTGAGCAGCGCCGACCTTGCTGCCCGCAAGGTGGCGTTGGACCGGGCCTTCCGGGACGCCGGCATCACCTTCAACCTCTTCGGGGAGGAACGCCCGTTCCCCCTGGACCTGGTCCCCCGGCTGCTCTCCGGGGACGAGTGGGACGTCATCGAACGCGGTGTCGTGCAGCGGGTGCGCGCCCTGGAGGCGTTCCTCGCGGACGTCTACGGGCCCGCCGAGGTGCTCGCGGACGGCATCGTGCCCCGCCGGCTCGTGTTGTCGAGCTCGCACTTCCACCGCGCGGCGCACGGCGTCGACCCGCCGAACGGTGTCCGTGCCCACGTCAGCGGCATCGACCTCGTCCGCGACGAGAACGGGGACTTCCGGGTCCTCGAGGACAACGTCCGCGTCCCGTCCGGAGTGAGCTACGTCATCGAGAACCGGCGGGCGATGACCCGGGTCTTCCCGGAGCTGTTCGCGACGCACCGGGTGCGTCCGGTGGCCGACTACGCGACCCATCTGCTGCACGCCCTGCGTGCGGCGGCGCCGCCCGAGGTCGCCGACCCGACCGTGGTCGTGCTCACCCCCGGGGTCTACAACGCGGCCTACTTCGAGCACGCGCTGCTGGCCCGGCAGATGGGTGTCGAGCTGGTCGAGGGCCGGGACCTGTCGGTGCGCAACAACCGGGTCACGATGCGCACCACCGAGGGTGACCAGCCCGTGCACGTGATCTACCGGCGGGTCGACGACGACTGGCTCGACCCGCTGCACTTCCGCCCGGAGTCGATGGTCGGGTGCGCCGGCCTGCTGAACGTGGCCAGGGCCGGCAACGTGACGATCGCCAACGCGGTCGGCAACGGCGTCGCCGACGACAAGCTGATGTACACCTACGTCCCGGACCTCATCCGCTACTACCTGGGTGAGGAGCCGGTCCTGCGCAACATCGACACCTTCCGGCTCGAGGAGCCCGACCAGCGGGCGCACGTCCTGGACAACCTCGACGCGCTGGTGGTCAAGCCGGTGGACGGCTCCGGCGGCAAGGGAATCGTCATCGGGCCGCAGGCGACCGAGGCGGAGCTCGCCGAGCTGCGGGCCCGGGTGCTGGGCGACCCGCGCGGCTGGATCGCCCAGCCGGTCGTGAAGCTCTCCACCTCGCCGACGCTCGCCGGCGACCGGCTCGGCCCCCGGCACGTCGACCTGCGCCCGTTCGCCGTCAACGACGGGAACCGGATCTGGGTGCTGCCCGGCGGCCTGACCCGGGTCGCGCTGCCCCGCGGCAGCCTGGTCGTGAACTCCAGCCAGGGCGGGGGCTCCAAGGACACCTGGGTGCTCGCCCCGGAACGGCTCGGGCGGGAGACCGCGCCGCCGATCCGGCGTTCCGGGCCGTCCCCGTCGGTGGCGCCCGGGCCCGACCTCGGCCCGCACTCGTCCGACGAGCAGCAGCAACAGCAGTCCGAGCAGCAGAACCAGGCCCGGTCGAGCGTGATGGGGGAGGAGGCGCAGGCGTGCTGAGCCGCATCGCCGAGTCGCTGTTCTGGATCGGCCGCTACGCCGAACGGGCCGAGTGCACCTCGCGCATCCTCGACGTGCACGTCCACCGGGTGCTGGAGGACCCGTGGCTCGACGAGACGTCCGCCGGCGCCCAGCTGCTGGCGGTCATGGGCGTCGTCGACCGCACCGAACCCGCGGACTCACGGTACGTCACCGAGGTGCTCGCCTACGACGCCACGAACTCGTCGAGCATCCGAGGATCGCTGTCGGCGGCGCGGGAGAACGCGCGCGGTGCCCGTGTCGTGGTCTCCAGCGAGGTCTGGGAATGCCTGAACGCCACCTGGAACGAGCTGCCGCACACCGAGGAGCTCGCCCGCCGGATGGGGCCGAACGTCTACTTCCGCTACGTGCGGGATCGCACGGCGATGCTCGCCGGCCTGGTCGACGCCACCCTGGCCCGTGACGACGGATGGCGCTTCCTCGTGCTCGGCCGGAGCATCGAGCGGGTCGACATGAC
Source organism: Parafrankia irregularis (assembly GCF_001536285.1). NCBI lineage: Bacteria > Bacillati > Actinomycetota > Actinomycetes > Frankiales > Frankiaceae > Parafrankia > Parafrankia irregularis. The sequence continues at coordinate 405,503 of NZ_FAOZ01000001.1, read as the reverse complement.
CGCCCGGCTGCTGTCGTCCAGCATCAGTGAGGACCCCAACTCGCAGAGCTGGATCAGCCTGCTGCGTTCCTGCGGTGCGCACGAGGCCTACCTGCGGACCTACCGGCGGGCCGTGGACGCGGCCCGGGTCTCGGAGTTCCTGCTGCTGGACCGGCTCTTCCCACGGTCCATCTACTGGTCGCTGGCGCTCGCCGAACAGATCCTGGGCGAGCTGGACACCGGTCGTGGGGTGGTGCGCGCGACCGTGGACGACGCCGCGCGCCGTAGCGTCGGGCGGGCCCGGACGGAGCTGGAGTTCCGCGGTATCGACGAGCTCGTCGCGGAGATGCCCGACCTGCTCGCGGCGCTGCAGCGGACCTGTTCGGCGGTGAGCGCGGCCGTGACGGCCCGCTACTTCGCCCGGGAGAGTCCGCATACCTGGGCCAGCGAGGTGCCGGCCTGACCGGGCCGACCGGGCCGACCGGTGTGCCGCGCTGTGGGGTCCGCGCTGTGCGATCACGGATCCGGTGGGCCGCGGTGCCGGGCCTCTCGGGGCTGGGCTGTACGGGGCTGGGGGTTACGGAGCTGAGGGGACGAGGAGACACGCGACGATGAGCTGGCAGATCCGGATCGAGCACTCGACGGGCTACCGGTATGCGAGCCCGGTGATCTCCTCGTACAACGAGGCGCGGATCATCCCCCAGACCGGGGACCGCCAGCTGACGCTGGAAGCCACGGTACGGACCGAACCGGCCTCGTCCACCTACCGGTACTGGGACTACTGGGGGACCCAGGTCACCGCCTTCGACCTGCACACCCCGCACACCGAGCTCGTCGTCACCGGGCGTTCGGTGGTGCAGACGGCGCCCGCGCCGCAGCCGCCGGTGGACGTCCCGAGCTGGCGGGATCTCGCCGACGACACCGTCGCGGACAGGTTCGTCGAGTTCGTCCGGCCCACTGCCTCGACCCCGGAGCACCCCGAGCTGGTCGCGGCGGCCCGCGAGCTCGCCGCCGCCCACAGCCCCGCGGACTTCCTGCCCGCCGTCGGTGACTGGGTGCGGGAGAAGCTGACCTACCAGCCCGGGACGACGGAGGTGCGCACGTCCGCCGTCGAGGCCTGGGAGCAGGGGGTAGGGGTCTGCCAGGACTTCGCTCACCTGGCCCTGGTGCTGATGCGGGCCGCGGGCCTGCCGGCGCGGTACGTGTCGGGCTACCAGCATCCGTCGGCGGACGCCGAGGTGGGGGAGACCCTCAGCGGGCAGAGCCACGCCTGGGTCGAGGGCTGGCTCGGCCAGTGGTGGGCCTTCGACCCGACCAACGGGGTACCGGCCGGTGAACAGCATGTCGTCGTCGCACGCGGGCGTGACTACCACGACGTGCCGCCCCTGCAGGGTGTGTACTCGGGCGGTGAGTCGACGTCCCTCGGCGTGACGGTCGCGGTGACCCGCCTGGGCTGAACCCAGGGATGAACGCCCAGCCGCCCGATCAGGCCTCGAGGACGGTGATCGCGTCGGTCGGGCAGGCCTCGGCCGCCTCATCAAGATCGTCTCGGAGGTCCTCGTCGGGCTCCTCGTCGCGGAGATAGAGGTAGCCGTCGTCTCCGAGCTCGAAAACATCGGGTACTAGCTGGACGCAGGTACCGCTGCTCGCGCAGCGGTCGAAGTCGACGTGGACCTTCATCCGTTCGCTCCGGGGCTGGTCGCGGCCTCGATCGGGAGCGATGGTCCCACAGCGCGGCGGCCCGCGTCCGCGCTCTCGGCAACATGTCGACGACACGGCCTGGAGCACGGCGCGAGGTGCGCGCCTCGCGCCGTGCTCCAGGCCGCCGTCCGCGCTCTGTGATCTGCGACGTGGCCCTCGCGGCCCACGGTCCGTGGGCTGTGGCCGCGGGCCCGACGTCAGACCGACTTGATCGCGGAGACGTCCAGCTCGATCTTGATCTTGTCGCTGATCAGCACGCCACCGGTCTCCAGCACGGCGTTGAACGTGATGCCGAAGTCCTTGCGGCTGATGCTCGTCGCGCCGGTGAAGCCGGCCCGGATGTTGCCGAACGGGTCTTTGGAGCTGCCCTCGAACGTGATCGCGAGCTCGACGGGCCGGGTGACGCCGCGGATGGTGAGGTCTCCGGTCAGCACGTAGCTGTCCTCGTCGGAGCCGGTCTTCGCGCCGGTGCTGACGAAGGTGATCGTCGGGAACTGCTCGACGTCGAGCAGGTCGGCCGACTTGACGTGCCCGTCGCGGTCGGGGGTGCCGCTGTCGAACGTGGCCGTCTCGATGGTCACGTTCGCGGTCGACGCGGTCGGGTTGGCGCCGTCGAGCTCGAGGGTTCCCTGCACGCCGGTGAACTGGCCGCGCACGGTGGTCACCATCGCGTGGCGGGCGGCGAAGCCGATCCGGGTGTGCGCGGGGTCGAGGGTCCAGGTGCCGGTCAGGTCGGTCAGGGGGGTGCTGGCTGGAGCGGTCATCGCGGATCTCCTCGTGGTGGTCGTCGCGTGTTGGTGTTGGTGTCGGTGTCGCTCGCCGTGCCGCCGAGCCTGCTGGCGGGCCCGGCTTCGTTCGGTACGTTACTTGAGCCGTCAACCAAAGTGTTCGCGGGTCCATTCCGCATCTGTGGATGAGAAACGGATGTCCACAGTGAGTCGCCCCGGCGCCACGGGCGGCCGGATTGTTCCTACGTTGCGTGCATGAACAGGCACTCATCGCGTCAGGGGAGCTGCAGGGGTGACACAGCCGGCGGTGGTACCCACCACGTCGGCGGTGGCACCCACCACGCCGATCACGCCAGTCAGGCCGCCGCCGTCCACGTCGACGACGCCGTGACCGAACCGCTGGGGCGGTCCTGGCCGGCGTTCCCGCCGTCAACTCGGCATCCGGGCCGGGGCACCGGCTCGCTCGGCGAGCTGGACGCCGGCTGGACCGGCAGCGGCTCCGACAAGGGGTCCGACAACGGGTCCGACGGCTGGTCGGACGACTGGTCGGACCTCGACGTCGACGGCTGGTCCGACGAGTGGGCGGGCGGCCGGTCGATCGAGAACCGGCGCCAGGCGCATCCTGAGGATCTTGGTGATCGTGACGGTCCCGAAGCTTCGGGGGATCCTGACGACGCCGGCCACGCTGGTGGTGCTGGTGGTCGCCGCGGCCTGGAGGGCCACGACCGGCGCGGGAGGCACCGCCAGCTGTCCGACCGCCTGCCGCCCTCGCTGCGCGGTGCGATCCTCGCGCCGAGCGCGCGGGCGGCCCTCGTGCTGGTCGTGGTAGCCGTCGCGGCCGCGGCGACCGCCGGCTGGCTGGCCTGGCGCGGCCGGCCGGTGGAGCTCGCCTCGAAGGGGCCGGGCCAGTCGGCTCTCGTGGCGCAGGAGGCCACGACGACCGCGCGGCCGGCCGCGGGCTTCTCGGTTTCGGGTGCGTCGGCGCCGGCCGTGCCCACCTCTTCGTCCGGGCATCCGGCTGGCACGGAATCCGAGGCCGGGCAGGAGATCGTCGTCGACGTCGCCGGCCGGGTCGCCCGGCCCGGAGTGGTGCGGCTGCCGGCCGGCTCCCGGGTCGTCGACGCGCTGACCCTGGCCGGCGGAGCGCTGCCGGGTACCGACACGACCGGGCTCGCGCTGGCCCGCGTCCTGACCGACGGCGAGCAGATCCTGGTCGACGGCCGCGCGGGGCCGGCGCCACCACTCTCCGGGAGCGGGCAGGCCGCCGCAGGCGCGGCGGGTGGGGCAGGTTCGGCTGCGGGTGGCGGTCAGGCGCCGCTCGATCTCAACGCCGCGACAGCGAGCCAGCTCGACGAGCTGCCAGGCGTGGGCCCGGTCCTGGCCCAGCGGATCGTCGACTGGCGCGCCGCGAACGGGCCCTTCACGTCAGCCGACCAGCTGGGCGAGGTCACCGGGGTCGGGGATCGGCGGCTCGCGGATCTGCTGCCGCTGGTGACGGTCTGAATGGTCTCCGTCGTCATGGAGGTCGGCGTCGGTCTTCCGGCCGACGCGAAGGACGCGCCCCGAGATCGCCTCGACCTGCGCCTGGCTGTGCCGGCCGGCGCGGTCTGGGCCGGCGCGGCGCTGGGCGGTTACTGGGTGCCCAGCCGGGAGCTCCTGGGATGCGTTGCCGTCGTTCTGGCCGGCTGCGCGCTCGCGGTGCTCGCCGGGGCCTGGCAACGGGGCGGCGGGCCGGCCCGCGCGGCTGCCGGGCCCGGGCGGCGGCTCGCCGGCTGCGTCGCCGTCGCCTTCCTCGCGGCGGGGCTGCTGATCGGAGGCACGGCCGGGCGGGCGAGGGCGGTCGGGCCGCTCGCCGCGCTGGTCCGCGCCGAGCGGACGGTGGAGGCCGTCGTGGTCCTCACCGACGATCCGAAGGTCTCGCGGCCGCCGGCCGGGGCCACCGGCACCGGTGCGGGAGGTCCGGGCGGTGCCGCGTCAACGGCCACGGCGCGAGCCCGTCTTGAGGCGGTCACCGGCCCTGAGTACCGGGTACGTGCCGCGGTTCCCGTGCTGCTGGTCGGGCGGGCGGGCTACCTCGCGGCCTACCTGCCGGGGCAGCGGCTGGCGGTTCGGGCCACGCTCGCCCCACCAGGGCCGGGCGAGACAATCGCCGCGGTCCTGTTCGCCCGGGCGCCGCCCCACCCGCAGGGGCGGCCGCCCATGGCACAGCGGGCGGCCGGGTGGTTGCGCGCGCGCCTGCGTGCGGCGGCGAGTGTGGTCGCCCAGCCAGCGGGCGGGCTGCTCCCGGCCATGGTCGTCGGTGACACCTCGAAGCTCGACCCGGAGCTGAAGGACGACTTCCGCGTCGCCGGCCTGAGCCACCTCACCGCTGTCTCGGGAGCGAATGCCGCCATCGCCACCGGTGCCGTCCTCGTCGTCCTCGGCCGTACCCGGCTCGGCTCGCGGAGCAGGGCGTTCGCCGCCGCGGCGGCGCTTGTCGGCTTCGTGATCCTGGCCCGGCCGTCCGCGAGCGTGGTCCGAGCGGCGGCGATGGGGCTGGTGGGCCTTGCGGCGCTGGCGGCCGGGCGGCCACGTGCCGTTATGGCCGCACTGGCGACGGCGGTGCTGGCTGTCATCGTGCTGGACCCGACCTTCGCTCTCTCCGCCGGCTTCGCGCTGTCGGTGCTCGCCACCGCCGGGATGGTCGTCTGGGGGCCGGGCTGGTGTGACGGGATCGAGCGGCGGCTCGCGGCGCGCCGGCCGCAGCGGTCGCGCCGCCTGCTCGCCGGTGCCACCCGGATCGCGCAGGCGGTGGCCGTCGCGGCGGCGGCCCAGCTGGCGTGCACTCCGGTGCTTGCGTGGCTCGGCGGTGGCATCAGCCTCGTCGCCATCCCGGCGAACGTGATCGCGGCGCCCGCGGTCGCGCCAGCCACCCTGCTCGGCCTGCTCACCATGGCCGTGGCCACACTGCACCCGTCCGCGGCCGAGCTGTTCGCCCGGCTGGCGGGCCTGCCGTGCCGGTGGCTTGTGCTGGTCGCCGGCCGGGCGGCCGACCTTCCGGGGGCGGCGATCGGCTGGCCGTCCGGGCCGCTCGGCGCGGTGGCTGCGCTCGCCGGGGTCGTGCTGGCCATCGCCCTGGCACGGCGTCCGCCGACCCGCCGGCTGCTCGCCGCGGCGCTCGCGAGCCTGCTGGTGGCACGCCTTTTCCTGGTGCCGAGGCTGGCGGGCTGGCCACCGGCGGGCTGGCGGCTCGTGGCCTGTGACGTGGGCCAGGGCGACGGGCTGGTGCTACGGGCCGGAGCCGGCTCGGCGGTCGTGGTCGATGTCGGGCCCGACCCCGAGCTGATGGCCACCTGCCTGGCCGATCTCGGGGTCCGGCGGGTGCCGCTTCTGGTGCTCAGCCACCTGCACGCCGACCATGCGGCGGGTCTGAGCGGGGTGCTGGGCCGGATGCCGGTGGGCGAGATGATCGTGAGCCCGCTGCCCGAGCCGACGGAGCAGTGGGCCGAGGTCGAGCGCGGTGCCCGGGCGGCGGGGGTCACGGTCCGCTCGGTGCTCTCGGGCTCGGCCGGTGCGTCCGGCACGGTCGGGGATGTCCGCTGGCAGGTCATCGGCCCGCAGCGGGTTCTGCGTGGCACGGCCAGTGATCCGAACAACGCCAGTCTCGTGCTGCTCGCGGAGGTCGGTGGCGTGACGATGCTGCTGAGCGGGGACGCGGAACCGCCGGAGCAGCGCCAGGTCGCACGGGCCGGCGCGGTGACGGTGGACGTGCTCAAGGTCGCCCACCACGGCTCCGCTGATCAGATCCCGGAGTTCCTGACCGGGACGGGCGCGCGGGCCGCCCTGATCAGTGTCGGGGCCGGGAACACATACGGGCATCCGGCGGCCGCGACGCTGGCGAGCCTGCGCGCGGCCGGGATCACCGTCGGCCGGACCGACCTGCACGGCGCGGTGGCGGTCGTCCGGCAGCCGTCCGGCCGGGTGGCGCTGGTGGCGCGTCGGCCCGGTCGGATGTGAGGGCGGCGGGGGTGGCGTGAGGGCGGCGGTCCGGCGTGACATGCTGATCCGCGTGCCACAGCCCGCTGCCCCGCCGCCGCTGGTCGTCGTGAGCGGTGACGAGGAGCTTCTCGTCGCGCGTGCCGTGCGGGAGGTCCTCGCCGCCGCTCGGGCCCGCGACCCCGAGGTCGAGATCGTCGATCGCGCACCGGGCGAGCTCACCGATGCCGACATGATCGATCTCGGTGCCACCTCGATGTTCGGCGGTGGGCGGGTTCTGGTCGTCCGTGGTGCCGCCGAGCTGCCGGAGGATCTGCGGGATGCGTTGCTCGCGTACGTCGGGCGCCCGCTCGACGACGTGACGCTGGTCGTGGTGCACAGCGGCGCGGTGAAGAACCGCAAGCTCGTCGACGTGATGAAGAAGGCCGGCGCCAAGGTCATCCCGGCCGCGAAGATCACCCGGCCGCGTGATCGGCATGACTTCGCGGTCGCCGAGATCCGGCGGCTGGGCGGCCGGACGAGCGACGGCGCGATCCAGGCACTGCTCGACGCCGTGGGCGGCGACCTCCGGGAGATCGCGGCCGTGTGCGACCAGCTCGTGGCGGACACCGATGGTGTGATCGACGAGGCCGCGGTGGGTCGCTACCACCGTGGGCGTGCCGAGACCAGCGGCTTCGCGGTGGCCGACGCGATCATCGGTGGTGATCTCGCGGGTGGGCTCACCCTGCTGCGTCAGGCTCTCGAAGGCGGTACCGCCCCGGTGCTGATCACGAGCGCCATCGCGGGTGGCCTGCGAGATCTGGCCCGGGTGGCGGCGGCCGGCGGCGGATCCAAGTGGGATATCGCCAAGGCTCTCGGGATGCCGGACTGGAAGGTCGAACGGGCCCAGCGATCCGCCCGTGGCTGGTCGGACGCCGGGCTGGCCCGGGCGATCCGGGCGGTCGCGGTGGCCGACGCGGGCGTGAAGGGCGCGGCTGTGGATGCGGGGTACGCGCTGGAACACCTGCTCCAGGAGGTCGCACGAGCCCGGGGCCGGTCGGTCGGCACCGAGGAGCGTGGCCGGGCGGAGTTCGCCGGCCGGGGAGGACGAGCACGATGAACACGTCGACAGGTCAGCCGCCAGGAGGGCAGCACCGTGACTCCGGTGGGCCCGGGGCGTCCGGTGACGGGCACGAGCAGGTTCCACCCGGTGGCATGTTCGGCCTGCGGGTGCTGCCGGCGGGCTGGATGCGCATGCTGGTCGTCACCGCCACCGTGCTGGTGACACTGGTCATCGCGATGGGTGACCTGGCCAGCGCCTGGGTTCTGTTGGTGCTCCCGCTGGCGGTTGCGGCACTGGTCGCCTACGCCGAGGTGCTCGAACGCACCCTGGACCGCGACGGCTGAGTGGGCCCGCACTGAGATCGAGCGGGCCCGCACTGAGAACGCCGAGCGGACCCCCGAGCGCGGGCGGTCGCCGCACGCGGTCGCCCCGGGCATGACATCGCCCCGGGCATGACAAGGGCCGGGATCTTCCCACTGGGAAGCCCGGCCCCGACCCGACAGGACGTCAGGCGCTGATGCCCGCGTTCGCCTTCGCCATCGCCGACTTGCGGTTGGCGGCCTGGTTCGGGTGGATGACACCCTTGCTGGCGGCCTTGTCCAGCTTCTTGGCGGCGAGACGGAAGGCGGCGTCGGCGCGCTCCGAGTCACCGGCCTCGACGGCGTCGCGGAAGCGGCGCACGTGGGTCTTCAGCTCGGACTTCACGGCCTTGTTGCGCAGCCGTCGCTTCTCGTTGGTGAGGTTGCGCTTGATCTGCGACTTGATGTTGGCCACGCGGGAGAACCTCTGGGTGTCGAGTCGGGATGGTACGTGTGGAGGCCCGCCGTGCAGAAGATCTCAGCCACCCCGAGATCTCACACCGTCCCGGCGACTCGGGCTGCCTCAGGACCCCGGAGCCAGATGAACTGGTCAACTCCAGGACCCGCAGGCTGCCCCAACCAGGGCCCACAGCGAAGCGCTACCGACATTATCAAACGAGCGAGCGGTGCCGGGTGCGGGGCGCGGCCAGGGGGCGGCCGGCCTGTGCCCGGCGCGGCGGCCTGTGCCTGGCACGATGGAGGCCTGGCACGATGAAGCACGCGAGACAGACCGACGAGCAGCGAAACGAGACCAGCCCGCGTGTCCGAAGCACCGCACGAGGCAGCCGGCGTCGACCCGGCGTCGATCCGCAACTTCTGCATCATCGCCCACATCGACCACGGCAAGTCCACGCTTGCCGACCGGATGCTGGGCGTGACCGGCGTGGTCGAGGCCCGCAACATGCGGGCCCAGTACCTCGACCGGATGGACATCGAGCGCGAGCGTGGCATCACGATCAAGGCGCAGAACGTCCGGCTGCCGTGGCGGGCGGATGACGGTGCGGACTACGTCCTGAACCTCATCGACACGCCCGGCCACGTGGACTTCTCCTATGAGGTGAGCCGCTCGCTGGCCGCCTGCGAGGGTGCGGTCCTCCTGGTCGACGCCGCGCAGGGCATCGAGGCCCAGACGCTGGCGAACCTCTACCTGGCGATCGAGAACGATCTCACGATCATCCCGGTGCTCAACAAGATCGACCTTCCGGCCGCGCAGCCCGAGAAATACGCCGAGGAGATCGCGACGATCATCGGGTGCGATCCGGGTGACGTGCTGAAGGTCTCCGGCAAGACCGGGCAGGGCGTCCCGGAGCTGCTCAACGAGATCGTCCGCCGCATTCCGGCGCCGAGCGGCGACCCGGACGGCCCGACCCGCGCGATGATCTTCGACAGTGTGTACGACATCTACCGCGGTGTTATCACCTATGTCCGGGTCGTGGACGGGACGCTGTCGACCCGTGACCGGTGTCTGATGATGTCCACCGGCGCCAGCCACGAGACGCTCGAGGTCGGTGTCATCTCCCCGGAGCCGCGACCGACGGGCTCGCTGTCGGCGGGCGAGGTGGGCTACGTCATCCCCGGGGTGAAGGACGTCCGCCAGGCCCGCGTCGGCGACACCATGACCTCGGCGCGCCGGCCGGCGACGGAGATGCTCGGCGGGTACCGCGATCCGCGTCCGATGGTCTACTCGGGCCTCTATCCCCTCGACGGCAGCGAGTACCCGGCCCTGCGCGAGGCGCTGGACAAGCTGCAGCTCAACGACGCGGCACTGACCTTCGAGCCGGAGACCTCGGCGGCGCTCGGGTTCGGCTTCCGCTGTGGGTTCCTCGGCCTGCTGCACCTGGAGATCGTCCGTGAGCGGCTCGAGCGCGAGTTCGACCTCACGCTCATCTCGACGGCGCCGAACGTGGTCTACCGGGTGGTCATGGAGGACGCCTCCGAGGTCACCGTGACCAACCCCAGCGACTGGCCCGGGGGCAAGATCGCGGAAGTGTACGAGCCGGTGGTCGAGGCGATGCTGCTGCTGCCGACCGACTTCGTGGGCGCGGTGATGGAGCTGTGCCAGGGCCGCCGCGGTGTGCTCCAGGGCATGGACTACATCTCCACGGACCGGGTGGAACTGAAGTACACGCTGCCCCTCGGTGAGATCATCTTCGACTTCTTCGACGCGCTGAAGTCGCGCACCCGCGGCTACGCGAGCCTCGACTACGAGCCCGCGGGCGAGCAGGCGTCCGATCTGGTCAAGGTGGACATTCTGCTCCAGGGGGAGGCCGTCGACGCCTTCTCGGCGATCGTGCACCGGGAGAAGGCCTACACGTACGGGGTCGCGATGACCTCGAAACTCCGCGAGCTGATTCCGCGCCAGCAGTTCGAAGTGCCGATCCAGGCCGCGATCGGCAGTCGGATCATCGCCCGCGAGAACATTCGCGCCATCCGCAAGGACGTGCTCGCCAAGTGCTACGGCGGTGACATCAGCCGCAAGCGCAAGCTGCTGGAGAAGCAGAAGGAGGGCAAGAAGCGGATGAAGACCATCGGTCGGGTGGAGGTCCCGCAGGAGGCCTTCATCGCCGCGCTGTCGACGACGGAGAGCCCGAGCTCGTCGGGGTCGAAGCCGGCGCGCTGACGGGGCGCGGGTGCGTGGCCTGGCCTGGTAGCGGCCCGGCCGGCCGCCGGGCGTGGCTGGCACGGCAGGCACGGCTGGCATCGTGAGGTGCCGCCGCCGGGGCTCCGATGTCCGGCATCACGTGCCGGACATCGGCGGCTCCGGTCGCGGTGCCGCCCGGCGCGTCAGCGGGTCGGGCCGGCGGGTCGGGCCGGTGGGGCAGACGGTGTCCGCGGTCAGACGGTGTCCGCGGATGGGCCGATCCGGGGTACGCGGATCGGCTCGGTGGCCGGCTCCGCCTCCGCGAAGCCGAGCGCCAGGACGGATCCTGACCGGTACTCCGTGGTTCGTGGTGGTAGCAGTTCCTCGACGGTCACGATTCCACTGGTGAGCTCCTCCTGCATGGTCGGATCATTTCGCAGCCAACTCGACTGAGCCATGACCGGTTGCCCACCGTTTGGCCCTGCCACTGTCAACAGATCGCAAACATGTGATTCCGGCCCCGAGCGGGCGCCGACGGTGCCTCGGATGGCGCATTCGGGCGGCCCGTGAGCCTCCTTGTCCGATACTGGTCCTGATGTCGCCAGGTGATGATCGAATCACTGTGGTGGGGCCTGTTGACAAAACAGAGCGTTGCGGTCTGTGCGCGCGTTGGGAGCACACTGGGGTCATGCCATCCAAGCCTCTCGAAGGGGCGCCGGCGCCCGTCGACGGCGCACTCCCCGACGCCGCGCTCGCCACGGTCGGTTCCCGGCCGTTCGGCGTCTACGTTCACGTCCCGTACTGCGCGGCACGCTGCGGCTACTGCGACTTCAACACCTACACCCCGGCCGAGCTCGGTGCGGGCGGCCAGGGTGGGGCCACGTCCTTCGTCGACTCCATCGCCACCGAGGCCCGCCTCGCGCGTTCGGTTCTGGGTGAGCGGGAGCTGCCCGTGGCGACGGTCTTCGTCGGCGGTGGCACCCCGACGCTGCTGCCCGCCTCCGATCTGGCGAAGGTGCTGCGGATCCTGGACGACACCTTCGGCCTGGCGGGCGACGCGGAAGTGACGACCGAGGCCAACCCGGAGTCCGTCGACCTGGAGGCACTCGAGCATCTGCGGGCCAGCGGATTCACCCGGATCTCCTTCGGCATGCAGAGCGCCCGCCCGCACGTGCTGGCCGCGCTGGACCGTCAGCACACTCCCGGCCGGGTCGCCGAGGTCGTGGGCTGGGCCCGCCAGGCCGGCTTCGAGCAGCTCAGCCTCGACCTGATCTACGGCGCGCCGGGGGAGTCGGAGGCAGACTGGGCGGCCAGCCTGGAGACGGTCATCGAGCTCGCTCCGAACCATGTCAGCGCCTACTCGCTGACGGTGGAGGAGGGCACGAAGCTGTCCCGGCGGGTCCGTCGCGGCGAGCTCCTGGAACCGGATGACGACCTGCTGGCGGATCGCTACCTGCAGGCGGACGAGGCGTTCGCGGCCGCCGGGCTGAGCAACTACGAGATCAGCAACTGGTCCCGCGATCGGGCCTCCTGGTGCCGGCACAACCTGGGCTACTGGCGGGGCGACGACTGGTGGGGCCTGGGTCCGGGCGCGCACAGCCATGTCGGTGAGGTCCGGTGGTGGAACGTCCGCCACCCCACCGAGTACGCGACGAGGGTCGGCGCGGGCCGCAGCCCGGCCGCCGCCCGTGAGGTGCTCGACGCCGCCGCGCAGCGGGTCGAACGGGTCATGCTGGGGGTGCGGCTCGTCGAGGGTCTCGAGACGGTCGCGCTGTGCGATCGGGGGCGGGCGGCGGCCGACGAACTGGCGGCTGACGGCCTCATCCTCGACCGGGAGCTCGCGGCGGGGAGGGTGGCACTGACCCGCCGCGGTCGCCTGCTGGCCGACACCGTGGTGCGTGCGCTGCTGCCCGACTGAGTGGTGGCCCTCACCCGACTGGGCGGGGCGGCCACCCGGCCGGGCCACGGTGCCAGCCCGGCTGGGTGGCGGCGCGGCTACCCGGCTGGGCGGTGGCGGTCACCTGACGAAGCTGTGACGGTCGCCTGACGGAGCTGTGACGGTCGCCTGACCAGGCTGTGACGGTCGCCGAACGCGGGTCTGGTCACGATGGCTGCTCCGACCAGGGCGGGAAGCTACACTTGGCACTCGTGGCGGAAGAGTGCCAGGGCAGGTGACTGCGCCGGCACACCGCCATCCCCGCCTGGCGTAGGGAACCGGCTGAGGGGGTGTGGTCACGTGTTGGAAGAACGGCGCCTGGAGGTTCTGCGGGCAATCGTCGAGGACTTCGTGCTCAGCAATGAGCCGGTGGGATCCAAGACGTTGGCCGAGCGTCATGCCCTGGGGGTATCGCCCGCCACGGTGCGTAACGACATGTCCGCGCTGGAGGAAGAGGGCTACATCACGCAGCCACACACCAGCGCCGGTCGGATCCCGACGGACAAGGGCTACCGCCTCTTCGTCGACCGACTGTCCGGTGTGAAGCCGTTGTCGCGGGCCGAGCGTAAGGCCATCCAGAGCTTTCTGGAGGGCGCTGTCGACCTCGACGACGTGGTCCGCCGGTCCGTGCGGCTGCTCGCGCAGCTCACCAGGCAGGTGGCGGTGGTGCAGTATCCCTCGCTGTCGATCAGCAGCGTGCGGCACATCGAGATCGTCACGCTGAACCCGAACCGGCTGTTGCTGGTCCTGATCACCGACACCGGCCGGGTCGAGCAGCGGGTGGTGGACATTCCCGCGCCGGTCGACGACGGGGTCGTGGGGGAGCTGCGGGGCCTGCTCAACGGATCCCTGCGCGGCCGGCGGATCGCGGACGCCACCGAGGCCGCGGCCGACCTGCCGGACACGGTCCGCCCCGACCTGCGCCCCTACCTGACGACACTGACCACGGTGGTGCTGGAGGCCCTGCTGGAACGCCAGGAGGAGCGCGTCGCGCTGGCCGGGACGGCCAACCTCACCAGGGCGTCCGTGGACTTCGCCGACTCGTTGCGCTTCATCCTGGAGGCGTTGGAGGAGCAGGTGGTGCTCCTCAAGCTGATCGGTTCGGCGCGTGAGACCGGTACTGTTACGGTGCGCATCGGGCGCGAGACGGACGTCGACGCCCTGCGATCGACCTCTGTTGTCGCCACCGGGTACGGTCTCGGCCCGGCTGCACTGGGCGGAATGGGAGTCGTCGGCCCGATGCGGATGGACTATCCGGGAACGATGGCGGCTGTCCGGGCCGTCGCCAAGTACGTGGGTGAACTCTTGGGTGCCGACTGATGGCAGTGGATTATTACGCGACGCTCGGTGTGCGGCGTGACGCAACCGGTGACGAGATCAAGCGGGCCTACCGCAAGCTGGCCCGCGAGCTGCATCCGGACGTAAATCCGGATCCAGAGGCGCAGCAGCGCTTCAGGAACGTGACGAACGCCTACGAGGTCCTCTCCGACCCCGAGAAGCGTCAGATCGTCGACCTCGGTGGTGACCCGCTCGCGCCTGGTGGTGGCGGGGGCGGCGCTGGCTCGCCCTTCGGTGCGGGTTTCGGTGGCCTCGGCGACATCATGGACGCGTTCTTCGGGGGCGGAGCCAGTCGCGGCCCGCGCTCACGGGTCCGGCGCGGCAACGACGCGCTCCTGCGTCTCGAGCTGGACCTCGCCGAGACGGCCTTCGGGGCGACGCGGGACATCACCGTCGACACGGCGGTGGTGTGCCCGACCTGCACCGGGGCCGGCGCGGCGCAGGGCACGCAGCCGTCCACCTGCTCGACCTGCCACGGCCGCGGCGAGGTCCAGCAGGTGACCCGCTCGTTCCTCGGCCAGATGGTGACGTCCCGGCCGTGTCCGCGCTGCTCCGGCACCGGAACCGTCATCGAGCACCCGTGCCGGGAATGCTCCGGCGACGGTCGGGTCCGCAAGCGGCGCACCCTGACGGTGAAGATCCCCTCCGGGGTCGAGGACGGGATGCGCATCCGCCTGTCCGGCGAGGGCGAGGTGGGCCCCGGCGGCGGTCCGCCCGGCGACCTGTACGTGGAGGTCTCCGAGCGCCAGCACGCCGTGTTCACCCGCGAGGGTGACGACCTGCACTGCGACCTGCGGCTGCCGATGACAGCCGCGGCGCTGGGCACGGTGGCGACGCTCGAGACGCTGGACGGCTCCGAGACCATCACGGTGAAGCCGGGCACCCAGCCCGGTGAGGTGATCCGGCTCGCCGGGCGCGGTGTTCCGCACCTGCGCGCGGTCGGGCGGGGCCACCTCCACATCCACATCGTGGTCGAGACGCCGACGAAGCTCGACGCCGAGCAGGAACGCCTGCTGCGGGAGCTGGCGAAGCTGCGGGAGGAGGAGTCGCCGGCCGTGGCGGTCGGCGGTTCCTCCGGTGGCTCGGGCCTGTTCTCCCGGCGCCGCAGCGGGCGGCGTAACCGCTGACCGCGCCCGTCTTCCACCTGGACCCACTGCCGTCGACGGACGTCTTCGTGCTTTCCGGCGCGGAGGGCCGGCATGCCGCCACCGTCCGCCGGCTGCGGTCGGGTGAGCGCCTGGACGTGACCGACGGTGCCGGTACCGCGCTGGAATGCGAGGTCGGCTCGGTCGGCCGGGACGAGCTCGAATGCGTGGTGTTGCGTCGTCGGGAGGTGCCCGTACCGGTCCCGCGGCTGGTGGTGGCGCAGGCGCTGGCCAAGGGCGACCGCGGCGAGCTGGCGGTCGAGATGATGACCGAGGCCGGTGTCGACGAGATCGTGCCCTGGGCGGCGTCGCGGTGCGTGGTCCGCTGGGAGGGGGAGCGCGGCGAGCGGTCCCGGGCCCGGTGGGACCGCACGGCGCGGGAGGCCGCGAAGCAGTCGCGCCGCCTGGTCTGGCCCGAGGTCGGGGGGCTGGTCACCACCGCCGCGCTCGCGCGGCGCGCTCGGCAGGCCGCGCTCGCCGTGGTTTTGCATGAGACGGCGTCGACGCCGGTGGCCGGTCTCGCCCGCGGGCTGTCCGTTCCGCAGGCCGTGCCGGCCCCGGCAGCTCCACCTGGGACGACTGGGACTCCCGGGATGCTCGGCACGGCACCGGATGCGCCGGATGCGCCGGAGGTGCTGCTGGTGGTGGGCCCGGAAGGTGGTGTGTCCGACGAGGAGCTCGCGGCGCTCACCGCCGCCGGGGCCGTCGCCGGGCGGCTCGGCCCGACTGTGCTGCGGACGTCGACGGCGGGCGTTGTCGCGGCAGCGGTGGTACTCGCCGACATCGGTCGCCTGGGCGGATAGACTGGGTTCGTCTGCGGGCCACCTTCGCCCCAGGCTGACACGATCGTGCTTCCGTGGCCGTGCTCCTGTGGCCTGGGGGCCTGCTTGGCTTGGTGTTTGCGCGGCCTGGTGTCCGCGCGAGCCCATGTGATTCGCGCTCGTGTGATTCACGCTCGATGTGAGAGGTGCTCCGGCCCAGGCGGCCGTACTACATGCCCGATTCCGACGCTCCCCCAGACGCGCGGGCCATCACGCGCATCGTCGTTCCCGGCCCGCACAGCATGGTGAGTCTGCTCGGCCACCAGGATCAGTTGCTGCGTGCGGTCGAGAAGGCCTTCTCCTCCGACATCCACGTCCGCGGCAACGAGATCACCATCACCGGTGACCCGGCCGAGAACGAACTCGCGGCCAAGCTGTTCTCCGAGCTCATAGCGCTGCTGGACGCCGGGACGGAGCTCAGCCCGCAACATGTGGACCATTCGGTGGCGATGTTGCGCAGCGGTGCGGGGGAGCGGCCCGCGGAGGTGCTCACCCTCAACATCGTGTCCAACCGTGGCCGGACGATCCGCCCGAAGACCCTGAACCAGAAGCGCTATGTGGACGCGATCGACCAGCACACGATCGTGTTCGGCATCGGGCCCGCGGGAACCGGCAAGACCTACCTGGCGATGGCCAAGGCGGTCCAGGCGCTCCAGGCGAAGAAGGTCAACCGGATCATCCTCACCCGGCCGGCGGTCGAGGCCGGTGAGCGCCTCGGCTTCCTGCCGGGCACGCTCTACGAGAAGATCGATCCGTACCTGCGCCCGCTCTACGACGCGCTGCACGACATGATCGACCCCGACTCGATCCCGCGGCTCATGCAGAGCGGGACCATCGAGGTCGCGCCGCTGGCCTACATGCGTGGCCGCACCCTCAACGACGCCTTCATCATCCTGGACGAGGCCCAGAACACCTCGCCGGAGCAGATGAAGATGTTCCTCACCCGGCTCGGGTTCGGCTCGAAGATCGTCGTCACCGGTGACATCACCCAGGTCGACCTGCCGGCCGGCACGCACAGTGGCCTTCGCGTGGTCCGCGAGATCCTCGACGGGGTCGGCGACGTCCACTTCGCCACGCTGACGAGCACGGACGTCGTCCGCCACCGCCTGGTCAGCGACATCGTCGACGCCTACGCCCGCTGGGACGCGGCGAGCCCGGTGCCGGCCGCCGACTCGCGCCCGGCCCGGGCCACCCGCCGGGACCGCCGGTGAGCGCCCGGGAAGCGAGCGCCACGGAAAGGGAACGGTAATGGCGGTCTTCGTCGCGAACGAGTCGGGTGTGACGGACTTCGACGAGGTCACCCTGGCCGCGCTGGCCCGGTTCGTGCTGGACACCATGAAGGTCAACCCGCTCGCGGAGCTGTCGGTCATGCTGGTCGAGGTCGACGCGATGACCGACCTGCACGTCCGCTACATGGGCGAGGACGGGCCGACCGACGTGCTGGCGTTCCCGCAGGACGAGGCGTTCGAGCCGTCCTGGTCGGAGTCGGTGGAGGAGGACCCGACCACCCTGCTCGGCGACGTCGTCCTGTGCCCCGAGGTGGCCCGTAGGCAGGCTGGTCAGGCCGGTCACGGGATGGAGCGGGAGCTGCACATCCTCTGCACCCACGGCATCCTGCACCTGCTCGGCTACGACCATGCGGAGCCGGAGGAGGAACGGGAGATGTGGAAGCTCCAGAACAGCCTGCTGGCCTCCTGGGACATCGCGGCCGGCGCCGGCACCTCCTGAGGAGCCCGGTCCGTCATGGAGTCCGGTGATCTCCTGTTGGTCTTCATCGCCGCGGTGGCCGCCCTCGCCGCCGCGGGCCTCGGCGCGGTGGACGCCGCCCTCACCAGGGTCTCCCGGGTAAGCGTCGAGCAGTTCGGCCGCCAGCACAAGGCGGGCGCCGCGAACCTGGCCCGGGTCGTGGCCGATCCGGGGCGCTACCTCGCGCTGCTGCTGTTGCTGCGGATCGTCGGCGAGATGGTCGCCGCGGCGTGCATCACCGTCCTCGCCGTCCACGCCTACGGGGCCGGGTTCGCCGCGGTCGGCCTGGGCTCGCTGGTCTCCACCCTGGTGGCCTACATCCTGGTCGGGGTGATGTTCCGGACGCTGGGCCGCCAGCACGCCCCCGCGGTGTCGCTGGCCACCGCGGGGCTCACCATCCGGCTGGCGCGGATCTTCGGGCCGCTGCCCCGGCTGCTGATCGCGTTCGGCAACGCGGTGACTCCCGGCCCCGGCTACCGCGACGGGCCGTTCGCCTCGGAGGCGGAGCTGCGCGACCTGGTCGACCTCGCGGAGGAGAACGAGGTCATCGAACCCGAGGAACGGGACATGATCGCCTCGGTGTTCGAGCTGGGCGACACGCTCGTCCGCGAGGTCATGGTGCCGCGCCCGGACATGCTTTTCATCGAGTCCGACAAATCCGTGCGGCAGGCGATCTCGCTGGCGCTGCGCAGCGGTTTCTCCCGCATCCCGGTGATCGGCGAGAGCGTCGACGACGTCGTCGGGATCGCCTTCCTCAAGGACATGGTCGGCTGGGAGCGGGAAGGCCGCGAGGACAGCCGGGTCGCCGAGATCATGCGGGCGCCTGTGCTCGTCCCCGAAAGCAAGCCCGCCGACGACCTGCTGCGCGAGATGCAGGCGTCGCGGACCCACATGGCGGTGGTCATCGACGAGTACGGTGGCACCGCCGGGCTGGTGACCATCGAGGACATCCTCGAGGAGATCGTCGGTGAGATCACCGACGAGTACGACAGCGCCACGCCCCCGGTCGAATGGCTCGACGACGACACCGCGCGGGTGACGGCACGGCTGGACGTCGACGACCTCGCCGAGCTCTTCGGCGTCGAGGACGTGCCCGGCGCCCGCGATGTCGAGACGGTGGGCGGGCTGCTCGCCAGCGCGCTCGGCCGGGTGCCCATCCCCGGCGCGACCGCGGACGTGGCCGGGCTGCGGCTGTCCGCCGAGCGGGCGGCCGGTCGGCGCAACCAGATCGGCACTGTCGTCGTCCGGCGGCTGACCCCGTCGACCCGCGACCCGGACGCGCCGGAAGGGCCGGCCGGGCCAGGCGGGACGGACGGGGCGGACGGGCCGGAGCAGAGCAGAAAGGTGACATCGTGACGTCTTCCACCCCCCCTTCCAGCCCGCCGGCCGGACCGGTCCTGGAGGCGGAGGACACCAAGCTGGTGGTGCTGGCACGCGCCGCCCGGCTGCGGGCCTACACGCCCGGCGGCCAGCTCGCGGAGGGCGCGGCGGTGCGTGACACCGACGGCCGGACCTACGTGGCCGCCACGGTCGCGCACGCCCGGCCGGAGCTGGCGACGTCGGCGCTGCGGGCCGCGGTCGTGGCCGCGGCGTCCAGCGGCGCGCGGCGTTTCGAGGCCGCGGCCGTGGTGACGGAGGCCGATGCGGCCGCCGCCGACGATCTGGCCATGCTCGCCGAGTTCGGTGCGGGGATTCCCCTCTTCCTCGCCGGGCCGGACGGCGTTGCGCGTACCCGGACGTCGAGCTAGTGGACCTGGCGACGGGATTCCGCTCGGGGTTCGCCTGTGTCGTGGGCCGCCCCAACGCGGGCAAGTCCACGCTGACGAACGCGCTGGTGGGGACGAAGGTGGCGATCACGTCCGGGCGCCCGCAGACGACCCGGCACGCCATCAGGGGCATCATCCATCGTCCCGACGCGCAGCTGATCCTGGTCGACACCCCGGGTCTACACCGCCCGCGCACGCTGCTGGGCCAGCGGCTCAACGACGTCGTGCGCGCGACGCTGTCGGAGGTCGACGTGATCGGCTTCTGCATGCCGGCCGACGAGCCGCTCGGGCGGGGCGACCGTTTCATCGCCGACGAGCTCGGTCGGCTGGCGCGGCGGACGCCGGTGGTGGCCATCCTCACCAAGGTCGACAAGGTCGCCGACCCGGACCGGGTCGGCGCCCGGCTGCTGGAGGTGTCCGGGCTCGGTGACTTCGCCGAGATCGTGCCGGTCAGCGCGGTGTCCGCGTTCCAGGTCGACCGGCTCGCGGACGTGCTGGTAGCCCGGCTGCCGGAGGGCCCGCGGCTCTATCCGGAGGGGGAGCTGACCGACGAGCCCGAGCAGGTGATGGTCGCGGAGCTGGTGCGCGAGGCGGCCCTGGAGGGCGTGCGCGACGAGCTGCCCCACTCGTTGGCCGTGGTGGTCGAGGAGATGCTGCCGCGGGAGGGCCGTCCCGCGGACCGGCCGTTGCTCGACGTCCGGGTCAACGTCTTCGTCGAGCGCCCGAGCCAGAAGGCGATCGTCATCGGCTCCGGGGGCTCCCGGCTGCGTGACGTCGGCACCCGGGCCCGCACCCAGATCGAGGCGCTGCTGGGGACGCCGGTCTACCTGGACCTGCACGTCAAGGTGGCCAAGGACTGGCAGCGGGACCCGAAGCAGCTTCGCCGGTTGGGTTTCTGACGGCTCCGGGCCCGGCCGGGTCCGGGTTTCCGGCGGCGTCTGAAAGCGCTCGGTGGCGTCGCAGGCCGTGCCGGCAGGCCGGGACGGATGCGGCCCCACCTGGTCGTGTGGAGCAGGCATGTAACCATGGGAACGTGCCGGTGTATCGCGATGAGGGCGTCGTCCTGAGGACGATGCCCTTCGCCGAGGCCGACCGTGTCGTCACGGTACTCACGCGGCGTAACGGTCGGGTCAGGGCAGTCGCCAAGGGCGTCCGCAGGACGTCCTCCCGTTTCGGTGCCCGGCTGGAGCCGGGGACCTACGTCGACCTCCAGCTCCACGAGGGCCGGTCGCTGGACACGGTCACCCAGGCGGACATCCTGGGTGCCTACGGTGCGACGATCGCCCAGGAGTACGCGCGGTACACGGCCGCGGCGGTGATGCTGGAGACCGCGGAGCGGCTGACCAGCGAGGAACGCCAACCTGCCTTCCGGCTGTTTCTGCTGCTCGTGGGCGGTCTGCGTACGCTGGCAGCGGGCGAACGTACGCCGTCCCTGGTCCTGGATGCCTTCCTGCTGCGATCGCTCACCGTCTCCGGCTACGGGATGGCGTTGGACGAGTGCGCGCTCTGCGGCGAGCCAGGACCACACCACTCGCTGTCCGTCGCCAGTGGCGGCGTAGTGTGCCCGGAATGTCGACCGCGAGGCGCGGTGTCGACGTCTCCGGCCGCTGTGCGGCTGCTGGCCGACCTTCTGCACGGTGACTGGGACGGCGCGGAGGCGGCCGGCGTCCGCACCCGACGGGAGGCCGGGGGGGTCGTGGCCGCCTACCTTCAGTGGCATCTCGAACGGGCGCTGCGGGCCCTGCCGCATCTTGAACGGACGTGAGGCCACGGGCATGAAGAGCCGATGGGCGCGGAGGCGGTGGCCTGACCGGGCACGGGCGTGTACGTCGGGCGAGGGGACCGTGTGAGGAGCGGGGACGGGATGTGTGCTGCGAGACCGGTGGTCCGGGTGGGCTCGGGCCGGCGGGGGTCGGTCGGTGAGGCGCCGGCCCGGACGAAAGGATGTCGGCTGTGAGCCTGCGTGAAGAGGTGGGCAGACGGTTCCGCGATCCGCGTCCGCATCCGTCCGGAGCGCAGCCGCCGCCGTTGCCACCGGCCCTTGTCCCGCGTCATGTCGGGATTGTCATGGACGGCAACGGCCGCTGGGCGAAGCTGCGCGGCCTGCCCCGTACCAAGGGGCACGAGGCCGGTGAGGACTCGCTGTTCGACTGCGTCGAGGGCGCGATCGAGATGGGCGTGCGCTGGCTGTCGGTCTACGCGTTCTCGACCGAGAACTGGAAGCGCTCGCCGGACGAGGTGGCGTTCCTGATGCGCTTCACCGACGGTGTCTTCGGGCGGCGCATCGACGACATGCACGAGCTCGGTGTCCGCGTGCGCTGGGCCGGGCGGCGGCCCCGCCTGTGGGGGAACGTGATCCGGCGGCTGGAGGCGGCGGAGGAGCTCACCCGCGACAACGACCGGCTGACGCTGGTGATGTGCGTGAACTACGGCGGGCGCGCGGAGCTGGCGGACGCCGCCGCGGCGATCGCCCGGGACGTGCGCGACGGCCGCCTGCGCCCGGAACGCATCAACGAGGAGACGGTCGCCCGCTATCTGGACGAGCCCGACATGCCGGACGTCGACCTGCTGATCCGTACGTCGGGCGAGCAGCGGCTGAGCAACTTCCTGCTCTGGCAGGCGGCGTACGCGGAGTTCTCCTTCGTGCCCACCCTGTGGCCTGACTTCGACCGGCGCGATCTGTGGCTGGCCTGCGAGGAGTACGCCCGCCGCGACCGGCGCTACGGCGGCGTGGTCGCGAAGCATGCCTGACCACCGGCCGGCGGCCGCCGCGGGGCCTGTGGTGGCCGCCGGGGCTCCGGTGGTCGCGGTCCTCCGGTTCGAGGTGCCTGAAGCGGCCTGGTCCGATTTCGCCGCGGCCGGCGAGCGGGTGGTGGCCGCCCTGGCCGCGCAGCGCGGCTTCCGCGCCGCCCGGCTCGGCCGCAGCGTCGACGAGCCGGGCGCCTGGCTGCTGGTCACGGAATGGGCTGGTCCGGGCGCCTGGCGACGGGCGCTGTCCGCCTTCGACGTCCGGTGTGAGCTGACGCCCACGCTGGTCTGGGCCCAGGACGCCCCGGGCGCCTTCGAGGTCCTGTACGAACGCGACGCCGACGGGCCGGCCTACTCCCACGACTCGGCCCTCGCGCCGGACGCGGCGGTCATCGCCCCCGGCGCGGGCGTCCGCGCGGGGGCCCGCGCCGGAGGCGACAACGGCGTGTGGAGCCTGGACGCGCGGTAGCGGCCCTGCCACCCGGTAGCCTCGGCGGGGTAACACCCGATCACCGAGCTGCCGAGGCTGACCCGATGCTGACCATGCAGGACGCCCTGCTGACGTTGACCCGCTACTGGACCGAGCGCGGCTGCATGATCGTGCAGCCGTTCAACACCGAGGTCGGCGCCGGTACGCACAACCCGGCGACCATCCTCCGGGTGCTGGGCGGCGAGCCGTGGCGGGTCGCCTACGTCGAGCCCTCGGTGCGTCCGGACGACTCCCGGTACGGGTTCAACCCGAACCGGCTGCAGACCCACACCCAGTTCCAGGTGATCCTCAAGCCCGACCCGGGCGACCCGCAGGAGCTCTACCTGGGCAGCCTGCGCGCGCTGGGCATCGACACCGCGGCGCACGACGTGCGCTTCGTCGAGGACAACTGGGCCTCACCGGCGCTGGGCGCCTGGGGCCTCGGCTGGGAGGTCTGGCTCGACGGCCAGGAGATCACCCAGTTCACCTACTTCCAGCAGGCCGGAGGCCAGTCCCTCGACCCGGTGAGCGTCGAGATCACCTACGGGATCGAGCGCATCCTGATGGCGCTGCAGGAGGTCCGGCACTTCACCGAGATCGCGTACGCGCCCGGGGTGTCCTACGGCGAGGTGTTCGGCCAGTCCGAGTACGAGATGTCCCGGTACTACCTGGACGAGGCGGACATCGACACGGTGCGCCGGATGTACGCCGAGTTCGCGGCCGAGGCACGCCGGCTCATCGACGCCCGGCTGCCGGTCCCCGCGCACACGTACGTGCTCAAGTGTTCGCACGCCTTCAACATCCTCGACTCCCGTGGCGCCGTCTCGACCACCGAGCGGGCCACCTCGTTCACCCAGATGCGTGGAATGTCGCGCGAGGTGGCCGCCCTGTGGCGGGACCGGCGCGTCGAGCTCGGCAGCCCGCTGGGCGAGACGCCCCGACCGGCCGCGGCGACCCCGGCCGTCGTCGACCCGGCGGTGGTGCCGACCGGGCCGGCCACCCTGCTGTTCGAGATCGGCGTCGAGGAGCTGCCGGCCGCCGAGGTGACCCGGCAGACCGAGGCCGTCCGCGCGGCGCTCGTCGAGCGGCTCGCGGCCACCCGCCTCACCCACGGCGAGGTGCTGGTGCGGGGGACCCCGCGGCGGATCGTCGCCGTCGTCGCCGACGTCGCGCCCCGGGAGCCGGACGTGGAGCGGGTCGTCCGCGGCCCGCGCCGCGCGGCCGCCTACGACGCGGCGGGTGAGCCGACGAAGGCGGCGACGGGCTTCGTCCGCGGGCAGGGCGGTGACGTGGCCGATCTGACCGTTGTCGAGTACCGCGGTGTCGAGCACGTCGCGCTGGTGCGTACCGACGTCGGCCGGCCCGCGACGGAGGTGCTCGCCGAGGTGCTCGGCACGGTGCTCGCCGGCCTGCGCGCCGAGCGGAACATGCGCTGGAACGACCCCGAGTTGTCCTTCAGTCGGCCGGTGCGCTGGGTGGTCGCGCTGCTCGGCGCCGCGGTGGTGCCGGTCGCCGTGTCCACGCTGGCCGCCGGCGCGACGTCGCGCGGTCATCGCCGCGCCGGTTCGCCGCCGATCGAGGTGGCGGGTGCCGACGGCTACGCGGACCTGCTCGCCGGGCACTCCGTCCTGCTCGACCCGGCCACCCGCCGCGAGCTGATCGTGGACGAGGCGGCGAAGCTCGCCGCCGAGCACCAGGGCACGATCGACCTCGACCTGGAGGGCGACGTCCTGGCCGAGGTGACGAACCTGGTGGAGTATCCGCGTCCGGTGCTGGGCTCGTTCGAACAGCGGTACCTCGAGCTGCCGGCGGAGATCCTCACCACGGTCATGCACAAGCACCAGCGGTACCTGGTGGTGCGTGACGCCGCCGGCGCGCTGCTGCCCTGCTTCGTGACGATCGCCGACGGGGCCGTCGACGTGCCGCTCGTGCGTGCGGGCAACGAGGCGGTGCTGCGCGCCCGGTTCGAGGACGCCGCGTTCTTCTTCGACGCCGATCTCAAGGTGCCGCTGGCGACGTTCCGCGCGGGGCTTGCGAAGCTCACCTTCGAACAGCGCCTCGGCTCGGTGGCCGACCGCGCGGACCGCATAGCCAGGCTGGCCGGAGTCCTCGCCGACCGGCTCGGCACCGGCGAGGGCGCCGCGACCAGCGGGGGCACCGCGACCAGCGGGGGCCTGCCCCCACAGGATCGGGCCACGCTGGACCGGGCAGGGGCGCTGGCCAAGTTCGACCTCGCCACCCAGATGGTGATCGAGCTGTCGAGCCTGGCCGGGACGATGGCCCGGGAGTACGCCCGCCGGGCCGGCGAGCCCGAGGCGGTGGCCGTGGCGCTCTACGAGATGGAGCTGCCGCGCCGTGCCGGCGGGGTGCTCCCGCAGACGGTGCCCGGCGCCCTGCTGGCGCTCGCCGACCGGCTCGACCTGCTGGCCGGGCTGTTCGCGCTCGACGCCGCGCCCACCGGCAGCTCGGACCCGTTCGGGCTGCGCCGGGCCGCGCTCGGGGTGACCGCCATCCTGGCGCAGCGCCCCGAGCTCGCCGGCCTCGCCGTGGCGGACATGCTGGCCGAGGCGGCGAAGCTGATCCCGGTCCCGATGTCACAGGAGGCCCTGGAGCAGGCGGACGCGTTCGTGCGCGGCCGTTTCACCCAGCAGCTTCTCGACACGGGGGTGGATCACCGGCTCGTCGCCGCCGTGGCGCCGCTGACCGCTCGACCGGCCCGCGCCGCCTCGACCGTGGCGGAGCTGCGCGTCCTGGTCGAGGACCCGTCGTTCGCGCGGCTCGCCGCCGCGGTCGGGCGGATCCGCCGGATCGTTCCGGCCGACACGGCGCCGGGCATCGCGATCGCGGATCTCGTCGACCCGGTCGACCACAGGCTGGCCCAGGCCGCGACCGAGCTGTCCCGTCAGCTGGTGGTCCGCACCTCCGGCCGGGCGCCGGAACTCGTCGACTTCGTCGCCGCCGCGGCCGCGCTGCCGGAGGCGGTCGAGGCGTTCTTCGACGGTGTGATGGTCATGGCCGAGGAGCCGGCGCTGCGTGCCGCGCGGCTCGGCCTGCTCGCCGAGATCCGTGATGTCGCGGGTGAGGTGCTGGACTGGGACGCGCTCGGCGCGCTGCCGACGGCCTCGGCGGGTGCCGTCGACGCCTCCTGAGCGTCGATCTGTGGCCGGAAGGTTTAGGCAGGTCCGCTGCGGCTAACGTGATATCGCGTGGACCTGTCCTTTCGGCGGCTTCTGCCCCGTCCGCCCTCGGCGGCCTGGTTTCGGGTGCCGTGGTGGCGCTGGGCGGTGCGCATCGTCCTGATGGGCGTCGCACTTCTGCTCGTGGGCTCTGCTGTGACCTTCGGGCAGGTGTGGTGGGTCGGGCGCGGCGACGACCGCCGGGCCTCCGACACGTTGATCGTCCTCGGCGCGTCGCAGTACGACGGTCGGCCGTCGGCGATCCTCACCGCGCGCCTGGACCATGCGCTCGAGCTCTACCGTGCGGGTGTGGCGCCGCGCGTCATCACGGTGGGCGGGAACCAGCCGGGCGACCGTTTCACCGAGGCGGAGGTCGCCGCGACCTACCTGCGTGACCACGGGGTTCCGGCCGGTGCCGTGCTGGCGGTTCCGCAGGGCAGGGACACGCTGTCGTCGATGATCGCGGTGGCCAGTCTGATGGACAGCCGGCACTGGGGGTCGGCGGTGGTGGTGACCGACCGCTGGCACAGCCTCCGGTCCCGCACCATCGCCGCCGATCTCGGCATCGCGGCGGTGGCGTCGCCCTCGACCGGAGGGCCGGCGAACCGGGGCTTCGGCACGCAGGTCCACTACATCCTGCGTGAGGGCATCGGCTATCGCTTCTACCAGCTCTTTCACCGTGCCTCGCCGGCCGCGGCGCACACCCCGGCGGTCTGAGCCCGCCGGGCGAACCACCGAGATGGCCGGCGGGTCGGTGGGCCCCCTGGTAGGTACCCCCGTCCGGGCTCGTGCCGGTTCCGCCGGCGGTGATCAACGCCACGGGCGTGGCGGCCGGCGGGGAACGGATGCGACACCCGGGCGGTCCCAGCGGCCCTGCTTCGCGGGCCGTCCGGCACGTGCCCGCCGCCGGCGTGGGGCTCCTCGCCGGCCGTCGTATGTGACGAAGGCCGGCTTTCCGCTGGTGTGGCGGGGCGGGGGTGCTGGTACGGTTCGGATCGCGGAGTGACGGGGTAGTGCGACAGGCGTCAGACGCCGGGTCGGCCGGCCCGCGGTACATACGACACTCGACCTGTGCGGGCCGTACGTTCACGACTGCCCATCACGCCGGCATGCCGGCAGGTGCACCGGCCTGACCAGGACGACCGAAAACAGCACAATGCTGACGAAGGAGACTGGTGTGGCAACTCCCGTGTCCGAAGTGGTTGGAGTCGCCGACCTGGAGACGGTTCGGGAACTCGCGCAGCAGCTGCGAGTCGACTCGGTACGTAGCAGCACCTCGGCGGGTTCCGGTCATCCGACCTCCTCCATGTCTGCCGCGGATGTCATGGCGGTGCTGCTCACACGCCATCTCCGGTACGACTGGGACAACCCGGACGACCCCGCGAACGATCACCTGATCTTCTCCAAGGGGCATGCCTCACCGCTGATCTACTCGATGTTCAAGGCCGTCGGCGTGATCTCCGATGAGGAGCTCATGACCGGGTACCGCCGTCTGGGCCAGCGCCTGCAGGGCCACCCGACCCCGATCCTGCCCTGGGTGGACGTCGCGACCGGATCGCTGGGCCAGGGCCTGCCCGACGCGGTCGGCGTCGCGCTCGCCGGCAAGTTCCTGGACAAGGCGCCCTACCGGGTCTGGGTGGTCTGCGGCGACAGCGAGATGGCCGAGGGCTCCATGTGGGAGGCGCTGGACAAGGCCTCGTACTACGGCCTGTCCAACCTCGTCGCGATCGTGGACGTCAACCGGCTCGGCCAGCGCGGGCCCACCGAGCTGGGCTGGGACATGGAGGCCTACGCCCGCCGGGTCGAGGCCTTCGGCGCCCGGGCGGTCGTGATCGACGGTCATGATCTGGGCGTGATCGACGCGGCGCTGGCCGACGCCGAGGACGCGGCCCGGCCCACGGTGATCCTGGCCCGCACCCGCAAGGGCGACGGCTTCTCCGAGGTGGCCGACGCCGAGGGGTGGCACGGCAAGCCGCTGCCGGAGGACATGGCCGCCCGCGCGATCGTCGAGCTGGGCGGTGAGCGCAACCTGCGGGTGCGCGGCCCGGTGCCGTCGGCGGACCTGCCCCGGCCCACGCCGGCGCCCCGCCCGGCGATCACCCTGCCGACCTACGAGCTCGGTGCCAAGATCGCCACCAGGCGGGCCTACGGGCAGGCACTGGCCGCGGTCGGCGCGTGGAAGAACGTGGTGGCCCTCGACGCCGAGGTCAGCAACTCGACCTACTCCGAGGACTTCACCAAGGTCCACCCGGACCGCTTCTTCGAGATCTTCATCGCGGAGCAGCAGCTGGTCGCCGCGGCCGTCGGCCTCTCGGTGCGCGGCTACGTCCCGTTCGCATCGACGTTCGCGGCGTTCTTCTCCCGCGCCTAC
Source organism: Parafrankia irregularis (assembly GCF_001536285.1). Taxonomy (NCBI): domain Bacteria; kingdom Bacillati; phylum Actinomycetota; class Actinomycetes; order Frankiales; family Frankiaceae; genus Parafrankia; species Parafrankia irregularis. The sequence continues at coordinate 377,622 of NZ_FAOZ01000001.1, read as the reverse complement.
GACTTCATCCGGATGGCGGCCATTTCGCAGGCCGACATCCGTCTCTCCGGGTCGCACGCCGGCGTGGAGATCGGTCCCGACGGGCCGTCGCAGATGGCGCTGGAGGACCTCGCGATGATGCGGGCGATCGGCGGCTCGACCGTCCTCTACCCGAGTGACGCGACGTCCACCGCGAAGCTGGTGGAGGTGATGGCCGGGCTCTCGGGCATCAGCTACCTGCGGACCACCCGTGGTGCCTACCCGGTGCTCTATGGGCCGGACGAGCAGTTCGTGCCCGGTGGTTCGAAGGTCCTGCGCAGCTCGGACGCCGACACCGTGACGCTGATCGGTGCCGGCGTCACCCTGCACCACTGCCTGGCCGCGGCGGATGTCCTCGCGTCGGAGGGGGTCGCGGCGCGGGTGATCGACCTGTACTCGATCAAGCCGGTCGACGCCGCCACGCTCGCCGAGGCCGCGCGGGCGACCGGCGGGCGGCTGGTCGTGGTCGAGGACCACTACACCGAGGGCGGTATCGGCGGCGCCGTGCTGGAAGGGCTCGCGGGAGTCCTGCGGGACGGAAGCGTGTCCCTGCGGCTCGCGCACCTGGCGGTCACCGAGCTGCCCGGCTCCGGCACCCCTGACGAGCTGCTGGACTTCGCCGGCATCTCCACGCCGCACATCGTGGAAGCCGCGCGCGGCCTGCTGCGCTGAGCCAGCTGCACACGGAACCCTGGCTGCACACGGAACCGGCCCCTCGGCGCTGAGACGAGGGGCCGGTTCCGTCAGGACATGGTGATGCGACGGGCCGCGAGCGGGGGTTGTGATGCGGGCGTTGCGATGCGGGGGTGTGACAGGAGGGACCGGTACCAGGTCAGCCCTGCCGGCTCCAGCCGTCCGCGCTGACCTTTCGCCGGTGTCGACTCAGTCGGCCCAGCCGGCTCAGTCGTCACCGGCCGGTGACGGCCCACCACCGAAGGTCATGTCGACCAGGGTGAGATAGAGCCGGTCCGGCCGCGGAAGGAAACTGATCTTCGAGAGAGCCTGGTCCTGACCAGCGGACTCGACGACGAACTCGCCATAGCCCAGGAGCCGCCCGAGCGGGTCCCGGTTGTAGGTGAGGTCGGTGATCTTCGACAGGGGCATCGTCTGGACCTTCCGGAAGACGATCCCCGACACCTTCAGCAGACGCTTGTCTGTGATCATCAGGTGGTCGAAGTGCCAGTCCGCGATCTTCCAGAGCATCCGGAGGATCATGAAGAGGGCGAAGTACCACAGCACCGTGGTGATGGGCCCGGTGTCGATGCCCTGCATGGCCAGGAGGATGTTCGCGACGAGGGCCAGCAGTACCGCGCCCAGTGTCTGCCCGAAGATCGGCAGCATGATCGCCCAGTGCAGGCGCACCATCATGACCAGGCGCTCCTGGGAAGCCAGGTACTTGGTGTCCCGCAGCGCTGGGTCGGGAAGCTGGAGTCTCGGCACGATCAAAGTCTCGCAGACGCCGGGTCCGGCAGGTGCGGGTTCACAGGGCTGTGTCTGTAACGAACTCCGACGCTCCGTTCCCGATGTCCTCAAGCCAACCGATGACCCGGTCGATGATGCTCGCGGCACTGTCCGGTGCGGTGACGACGAAGAAGATAAGGAATGCGATCGCACCGTACTTGACGATCTTGTCCACGGCGGGCCTCCGGGCCGAGTTGGGGGAACGGGGTGCGCCCAAAGTATCGTTGTTGCGATCGACGTAGGTACGAGAATCGGCCTGATACGCATAGCTTCGTGGTCAGTGAGTGGTATGAACCCGCTGGCACGGGCCTCTGAACTCGCAAAACAGGCCGAAGGTCACCGTCGGTGAGCGTCTGTAGCCCCCCGAATCGGTGCTGATCCACAGGTCCGCTTCGGCGTGTCGCGCCCCCTCCGGGGGAGTGTGGTCGTCCGGTCGTTGGGTGCGGTGGCCGTCCGGCTCGCCGGGTTGCCCCGGCGGTGCCCTGCCTGCGTCATCCAGGTGCTGCATTGTGCCGCCTGTGCTGTCCTGTCCCGTCTGCGCCGCCCTGTCCCGTCTGCGCTGTCCTGTGCTCCTGTGTCGCCACGGCCCGGCTGGTGTCCCCGGGTGTGATCGGAGGGCCACCGGTGCGTTGCCGGCGAGGGGTCGATGTCGGCCGTTGCGGGGCACTGACGGGCCGACAGCTACCAACGGCACTGTGACCAGCGAAAAACGACGTACGCTGTGATCGCTGTCGACTGTGTTTGGGATGGGATGGGGTCGTGGCGCGACACTGGAGTGATGAGGGTGGTTCGTCGGTGGCTTCCGATGTGGCCCGTGTCGCATCATGGACTCTGCAGGGGTGTGCCGATCGGTGCCGGTCGTCGTCGCTGCGGCACCAGCCGGGCCGTGTGACCCGGGTGGCTAGGGCCGTCCGGCCCTTGCCCGGCCGCTCGCCGGCGAGCGCGTGGCATGATCGACACTGTCGGCCGGATGACAAGTACCATCACGCGAAAGGACCGTTGACACCGACACCATCGGTGGCCTAGCCGGCTCGACGGCAGCGCCGTCCCGCCGGGCAGGCGGCCGGCAGCGTCGTCTGAGGTGACCGGACACATCGAGGCCCGCGACTCGCGCAACCCCAGGGCGGGGGGCGCCGTCTATCCAGTGAACTCGGAGCCCGTAGGTGGCGGGCCCGCCGGACGTGATCAGGGAGGGTTCGGTGGCCGGACGCATCCGCGACGCCGACATCGCTCTCGTCCGGGAGCGGTCACCCATCGCGGACATCGTCGGTGATCATGTTCAGCTCCGTCCGGTCGGTGGCGGCAGCCTCGTCGGGCTGTGCCCCTTCCACGACGAGAAGTCGCCGTCGTTCAACGTGCGACCATCGGTCGGCTTCTTCCACTGTTTCGGCTGTAACGAGGGTGGAGACGTCTACGCCTTCGTCCGCAAGATCGACGGTCTCAGTTTCCCGGAGGCGGTGGAGCGGCTCGCGCGCCGGGCCGGGATCACCCTGACCTACGAGGGTGGCGGGCCGACCAGCCGGGCGGTCACGAGCCAGCGGCAGCGGCTGCTGGACGCGCACCGGTTGGCCACCGAGTTCTACGTCGAGCAGCTCTACTCCTCGCCGGATGCGCGCGCGGGCTGGGAGTTCCTGGCTTCGCGGGGCTTCGACCGGTCGGCGGCCGAACGGTTCGGCCTTGGTTACGCCCCGGCGTCATGGGACGCGCTGACCCGGCACCTGCTCGCCCGCCGATTCACCGCGGAGGAGCTGGAACTGGGCGGGCTGGCCAAGCGCGGTGGTCGTGGCGGCCTCATCGACCGCTTCCATCACCGGCTGCTGTGGCCGATCCGTGATCTCGGTGGGGAGGTCGTCGGCTTCGGTGGCCGGCGGCTCGCCGAGGGTTCCGACGCCGGGCCGAAGTACCTCAACACGGCCGAGACGCCTCTGTTCAAGAAGGCCAGGCTCCTCTACGGCGCCGACCTGGCCAGGCGCGACATCGCGCGCCGCTACCAGGTGGTCGTCGTCGAGGGGTACACCGATGTCATGGCCTGCCACCTGTCCGGTGTGACGACGGCGGTCGCGAGCTGTGGGACGTCGTTCGGCAGCGACCATGTCGCCATCGTCCGCCGTCTCCTGATGGATTCGGACAGCCGTACCGGCGAGGTGATCTTCACCTTCGACGGTGACCAGGCCGGTCAGGCCGCCGCGCTGCGGGCCTTCGAGTTCGAGGAGCGGTTCGTCACCCAGACCTTCGTCGCGGTGCAGCCGGACGGTCTTGATCCGTGCGACCTGTGGACCCAGCGCGGGGACGCGGCCGTGCGTGATCTCGTGGCGGCCAGACAGCCGCTCTTCGAGTTCGCGATCCGCGGTGCGATCGACCGCTACGACCTCAACACCACGGAAGGCCGGCTGGCGGCGCTCGACGCGGCCGCCCCGCTGGTCAACCGGCTCAAGGACGCCGGCATCCGGCACCGGTACGCGGTGAACCTGGACCGTTGGCTCGGCTTCCTGGACGAGAGGTTCGTGGTCGAGCGGGTAGCCGCGCACCGTTCCCGGGCACAGGGGAGTCCGGGGGCACCGGGGAGTTCGGGGGTACAGGGGAGTTCGAGCGCGCCGGGCAGCTCAGGCGCGCACGGGAGCACCAGGGCACGCGGGGGCTCCGGGGCGGACGGCACGGCGGCGGCCGCCTCGGCGCGTCGTGGGTCCGAACCCGCGCCCGACGAGGCAACCGCCATCGTCGAGCGCGAGACACTCAAGCTCGCCCTGCAGCACCCGGGGCTGGCCGGCCCGATGTTCGACACCCTCGCCGCGGAGCTGTTCACTGTTCCTGTGCACCGTGCGGTCCGTGAACTGATCGCCACGGCCGGTGGGGTTTGTGCGGGCCTGTATGCGGCCGGGGACCCGTCGGGCTGGGTCGCGGCGGTGGTCGCCGCGGCGCCCGACGAGGAGCTGCGGCGGTTCGTTCTCGCGCTCGCGGTGGAGGGGGTGCTGTGCGACCACGATGTTGACGACCGTTATGTCGACGATCAGATGTCGCGTGTCCAGGAGCTGCATGTGACCCGTCGGATCAGGGAAGTCAAGTCGCGGGTGCAGCGGCTGAACCCCACCTCCGACTCTGATGCCTTCAACCGTGCGTTCGGCGAGCTGATTGCTTTGGAACAGCACAAGCTCCAACTCCGGGAGCGGGGCGTAGGTGCCGCGTAACCTGGGTCGATCCCGAGAAGGAAGTGACGAGATTCCGCCCATGAGTCCTACCGTCCTACCCCGCGAGGCCCAGGTGGACGAGGTCAAGGACCTCATCACCCGTGGCAAGGAGATCGGTTTCCTCACCACTGAGGACGTCACGGTCGCGATCCAGGCGGCCGAGTTGCCCCCTGAGCAGGCCGAGACGGTCCTGCAGGTGCTCAACGACGAGGGCATCGAGGTGCTCGAGGCCGGGGGCGAGAACGCCGACGAGGCGGATCTGCTGGCCCGTCGGCGTCGCGAGGAGGAGGAGCTCGCGCTCAAGGCCCCGACCTCCGACCCGGTACGGATGTACCTCAAGGAGATCGGCAAGGTCCCGCTGCTCACCGCGGAGGAGGAGGTCGACCTCGCCAAGCGGATCGAGGCGGGTCTGTTCGCCTCCGAGAAGCTCGCGGTGGCGACGAAGAAGACCTCCCCGCAGATGCGCCGGGACCTGGAGGCCATCGAGCGGGACGGGCAGATCGCCAAGCGGAAGCTCGTCGAGGCGAACCTGCGGCTCGTCGTCTCGATCGCCAAGCGCTATGTCGGGCGCGGCATGCTCTTCCTGGACCTGATCCAGGAGGGCAACCTCGGTCTCATCCGGGCGGTCGAGAAGTTCGACTACACCAAGGGCTACAAGTTCTCCACCTACGCCACCTGGTGGATCCGGCAGGCCATCACCCGCGCCATCGCGGACCAGGCCCGGACGATCCGTATCCCGGTGCACATGGTCGAGACGATCAACAAGCTGATCCGCATCCAGCGGCAGCTCCTCCAGGACCTCGGCCGGGAGCCGAGCCCGGAGGAGATCGCCAAGGAGATGGACCTCACGCCGGACAAGGTCCGGGAGATCCTGAAGGTCTCCCAGGAGCCGGTCTCGCTGGAGACGCCGATCGGTGAGGAGGAGGACTCTCACCTCGGCGACTTCATCGAGGACTGCGACGCGGTCGTCCCGGTGGACGCGGCCAGCTTCATCCTCCTGCAGGAACAGCTCGACTCCGTGCTGCACACTCTCTCCGACCGGGAGAAGAAGGTGATCCAGCTCCGGTTCGGCCTGACGGACGGCCACCCGCGGACGCTGGAGGAGGTGGGTCGCGAGTTCGGGGTGACCCGCGAGCGCATCCGGCAGATCGAGTCCAAGACGCTGTCCAAGCTGCGTCACCCCTCGCGGTCGCAGAAGCTGCGCGACTACCTGGAGTAGTCGAACTCGTTGTAGTCGTTCGTTGACTTAGGGTTTCCGTCCTGTAAGGGTCGGACCCTGTGACGCAGCGGTCAGGCAGTCCGGAAGGATCTGCGGCTCCCGGGCTCCCTGACGGTTGCGTGTTCGCGTGCCCACACGTGTCCTTTCTCCGCTGGCTCGTGCTTGCGGCGACCGGAGGCCGCACCTTTCTGGGTGCGCGATGGGTCCGTGGGCTGTTGGCTCTGACCCCGTCGTCGTGGCGGCCAGGCCTCGCGCTGCGGCTGCTGGGGCTGGCGCCGCACTATTTCCACGGCCACGGCCTGAGCTTCCGCGGTCACGGCCTGGGCAGCGCGGCGCACCGCAGCCGCGTCTCGCTCGAGATGTTCGTCCGGGATGTGCTTGAGCCGTACCTGGCACCCGAGCAGGACCTGCTCGATGTCGGATGCGGCCCCGGCTACCTCACCCGCGCGGTGGCCGGGCGGGTCTGGTCCGTGACGGCGCTTGACGTCTCCCGTGGGGTTCTCTCCTGCGCACGGATTCTGAACCCGGCGATCAACATCGACTACCGGACTCCCCAGGACTTCTTCGGATCCGGGCGGCGGGTGGACATCGCCGTCTCTCTCGATGTCGCGACCTGGATGGGCGACGGCGAGCTGACCGACCTCCTGGACCTGGTGTGGGCGAGCCTGCGCCCCGGCGGATGCCTCGTCCTGCGCACCTGTGTGCGCTCGGATGTCTCCGGGCCTGGCCCCGGGCCTGGTCAGGATGCCGAGCCCGTGGGGCGGTCCACGCTCGCGGCAGGGCAGTCCAGGCTCGCGCACTCGCGTGGATCGCGGCGCGGGTCCCCGCACTGCCATCCTCGGCAGGCGGATCATCTGGTCGGGCTGGTCGAGCAGGCCGGCTTCGGGAGCGTCCTGCTCCACGCCCTGCACGCCCCGGCTGTCGAGAGCGGTCCGCAGCGTGCAGTGGCGGAGAACGCCGCGGCGCAGAACTGTCTGCTGGTCGCGATCCGCCGCTACGACCGGATCGGCGGATCAGACCGGATCACCGAGGCGGCGGCGCAATCTCCGCCGCCGCCGCAGCGAGCATCGCAGCCCGCGGCCCGAGGCTGATCAGCTGCGCTGACGGCCCAGCAGCGCGGCGAACACGGCCTGGCTGTGATCGTCGGGGTCGGTGACGGCACGCGCCCAGTCGCTGGCAAGCCGTCCGGCGCGGGCCAGCCGTGCGCGGTCGGCGAGCAGGTCGGCCAGCACCCGCGCCAGGGCTGGGCTGGACTCGTCCGTCGGAGTCCAGCCGGTGACACCCCGTTGGTAGGCGTCCCGGGAGCCGCCCTGCGCCGGACCGATGACGGCGCAGCCCGCGAGCTGGGCCTCGAGCAGGGCGGTCGGGTGCGACTCGCCGCTCACCGGCGACCTGGTCCGGGTTCTCGTGCACAGGGCGAAAAGGTCGGCTGTCGCATACAGCCGGGCCAGTTCCTCGTCGCTGGGATCCTCGAACAGATCCGTGTGCTCCCGCCCGGCGATCAGGGCATGCAGCGAGCCTGGGGCCGGTCCGGCTCCCGCGATCACGAGCCGCACCGGTCCCGCCGTCCCGCCGGCATCGTCCGGCGCTTCCGCCGGCACCGGTGCGTGCAGCGTGTCCAGGGCGCCCACCAGGGTCGGAAGGCCCTTGGCCTCCCACTCGTCGAGGGGGAAGACGGTGAGCACCGTCGGCACCGGGGGCAGCGGGCGCCGCCGGGCGGCCTCGGTGAGGAGCGCCTCCCGCCAACGATGGTCCAGACCAGGTGGAATGACCGCGCCCATCCTGGTCGGAGACAGCGCTCCCGCGCCGAACGAGCTTGTCGTCACCGGGCAGAGCAGCGGGTCGTGGCGCAGCAGAAGACGCAGGTGGCGCCGCATCGTCCACATGTCGACGCCGTGGAAGAGCACCGGTACCCGGCTGGCGCCGGTGAGTCGGGCGGTGACGAGGCCGGTCAGTGCCAGGTCCACCTGCCCCACCACGACGCTGTCCAGCGGGCCCAGCGCCCGTGCGTGTGTCGCGGTCTCCCATGCCGAGCGGCAGCGGCCCGCCAGGTCGAGGCCCTGTCGGGCCGGCCGGTCAGGTGATCCGCGCCGCCCGGCCGGCTCGTTCCGTGCCTGCTGGTCGTCCGGCCCGCCCGGCCCGCCCGGCGTGAGCTGCGTGACCTCTGCGCCGCCGGCCTGAAGGCCCGCGACGACGGCCGCAAGCTGCCGCGCGGCGTCCGGGCGTGCCTTCGCCGGTCTCAGCAGGAGTACCCGTGGCGCGGGCGTGGGCGCGGAGGTCGGCGTGGAAGCGGATGTGGCGCCGGGTTCTGCGGTGGCGGCCGGCCTGGTCGGTGAGCGGCGAGAGGGGAGCACGGAACGTGATAGTAGAGAGTCTTTCCGTAGTTCCGTTGATGCGTGGCCGTGTCCGACTCCGCGTGGGTGTTCGCGCCTTCGCTTCGAAGGGCTCCCTGTGGCCGCGTGTGGCCGGGCGCCGTAGACTATACGGTCCTTGCGTGCTGTGGTGGCGGTTTCGCTCCCGGTCCGCAGAAAGGGGCATCCTCACCGTTCCGACTGGCCGAGCGGCGACTCGTGCCGACTCCGGGCCGGAGACGTCGACGGCCGAGCCGCCGGTGCGTCCGCCGTGTGAGGCGGCGCCGGGGCCCAGGTCGTCCACCGGGTGACTCGCGGCTCATCCAGCCGTGGGTCACCGCTCGGGGGGACAGGGCCGAGGCCGTCCAGCAGACCGTGCAGGACGAGCCGGCCAGGGTGCGATCCGTCGGCTCCCGGTGGCCTGAGCACCGTGGCGCGCGGAAGTGTCGCGAGGACGGTCCAGAGCAGCGCCGCGGCGGTGCGGCCGTGCCAGCGGCGGATCCGGGTGTACCAGAGGCGGTTGCGCACCTCGTAGTAGCCGTAGGCGGCGGCGGGTACGGGGCCCGCGCCCTGGCGCCAGGCCAGCCAGGGGCTGATCACGACACTCCAGCCGGCATCGCGGACGCGATGGCAGAAGTCGACGTCCTCGAGGCCCAGGAAGTAGCGGCCATCCATCGGAATCCGCTGATGGCATTCGGCCTTGACGAACATCGCCGCGCCGGTCACCCAGTTGGCCTCGCTGGGCCGGTCGCCGGGGGCGCTGCCGAGGATCCGGGGCAGGACGAGGAACCGGGTCGGGCGTGCCGGCGTGGTCGGCGCCGTGGCGTCATCCACGAGGGTGGGGGCCACGATCCCGATGTTCGCGCCGGCCAGCAGTTCCAGGCAGGCCCCGATGGTCGGGTCGTCGATGCGCACGTTGTTCTCGACCAGCAGGTAGGCGGCAGCCGCGGGCATCGTCTCGACGGCGTAGCGGAAGGCTCCGCCCCGCCCGAGATCACGGGGGGGAACGAGCCAGCCGACGCTGGCCGGCAACCCGGCGGGCCGTTCGGCGCGGTCGTTGGCGATCACCGTGACCTGGTCGAGATGAGCGGAGACGTCAAGGCGGGTCGCGAGGTCGAGTGTCGGCTCCGTCGGGCCTCGGTGCACGATCACCGCGACGGTCTTCATGGCCGCACCTCACGCGGGCCCGCGACGGGCGCGGTGGGGGCTGTCGGGCGCCGGAGCCCGGGTCGGTGCCAGGCCCTGCGCCGCGCGGGGTGGGCGGCCTGGTATCCCGGGAGGAGGACCGCCGGCTCCGCCGGCGCCGCCGAGCATGCAGAGATCTCCACCTGTGCTCCTCTTGGGCGCAAACCCCGTGGTGGTCGCCGAACCCCGCGGAGTGAATGCAAATGATATCTATCAAGTAACCCAGAGTAACTTCTGGTGTCGAAGCGTAGTCCCGCGAGGCTCGATCCCGAGTGAGGGTGGGCCGGGCGTCGGCTGGAGTCTCGCTGGGCATCGGTCCGTGGTTTCTATCTGCAAATCACTCGCAAGTGCGTATTCTTAGCACCCGATGGGGCGATCTGCGCCGCAGACGAGCCGGAGACCCGGCGAGAGGGGAGACCATGCATATCCCGGATGGGTTCATCGATGCTCCGACCTCCGCTGCGTTCGGTGTGGTGGCGGTCGCGGGTATCGGTTACGCCGTGAAACGGGCGGGCGAGGAGAACACGGACCAGCTCACACCGCTCGCCGGTCTGGTCGCCGCATTCGTGTTCGCGGCCCAGATGCTCAACTTTCCGGTGGCGATGGGAACCAGCGGGCATCTGCTCGGCGGCACTCTCGCGGCGGTTCTCGTCGGCCCGTGGCTGGGAGCGATCGGGCTGGCGGTGGTGCTCGGTGTGCAGTCACTGTTCGCGGATGGAGGGCTGACCGCGCTCGGGCTCAACATCACCAACATGGCGCTCGTCGGCGCGATGGGAGGGTACGGGCTGTTCACCCTGGCCCGACGCCTGCTGCCGCGTCGTGCCTCGTCGGTGATCGCCGCATCGGTCATCGCCGCCTTTGTGACGGTGCCACTGGCCGCAGGCGCCTTCGTCGTGGAGTTCGCCGTGGGTGGCACGGTCGACCTTCCCCTGGATGGCGTCGCCGGTGCGATGCTCGGCGTGCACTGCCTGATCGGGATCGGCGAGGCGGCGATCACCGCGGCAACTCTCAGTCTGGTCCTGAACACCCGGCCGGACCTCGTGTACGGCGCTCGCGACCTGCTCGGAAAGCAGGAGCTGACGGTCCGCCGCCACGAACCCGCCGTCGTCGGCGCCACCGGCCTGTCGGGTCGCCCGCCCGCCCTCGCGCCCGCCGGTGCTGACGGCTCGTCGGATCGATTCGGGGATGGGAGCAACCCCTCATGACCAGGTCGGCCGCCGCGGATGCGACGTCCTCCACCCTGACCGAGTCGACGGTGACCGGGTCGACGATGACCGAGCCGACGGGGCGGCGCGTCGCCGCGCGCCCTGAGCGGCACAACAAGGTCTTTGTCGGCCTCGGCCTGTTTGTTGCGTTCGTCCTGGCTGGATTCGTGTCCGGCTTCGCCAGCTCGAGCCCGGACGGCCTGGAGAAGGTCGCGGCCGACAAGGGCTTCATCCACCAGGAGAAGAGCCATTCGTTCGCGGACTGGCCACTCGCCGGCTACGCGGTGTCCGGGATCGACAACGAGCGTCTCGCCGGCGGCCTGGCCGGCGTCATCGGGGTGTCGATCGCCTTCGTCGTGGGTGGCGCCGTCTTCTGGGGAGTCACTCGGCTCCGGCCGCGGGCCGCTTCCGCGGTCTCGGAGCGCGATCAGGCGGCGGAGCGTACCGGAGCCGGGCCGGGGGCCGGAGCCGGTGGCGCTCCGCTCGCCTGAGTGAGTGGTGGCGGCGACCGCGATGGGTGGTGGCGCGCATCTGCTCGATCCATATCAGCCCGGACGGGGCTTTCTGCGGAGCATGCCGGCGCAGTGCAAGATCGTCGCGGCCTTCGGCTACGTGATCTGCGTGGTGGTCACCCCGATCACCGCTGGCTGGGCTTTCGGGGTGCACCTGCTGGTGCTGGCCTCGCTCTGTGCGCTGGCGCGGCTGCGGCCGCTGTTCGTGATCCGCCGGCTCGCGGTGGAGATCCCGTTTCTCGCCTTCGCGGCGGCACTTCCGTTCGTCGTTCCCGGCCCGCGGGTCGAGCTGCTCGGGCTCGGGCTCTCACGGCCTGGGTTGGAACAGGCGTTCGGCCTGCTCGCGCGGGCTACGCTCGGATTGATGACCGTTATCGTGCTCGCCGCGACCACGCCGGCAAATGATCTTCTGGCCGGGCTTGAGCGACTCCGGCTGCCCCCCGTGATCATCGCGGTCGCGTCTTTCATGATCCGCTATTCGGGCCTCGTCGTGGATCAGATGCGTCGGATGGGCGTGGCTCGCCGTTCGCGCGGGCACGAGCCGCGCTCACTACGAGCGACCGGCGTGCTCGCGGCGTCGCTCGGCAACCTGTTCATCCGTTCGTACGAGCGGGGCGAGCGGGTTCACCTGGCGATGCTCGCCCGCGGCTACTCGGGCACGATGCCCGCCGCGACGCCGATCGTGTCGCCGCGACCGGGCCAGTGGGCGACGGCCAGTGCCCTGGTCGTCCTCGGTGTCGTGGTCGCCGTCGCCGGCCGGAGCCTCGATCTCGGTGTGGCGTCGTGACGTCCAGGCCCACGTCGGCTTCGGCTGCCGAGGCTGCGTCCGTGACCGCCGCCGCGGGCGTTGGACGCCCCGCGGTGGAGATCGAGGGCCTCGCCTTCGCCTATCCCGACGGGCGGCAGGTGCTCTTCGGGGTCGACCTCACGGTCGCCCGCGGTGAGCGGATCGCGGTGCTCGGGCCGAACGGTGCCGGCAAGACGACGCTCATGCTGCATCTCAACGGCATTCTGGCGGCTGGCGCGGGCACGCTTCGCATCGGCGGGATGACCGTCGCGAAGGCGAACATGCCGGAGATCCGGCGCCGGGTCGGCCTGGTCTTCCAGGACCCCGACGACCAGCTCTTCATGCCGACCGTGGGTCAGGACGTCGCGTTCGGCCCCGCGAATCTGGGCCTTCGAGGCGCGGAGCTGTCGGGTCGGGTGGCCGAGGCGCTGCGGGCTGTCGGTCTGGCGGAGTACGCCGAGCGGGCGCCGCATCACCTCAGCCTGGGGGAGCGGCGCCGCGCCGCCGTGGCGACGGTGCTCGCCATGCGGCCGGAGGTTCTTGTCCTCGACGAGCCATCGGCGAATCTTGATCCGGCTGGTCGCCGCGAGCTCGCGGAGGTTCTCCAGGGGCTGGACCTCACGCTCATCATGGTCACCCACGATCTGCCCTACGCACTGCAACTATGCCCGCGCTCGGTCATCCTCGATCAGGGAATGATCGTTGCGGATGGCGCGACGGCCACCCTGCTGAGTGACGAACCGTTGATGATGTCGCACCGACTGGAGTTGCCCTTCGGGTTCAACCCGCGCCATGCCATCGCGGAGAGTAGTTGATACATGGCTTAGGGTTGCAGCATGGCTGCTGGGACTCCGGGCGAGGGCAAGGAACCGGGCAGTTCACTGTCGACGTCGGCTTCACCGGCGGACCTGGCCGGGGCCGACCGGGGAGGAGTCGATGCCCCGGGCGAGCTTGACAGCCTCGACGGCCTCGACAGCCTCGACGACCTGATGGGCGGCCCGGATCCGCGGAATCCACCTGTTGCCGCGGTGCCGGCCCAGGGCCTTGCACCGGCATATGGTCCGGCGCGGGCGCGGGGACGTGGATACGCCGCCCCGGAGCCGCCGGCAGCGGACCCGCTGCGGGATCGGACGGTGCGATCGTTTGGCGGCCATCTCGCCCGGGGCGCCGGGGAGCTGATGATCACCTGTGGTGTCATCGTGGTTCTCTTCCTGTGCTACCAGCTGTGGATCACTGACATCTTCGCTGCTCGAACGCAGGACCAGATCCGCCACGACCTGACCACAGCCTGGGCCAAGCAGCCCCTCCCGAAGCCGGCGGCGGGCGGGGCGGACCCGAGGAAGCGGTCATCCGTGCCGCCCGTCGAGCTCGGCGACGGGATCGCCGTGCTGAGGGTGCCGCGTTTCGGAACGGACTACGCGCCGGTCGTCGTGGAGGGCGTGTCGACGGCGGACCTGCGCCGCGGACCAGGGCACTTCCCGGGCTCGGCGATGCCTGGCGAGATCGGGAACTTTGTCGTCTCGGGACACCGCACGACCTATGGCAAGCCCTTCAGCCGGGTCGACGAGCTCAAGGTGGGGGACCCCATCGTGGTCGAGGTCGCCGACAGGTATTTCACCTACCGGGTCACGGGATCGGAGATCGTCGACCCCCACCGACTGGACGTGACCTACCCCGTACCAGGGCATCTGGGGGAGGCCCCCACCAAGGCGCGGATGACGCTGACGACCTGCCATCCGCGCTTCTCCGCGAAGAGCCGACTCATCGTCTTCGCGGAGCTCGATGAGACGAGAGACAAGGGCGATGGGCCGCCTCCCGTACTGACGGGCGGGTAGCCAGCTCAGCCCTGGGCTCCTCCTCGGCCTTGGAGGTGACCCCTGGATCACTGCCCGCGCCGACCGCGATCGGTGCGAATCGCCTTAGGGGATTGACTCATGTACAGCTGGATATTCAGACATCTCCCCGGGCCGAGGCAGGTGCGGATCCCGCTCGCCGTGCTTCTCGCGCTCGCCGTTGTCGCGATTCTCCTTTTCCTGGTCTTCCCGCTGGTCGAGTCGTATCTGCCCGCTACGAGCGTAACCGTCGGGGACTAGGCGGGGAACGCGTCGGTGTGTTGCTCGCTGTGGCACGCGAGCTTTCCCTGCCGGGTTCCACGGTCGGACCACATGCAGATCACAAGTGGCAGGATCATGCCGTTGAAGCGTCGAACGTTTGCCGTTCGTCAGGGAATCTTGTCCCGTGATGTCTTCCGATGAGTGAACGGAGGGGCTAGTAGCCCTTGCGGCCGGGCCAAGAATCCCGGGGTCCGATAACCTGCCAACTCGTGCGGGTGACCCGCACGTACCGCGGGGGCGAGCGAACCAGGCGCAGGCAGCCGCTACGACAGGGCAGGCGTGGGGAGCCCGTTCCTAACGGAGCAGGTTCGACTTCGGGGGCAAATCGTATGGTCAGGCAAGACTTTTCTCTGAGTGGTTCACCAGGTGAGCGTCGGTGGTGACCTCGGCGCGAGTGGACCGCACGAGCAGGCGGCGTACCCTGCCTCGCAGGCTGCCGGCGGGTCCTCCCGGTGTGCCGGTGCCGGTACGGGCAGCAGCGGAAGCGCCGGTGACGCACGCGCCAGCGGAACGAAACCCGATGGGTGAGCACAACGATTCGTCCGGGCCGTCGGCGTGCGCTGCGCTGACAGGAGTCGACACCGCCGGCGCAGGCGAGGGTGAGACGGCCTGTTCCGGTCCGGGTGGATATGTGGTGCTCGGCGGCGTGGAGGCCCCCGGCCCGGTGCGGGCGGGGGCCTCCACGCCGCCGTCGGACCCGGCACCGTGCTCCGGCGGCGCCGGTTCGGCCCGGCCGATGGCTGTCCGTCGTTCCGTCGCGCTCGGATCGGCGCACCGGGCTGCCGCCGCACTCGTCCTCGCCCCGGTCCTACTGGTTTCCATCGTGGTCTGGTCGCTCTGCCGCGGAGGGTCGACTCTGCCTGCGATCCTGGCTTCCTCCCTGGCGACGACGCTTGCCGTCGGTCTGCCGGTGCTGGGCGTCAGCGGCCGAGCGGCCGCGCTGCTCGGCCGGCGCCGGCGCGGCGTGGACGGCCTCACCGGCCTGCCGGGCCGCCGGCATTTCCTGAAGACCGCCGGCCACTGGCTGGGAGGCGGGCATCGGGCCGGCGGCGCCGCGCCCGCCGCACTCATTCTCGTCGACCTTGATCGCCTGCGGGATATCAACGGAACACTCGGTCATGAGAACGGTGACCGACTGCTTCGGTCCGTCAGTGACCGGCTCCAGCAGGTTCTGGGCGCCGACGATCTGCTGGCGCGCGTGGACGGTGACGAGTTCGCGGCACTGCTGCGCGGCGTCGACCTCCCCGACGCGGAGGGGGTGGCGCGGCGAATCAGGGAGGCACTGCGGACACCGGTCAGCCTCGACGACCTGCGCGTGCAGGCGGAGGTGAGCGTGGGTATCGCCCATTTCCCGGAACACGGGCGGAACGTGCTCGAGCTTATGCGGCGGGCAGAAGAAGCCATGTACACGGCGAAGGGCACCCACAGCGGCCAACGCGTCTACGCTCCCGACTGCCAGCTGGGGAGTCGGGCGAGCCTGGGGCTGCGTGCCGATCTGCGTGAAGCGCTGGACGAGGGCCAGATCGAGCTGCGTTACCAGCCCAAGGTCGACATGCGCAGCGGGCGGATCAGCGGAGTCGAGGCCCTGGTGCGCTGGCGGCATCCCACCGGAGGCCTCCGGCCGCCGGACCTCTTCCTTCCCGAGATGGAGCGGGCGGGTCTGATGGAGCTGCTGACCCGGCGTGTCCTCGACCTGGCCCTCACCGACTGCGTTCGGTGGCGCGCGGCCGGGGCCACGCTCGCGGTGTCGGTGAACGTGCCGGCCTCGGTCATCGTCGACCCGGGATTCGTCGACCTGGTACGCGGGGAGCTGGAGCTCCATGGCCTGCCCCCGTCGGCACTGGTCGTCGAGGTCACCGAGGACGGGCTCATCACGGTTCTGGAGAAGGCGCAGCGAACGCTCGCGGGCCTGCGTGACCACGGTGTGCGGGTCAGCCTCGACGACTACGGCACCGGGCTGTGCTCCCTTGCCTATCTGCTCGAGCTCCCGGCCGATGAGGTGAAGCTCGATCAGCGCTTTCTGCGTGACATCGACCGAGACCCCTCCGCGGCGGAGATCGTCCGATCCACCGTCTCCCTCGCACATGCCCTGAGCCTGCGCATCGTGGCCGAGGGCGTCGAGACGTCGCGCTCGTGGGCCTCACTCGCTGCCTGGCAGTGCGACGAGGCGCAGGGTTACTTCGTCTCCCGCCCGATGACGGGGGAGCGGGTGCTTAGCTGGCTGAAGGAATGGGATGACCGTCTCCGGCGGCTGCCGCAGGTGGGCGAGTCGACGATGACAGGGCCGATCAAGGTCACATCCGGGTCGCCTGGCGCCGGTGGTGTGTTCCCTCAGCCTGTTCCCGAGGCAACCTCGCTCACGGCGACCACAGCGGTAGCCCCTGTGGCGGGCGGATCCGATCTGACCGGCACTCCGGTTCCACCGAACACCGCGCCGTTGAAGATCGGCGTGCGCGGCCCGGCATCACGATCTCGGGCATATCGCGGCTCGCAGCGCGTCGACACGGGAGGGCGACGCCTGTCCGGCCAGCTGGTGCACGAGGATCGGCTGACGGGCTAGCGGGAACGGCGTACCTGGTGGCCAGGCCTCACGGGAGGTAGGCCTGGCCACCAGGCCATGCCGTGGCGCCGTGGATGGGCTGGCGCCGTGGATGGGCTGGCGTCGGGGGGCAGGTTGTGGAGGGCAGGTTGTGGAGGGCAGATGGCGGTTGGACATCTGAAAGCCGTGCAGGATCGGGCGAGCTGGTCGGTGCTCATTGTCTGTACCGGCAACATCTGCCGGTCCCCGGTCGCGGAGCGGCTGGCCGTCGCCGGGCTGACCCGGCTGATGGCGCGGGTCGGGCTGCGTGAGCCACTCGCCCGCGCGGCAGCGGTGAGCAGCGCCGGAGTCCAAGCCCGCGTGGGTGAACCCATGCACCCGCTCGCGTCGGCGGTGCTGGACGAACACGGCGTGGACGATGCCGGGTTCCGTGCACGGCAGCTGACCACCGCGATGGCGGAGCGGGCGGATCTCGTTCTCTGTGCGACGCGTCAACATCGTGCGGACGTCGTCACGCTGGCACCGCGGGCGGTCCGCAGATCATTCACCCTGCGCGAGTTCGCGCGGCTGGCGGATTGGGCTCTGGCCGATGGTCGCCTGGCCTCGCTCGAGCCGGAGGTCGGGATCCAGCCGGAGCACCTGCGGGTGGCGGGGATGGCGCTGACGGACGCCGCGGCGGCGGCGCGTGGCATGACGCGTCCGTCTGCTCCGGAACACGACGACATCGCCGATCCCCTCGGTGGAAACCTGGAGGCCTTCCGCGACTGCGCGGACATCATCGACGCGGCGGTCAGGTCGGTGGAAACCGTGCTTACGAGCCTGCTGCTGCCTCACCCCGCAGCGGTTCACCGAGGACCGGAAAAAATAAATAACCACTGCAGCAAAGATTGAAGTAAGCGCATAGGTGTGGGTGCGGCCGGACGGGTGTCGACGCGCACCGGTACCGGTTGATTGTGGCCCGGTGCGGAGAGGTATCGGCTACTCTCGCAGCAAGTAGCCTCCGGAAAATATTGAGATGTTTTTCGGGTATGCGAAGAGAGAGCTGGTTGCGGTATGGATGCGCTGGTGATCGTAGGTGCGGGTGGCCACGGCCGGGAGCTGCTCGAGGTCGTCGAGGCTGTGAACAAGGTCGAGCCGACTTACGACATTCTCGGCGTACTCGACGACGGTGAGCCCGATCTCGACCTCCTCGCGACCTACGGAGTCCGCCATCTGGGGCCGGTGAGCCTCCTCGCCGACCTGGACGCCAGGTATGTGCTGGGAATCGGCTCCCCGTACGCGCGGCGGGCGATCGATCGTGCTGCCACCGGCTGGGGCCGTGTACCGGTGACCCTCGTCCACCCGGCCGCCATGGTCGGCCGCCGGGTCACCCTGGGGCCTGGAAGCGTGGTGTGCGGGTTCGCCAGCATCACGTCCAATGTGCTGACCGGTCGTCACGCTCACGTCAATGTCGCGGCGACGGTCGGGCACGACTGCCGGCTGGGCGACTACACGACGCTTGCGCCCGGGGCTCGGATCAGTGGTGCCGCGACGATAGGTGACGGGGCGACGATCGGGAGCGGCGCGGTTGTCCGACAGGGGCTCACGGTCGGGGCCGGCGCGGTCGTCGGCGCCGGCGCGGTCGTGATCCGGGAGCTTCCCGCCGAGGTGGTGGCCGTCGGGGTTCCCGCTCACCACCGGCCGCCCGTGCCGCAGCTTGGCTGGTACTGATCGCCGCGCTGTTCGATCGAAGCCGTGGCGCTGGAGGCCCGACCCGCAGCCACGCTGGAGCCGAATCCCACGCGGGCGCCGCGCCTCCTTCCTGCCGGTCCTGACCAACAGGAAGGATGCGCGGCGTACCGATCCGATCCCGACCTCGCGTCGGCGGGGCGAGCCGCTACTCAGCGTAATCACAGTTAACGTCACTCTCCGTTAATGCTGATCGACTTGACGAAGTCGAATGGAGTGACTAGATGCGCGAAGTGCAAGTGAGATGCCGTGGCGGGAGGTTCAGGCTCGCCCGGTCCGTCAGCGGGATCGTCGCCGCCGCGGTCGCGGGTGGCACGATCGTTCTGACCGGCGGGAGCGCCACGGCGGCGTCCCCCCCTGCCGTGTACGACCAGCTCGCCTACTCGACCCAGGTGACGGTCGGTGGCGTGATCGACTCCGGGGCCACCTTCCCCGAAGGCCTCGGATGTACGACAGCCAGCGGGGTGAGCCGCTCGAACGGCGGCGCGGTGTCCATCCCGGCACTCTCGTTGAACGCGGGAGCGAGCACCAACACAGTGTCGACGCTCGCGGTCGGGCCGGTGCAGACCGGTACCTCGACCAGCCAGCTCCTCGGTCTGGACCTGCTCGGTACCCCCCTCCTTCCCCTGATCTCCGCCGACGCCATTGACATCACCACGACGGCGACGAGCGCGGCCGACGGGACGGTCACCTCGACGGGTTCCGTGACGGTGACGGACCTCAAGCTCAGCGGCATCACCATCCTGGACGGGGTGGTCGCGCCGAACACCGGGATCGCCATTCCGGGAGTCGGTTCGCTGGTGGTCAACCGGCAGATCCCCGTCCCGGGCAACATCGGCCTCGTCACGATCGGGCTCTCGCTCGACATCACCCTGGGGCCGCTCGCGGGAACCTCGATCACGATCGGTTACTCCCACTCGTTCTTCCGGCCGCCGCTGCCGGTGATCATCTCCGGGGTCGCCTACAGCAACCTGGTGTCCGCGGGACCGCTCACCGTCGGGCCTCTGGCCGCGACCGGTGTGCCCTGCACGGGCGGGACCTCGACCGACACCGCGCTCGGGATCACCGTCCCGGGGGTGATCACGACCGGCGCGATCACGGAGATCGGTGAGGCCACGATCGGGAGCCCGGATTCATCGGGCTCCACCACAAGCACGGTCGCGGGGATAAGTCTGCTCGGTGGTGTGGTGACCGCGAGTGCGATCACGGCCAAGGCCAACGTGTCCTACGACGGCGGTACCTCGACCTTCGACTCGACCGGCACGAGCGTCGCCGATCTGGCCATCAACGGTGTGCCGTACGTCGGGCCGGTTGACCCGGGCACCGAGATTCCCATCCCCGGGGTGGGCGTTCTGTACATCAACCGGCAGATCTCGGATGCCACGTCGCTGAGTGTCCGGGCGATCGAGCTGGTGCTGACCGGTCCCGTGCTGTTCCCCGGCGGGACGCTGCCCACCTACTCGGTCATCCAGGTGGGCGTGGCCAACATCTACGCCGTCGCCGACGAGCCGATCGGGCTGTCTGCGCAGCTTGACCGAATCGACCTGCTCAACAAGGCCTGTGCCGAGCAGACGGACGCGGTTGCCTGCCTCACCTGACACCTGACACCTGACACCTGCCCCGAACTGATCCGGGGTCCCCGCGGTGGCAGCCGCGGGGTCCCCGCGACACGGCGCCGGATCGAGCTGCTCTCTGTATCTGAATGAGTACGCTGGGTTGCCGAAATCGTTCCAAGGTTGGTTGGGCTGAGGGAGACCATGCGGATCGTTGTCGCCACCGAAGCAAGGTTGCAGCAGAACGAGGACGGCCGTGTGCTGACGCCGAACCCCGCCGCCGGTTACTCGACCTGGGCCAGCTATCTCGGTGTCTTCGACGAAGTGCTGCTCGCCGCCCGGGTGGCCCGCGGCGCGGCCGGCGACCAGGACGGCATCCCGGTGGAGGGCACCGGAGTCCGCGTGCTGCCGCTGCCGACCTTCCAGGGCGTCGCGGCCTACGCACGCCGCTGGCCCGTGCTGCGCGGCGCGCTGCGTCGAGCGGTCGCCGAGCTCCACCGCCCGGCCGCGGACACTGCCTTCGTCGCGCGGGTTCCCGGCCTGGTCGGCACGGTTCTGTTGAGTGAGCTCCGGCGCCGGCGGGTGCCGTTCGGGCTCGAGGTCGTCGGAGACGTGGCCGAGGTGCTCGCTGACCACCGCCCTGCCGCGCTGCTCGCCGGCCAGCTGCTCGCCCGCCAGTGCCGCAGCGCCGCCGCCGTCAGCTACGTCACGCGGAATGTCCTGCAGAGCAGGTACCCGGCCCGCCCCGGGGTGCCGATGATGAGCTGCCCTGGGTCGCTGCTGGAGGACGAGGACTTCGTTCCGGCACCCCGCCGAGCCCCCGGCGAGTGGGGTGCGACCGGGCCCGGGCACTCGCGCCCCGGCCGACCGGTGCGCCTTCTGACGATCGGTTCGCAGGAACGTGTGTACAAGGGGCATGACGTCCTCATCGACGCGGTGGCGCTGATGCGGTCCAACGGCATCCCGGTGATGGCGACCATCGTCGGTGACGGCCGGCATCACGACGAGATCGTGCGGCGGGCGGTGGACCGCGGCCTCGGCGGGGACGTGCGCTTCATCCGCTGGCTTGGCAGCCGTGCACAGGTTCGAGCGGCGCTCGACGACGCGGATGTGTTCGTGCTCCCCTCCAGGACCGAGGGCCTTCCGCGGGTCCTGGCCGAGGCCGCTGCCCGGGCGCTGCCCGCGGTCGCGTCCGCGGTGGGGGGCGTGGTCGAGTTCCTGCCGCCGAGCGACCTCGTGCCGCCGGATGATCCCAGGCGGCTCGCGGAGACGCTGAGCGAGCTGATCGCGAGCCCGGACCGGTACTTTGCCGCCTCCGAGCGCAACCTCGCAACCGCGAGGGAGCACTCCTTCGAAACGATCCGGCCGGTCATCCTCTCCTTTCATCGGACGCTGCGAGAGGTCACCGCGGCGGCCGCCGCGCCGGCGGAGCGCGGGGCCGGCCCCCGCGAAACCGCCGGACCGTTCGTCAGGCCCGGGCGATGAGTGTCGCGGACCGGGCGTCCGCGCGCCCGCGGCCCCGTACGGTCCTGCACGTGTTCGGTGTCATGGACCGGGCCGGTGCCGAACTGCGCACCGTCGACCTGATGCGCAATCTGGACCCGGATCGCTACCGGTTCGTCTTCGTCACCCTCACCGGCCGTCCCGGCGCCCTGGCGGAGGAGATCCGTTCGCTGGGCGGCTCGGTCCACCCCTGTCGCCTCGACCTGGGTTTTCCGGTGCGTTTCCTCCGCCTGCTGCGCGCACTGCGACCCGACGTCGTGCATTCGTGTGTGGCCACCTTCTCCGGGGCGATCCTGCTGATCGCGAGGGCCGCCGGCGTGCCCCTGCGGGTGGCGCACTTTCACAGCACCGGCGACCGCCACGGTGCCAGCCTGCGGGGACGTGTCCAGCGCGCGGTGATGCGGCAGCTGATCGACTGGTTCGCCACCGATCTCGTCGCGGTCGCCGAGGCCACGATGACCAGCCTGTGGCGGTCGGACTGGCAGCGGGAGCGTCGTTGCCGGGTGCTCTACAACGGGTTGGACCCGGCACCGTTCGAGCGCGCGCTCGTCACCACCTCCCCAGCCTCCCCAGCCTCCCCAGTCGTCGCTGCCGCCGTCGCCTCCACGGCGGCGGCCGAATGGCGGCCCACCATCGTGCACGTCGGGCGGCCCGATCCGGTGAAGAACCGGAGCGCCGCGGTTGACGTTCTGATCGCGTTGCGGCGGCGCGGTGTTCCGGCCCGGCTGCGCGTCGTCGGCCGCCAGGACGCACACGAGTCGGCCCAGCTGCGTCGCCGGGCCGAGCTCGGCGGGGTCGCCGACGCCTTCGACCTGCCCGGCGAGTCGTTCGACATCCCCGGCCTGATGGCTGGTGCTGACCTGTTGCTGCTGACCTCACGGCACGAGGGCCTGCCGACCGTCGTCCTCGAGGCCTGCGCCGTGGGCACGCCGGTGCTTGCTCCGGACCTGCCCGGAGTCGTGGAGATCGGCCGCCTGCTCGACGGCGTGACGACGGTGCCGCAAGGTTGCGCCTCCGAGGCCTGGGCCGAGGCCGCGGCCGGCATGCTGGCCGCACCGCCCACATCGGCGCAGCGCGTACAGGCACTTCATGCGTTCTCCTCCTCCCCGTTCGTGATGGACCAGTGGCGGCGCGGCATGACCAGCCTGTGGGATCAGTGACAACCGGCGTGCCCGTCGCTTTCGGTGTGGGCCCGCGGGTGCTGGCCTTCCGGCTGGGCGCCGGCGGCATTCTCGCAGCTCTGCTGGCGTTCTCGGAGGAGATCTCGGCACTGCCTCCGGCCGGGGTCGCGGCGGTGACCTTCAGCCTGCTCGGGTGCCTCGTCGCGCTCTGCGTCCGGGCCCGGACGCAGGGCGTCCTCTCGTGTTCGGCGGTCTACCTCGTACTGCTGGTCCTGTTCCATTTCGGGCTCGCGCTGCCGCTCGCGCTGCACCGCCCACTGGTCTCCAGCGACGGGCAGCTCGGTTTCGACTGGATCCTGTCCGTCTCGACGGGACGGATTTTCACGATCGCGGCGATCGGCGTGGCAGCTGCCGCGGTGGGAATGTCCCTGCCTGCTTCGTCGGCTGGCCGGGTGTACCGCGACCGGTCGACCGGTACGGACATGCCTGCCGACATACCTGCACCGCCGACGAGGTCGGCCGCGACCGGCGTGGTCGGATTCGCGATCCTCGCCGCCTCGATCAGCCTGATGCTCCTGCTGATCAGGCGGGCTGGCGGGAGCGGCCTGCTGTTCGGATCGTACGAGGACCTGATCACCCTGGCATATCGCGATCCGCTGGTTCCCTATCTGGATTTCGGTCTGGGTTTCGGCCTCATGCTGCTGACCGTCGATGGCGGGCGGCGGATACGCCGGACGGGCTACCTGATGTTCGGGCTGTTCGCGCTGATCGCGTTGCCACTGGGTATGCGGGGAACCATCCTGTTCCCGGTGGCTGCGGCCGCCGTGGCTCACATGATGCGCCGGTCCGGCGACGTCCCCTCGTTTCCGCCGGCCAAAGCCGCTGGTCGTGGCCTCGAGATCCGCCTGCCCGCCTCGTTTTCCCGCGACTCCGTCGTCGCGGGAAAACGAGGCGGGCGACGCGGATCGAGCCGCTGGACCGGGATAGGGGCCGCGCTGCTGGCGGGAGTCGCCCTCCTGAGCGCCGTCGGGGCGCTTCGGGACATCCGTCAGCATGGCCTGGCCGAGGTCACGCTGAGCCAGATCGGCTTCGGACCCCTCGACGGTCTGGCCGAGATGGGGGCGTCGCTTCGTCCCGTAGCGGAGGCGGTCACCTGGCGAGACGGGTACGGCGAACCCGCGGCGGGCGGCCGGACCTACACCGGTCAGCTTGCCCGCATCATCGAAGGGCGCCTGCTCGGAATCCCGCAGCCACCGGCCGAGATCGACGACCGGCTGTTCAACACGGTCATCCGAGAACGATCCGGTCCGATCGGTGGCTCTCCGATCGCCGAGGCCTACTACAACTTCGGCCTTCCCGGCGTGGTGGCCATCCTCTTCGTCATCGGCCTGTTGTGCGGCTGGCTCGACGGCTGGCGGTCGAGGTGGACCGACGCGGCCTGCAGCGTCCTTCTTGTGCCGCTCCTGATCGGGGTGCGCAACGACTTCACCCCGCTGCCGATGCAGGTCCTGGTCGGCACCGTTGTGCTGGTCGCGGTCCGAGCGGCCGGGCACTGGTGGCGCAGCGCCTCGCCCGGCCGGTGGAACCGTGCCCCGCAGGTGGGCTCCGGCAGCCTGAACGACTCCGCGCGGCCGGCGAGACTGGCGCCGCAGGGGTCGCCCGGGTCGCAGAGGATGCGGGGGGCGCAGGGGACGAGTGCCGGTCTGCGCTCGCTGGCCTCCCGATGAGCGGCGTGCGCCGGGCCGGTGCCGGCACTGTCCCGCCTGCCGGGCACGGTTCCGCCGTCGGTGGTGCTGCCGGTGGCGCCGTCGGTAGTGCTGCCGGCGGGGGCGACGTTCATCCCGAGCCACCTTCCCCGGGCGGGCGCCACCGCGCGGTCTCGCGTGGGGCCGGGCGCTCCGCGGCGCGGGCGTCCGGTGTCGCCGGTCCCGCTGTCGCCGTATCCGCCGCGGCGCTGGGCGCTGCGTTGACGAACCTGGTCGTCGCGGTGATGACCGCACGCGCCCTGGACGTCGGGGGCCGGGGCGAGCTCGTCCTGATCCTGACGGTCACCGGTCTCACCGGGATGTTCGTCGCGCTGGGTACGGGTACCTCCGCTCGGTACTATCTCGGGCGCACGGACCCGCGGGTCTCGGTCGACCACGTACTCGGGCTGAGCCTGCTGCTCCTGGTGCCGCAGTGCCTGCTTACCGCCGGCATCGTGGGGCCGACCCTCTGGCTGGCGGACGCGCCCGAGCGGGGTCCCGGAATTCTGGTGCTCACCGGGCTGCTGTCCGTGTCGACCTTGCTGGGCATCCAGCTGATCGACACGTTGAACGCGGTCGGCCAGGTGATCGCCTCGGCCCTCGTCAACACGGCGGGTTGCCTGGCGCAGCTGGCGGCCCTGGCCGTGCTGCAGGTATCGGCCGGGACGCTGCGAGTGGCTCCGGTTCTCGCGGTGTCCGTCGTCGCGGGCGCTTTCCAGTGCGTCGCCGGGTTCCTTCTCCTGCGGCGGGCGGGTCTGGTGAGCCGGCCCCAGCTGGACCGTGCCGCATCCGTGCTGCTGATCCGGACGGGCGTTCCCGCGCTCGGCATGAACACCGCGATGTCGATGACCTTCCGGCTCGACCGGTATCTGATCGGGGTGATGTCGGGGACGTCGGCCGTGGGCATCTACAGCGTTGCGGCGACCGCGAGTGAGATTCTCCGGCTTGTCCCGTCCTCCTGGGGCCAGGTGCTCTGCTACCGGGTGGCCAGCGGCACGATGGGCACCCGAGCTGTGTTCGCCGAACTGGTTCGCGTGTTTGCGGTGATGGCCGGAGTCGCCGCGCTCATGTGGCTCGCCGCGGACCACCTTGTTCTGTTCTTCTTCGGCGATGCCTATCGGAGCGCGGTCACCCCGCTACGGGTGCTTCTGGTCGCCGAGCTTCTGTTGGTGGCCTTCCAGATCGACGCCCGGGTCCTGAGCGGTCAGGGCCGGACCAAGGCGTGCGGTGCGGCGGGCCTGGTCGGACTGGTCGTGGTCGCGGCCGCTGATGTCATCCTGATTCCGGCGGCGGGCATGGTGGGCGCGGCGTGGGCGAGCCTGATCGCCTATGGGGTCGTCAGCCTGTGGACCAGAGCCGCGATGGCCCGTGATCCCCACGTGCCCCGTGATCCTCGCGTGCCCCATGATCCCCGCAAGCCCCGGGGGACCGGCGACGAGCCGATGAGTCTCGCGCCGACCAAACCGGAGCCTGCTGGCACCACCTAGCCACATTTCCCCAGCCACATTTCCGTCCGTCGCGTCGCGCCGGCCGTCGATTCCAGCTCACGAACAGCGGGAGCCCGCCATGCCAGCTCAACGGACCCCGGTCCGATCCGGTGCCGCCGACCCGGGTGAGATCAACCGCGGGCCGGGCCGGGCCGTTCCCGGCGCCGGCAACGGCAACGGCAACGGCGGGATCCGGCGACGCGGCGTCCGCCGACCGGGGGCGGCCTCGGCGGTCAGGGGATTCCGAGTGGTGTGGCTGCCAGGAGCCCACGGCGGCCGGCTCGCCTATTTCTCGGCCCAGGCGGATGCGGCCTACTGGGACGGCGTCTGGCAGGACATCGGTCTGTCGTATCGCCGGAGCCGGCGCGGACACCTGCCTCATCAGCTGCGGTCCACCTTCCTGTCCTGGGCGGCTCCAGGCGGGCGGGTCCTCGAAGCAGGCTGCGGTCTGGCGCACTTCACCGTCGCGGCCCGGGCCCGTGGTTTCGCGGCGGAAGGCGTTGACTGGGCCCCGGAGACACTGGCCCGGATCCGCACGCTGCTTCCGGATGTGCCCCTGCGGTCGGGGGATGTCCGACAACTCGACTGCCCTGATGGCAGCTACGACGCCGTCTACTCACCGGGGGTGTGCGAACACTTCGCGGAGGGCCCGGAGCGGATACTCGCCGAGACCTACCGCGTTCTGAAGCCGGGTGGGGTCGCGATCGTGTCCACGCCGTGCCTGAACGAGTATCTGCAGCGCCGGCGACATCTCTATGAGAACGGACCGGACGTGGCTCCCACCGCGGCACCGGACGAATGGGAGGACTTCTACCAGTACGCCTTCGCCCCGGAGGAGATGTCCGCGATTCTGCGTGGCCTCGGCTTCGAGGTGGTGGACGTCAGGCTGCACGGAACCCTTCTCACGCTCGCCACCTGGTCGATGCCGTGGCTTGCTCAGCTGCCGGGGTCGATCAGTCGGCCGCTCGGCCTCACCGTCGACAAACTGCCCGTGCTCCGCCGCTGGGGGGCCAGCTGCATCTGGGTCGCGCGCCGGCCGGAGGACGAACAGCACGGCGGGGATCAGCGCGGGGAACGTGGCGGCGGGGAGCGGGGCGGCGGCCGAGAGGCGGGCCGGTGATGAGGATCGTGACTGTTCTGAAGACCGGAAACGGCTGCCTGTGGACGATCCCCATCCTGACGGCGCTGGCTGACGACGGTCACGAGGTGGTCGTGCTGCTTCCCGAGGAGGACAGCCCGCTCGCGCGGCGCTGCGCCGAGCGCGGCATCCGGGTCGTGCGCAGTCCGGCACCGGTCCCGTCGCGCTCGCCGTTGCGGCAGGCCGCCGGTGTGTGGCAGCTCCGCACGCTGCTGCGCGATCTCGACCCGGATGTGCTGCACTACCACCTGTACGCCTCCGCGGTGCTCGCGCGGTTTGCCTCCCTCGGGCGTGGCCCGACCCGGCGGCCGGCGCGGGTGCACATGGTCGCGGGGCCGCTCTACCTGGAGAACCGGCTGATCGAGCTGGTGGAGCGTTGGTTTGCCCGGGCGGACGACCTGGTCGTCTGCTCGTCGGGGCACCTCCGTGAGCGTTACCTCGCCCTCGGTGTGCGCCCGGATCGGCTGCCGACCGCCTCCTACGGCGTCGACCTCGTGTCGTTCGTCCCGCCCGGTGATGACGCCAGGGCGAAGGCGAGAGCGGAGCTCGGCCTGGACCCGTCGGCCTTCGTCGCCGTCTGCGTCGCCTACTTCTACCCGCCGAAGCGGCTGGTGCACCGGGGGCAGGGGATCAAGGGGCATGAGGTCCTGCTCGAGGCCTGGTCCCGGTTCACGGAGCGCTCCGGGCCCGCGACGCTGGTGCTGGTCGGCGGTGGACACGGACCGGGCGGCGACGCCTACCGTGACCGGCTGCGCGACTGGGCCGCCGGGCTGTCCGGCGCCGCCTCGGTGGTCTGGGCCGGCCCCGCCCAGGATGTGCGTCCCTTCTATGCGGCGGCCGACGTGAGCGTGAGCCCGTCGCTGTCGGAGAACTACGGCGCCGTCGCGGAGGCGTCCGCCTGCGCGGTGCCGAGCATCGCGTCGGCTGTGGGCGGGCTGCCGGAGCTGGTGGGGGACCACAACGGCTGGCTGGTGCCGCCCGGCGATCCCGCGGCCCTCACGGTCGCCCTGCGCGCGGCCTTCGATCTGCACCAGGCGGCGCTGCGGGGGGAGACCGGTGAGAACGGTCTGGCTCGGCGCGGGCGGGCCGCGCGTGCGCGGGCCGAGCAACTGCTCGATCAGGAGAAGAACCGCAGATATATCGCTGACGCGATTCTCGGTGCGGCCGGATCGTGAGATGGGAGCACAGGCAGTGACCGAGCATGGGTACCAGCGCCCGAAGCACGGGATTGACGGCCTCGTCGGCATCGTCCGCCGGGCCCCGGCCGCCCTTCACCTGCGCTACCAGCAGCGGACGGATCCGATCGGCTACGCCCGGCGGATCGGGGTACGCCTGGGTGACCGTTGCCGGCTGATCGGCGTCACCGGGTCGACATTCGGTAGTGAGCCGTACCTGATCCGCCTCGGTGACCACGTGGTGGTCGCGGCCGAGGTCAGGTTCGTGACCCACGACGGGGCCGTCTGGGTTCTGCGTGACGATCATCCCGAGGCAGACGTCGTCGCCCCGATCACCGTTGGGTCGAACGTCTTCATCGGTCTCGGTGCGCTCATCATGCCCGGGGTGACCATCGGTGACGAGGTCGTGATCGGCGCGCGTGCGCTGGTGAACCGGGATGTCCCTGCGGGGTCGGTGGTGGCCGGGGTGCCGGCGCGGGTCGTGGGATCCGCTGCGGACTTCCGCGCCCGTACTCTCGCCGCCTCGGTGGGTACCGGCCTGCTGCCCGAGCAGGAGAAGCACCGGCGGCTGCAGGAGCTGTTCGAGCACCGCTGACGCCGGGCGGGCCGCGGGTCAGCGACCCTCCCGGCTGACCCACCCGCCGCCCGGGTCGGGGTGCTCACGGTGTGAGGTTCTTCCGTGTCACCGAGTCCGGGTGTGGGGCTCTCGCGGAGCCGGCTCGCCCGGGGGGATCGGCTGCACCGCGGAGCGCGGCGCAGGCAGAACGACCGGGGCGGCAGCCGTGGCCGGGACTGCGGCGGCGACATCGGTCCGCTCACCGGCAGGCGCGGCATCGCGGCGAGACGTGTCCAACGGCACCGCTGGCACGCCTCCGACCCTGGCCCCGAGTGGTACGTCTCTGGTCACCACCGCGCCCGCGCCGACCACCGCATCGTCGCCGATGGTCACGCCCCGCAGCACAGTGGCCTTCGCGCCAAGCCAAACGTTGCGCCCGAGCGTCACCGGCGCCGCGGCGAACAGCATCGCGGTGCCCTGGATACCGGGGCCGACCACGTGGTCCTGGTCGCGGACCACGCTCATCTCGGCCAGCAGGCTGCCGGCGCCGACGACCACCCGCTGGCGGGCCACGACCACACAGTGGGCGCCGAGAACGGCCGTGTCGAGGGTGAGGCGCGCTCCGTCGGCGGCCTCGAGCTGGACATTCCGGATGAGGACGGTACGCCGGAGGACCATCGTGCCGCGGGGAGCGCAGCGGATCGTGCAGCCGGGCCCGATGAAGGAGTCGAACCCCACCTGGATTCCGGGCTGCGTCATCCGCACCAGGATGATCCTGCTCCAGGAGGCGACCAGGGCGGCGCAGCGGGAGCCGCGCTGGATGAGGCGCGCGTAGCCGGCCGCGAGGCCGGCGGTGGGTGCGGCATCCGATGCCGCCCTCGCGCGGAAAAGTCGGGCTCGGTGCAATGTTCTCATCCCCTCCGCACGGCCGGTGCCGCGTCCCCAGGACGGTTGCCACTACGTGTGGTGATTCAAAGTGACTCACCGTTAGAGTACAGCGGCCCCTTGACGTAACAATGATCTTACTCATAGTAAGTTTCGCATGTGGACATGACTACGGTCGCGATACCTCGGCAGCGCTCAGCGCCTCCTCCGGCGTCGCCGGCGGACCTGGCCACGCAGCCCTCCGCCGGATGGTCCTCCCCATCCGTCGAGCAGGTGCCCCTTCCAGGCGTGAAACGGGCAGTCGACATCGTTGGATCCCTGGCGGGCCTCGCTGTGGCCATGCCTGTGCTGACCTTCGCCGCGGCTGCCATCAAGGTGGACGACGGCGGCCCGGTGCTGTTCAGGCAGGAGCGAGTCGGCGTCGCCGGTGAACCGTTCACGATGCTCAAACTGCGGACGATGACGGTAGGAACCGAGCAAGCCGGACTCGGGCTGCTGGCCGGGCGAAACGACCCGAGGACAACCAGAGTCGGGCGCGTGCTCCGCCGGGCGAGCATCGACGAGCTGCCCCAGCTGTTCAACGTGCTGGCTGGGCAGATGAGCCTGGTCGGGCCCCGGCCGACGGTACGAAGCCAGGTGGATCGATACTCCGCCAGACAGATGGGCCGGCTCCGGGCGCACCCGGGAATCGCCGGCTGGGCCCAGGTCAACGGCCGGAACCAGATCTGCTGGGATCGCCGGATCGAACTGGACCTGTGGTACATCGACAACTGGAGCCTGCGTCTCGACCTCGTCATCCTCTGGCGTGCCCTGTTGACGGCGGTGGCTGGTGCCGGCACCTACGGCGCCGACGGCGTCACCCAGGACTTCGGGAGCTGCCAGGGCGAGGGCGGATGCCGCTGCGGGCAAGCGGCCGGATCGCATCCTCGCCGGCGTCGCGGCCACCCGCGCACCGTTGCGCCCCTGAGCGCTGACCGGACCGGAGACGGCCAGCACCCACCGCCGCGTGTGCTGGCCGGAGGCGTCGCATGACCGAGTCCATGCCCACCGGCCTGACCCCGGTGCGACTGCGAGCCCAGACCGTCGCGCCCCGGGAAGAATCCGCGGTGCGCGGCACCTGGCCTGTCTTCGGCCATGCCGAGGTCGCCGCCGCCGTCGAGGTGCTCGGCAGCGGCGCGGTGAACTACTGGACCGGCACTCAGGGCCGTCGATTCGAGGAGGAGTTCGCGGCAGCGGTCGGCTGCGAGTACGGCGTGGCTGTGGCGAACGGAACGATGGCGCTCGAGATCGCACTACGGGTCCTCGGCGTCGGTCCGGGCGACGAGGTGATCGTGCCGAGTCGAACCTTCATCGCGTCCGCGAGCTGTGTCGTCGCGCTCGGCGCCCGACCTGTCGTGGTCGACGTGGACCCCGACTCCCAGAACCTCACCGCGCAGACCGTACTGGCCGGAATCACAGCGCGGACCAAGGCCGTCGTCGCGGTGCATCTCGCCGGATGGCCGGTCGAGATGGCGGGCCTGCTCGAGCTCGCGCGCGAGTACGGCATCGCAGTAGTCGAGGACTGCGCGCAGGCGCACGGTGCGCGGTTGCACGGACGCCCTGTCGGCTCCTGGGGCGATGTGGCCGCCTGGTCCTTCTGCCAGGACAAGATCCTCACCACGGCCGGCGAAGGGGGAATGATCACGACAAATGATCCCGCACTGCATCAGGCGGCGTGGTCCTACAAAGATCACGGCAAGAGCTGGAAAAAGGCGCATCAGCCCGCCACTGGCACGGGATATCGCTGGGTACATGACTCGTTCGGCACCAACGCCCGGATGCACGAGATAGCGGCCGCCGTCGGGCGGGCCGCCCTGCCGCGGTTGCCTGCCGACCTCGCGGCGCGCCGTCGGAACGCTGCTGTCCTCACCGCGCGGCTTGCCGGGCTGCCCGTCCTGCGTACGACCACACCACCGCCGTGGGTCGAACACGCCTATTACCGCTGGTACGGGTTCATCCGGCCGGAGCGGCTGCGCGACGGCTGGGATCGGGGCCGAATCCTGGCTACCCTCGTCGCCGCCGGAGTCCCGTGCAGCGTCGGGAGCTGCGGTGAGGTCTACCGCGAAGCGGCCTTCCCCGCCGCGTGGAGACCTGCCCATGCGCTGCCGACCGCCGCCGAACTGGCCCGGACATCATTGGCGTTCCTCGTCCATCCGACTCTCGAGTCCGCCGACATGCACCACTGGGCGGACCTCATCACCCACGTGTTGTCCGAGGCGAGCATCGGGCGGTTGGAGCCGCCCTACCTGCCGGAATGAGGCGTTACACGGCATGGGCACGTCAAACCGTCGGCGCGCTGGCGGCCACCCCGCGGTTCAGCTAGGCAAGGCGGGCGGAGAGGGCGGCGCGGCATATTTCGGCCGGTGAAAACGTGCAGTGCGATGTCGTGGATTCACAGTGGCGTCGCAGCTATTGTCGGACGCGGCTTCCGGTAACTCGGGCGCTTCTCTCCGTTTCTGCTGACCGATCCGGCATTCCGCCCAGGATCAGGCGGCCACGGTGGCGTCACCGACCAGGGATCGGCACACGGCAGCCAGTTGGTGCACGATCACCACTCGGTGAGAAAGGGAAGGGGTACTCCCATGCGTGTCGTTGTTACCGGAGGTGCCGGATTTGTCGGCAGTCATCTGTGTGACCGCCTGCTCGAACTGGGCGATGCGGTGGTGTGTCTGGACAGCCTCCTGACCGGGAAAATGGCAAACATCGCGCACCTTGTGGATCATCCCCACTTCGACTTTCGCTGTGAGGACATTACTGCGGCGATCGACGTGCCCGGCCCGGTCGACGCCGTTCTCCACTTCGCCTCGCCGGCATCTCCCGTCGACTACCAAAGGTTTCCCTTGGAAACGCTTAAGGTGGGTGCTCTCGGCACGCTCAACGCCCTTGAGGCCGCCGGTCGCAAAGGTGCCCGGTTCATCCTGGCCTCGACCTCCGAGGTCTACGGCGACCCGCAGGTGCATCCACAGCCGGAGGAGTACTGGGGCAACGTGAATCCGATCGGTCCGCGCAGCATGTATGACGAGGCGAAAAGATACGCCGAGGCGCTTGTTTCGGCGTATAGGGTGGCCCAGGACCTGGATACCGCGATAGTCCGGATCTTCAACACCTACGGCCCGCGGATGCGTCCGGACGACGGCCGGGCGATTCCGACCTTCGTCACCCAGGCCCTGACCGGGCAGGCGCTGACGGTCACCGGCGACGGAACGCAGACACGGTCAGTCTGCTATGTCGACGATCTGGTGGAAGGCGTGATACGGGTCCTGGCCGGCACCATGGCCGGACCACTGAACATCGGAAATCCCCACGAGATGAGCATTCTGGACCTGGCCCGTCTCGTTATCGAGGTATGCGGTGTGGATCTTCCGATCACCTTCACGCCCCGCCCAGGTGACGATCCGTTGATCCGTCGGCCAGACATCACGCGGGCTCGCGCGGAGCTGGGCTGGGCACCCGTTGTGGACATTCGGGATGGCCTTGGCCGGACCATCGACTGGTTCCGAGCCGAACTCTCCGAGCAGCGGGCCGAGGCCGCGCACATGCCCCACCCGCGGAGAAGTCTCGATCAGCCTGCGTCGTCGCCGCAGTCGTAACGGCGGACCTGCTGACTGTCCGGGGCAGGACTGGCTGAGGATTTGTCGTGATGCTGCGTCCGGTGCCCCATGGACCAAGATTTGCGGCGTGCCGGCTGCAATATACTGCTGGCGGGAATTTTGCCGGTGCGCTGGCGACATGACAACCACGGAGTTTGACTTCTGTCGGGCTGGCCGTCACGATTTCGCCATCTGCCGCCGCATGCGGCTGGATCCAGCGATACGAGGATCTCCGTGGTGAGTGTGATTCTGCGGCCATACCGGCCGAGGTCCGCTTTCCAGGAAGGTCGGGGGGACTAGGAGGATACGTCGAACAATGTTGCGTCCCCACGATCCGCCGAGAGTTGCGGTCGTCGTCTCGCACCCGATCCAGCATTTCGCGCCCTTTTATCGGGCGCTGGCCGGACGGTGCGTCGACCTACGGGTCATGTTCATGTCCCGGGCAGGACTCGACAGCTACCATGACGACGGGTTCGGAATCACTGTTCAGTGGGATTCGACGATCACATCCGGGTACCCACACGAGTTCGTTGCGGATCTTGATCCGGGGATTGACTGGCGCTCTCCAAATCGTTGCCGGAAGGCTGCCCGGCAACTCCTGCGGCGGCTCGATGAATTCCGTCCGGAATGTGTCCTCGTCCACGGGTACATGCATGCGTATGCCCTCGCGGCGATCGCGTGGTGTCGTTTGCGTGGAGTACCAGCCCTCATGTACAGCGACAGCGAGCTGCTCGGCCCACGGAGACTTCCGGTACGGGCCGCGAAGCGGCTCGCGTTGCCACCCTTGCTCCGGCTGTTCCGCGGATTCGCCACTATCGGTGACAACAACGAGGCCTACCTTGCACACTATGGTGTGCCGCGGAACAGGATGTTCCGGACCCCATACCCGACCGACGAGGAAAGCTTCCGGACCGCGCTGTTCAGACGGGCGGAACACCGGGCCGCCGTGCGCGCCGAACTGGCTATCGACGATGACGCGTTCGTAGCTCTTTTCGTCGGCAAGCTGGTGCAGCGCAAGCGCCCACTGGACATCGCGGGCGCGCTGCGCGTCATCGCGGCGGGCTCACCCGCGACCGCGCGCGTCACGCCGGACTGGGCGCGTTCACAGGTTCCAGTGCATTCAGTGGGTACGGCTGCTCCGGTGAGGTCGGCCGGAGCGGGCGGCACTCCGATTGTTGCGGTGCTGGCGGGCGACGGGGAACTGCGGCCGCACCTGGAGGCGGCCGCGACGGAGCTGGACGGCGCCCTGCGGCTCGTCGGATTCGCCGACCAGGAACGTTTGCCGAAGCTTTATGCGGCCGCGGATGTCTGCCTGCACCCAGCCGAACAGGATGCGCATCCGCTGGCAATCAAGGAGGCGGTGCTGTGCGGCCTCCCGGTTATCACCACGGACAGGGTGGGCTCGGTCGGAGCGACCGACGACGTCCGGTCTGGACGAAACGGCGTCGTCTATCCGGTTGGGGACGTCCAGCACCTCGCCCGAATCCTCGACGATCTGAGCAGGAGACCAGAAGACCTGAAAAGAATGTCCAAGGAATCCACAAATATTGCCTCGGAGATCGGCATCGATGCGACCGTGGAAGGATTCGTCCGGGCGTTTTCATCGGTGAGCAGTGCGCAGATCTGATATCTCGACAGGTGCACCTTCACTCAATGCGCCGGTGTTGCCGGTCGACAGGGGAGACTGGAGTCAATGGCATCGAACTACCTGACCGCGACACCTCGAGTAAAGATCAAGGTGGCGCGTGTGCTAACCAGGCCGACGATGGGGCACATCGTCTCGGTCGCGACTCGGAACAGGATACGCAATCACGGTCTGTTGTTCGATGTGAGTGATCCAGAATTCACGCCACAGGTCCGTGCGGAGATGTTTTGGAGAACATACGAGAGCGCAGAGATACGCATGATCCGCCGCCATCTCCAGGATGCGCGGACTGTGGTTGAGCTCGGTTCCAGCCTTGGGATCACCACCGCGCACATCGCATCCGTGCTGGGCACAGGTGGGCGGTTGGTGTGCCTTGAGGCAAACCCGCATCTCGTCGACGGTCTACGTCGGCGTGCGATTCGCTACCGGCACGATATCGCGCTTGAGGTCGAAAACGCGGCAGTGACCGAACGGACCGGGCCCGTGCCGTTCCAACTCGCGGCGAGCGCCCAGTGCTCGCGTGTGGCGGATAACGATAACGGGCTCAGTGGCGGCGAGATCACCGTTCCGTCCACAACGCTGCGGGAGATCCTGGCCAGACATCGGATCGACGATTTCGACCTCGTCTCGGACATCGAGGGTGGCGAGGCGTCCTATCTGCTGGGTGACCCCGGCTCGCTGGAGGGATGCCGGCGAGCGGTGATCGAGTTGCATGAGACCAGCTTCGGCGGGAAAGTCGTGGCCCCGACGGACCTTATCGACGCGGCTCGGATGGCAGGGCTGAGGGTGGTGGAACGGCATGGACCGGTGGTGGCTCTCGTCCGAGGATAGCCGGCCGCGCACCGGGGTTCCCAGTGGTGGCGTTGACGCGTCCATGTATGAGAAAGCGCTGGTGAGTTCCTTCGTGACCAGGCGTGTGCACGCTGCTCTTCGCCCGGTGGTCACGGGCCGCGGAATCCTCACGTACGGGATGACAGGAGCCCGGTGACGAGAGATCGTCATGCCGGGAGCCGGGGTAGCCCCGGGGGTGAGATCCCCCGGCTACCCGACGTTAACTGGATATATTCTTTCCCGTGGAAACGCGTGATTGGGAGCGGCTTGTCTTCTCCATTTTGTCAACATCCAACGCAGTTTAGAGCGTGTCTCGCGTGGGTGTAGTGGATCTTCTTGCATGATCTGAGGGGTGAGTGACCGCCTTGCCCTGCGGCTGGTACCGGACGAGCTCTGGGAGCTCGTGGAGCCTCTGTTGCCCCCCTTCACGCCGCGTCCGCAGGGCGGGGGGACGGCTCCGGCGGAGGAGCGGGCGGTGCTCACGGCGGTGGTGTACGTGCTGACGTCGGGCTGTGCGTGGCGGGATCTGCCGCCGTCGTTCGGCGTGAGTGTGCCGACGGCGCATCGTCGGTTCCAGGCCTGGACCCGGGCCGGGTTGTGGCCCCGGCTGCATCGGGCGGTGCTTGACCGGCACGGTGCCGCCGGGAACGTGGACTGGGCCTCGGCGATCGTGGACTCCGCGAGCGTGCGGGCGAAGAAGGGGGCTCGCTGACTGGTCCGAGTCCGGTTGACCGGGGCAAGGCCGGCTGGAAGCTGCATGTGCTCACCGACGCCGCCGGTCTCCCGCTGGTCGCCGGTGTCTCCGGCGAACCTTCACGACGGCCACGCCCTGACCCCGCTGGTCACCGGGATCCCCGCGGTCCGTTCCCGGCGCGGGCCGCGGGCCGCTGTCACCGACGGCCGGTGACGACCGTCGGTGACAGCGGCAGCCAGCTGATCGAGAACGGGGGCAGGCAGTGTTCCCGGTACGGCGGGCACGGCACGGTTCCCGGTACGGCGGGCACGGCACGTCGGGTCGATCACGATGGCGTACTGAGCTGGTATCAGCTTCGGACGCTACTCTCGAGCAGGTGTTCGGCGGCCGTGCGCTGCTTGGGGAAATCGGGGTCTTGACTGTCTGCCGGCGGAGCTCCGATAAGCGCGGTGATGACTCTTCGGGCGTATTCGCCGGGATCAGTTGTGGCCGCCGCGAGTTCGGCTGCGCGGCTGCTCATCCGAGCAAGGCGAGACCTGTTGGTGAGCAGGTCCAGCAGTACGGCAGCCAGGGCCTCACTGGATTCGTTTGCAGGCGTCAGCCCCGTCAGCCCGTCGTGATACGCATCGTATGATCCGCCGGATGCGGGACCGACTACCGGACATCCCGCGAGCTGGGCCTCGAGCAGCACGATTCCGTAGCCCTCGCCGGTGCTCGGAGGTCTGGTGCGAGTGCACAGCGCGAAAAGATCGGCCTCGCCATACAGGCTGGCAAGGAAATGGTCATCGGGGTTCTCATGCAGTTCCAGCTCCGGATGAGCCGAGGCGAAGTCCCGCAGTGCCTTCGGTTGCGGACCGTGGCCCGCGACAACAAGCCGAACCGGCCCCGTGCGCTGTCTGATTGCCGCCAGTGCCTCGGCCAGGACGGGCAGGCCCTTGTCTTCCCAGGCTGGCAGTCGGAACACACTCAGCACTGTTGGGACGGCGGCCGGTGCCCTTCGCTGCTGGCCCTCCTTGATGAGCGTTGTGCGCCAGGCGGGCGCGATACCCGGCGGGAGAATCGGCGCGAGCCCGAGCGTTGACAACGCCCCGGCGCTGTAGGAACTGACGGTGATAGGAGAAAGGGTGGAGCTCCGAGAGACCATGGCACGATATGACCGCCCCAGCTCCCAGATGTCGTTGCCGTGAAATACGATCGGGGCCGTCCTGGCGCCCACGATTTTCGCGACCACAGCTGCCAGTGGGATCATGTTGCGATGGCCGGTCATCACGCAGTCCATCCGTCCCAGTCGCAGGCCGGTGCGTATCACTCGGAGAACGAAGCGGACTCTGTGGGCTGCGGTGAGGCTCTGCCCCGGGCGAAGCATATCGATCCGGTGCACCTCGACTCCGCCGGCTCGGAGGCATTCCTCCACGGTCGCCAGGTACCGCTCGATGCCGCCGCCGAGACCTTGGGATGGCGCGAGGAGTAGAAGTCGGCTGGGACTCTGGGTCGGCTCTCTCGTCGCGACCGTGCGGCGAAAGGAATATCGAAACATGCCTGTGATCCTACTGATCGAGCATTCCGGGATGAATTCTCGGGCTGGGTCGGCGAGTCGTCGATCTCAATGGGTCTATCGACCGATAGAGGCCGGCGGGTGCGGGTTGGGATTCGCGCGTCGGGCTCCGCGCCCGCCAAACCGGGACATTCGAGGTCATGGGCAGTTTCGGGGCGATTGCTCAGGGCGGCTGTGTTTCTATCGGTGGCGGTCCTGGTGCCTGCCTTGCTCCGTTCCAGCGAGGAAACCGACGGAATCCCGTTCTCCTGATCGAGCAGGTGGTGGCCACCCGTGATCCGCCGGCAGAGCCTCGCTAACGAGCGGGTCAGTGTGGCGCCATGCTGGTCCCGTGTCCCTTGGCGTCGAGGTACCTCGCACTGCCGCTGCGACGAAGCTGCGAGCCTCGTGCGCGGGCGAGGTCACCCCTCCCCAGTGCCATCCTCTGCCAGACTCGTATCGCATTCCGGGTCGAGCCGGTTGCGTGGTCGCCCTGTGGTGGCGGGGATCCTACCCTGAACCGCACCGACAACAGCGCGCGCGAGGCGGGCGCGACTCCTGCCTTGCCTGGGGATCCGGCTCCCGGCTCCCTGTCCGCCGACGCGGGCCTGCCGGGTACGTTTATGCCTCCCTGTTCGCCGCAGTCGCGACATGTGGCAATTCTTCTGTCTTTCTGAAGCACCCGGCGAACAGGTGATCGACATTGCGCGACACAGGTCGGATCCGCTACATCGAACGGTTGGCGTGGTAAAAAGGCCGCGTGTCTGACGAGGGCTTGAAGATCTCATCTGATGTAGACCTTCGTACGAGTGGTCCGATGCGCTGGCGGGCGGCTACCCGGCTTGGCGCGTGGCTACCAGAAATGAGGGGCCGGGACCGGCTGACGTCTCTGGTGCGGGGGCGAAGCGGGCAGTACACAGGGCCATTGTCTGGCCGGCTGGCAAATGGCATGACATTCGCGCTGGACAACTGCCGAGATGGGTCGGTCATGTCCCTTGCATCGCTGGCCTACCGACCACCGGCCCTTGAACCGGTCTTTTCGGCCATTCTCGAGCCCGGCGACTGCTGCTACGACGTCGGTGCGAACATCGGCATCTACACCCTGTGGGCGGCCGGGCTCGTGGCCGGTCACGGAGAGGTTCACGCCTTCGAACCGGTGGACGGGACACGAGCGATACTCGCGGCACTCGTCGAACAGAACCAGCTGCAGAATGTGCGTATTTCGCCCTCCGCTGTCGGCGCCAGCGTGGGAAATATCGGCATGAGAATACACCGGAACGCCTCCGGGCTCGCCCACCCGGTGACCGACGGCAGTCAGCCTGATGTCAGCGTGCCACTGACCACCCTGAACGCCTACGCCGCCACCCGCCGGCCACCCGTGTTGGTGAAGATCGATGTTGAGGGCTTCGAGCTGGACGTCCTGCAGGGC
Source organism: Parafrankia irregularis (assembly GCF_001536285.1). Lineage (NCBI taxonomy): Bacteria > Bacillati > Actinomycetota > Actinomycetes > Frankiales > Frankiaceae > Parafrankia > Parafrankia irregularis. The sequence continues at coordinate 338,393 of NZ_FAOZ01000001.1, read as the reverse complement.
GCGTCGGATCTCCTCTCGACAGCGCGCCCGGCCTTGCTGCTGGAGCTTCTGCCAGCCCATCTCGAGCGACGTGGGATGACAGCGGCCGCCATCGTCGACAACCTCGCCAGCCTCGGCTACCGGATTATGAACCTGAGTCCGCATGGGCTGTCCGGCCAGGGCAGGTTCTCGTCCAATGTTCTTGCGTTGACGCCGAAATGGGAACGTTTTGACCACGTCGTGTCGCAGCTGAAGCGGGTGCGTTTTCCTAGAAACCAGACAACGTGACAGGGAAACGGCGCCGCCGTCGAGGTGCAGATGGTGGATATTTCAGGGCGGTTCGGTCGACGGCGGGCAGCAGCATCCTCATAACCCTCTTCGGACTCGTCAGCGGACTCTTTCTGGCACGCGTCCTGGGAGCGTCTGGACGAGGCACCTACGCGGCGATCGTCGCCTATACGATGACGGCCGCCACGATCTGCGAAGGAGGAATCACCGCCGCGATCTGCTACTTCGTTGCGAAAAACCCGTCCCAGGGTCGGGATGTCGTGAAAACCGGAGCCCTGATTCTCTTCGTGAGCGGTCTGGCAGTGGGTGTCGCCGGGATACTCGCCGCTCCGTGGATCACGACCGAGGCGGTCGACGCGTTCCGCATGGCCTTCATAGCCCAGCCGCTGATCTTTGCCGGTGCGTGCTGGGTATTCGCGCTACAGGCGACAAGCATCTCGGCCTGGAACCTGGTGCGCGTGATGCAGCCGGCCGCTTACTGCATATTGATCTTTCTGGTCGTTTTGGGGACAACGCTCACGGTCACGTGGGCCGTATGGTGCCTGACCGCGTCGATCGCCCTACAGGCCCTGCTCGCGGCGATACTCGGTGGCCGGACGCTGCCGGGGCGAGGCCGCGTACGCCGTGACGTCGGCGTGGAGCTTGCTCGCTACGGCTCCGCCACCACACTGTCGAGCATTCCACTCGCTTTGGCATCGAGGCTCGACGTCCTGTTGCTGGCAGTCCTGGTGGAGCCGGCGCAGCTCGGTCGCTACACAGTCGCAAACTCGATAATTATCGTGGGTATTCCGCTCTGCTCGGCGTTCGGCCTCGTCGCGATGCCCCGCCTGGCCGCATATAGGTCGAGCGAGGCCACCGAGGTGTCGCGCAGGAGCAGTATTCTGCGGATAACCTTCGCTGCGGTGTCCGCGAGCCTACTGAGTGGGACCCTGATCGTCATTGCTGTCAGCGCCGCGGCTCCATTCTTTCTCGTGGCACTGCTGGGTGAGCAGTTCCGAGGCGGCGTCGACCTCCTCTGGATCATGGCCGGCGGTGTCGCGCTCATCGGCTGCAACCGCACGATGCACGAGATCCTCCGCGGCCTGGGCGAGAACATTGCGGTGGCACGGTGTGAGCTCATTGACCTGGTTGCCAAGTTCGCACTCGTGGTGGCATTGACCCCGACTATGGGGATCTATGGCGCGGCAATCGCCTCCAGCGTCGCCAGCGGAATCACCTTTATCCTGCTGCTCCGTTCGGTGCTGGGAGTCCTCGACATACCACTGAACACCGTTCTGATGAGATCGAGGCAGCTGATTTCCATGCGGCGCGGGCCGTTCATGCGGAAGGCCGCCACAAGTACCGGAAGAGGAAGCGCCGTATGACTCGAGTGGGAAACGTAGAGGAAGCCCCCGTGGTGACCGACGATCGAGTCTCCGGCGGCCGGGAACGTGTAGGAGTGGTCGGCCCGCTTGGATTCGACAGCTTCGCTGAGAACATCGTGGAGTGTCTTCCCGACATCGGCGTCCAGCCGATTTCTCTCGGACCTGCGGTTCCAACGCCGAACGGCTGGGCCGGCAGGCCGGTTCTTGCTCTGCGCAGTGCGCTCGACAGGATTGACGTAGCCTATCAGAGACAGATCGTGGAGCGTGCAGAACGCGAGGGCGTGAGCGCAGTGATAGCGATCTCGGCGCTTCTCCCGCAGACAGTGCGGAGCCTCAGGAGGCTCGGCATCCGCGTGTGCCTGTGGTTTCCTGACTGTGTCGCCAACCTGGGGCGCCAGCAGTTTCTGCTGGGCGACTACGACGCCCTCTTCTTCAAGGACCCCCTGCTGACGACCAGACTGGTCGACGTCCTCGGCCTTCCGGCGCATTATCTACCGGAGGCTTGCAATCCGGCCCGGCACCGGCCACCTGGCTCCGTGGAGGAGAAACCTTATGTAGTGTTCGCCGGCAATATGTACCCCAGCCGCGCCCGGCTGATAACAGAGCTGATCCGTTACGGGGTCGAAGTCCAGATCTACGGCCCGCCGATTCCAAGATGGCTTCGGGACGAGCGACTTGTCAGGAGGCACACGGGTCGCTACGTGGCAGGGGTCGAGAAGGCAAAGGTCTTCCGCGAGGCACTCGCGGTCGTGAACGCCCTGCATCCGGCGGAGATGACCAGTGTCAACTGCCGCCTGTTCGAGGCTGCGGCGTGCGGTGCCGTTGTCCTGTGCGAGCGTCGACCTCCGCTGGAGAGTCTGTATGAAGAGGATCGGGAGGTTCTTGGGTTCACGACCTTCGAAGAACTGATAGGTCGCATCAAGTGGTGCACAGGCGATCGACCTGCAGCACGTTCTATCGGTGATGCCGCGACAGTTCGAAGCCATCGGGATCACACCTACCAGGCCCGTCTCACGCAGCTACTGGAAATCTTGTGGTGACCCCAGTCGGGACGCTGCCGCAGGGACATCGCTCGTCACCGGTATTGGCCGCCATCCCCGTGGCCTGGGCTCCGTTGGCGGCTGCGAGTTTGGTGCTGTGGTCAGTAGAAGGGCTGTGGAGTCTCTCCGAGAACTCCATGATCACCCTGCGGTCGGTCGCGCTGACGCTGGAATGCATCAGCGCGATCATGCTGGTCGGCGCGCGCTGCGGCCGAAGCGGCGGTCTCGGCCAGATTCGCCTTGGGCCCTGGTATCTGGCATGGACCGGCCTGGTCCTTGGTCTGTTGACGACGACATGGACAGCTCCGCAGGTGGGCCTGGTCGCCCAGATCGACCGAGCGAGCGTGCTCGAGGCCCTCAAGGTCGTCAGCCTTGCCGTCGCGATCTGGACGGCCGGATATCTACTGACTCTGGGGCGTGCGGCGACGGCCGTGGCACGGAAGTTCGGCAGGCTTGCGGCGCCAGGTTCCCATTTCCGTCTGCGCTCACCCGCGGTTCCATGGATCCTGGCGTCCGCTGCCACGGGAGCCAGGCTTCTTCTGCTGGCGCTCGGCCAGTACGGGTACCTGGGCGACGTCTCCACGCGTGTCAGTGCTTCGAGCGCCTTCGCCTATCCCCTGTCAGTAGCAGCCAACCTCGGCGTGGCCGCTCTGATGATTGCGACGGTCGATCTGGGCCGCCACGGTGGCGCCCGGCGTCGCGCGTGTGTGGCCACGCTCGCCCTCATCGAAATAGCGTTCGCGTTGATCAGCGGTATGAAAGGCCAGTTCGTAATAACCATCGCGAGCGCCTGCGTCGCCTATGTTGCGGTGCGCAGGCGCCTCCCGGTTCGAGTACTTGGCTCGGCCGCACTGGTGTTTGTCTTTGTGGTGATCCCGTTCAATGCGGCATACCGGGATCTGGTCCGCGGTCATGACTCGCACCTCGGGACAGGCGCCGCACTGAGTTCAGCACCAGATCTACTGTCCAGTACAGTCAGTGACCGAGGGTCGGGTTCCGCCGAGTCGAATGGTACCACCAAGTACCTGTCTGGACGTCTGCGTGGAATAGACAGCATTGCGATTGTTGTTCAGCGTACACCGGCTATCGTTCCTGAGCGCGACCCGAGGGAACTCGTGCTGGCACCGATACTGACAGTCATACCGCGAGCACTGTGGCCTACTAAACCGATAGCAGTTAATGGATACACCTTCAATCAGGACTACTATGGCGCCGACCCGAGCCTGTATACGGCCGCCGCGGTTTCGCCGATAGCTGATCTCTATCGTTACGGCGGACTTCTGGTGGTTGCGGCTGGGATGTTCCTTCTCGGAGGCTTCTGCAGGATAGTCGACGATGTGCTGCACCCATTTTCGGATCCTCGATATGTGGTGATCTTCGTCCCGATTGTACTGCTTTTTGTCACGCACGAGCGAACTTACTCCGATATCATCGCAAACTTTCCGCTCCAGTTCGGCGTGTCTCTTGTCGTCTGTCGTTTCGCCTTCCGTGGGGTGGAGAGAGTATCTAACCCATAGTCGACGGCGTGGTTTCGGTGGCCCGGTCTGGCTCCCGAATCGATGCGTTGCCTTCCTGTCCGGCCACCCGGATGCACGATGAGAGGAGCGAGATCTCGGCGGGCGGCGCATCCGGTAATCCAGTGACCAACTGGGCGGATCGCCCGCCGCTGATCCGATGTCGCTGGTGTCGGCAGTCGAACTGTTTCGCGGAGCGAGCCGTCCTTCAATCCGGAGAGCCAGTCATGAATGTTGTCGCAGTTATCGTTCACTGGGGCGCGGTTGAGCCGACGATCAGGCTCACGCAGCAGCTCGATGAGATTTCTCTGTTTTCCGGCGTCATCGTGGTGGCGAACGATGGAAAACCGCGGCCATCGTCTTTTGGATCCAAATTTACGTGGCTTGTTCCGGATTCGAATCGCGGCTTCGGCGGCGGCTTTATGGCCGGGTACGAGGTGGCGCCCGATGCCGACGTCTATCTTCTGCTGAACAACGACGTCCAGCTTACCGAAACTACGGTGCGAGAATGTCTCGAGGTCTTCTCGGATCCGCAGGTGGGAATTGTTGGGCCGACTCAGGTGAACGTTGACGGGATTCATACCGGATGTGGCCGGATGACTCCGCTGGTGACGATTCCAAAAAAGCGGAGAGTTCCGTCGACACAAAATGACGAAGTGGATTGGATAAACGGCGCGATGATGTTTATCAAGGGTGATTCACTTCGTCGCGTCCCAATGCCGGTGAAATATTTCCTGGGATATGAGGACACTGATTACTGCTATCGGGTCAGAGCTGCCGGCTGGCGGATTGTAGTCAGTCCGGCTCAGGCCTGGCACAGTGGCGGTGGAACGCTTCCCAAAGCTGGATTCTCCTACTATCTGACCCGGAACAGAATCTGGTTTGCCCGGACGCATCGAAGTGCCTCGACGGTGGCCCTGGTCACAGCCTGGAGTGCCTTGGCTGTAGCGCCTCGCGCCGCTCTCAAGGAGACAGTTTCAGGACAGTCGCGCGGACTTTTCCGGATGATTGTTCATGGAATCAGAGACGGGGTCGCGGAACAGCCTAAATTGGACGAACTGATGTCGAACGAGCCTCGCCCGAGCCTCTGGGGCTCCTGGGCCGGCGCTGGGACATGACGCAGATCACGTTGTGAGCTCTGGTGGTGGCGGGGGCGCGACTGGTGCCTCTTGGCGCTCGTCGGGGAGGCGGCGACACGGTGTCGCCGTCCCCCTGTTCGGGGTGAATTCTCTGAAATGTCTCCGAATATAGTCCGAACTAGTTCTGGGTCAGGCGACGGTGACGCGGCGAAGCGGAAGCAGCTCCTGGCTGGCGGGCCGTGATCCGGCGTTCCCAGTGGTCTGACGGGAAGGCGATCCTATGACGACAGTGATCGATTGCGCGGGAGCCCGGATCGGCGGAGCGAAGCGGTTGCTGAACGAGTTGGACCGGTACCTGGTCGGTTCGACTGAGGCCGACCTCCATGTGATCGGGCGCGATCGTGCACTGACGCCGTACTGGCTGATACGACGTGAGGCGGTTGTCCGGCGCCCCAGGCGGTCGGTCGCGATGAACAATGTCAGTTTTCTGGCAGGCGGGGAGCACCGGACAGTCGTCGTCCACAACGCGCTACACTTCCTGACCTCAGCCGAGACAATGGCATTCGGTCGGCGGCTTCCTCCATCCGTTCATGCCCAGGCACAGGTCGTGCGGCGGGCGTTGCTGCGGGCCGACGTCGTCATCGTTCCGGCGCAGAGCATGGCCGAGCGTGTGACCCGTGTGGTTCCTAGCGCCCGGGAGCGCCTGGCTGTTCTGCACAATCCGGTTTCGGTGCCGCGGGCGCGGTGTAGTCCTCCCGCTTCTCCCCGCTTCGTATGCCCGATCGTCCCGGGTCCCTACAAAATGCTCGAAGAACGGCTGACCGTGGCCCTGGAGGCGGCCGATATCCTGGCCGCTCCACCGCACCGCGTCGACATCGCGATCGATGTGACGGCCACACCAGCCGCTTTCCGGCGACATGCTGTGGTGAGCCATCCTCGCATCAACTTCCTCGGTGCCCTGACCCCCACGCAGGTCGAGGACCTGGTGCGCGGCTGCTCGGCGATCCTTTACCCGACCGAGCTCGAGTCCTTCGGGTATCCGCTGGCCGAGGGACGTGCCATGGGCGTGCCTGTGGTGGGACTCGATACCCCACACAACCGTGAGGTCGCTGGTCCGGCCCTGGTCCCCTACGCGCGCCAGGTTGCCCATGAGGTCGCCGCGGCGATGTTCGCGGCACTGGCGGCGGCCCCGGCGGCCGATCCGGCCCCGTTCGACCCGGGTCGCTACTTCGCGCGCCTCCTGCAGAGGCCGCACCGATGACCGCTCCGGGAAGGACGGGACCCCAGAGCTCGGAGCGGGCCGGTCGACGCGTTACCCGGACTTACTCGGACGTCTGAGGCCGGCTCGGAGGTCCCAGGCTGCTGAACGGCTACCCCGGCTGTGTTGGCATCGCCGAGAACGTGGCCTCATCCGGGCGATAACGCTGGTCGATCATGAGGATCTTCCCGCGTCGACTCAGTAGTTCGTCCGCGTTCGCAATCGCGACCGAGATGACGAGGCGGTCACCTACGCGATGCTGGAGCAGACTCCGTGCCTTCTCAAGCTCCGCGGCCTCGGGAACCCGACCCACTGTCGAGACCCGCAGTTCGACTTCTCCGCGCCGGTCCTGTCGGAACTGGAAGCGGTCGAACCGGGCGAAGGCCTCGTCATGAAAATTGAGTGCCGCGGAGGATATGGGTTCGTCATCGATTCCATAAACGAGAGACTGATCCCAGCGGCCGGCCACGTCGTGAAGGACGGCGAAGGGAGATCCGCAGGCGCAGCGGCTTCCCACGGGCCCCGGCTGTTTTAGAACCCCGCCGTCCTCAGTGTCATAGCGTAGGAGCGGCATGGCCGTATTTGTCATTCCACTACCGGTGATCCGGTTGTTGACAACCTGGGCCACTCCGTATGTGGGAGTGACGTGGTAGTGGCCGGGGAGGCGCGGGCACTCGGCACCGAAGACGACCTTCTCGCTCTGGCCGTACCAGCGGATCGGCGGCGCTCCGAAGACCTCGCGGAAGAGGCTCAGTTGCCAGCCGAGGGCGGCTTCGCTGGCGAGCAGCACCGCTCGAAGGCGGGCAAGCTCGGGATGCGGCCCGGTCCGAGCGACCCAGAGGGCGAACGGGGTTATGGAGGACGGGTATCCCCAGATCGCGACCGGACGTAGATCGCGGATTTTGGTGAGCAGCTCCGTGAAAGTCCTGTCCGACAGATGGAACGGCGACACCGCAACGTGGTTGTAGGTTCTCTGATACATCATCGGGCGGCCATCGAAGCCAGTTCCAAGGCTGCTGCCACGAAAGGTAATTTTCGGGTCGCCCAGGCTGATCCCGGCCCGCGACCAGACGTAGGCAATATGCGCCCATTCCGAAAAGAAGGAGGAATACGAGATTCGGAGACTTAGCGGGCGGCCCCCAGTCCCTCCGGTCGTCACGTGCCGAGCGGGCACCCTCGAATTGACGAACGCCGCCGATGCCCGCCGGACGGTTTCCTTGTCCAGCACTGCTGCCGTCTCGGTGGTCGAGCGCAGATACTCCGGGTGCTCCAGGTAATAGGGAACCGTTGTCGCCCACCGATTGACGAAGCGCCGAAGGCGTCTCTCCTGCCATCGGGCGACCTCGCTCGGCTCAGCTAGTTCGAGCCGAGCCAAGGTGTTCAGGTGCGTCGTGACCAGCGGGCTTTCACAGGCGGCACGGAAGGCCGCCGCCACGACCCGCGAGTGGCCGATCGCGGGGCCCTTCATCGTTCCCCTGAATCGGTGCTGACAGTCGCTCGGATATCGATTCGCGGTAGTTCGATCCGCCCCCTCCAGGCGAAGTGCGGTTCAGCCTGGAGGGTGGCTCCAGGATGAATGAGTCCTATTGGCCCGCGCCATTCCGGGTAATCTCCGATGAGCTCAACCTCGCGCCAGTCGCCGTTAGCAAGTGGCAGTCGATGGCAACGAAACGCCTGGCGAACGGTTGGCACTCGTTCAGGATCGAAGCCGAACAGCACGGTGACGGCAGCGTCTACAGCGGCCGGTGCCGTGCCGAAGGCGACCAGCCGGCCGGGGAGCGCATCGGGACTCATGGGGCCGTTGCGATGTCCCGCAATGATGCCGTCCACGAGGACGATGTGCCGCGCAGGCCTTGGACTTTCCGCCAGAGTTCCATCCGGCCTGCCATAGTGAATAATCTTGTTCAGGTCCAGGGACATCCTCCAAACGGTGTCGTTTCCCCACCAGTTTCCGCTCCGGATTGTGGTGTCCCCGTCGCCGAATATTGGAGTGCCGCCGCGGCGCGCGATCTGCAAGGTACGTGTGCCGACTCCGGGCCAGGCGAGAGCGGCCCGCCGCAGGCCCCCGACTACAGCGCGCTCCGCGCGGTGCCGTGCGGTTGGCCTGGGGTGCTCGTCCCCGTGATTACCCGGCCAGCCCTCGGTATGGTGGGGAAGCCAGTTCTTGTCGGCGTTCACACCGACCAGGTTCTTCATCCCGAGCGTGATGCCGGCTTTCTTATGGCTTTTTAGCTTCGGCAGATTTAGGATCAGATCCGCCTGCATCACTGTCGCGGACAGTAGGTACTCGTGGCGTCCGCCGGTGTGATGGTGGTTTACCACCCGGGAGTCGTAGTCGGCTCCGTAGTAGCGGCCGGCGCCAGGATGGCCGACGAATTCGCTTCGTTCGCCCAGATCGAAGGCGACGGTACCGGCCGGGTCTCCGGGGAGGCGTCGTCGCGCTGTCACAACGCCGCCGCGGGTCGTCCATTCTTCCTGGCGTAGATCGAGCAGGTCGACGCTGAACCCACGTTCCTGGTAGAAGTCACGCAGCTGGTCGAGGCCGAGAGCGGCAACGATGCCGATGAACGAGGAGTCGGTCTGCGGTGCGTCGGCGATGACCACCCGGCCCGTGGTCCCGACAGCTCGTAGTGCGTAGTCGGCCGCGGCGCGAATGACGGAACCATGAGTGAGGACCCATTGCCAGCCGGCGGGATCCTGGGGGTGGAACTCGCGCACGAGGTTCGGTTTGAGTACCACCGTTCCGCCGGGCCCGACGAAGTCGCCGAGTGGATTCCACTGTGAGGTGTCGACCCTGCCCTTGTCGAGGCCCGCCAGGGCGAAAACCCTCCGGACCGCCGCATAGACATGATTCGGCTCCCGGCTCAGGTGACCGAATCTGTATTCCGGGTAGGCGGTATGCGGGGAGAAAGGAGAGATCGAAGGGTAGGCTGCCTGGTTCGTGCGGGTCAGCGCGACCTGGTAGAGCGGCCTGGAAAGCGGCGGCTCAGACATCGGTACCCTCCACTACGGTCAAGCGACTGTGCAACTCGAGTGGAAGGCCCGCGATGATCGTGTAGGCGACGACCATGGCTGGGATGTGCTGTTGCCAGCCGGTCGCCAGCGTGTCCGTCCAGAGTCGCCAGCGGCCACTGCTGACCTGCTCGTCCCGGTGCGCCTCGATGCATGTCGCCAGGCGGAGGCGTCCTGGTGCTCCCTTTCGTTCGATTATCACTCCGGCCTCGTCAGGCTGCGCATGCCATCCGGCATCCAGGTGAAACAGCACGTCGATACGATGGTGACGGCTGCCTGCGATCCGGTCGACGATCAGCAGCGAGTCCGAGTCCACTGTCCAGGTACGGATATGATCGGGTTGGCCGGTCAGCCATCGGTAACCTTTGTGCATGGCGGTAAGGCTCAATCGGTCGGCTTTCTGGTCGTACCGGACCGGCCCAAGCGCGACCCGTGCCCGTCTGCCCGCGCGAAAGGCGCCCCATACCTCGGTGGAGTCCATTCCGTCCACGACAACGGTGTTGTGCGCCGCGGTCGCGCGTTCGGTGGCGCGGGTCGCACCCGGTGCGTAGGTCGAGGTTCCTTTGTCGACGAGCACCGGTGTGCCGCCATACCAGAGAAGGAAGGACAGGGAGTCGGCATGTGCGTGCCCCGGAAGATCGTCCGGACAGGGCAGGCCGACATCGGCGAGTACCCGCCAGGGCCCGGCGCGCAGGACCGCCAGGCCCGAATCACTGAAGAGTGCGAGACCGGTTCCAGTCTGGTGTCCTGGATTCCGCACACGGTGCGTTCCGGATCTGTGCGGCAGCAGAGCGGTCACCGCAGCGGGCGGGACAGGGAAGCCGTCGTTCACCATCGGCACCGTGCCATCGGGTGCCAGTATGTCGTCGAGCCACCTCCGCATCCGTAGACGTGCTGCGCTCAGCTCGTCGGGAACTGTCTCGCCGGCGCAGCCGAGCAGGCCTGCGAGATCATCGAGGTCCGCCAGCACCTGACAGTGATAGGCGGGTGCACGCTCGACATGGCCCCCGTCGGGTAGTACCTGGCGCTCGATCTCCCGAAGCAGGCGCGCGGTCCAACGCTTCCTCGCTGTTGCGTCATCGAACGCGACAGCAATCCCCAGGAGCGCCTTGATGTTCTTGAGAAGATGGTTCCCACCGAGATCGTTCTCGACGTGGAGGCGGAGATAGGCGGCATGTTCGGCGAGATCGGTGGTCAGCGCGGAGGCGAGTGCGCCGTCCGCCAACGACCCGAGCATTCCGCACCATGACCATATACGCAGCGACACCACGTAGGGTGACCAGGCGGCACCGCGCCCAAACGTTGTGGCGCGGCGCCAGGAGCGGTATAGCCGGTCGAACTCGGAGCGGGCCCACTCGCGTTCTGGATGCAAGGCAAACGACCAGGCCCAGTCCCAGTAATGCAGATGGAACTGCCATAGCAGGGGCGCGTCGTGCTGGGCCCAGTCGGCCGGTTCACCGAGGTGGCGGGTTGTTCCCAGCAGGGTGAAGCGCCCATCGGCGAGGTCGGTGGCGAGCGGCCACGCCTCGCCGAGGCGGGCGTCGAACGGTACGAAGGAAGCCGGCCATCGGGCGTGAACCTGAGGCCTCAGCATCGGTCGCGCGAGTGTTTCCACGATCCGGTGCGACGTGGTGGGGAAGTACAGGTGCATGGCGCGTTGCGTGCGGAGACGGATACGCGCGACGGCCTGTTCCGGCCGGAGCAGCACGACGGTTCGCAGGTAGCGGCCGGCCAACGAGGACGTGCGGGCCGTCGCGGCCCCGGTAGCCGGAGAGGCCGATGAGACACCGTCCAGATCGTTCGGATCGGCCGCGTTGTCGAGCCCGTCGGGTCGGTCGGGGTTCACCGTGCCGCTGGCCCAGGTAAGCCATTCGTCCGTCACTTCGGACGAGGAGGACGTGATCATGTGCCGGTTCGTCTCCTCATCACAGCCTTCTGTAGCCGGCAGAGCGCCGCCTCGTGCCGGATGCCGGTGGCGTGCGGCCGGGAAGCGAAACCGAGACCCCGTACGGCATCGTCGGTCGAGAAGGCCTTACCCTCGGTCGGCTGGGTGATCTGCTCGCTTCTCACAGCGTCATCCAGGTCATGCCAGCTGACCCCGGAGCCGAGGGCGGTGACCTCGTGACCCGCGGCCATGGTGTGCCGTGTGGCCAGGGAACCGAGGAATCCGCTGCGTTCGATGACGAGTCGTCTCGTCATCGGTCACTCCCTCGTCGCCCCATATGCCGGGCGACGGTTCGTGGGTCCTCAGGCCCAGGCTGGCGGGGACGTGGCACCGGCTGGGTGCCGTCGCGCAGCTGTCCCTGGGCGCTCGGCTGGCATGCCGATGCCGGCGCAGGCAGCTCGTGCTCTGGCCACAGGCCATCCGGAAGCTGCTGCCCGCCCTCCTGGCGGTTGGATGTGGGCTGCCCGTGGTGCGGGGGCTGCCCGTGGTGAGGCTGTTCCTCCTGAGGTTGCCCGGCCAGGACCTGCAGTAGAAGACGGCGGTAGCGATCGGCCAGCGCTGACCGGTCAAAGTACCGCTCGACATAGTCGCGGGCGGCCAGGCCCATGGCCTCATTGCGGTCCGGATCCGTCGCCAGCTCCAGTACGGCGCAGGCGAGGGCCTCCGGGTCCTCCGGCGGTACGACCACGGCGCCGGCGTCGGTCAGGATGCGGGCTGCCTCGCCGCGCACCGAGCCGATCAGCGGACGGCCCGCGGCCAGCAGCTCGAACATTTTTGACGGGATGAAGGTCTCGAACAGTGGTACGTCCCGCAGCGGAACCAGGCAGATGTCGGCGGAGGCGACCAGCGCGGCCACGTCGGAGCGGGGGACCGCGGGCGCAAGGGTGGTGTTCGTGAGGCCGAGCCGCCTGATGTGCTCGGTGAGCCGCCGCTTGTCGGCTCCCTCGCCCACAAAGGCGAAGCGGATCGAGGGCGTTTCCTCGGCCAGCAGCGCGGCGGCGTCGGCGACGGAGGCCAGGCCCTGCGAGATGCCGTGTGCGCCGACGTAGAGCACGAGCGTGTCCGCGGGCCCGGCTCCCAGCTGGGCCCGTACCTCCGCGGATGCGGGTTCGTCCGGCCTGAATCGATCGAGGTCGACGCCGTTCGGGATCACGTGCACCTTCTCCGCGGGTATGCCCCGGCGGATGATGTCCTCACGGAAGCCCTCGGTAACGGTGACAACGGCGTCCGCGGCCCGGTAGGCGGCCAGCTCCAGCTTTTCCAGAACCGCGATGACCCTGCGGTTCGTGATCAGACCCAACTGAACGAAGATCGCAGGCCACAGGTCGCGTATCTCGACCACCAGCCGGGCGCGCCGCAGCCGCGCCAGGACCCAGGCCGAGCCGAGAGCGAAGAAGGTGGGCGAGGAGACGACCACGACGTCAACGGGGCCGGCGGGCCGGCCGCCCAGCAGTACCGACGTCACCATGAACGACAGGTGGCTGAGGGTCTTGCGCAGCACGCCTTCGTTCGGGGTCGCATAAAGCCAGGTGCGGACCACCCGGTACCCGTCGGTGTGTTCGAACCGCCTGAGTGCCCCGCGGTAACTGGTGGGCACCACACCGGTCGGATGGTTCGGCATGCCGGTCAGCACGGTGACGTCGAGGCCGGCGGCGGCCCAGGCCCGCGCTGTCTCCGACAGGCGTGCCTGCGGGGCGCCCACCTCGGGCGGAAAGTAGTGGGTAACGAGCAGAACCCGCGGGGGACCAGCGCCACGCCTCACGACATCGACCTCTCCTGGGGAACCCGGCGATCGGACCGCGCGGTGTTGCCTTTGGTAGTCAACTGTATTCGTATGGTTGTCGAATAGCTCGGATTGCTGCTGTCACCGGGTGTCGGCCTGGTCGGGTGCCCCGCCCGTCCGGGCGGGTTCAGGCCGCTCGGTGATCCGTGGGCTGTCGCCCTGCCGTTGGTGCGGCAGGACAAGCTCCCGGGGGCTGTCCCCTGCCTGAGCGGGATCGGCGGGAGTCGGCAGCTCGGCGCCTCGCGGTGCGCGGGCGAATGTGATCAGTCGAGGTGCGTTCAGATAACCCACGACCAGCACGAGCAGCGCGAGGTCGGCCGTCACCCGGACGCCAGCATGGCCCCGAGCGGCCAGTAGCCCCAGGCCCGAGCTTGCCGCGATGAGGCTCGCGACCGTGGCCGTGACCCGGGTGTGCGTCCAGCCGACGTCGGTGAGCTGCTGGTAGGTGTGGGTGCGGTGGGGCAGGTACCAGCACTCGCCCCGTCGTATCCGGCGCACCAGCGTCGCGCCGGTGTCGGCGAGGTAGAGCAGCAGCGGTGCCAGCACGGCCTCGACCGGGATGCCGGACATGATGCCCTGGAACGTGAGTACGGCGAGGCTGGCGCCGAGGGTGTAGCTTCCGACGTCGCCCAGGAAGATCCGCGCGCGGGGGAAGTTGAACGGCGCGAAGCCGATCGCCGACCCGGCCAGAACAGCGCCTCCCGCGACCAGCGCCGACGAGTTGTGGAGATGGCCCACGACGGTGAGGCCGCCGCCGGCGACGGCGGCCTGCGCGGCCGAGATGCCGTTGATCCCATCCATGAAGTTGAAGGCATTGACGAAACCGGTCACCCACAGCGGGCCGATCAGCGCGGCGGCGGATACAGCCACCGCGGGTGGGACCGACATGGCGTCGAGGGGCACGCTGACGAGGAGCACGGCCGACACCACCAGGCCGGCGAGCGCTTGAAGCGTCAGGCGGCGCAGCGGGGCGATGCCGCCCACGTCCTCGGCGAGACCGATGAGACCGAACAGCGTCACCCCGACGATCATCGGAAGCAGGTCGGGGGCGTCACCGTGACCGCTGGCGAGTGGGAGTACGAGCACGCCGGCGAAGATGCCGAGGGCTACCGCGATGCCGCCGCCACGAGGGGTCGGAACCTGGTGTGAGGAGCGTTCGTTGATGTCGTCGATGGCTGCCAGGCGTCGCATCGCGCCGAGCGCGACCGGCGTGGTGGCGAGAGTTACGAGAAGCGCCGCGGCTCCCGCTCCGATCATGTCACTCCTTGCGGCTCGGCAGGCGATTACCAGCGTGGGCGCGCTGGCTCCGTGGCGGCGGTTCGTTCCAGGTGGGTGACACTCCAGCAGCCCGACCAGGCCGTTGTTCGCGACCGAATGTAGTTCATCAACTACGCTCCGTCGCATGTTGCGAAGGCGAGTGTCTGACCGGTCACGGAGCCGCGGATCTTCGGCCCGACGGGTCCCAGCGACAGGCCGGGATCTCCGGTGAGGCAGGTGGTCCAGGACGCAGGCGGTGGAGAGGTCCGGGTCGTCGACAGCCCGGTCCCCTCCATCGGGGCGACCGAAGTGCTCGTGGAGACGACCGCCACCATCGTTTCGGTCGGCACCGAGCGGGCGGTGACCACGCTTGCCCGGTCCGGGCTGCTGGCCAAGGCGCGGGCACGTCCCGATCTTGTCCGCCGGGTGGCGGAGAAGGCCCGAGCGGACGGCATAGGCGAGGCGGTCCGCTCGGTCCGTGACCGCCTCGCGTCCGAGCTGCCACTCGGTTACAGCGGGGCTGGCCGGGTCGTCCGCGTCGGCGACGCCGTCGAGGGCATCCGCCCCGGCGACCTGGTGGCCACCGGTGGCGCTGGCCGGGCGAACCATGCCGAGTTCCAGGCGGTTCCGGGGCTGTTGTGCGCGAGAGTGCCGGCCGGGGTCCCCGACGCCGATGCCGCCTTCGCGACCATCGCCGCCATCGCGCTGCACGGGCTCCGTCTCGCCGAGGTCGGCCCGGGAGCCAAGGTGGTCGTCGTCGGGCTGGGTCTCATCGGCCAACTCGCCTCCCGTATCGCGCTGGCCAGCGGATGCGAGGTGGCCGGCGTCGACCTCGCGGACCTGCCCCTGGACACCGCTGCCGCGACCGGTGTGCGGGCGTTGCGGGAGTCCGGCGAGGCGACCACGGCCGCGGTGCGGGAGTGGAGCCGCGGGCGCGGGGCGGACGCGGTGCTGATCTGCGCGGCGGGCCGGTCCGGTGATCCGGTGATGCGGGCGACGGAGTTCGCCCGCGACCGGGCCCAGCTCGTCGTCGTCGGGGACGTCCCACTGGGGCTGACGCGCGCGCCGTTCTACGAGAAGGAACTCGTCCTGCGCTTCGCGCGCTCCTACGGGCCCGGTCGCTACGAGCGTAGCTACGAGGAATGGGGTGTGGACTACCCGGCGGGCCAGGTCCGCTGGACGGAGGGCCGCAACCAGGAAGCGGTGCTCGACCTGCTTGCCTCCGGCAGGCTGTCCGTGGCCGACCTGATCACCCACACCTTCCCGATTGAGCGGGCCGCGGCAGCCTATGACCTGGTGGCGACGCGCCGAGAGCCGTACCTGGCCATCCGGTTCGACTACCCGCGCCGCACCGGGCCGGTGGAACACGCCCTGCCGCCGGATGGCGGTCCGCGCCTGCAGAGCGCCCCATCCACCGACGGTTCCGCGGCGGGGGAGCCCCGGGAGGTTGGGCCGCGCACGCAGCGGGTGACACGTGGGGCTGGTACTCCTGGCGGGCGTCGCGGTGATCGGATCGGTTGGATCGGCGCGGGGAACTTCTCCGGCTCGGTGCTGCTGCCAGCCTTCAGAGCGGCGGGTTTCGGCCGTTTCACCAGTGTCGCTTCGGCCAGTGGGCGATCAGCGCGCGCCTTCGCCGACCGGCACGGCTTCGAGGGCGCCGCGGCCGGAGTCGAGGAGCTGCTCGATGATGACGACATCGACGTCGTTGTGATCGCGACACCGCACTCGACGCACGCCCAACTGGCCGCGGCGGCCCTCGAACGGGGCCGGCATGTGTGGTGCGAGAAGCCCCTGGCTCTTGACCTGGCCGAGCTCGAGATGGTTGAGCGGGCGGCGGACGCGGGCGGTGGGGTCCTCATGGTGGGCCTCAACCGCAGGTTCTCCCCGGCGGTCGTCGCGGCCCGCCGGCGGCTGGCGGAGCGGGACGGCCCGCTGAGCCTGATCTACCGGGTCGCCGCCGGTCCCGTACCCGCCGACCACTGGTATGGCGACCGGGTCGAGGGCGGCCGGCTCCTCGGCGAGGTCTGCCATTTCATCGACACCTGCGCGGCGCTGGCGGGTAGCCGGGTCGAGACGGCGATTGCCGTGCCCGGCCGCGGTGGTGAGGTGCTGTTGGCCGAAGACCTGTCCGTGACCTTGCGGCACGTCGACGGCACCCTGTCGACCGTCGCGTACAGCTCGGCCCGCCCCCGGGCCTGCCGGAAGGAGCTGGTCGAGGCTCTCGCCGGCCGGCGTCACCTGCGGATCGACGACTTCCGGGAGCTGGTGATCGATGGCACCTCGGAATGGAAGGGCGCGCAGGACAAGGGACACCGTGCGGCAGTCGCCGCGTTCCTGCGGATGTGTCGCGGCGGTGCGACGGACGTGACTGCCGAACTGATCGCGTCGTCCCGGGCGACGCTCGCCGCCGCCGCGAGCCTCGGCACCGGCCTTCCGCAGCCAACAGGCTCTCCGCGGTCGGCGACGGCGGCGGTGGCGGCGACGGCGGTGGCGGCGGTGGCGGTGGCGAAGGAGCCGGCTGACATCGACCTCGCTGGTGCTCGCCGGGCGGGAACGGAGCAGGTGGGCCAGCCAGCGGTGCCGGCAGCGCGGGGAGTGGGCGCGGACAGCATGCCGCCGGAGGGCCAGGCCTCTCCCGTGCTGCGAGAAGAAGGCGAGCCAACCCGCTGACCGAGAGTCAGCCGAGGCCGACTGGAGACAGGGAGGAGGACGAACGTGGCCTGCGCACTGATTACGGGAATCACCCGCCAGGACGGCTCGTACCTGGTTGAGATGATGGTCGACGCCGACCTCGCCGCCGAGCGGGCCGAGGCGCCGGGCGTGCCCGGCTTGCCGGGCGGTCCGGGCGGTCCGGGCGGTCCGGACGTGCGCCGGGCGCCGGAACGGCTGGTCCGCGACGGGACGGCCACGCCGTGACCGCGGTCGCGCCGCACGCGGTCGTCGTCGCCGGGGCCCGGCCGAACTTCATCAAGGTGAAGCCCGTGATCGACGCGCTCACGGCTGAC
Source organism: Parafrankia irregularis (assembly GCF_001536285.1). NCBI lineage: Bacteria > Bacillati > Actinomycetota > Actinomycetes > Frankiales > Frankiaceae > Parafrankia > Parafrankia irregularis. The sequence goes on along the minus strand of NZ_FAOZ01000001.1, from coordinate 320,869 downwards.
GGCGTCCGGACCACCCTCGTGCACACGGGGCAGCACTACGACGAGGCGATGAGCGGGGTCTTCTTCGCCGATCTCGGGCTGCGCCCACCGGATCACCACCTGGAGGCCGGCTCCGGATCCCATGCCGTGCAGACGGCCGCGGTGATGACCGCCTTCGAGCCGTTGCTGCTGCGCCTGGCCCCCGATGTCGTGGTCGTGGTCGGGGACGTGAACTCGACGCTCGCCTGCGCGCTGGTCGCGGCGAAGGCCGGGGTCGCGGTGGCGCACGTCGAGGCCGGCCTGCGTAGCGGCGACCGGGCGATGCCGGAGGAGATCAATCGGATCGTCACCGACCGGCTGTCGGACCTGCTGTTCGCACCCAGCCCCGAGGGCGTGGCGCACCTGGTCGCGGAGGGCGTGCCGCCGGAGTCGGTGCATCTGGTCGGCAATGTCATGGTCGACACGCTGCTGGCGTGCCGGGAGCGGGCCCGTGCCCGGCCCACGCTCGCCGAGCTGGGCCTGCGTTCGGGCGGGTACGGACTGGTGACCCTGCACCGGCCGAGCAATGTCGACGACCCCGAGGTGCTCGACGGCCTGCTCGCGGCACTGGGCGAGATCGCCGGCCGATGCCCGCTGGTGTTCCCCGTCCACCCGCGTACCGCCAACCGGCTGGTCGGTCGACTCCCGGCCGGTCTGCGGCTGCTCGGACCGGTGGGTTACCTCGACTGCCTCGCGCTGCAGATGGGAGCGCGTCTGGTGCTCACCGACTCGGGTGGCGTGCAGGAGGAGTCGACGGTTCTCGGAGTGCCGTGCCTGACCTTGCGGGACAACACCGAGCGCCCGATCACCGTCACAGAGGGGACCAACCGGGTGGTGGGCCGTTCCCCGGATGCGGTGGTCGCCGCGGCGTTCGAATGGCTGGAACGGCCGCCTCCGCCGCGATGTCCGGCGCTGTGGGACGGGCGTGCCGGTCAACGGATCTCCGCCGTGCTCGTCCGGACTTTCGCCGGCAGCGGCGGCGGGCAGGATCTGCGCGACGGAGTTCGAGAGCTCCCCACCCCGCGAGTGGTAACTGACCGTGACACGAACTTGCCGATGCGTAGCTGAGAGTGGTTATGGCGCCACACTGGGCTCATGACTTCATCGGGAAAGCTGGTAGTGGTCGGCCAGGGGTATGTCGGTCTCCCGCTCGCGATGCGCGCGGTAGAGGTCGGCTGGCGGGTGGTGGGCGTCGACGTCGACATCAGTAGGGTCAAAAGGCTTGTGGTTGGTGAGTCCTATGTCGAGGACATCGCTGACGGTCAGCTGGCGGCGGCGCTTGCCTCTGGCAGGTACGAGGCGACGACCGACTACGCCGCGGCGGCGGCCTTCGATGTTGCGGTCGTCACCGTGCCCACCCCGCTGCGGGAGGGCGTACCTGACCTCAGTTTCGTGACGGACGCGGCACGGAGCCTGGCTCCCTTCGTGAGACCCGGGGCGACCGTGGTGCTGGAGTCAACGACCTACCCGGGCACGACCGAGGAACTGTTCGGGCCATTGCTGGAAGAACTGTCCGGTCTCACTGCCGGCACCGACTTCCGGCTTGGCTACTCGCCGGAACGTATCGATCCGGGGAACAAGGTCTGGCGGCTGGAGAACACTCCGAAGGTCGTTTCCGGTGTCGACGAGGCCTCGCTCAGGGCTGTGACCGCCTTCTATGACTCGCTGGTGGACAGCACCGTTCCGGTGGCCTCGACGAGGACCGCGGAACTCACCAAGCTCCTGGAAAACACCTTCCGCCACGTGAACATCGCTCTGGTCAACGAGCTCGCCATGTTTGCGCACGAGCTCGGCGCGGACGTCTGGGCGGCGATCGACGCCGCCTCCACCAAACCTTTCGGCTTCATGCCGTTCCGGCCGGGTCCCGGCGTCGGAGGTCATTGTCTTCCGATCGACCCGTCCTACCTGTCATGGCGCGTCCGGTCGCGGCTCGGTCGCAGCTTCAGGTTTGTCGAACTGGCCAACGATATCAATCACCACATGCCGGACCATGTGGTGAGCAGGGTGACCGAGATACTTGGCCGACGAGGATGTTCTGTGCGCGGAAGTCGTATTCTGCTGCTGGGGCTCGCCTACAAGAGGAACACCGGGGACTCGCGGGAGTCGCCAGCGGCCCGGGTGGCCGCGCTGCTGGCTGATCGCGGAGCGGAGGTCTTTGCGGCCGACCCGCACGTCGATCCCGCGCGGGTTCCGGGGCGGATCGAGCTGGTCGATGCCGACGAGGAGCAGACGGCGGCGGCGGACCTGGTTGTCGTGCTGGTCGATCACGACGCGTTCCGGCGCGACATCGTGTTGAGCCATGCCCGGGCCGTGCTGGACACCCGCCACTGGCTGCAGCCGTCCGCGGGGTCGGCGGCGGTGCCGACCGCAGCGACAACAGCGACCGCAGCGGCTGGCGTGGGTGCTCTGAGCGGCTCGGCGAGAGCCTTCGTTCCCGCGCAGCGCTCCGCGCCGGGGCGGGCCATGGTCGAGTCCATGTGACGCTGCGCCGGGACCGTACGCCGTCACCCGACCTGGGGGCCCGCGGTCGAGCGGTCACCCGTCGGTCTGGCCCGAAGCGCAGGTTCGGCGCGGGGCGTCTCGCCGCGACGCCCCGCCTTTTCGTCTCACGTTGCCGAGTGTCATAACTCTGTGTAGTAGAACTCTCTCTGTAGGTTGGCGAAGGTTGCCAGATGTCCTGGCCGAGTGCTGAGCGTCCACATCCGAGTTTGGAGGGTGGTCGTCGTCGCGGCGGCGGGCGGATATCGGTGACGAACGGGCCAAGGGCATACGAAGCGGCGGCGGACCGGCAGGTGGCATGCGCATGGGTGGCAGGGGCACGGGTGGTGCTCGGACCGATCGACGGCCTGCGGGCGCCGACCGGTCCGGCGGGCCGGTGAAGGTCGACGGGCTCGCGGTGGTCGACGGGCCGAGTGTGGTCGACGGGCCGACACGCGAGGCGGGGGACGCGCGCGGCGCGGCGGCCGGCGACCGGTTGCTCCCCCCGCCGGCCGGGCAGGTGAGCCCGGCTCCCGCCCCGTCCAGCCGCGCCAACCCGGTGACGGTGCTCGAGGTGCTGCCGAGGATGGACCTGGCCGGTGAGACGATTCGTGCCGTCAACCTGCTGCGACGGCTGGACCCGGCCGAGTTCCGGCTGCTGTTCTGCGTCACCTCGGGGGCGCCCGGATCGCTGGACGAGGAGATCCGGTCGCTCGGGGGCGAGGTGTACTACTGCCGCGCGGATCCGAGCTTCCCGTTCGCGTTCCACCGGCTGCTGCGCCGGGTCCGGCCCGACATCGTCCACTCCGGGGTGGCGACCTTCTCGGGGGTGGTGCTGACGGTTGCCCGGGCCGCCGGTGTGCGCCGCCGGGTGGCTCACTTCTTCACCAGTACGGATCGCCGCGGCGACAGCGTCCGCGGTCGGTTCCAGCGGGCGCTGGGCCGGGTCCTGCTGGATGCGTTCGCCACCGATCTGATCGCGGTCAGCGAGGCGGCCATGCGTGGGCTGTGGCGCGAGTCCTGGCGGCTGGATCCCCGGTGCCGGGTCATCTACAACGGCGTCGAGCTCGAGCCCTTCGGGGTGGCCATCGCCGGCCAGCGGCCGATGCCCTCCCTGCCGGAACTCGACGAGCTGGGGGACGTCGCACCGCCGCCGCTGACGGTCCTGCACATCGCCCGCCCGGATCCGGTGAAGAACCGGTCGCGCGCGATCGAGATCGTCGCGGCGATGTGTACCCGTGGGCTCGACGTGCGGCTGCGGTTCGTGGGCCGGCAGAGCCCGGAGGAGACCGAGCGGCTGATGACCCTCGCCGGCGGTCTGGGGGTGTCGGACCGGGTCGAGTTCCTCGGCGAGCGCGGCGATGTGCCCAAACTCCTGGTGAACTCGTCGCTGCTGCTGGTGACCTCGCTGCACGAGGGCCTGCCGAGCGTCGTGCTCGAGGCGTGCGCCGTCGGCACCCCGGTGCTGTCGTCGGATCTGCCGGGTGTCGCGGAGATCGCCCGGGTGCTGCCCGGGATCACCATGCTCCCGCTGGGAACGCCGAACGAGATCTGGGCCAGTACCGCCGCCGACCTGGCGGTCGTGCCGCCGACGCTGGACGAGCGTCGGGAAGCGATGCGCCGGCTGCGGCGATCTCCGTTCACGATGGAGAACTGGCAGCGCGACATCACGGCCGTGTGGTCGTAGCCGCGGCCTGCTCCGGCACGGCCTGTTCCAGCACAGCCTGTTCCCGCACAGCCCGTTCCGGCACTGTCTGTACCAGCGCAGCCTCGGCCCGCACCGGATGATCCGGTGCGGGCCGAGCCCGTCCAAGGTGGGTCCGGCCTGGGTGGGACATCCCACCTTCCGGCGTCATGGCCAGCGGACCACGGACCCCCCGTCGTCGTGATCCCGGCTGTCTCGTCCGGCCTGACCAGGGGGCATGCGGTACACGTCCGGACGGACCACCTGATATTTGTAGCCTCTGCGAGGGAAAAACGGCGTGGACCGCCGGGACCGGGGGCACGTGCCCGGGAGGCGGCGGTCACAGCCACGTCGATCCCTGTGGGAATGTGACCAACCGCTCTCGGCGTCGCCGTCACCCCTGACAGTGCCAGGATGGGGTCGGGTGGACGACCGTGGCGAACTCAGGGTCGGCCACAGCGATCGGTGGTTGTGTCGAACCTTCCCGCTGACGAGAAGCGGGGAGGTGACGAGGAGGAGACGAAGGCCATGGACAGCTTCGGCAGCACCGGCAGACTCGCGGTAGGTGATCGCACCTACACGATCAGGCGGTTGGACGCGGTGCCCGGGGCGGACCGCCTGCCGTACAGCCTCCGTGTTCTGCTCGAGAACCTGCTGCGTACCGAGGACGGCGCGAACATCACCGCCGACCATGTACGTGCGCTCGCCAACTGGGACCCGGCGGCGGAGCCGAGCCAGGAGATCCAGTTCACCCCGGCACGGGTCATCATGCAGGACTTCACCGGTGTCCCCTGTGTGGTCGACCTCGCCGCGATGCGGGAGGCGATGGTCGCGCTCGGTGGCGACTCGTCGAAGATCAACCCGCTGGCTCCGGCCGAGATGGTGATCGACCACTCGATCATCGCCGACCACTTCGGGCGGCCGGACGCCTTCGAGCTGAACGCGACCCTGGAGTTCGAGCGCAACCGTGAGCGCTACCAGTTCCTGCGCTGGGGCCAGGCCGCGTTCGACAACTTCACCGTGGTGCCGCCGAACACCGGCATCGTGCACCAGGTCAACGTCGAGCACCTCGCCCGGGTCGTCTTCACGAAGGAGACCGCCGAGGGCACGCTGGCCTACCCCGACACCCTCGTCGGGACGGACAGCCACACCACCATGGTCAACGGCCTCGGCGTGCTCGGCTGGGGTGTCGGCGGCATCGAGGCCGAGGCGGCGATGCTCGGCCAGCCGGTCAGCATGCTGATCCCGACCGTCGTCGGCTTCAAGCTCACCGGTGAGCTCCCGCCGGGCACCACCGCCACCGACATGGTGCTCACCATCACCGAGCAGCTGCGCAAGCACGGCGTGGTCGGCCGGTTCGTCGAGTTCTACGGCGAGGGCGTGGCGAACGTCCCGCTGGCGAACCGCACCACCATCGGCAACATGAGCCCCGAGTACGGCTCCACCTGCGCGATCTTCCCGATCGACGCCGAGACGCTGTCCTACCTGCGGCTCACCGGCCGCCCGGACGAGCTCGTCGCGCTGGTCGAGGCCTACGCCAAGGAGCAGGGCCTCTGGCACGACCCGAGCCACGAGGCCGACTACACCACCACTCTCGAGCTGGACCTTTCGACCGTGGTCCCCTCCCTCGCCGGCCCGAAGCGCCCGCAGGACAGGGTTCCGCTGTCGACGGCGAAGCCGGCCTTCCGCAAGGCCCTCGACACCTACGCCCGCCCGACGGAACTGGTCAACGGCGGTGTGGACGAGGCCGACGCCGAGTCCTTCCCCGCCTCCGACCCGGCCGCGCCGTTCGCGGACAAGCCGTCCGACGCGCCGGTCTCGGTCAACGCGGTCGCCGGTGACATCAGCGGTCGCCCGTCGAAGCCGACGCGGGTGACCCTGGCCGACGGCACCACCTTCGAGATCGACCACGGCGCGGTCGCCATCGCCGCGATCACCTCCTGCACCAACACCTCGAACCCGCAGGTCATGCTGGGTGCGGCGCTGCTCGCGCGGAACGCGGTGGAGAAGGGCCTGACCCGCAAGCCGTGGGTGAAGACCACCTTGGCTCCCGGTTCCAAGGTGGTCATGGATTACTACGAGCGCGCGGGCCTCGTCCCTTATCTCGAGAAGGTCGGATTCAACCTGGTGGGCTACGGCTGCACCACCTGCATCGGCAACTCGGGCCCGCTCGCCGACGAGATCTCCGCGGAGATCAACAGGGCGGACCTGGCGGTCGTCAGCGTGCTGTCGGGCAACCGGAACTTCGAGGGCCGGATCAGCCCGGACATCAAGATGAACTACCTGGCGTCCCCGCCGCTGGTGGTCGCCTACGCGCTGGCCGGCACGATGGACATCAACCTCGACACCGACCCGCTGGGCACCGACACCGCCGGTGAGCCGGTCTACCTGCGTGACATCTGGCCGAGCGAGGCGGAGGTCGCCGAGGTCGTGGCCAGCTCGATCGCGTCGGAGATGTTCTCGGGTGGCTACGCCGACCTCTCCGGCGACGCCCGCTGGCAGGCGCTGCCCATCGGTGACGGCGGCGAGGTCTCGCAGACCTTCGGCTGGGTGGAGGACTCCACCTACGTGCGCCACCCACCGTACTTCGAGGGGATGTCCGCCAAGCCGACGCCGCGCACCGACATCGTCGGCGCCCGGGTGCTGGCCTACCTGGGGGACTCGGTCACCACCGACCACATCTCCCCGGCCAGCTCCATCAAGAAGGACTCCCCGGCGGGGCGGTACCTCACCGAGCACGGGGTGGCCCCGTCCGACTTCAACTCCTACGGGTCGCGGCGCGGCAACCACGAGGTGATGATCCGGGGCACCTTCGCCAACATCCGGCTGCGCAACAAGCTGGTGCCCGGCGTCGAGGGTGGCGTCACCCGGCACCTGCCCGACGGCGAGCAGGTGGCGATCTACGACGCGGCGCAGAAGTACGCGGCCGAGAACGTCCCGCTGGTGGTGCTCGCGGGCAAGGAGTACGGTTCCGGCTCCTCGCGTGACTGGGCCGCGAAGGGCACGGCCCTGCTCGGCGTGCGGGCGGTCATCGCCGAGTCCTACGAGCGGATCCACCGGTCGAACCTGATCGGGATGGGCGTGCTGCCGCTGCAGTTCCCGGTCGGCGAGTCGGCCGAGTCGCTCGGGCTCACCGGTGAGGAGACCTTCACCATCACGGGCCTGGCCACCATCGACGAGAAGACCCCCACCATCACCGTCCAGGCGGGGGACAAGTCGTTCGAGGCCGTGGTCCGTATCGACACCCCCGGCGAGGCGGAGTACTACCGCCACGGCGGCATCCTGCTTTACGTCCTGCGCTCTCTGATCTGATCCTGGGTCGGAATCGGAGTAGGAGCCGAGGTCGGGGTTCGTCCGGGATGGCCTCCCGAGGCCTTCTGGGCGGACCCCACCGCAGTGCTTCTCGCCGCGGTGTTCCTCGCCGCAGTGCTCCTCGCGCCGACGAGCCTGCGCAGGTAGAGCGCCGCTGCGATGATCACCGTGAGGTCGTCGACCAGGCCGACCGGCCCGAGCGGAACCTCCGGCACGGCGTCCACCGGCGAGATGACGTAGAGCAGGCTGGCGATCGTCGTGGCCACGGCGTGCAACGGCAGCCGGTAGCGGCGCAGCAGGTACCAGGCGCCACCGGCCAGCAGCACGCCGACCACGGCGATCACACCGAGGATCACCACCAGGGCGGTGCCAAGATCGTCACTCATAGTGATGTTCACCGTTCCTCGGGCAGTCGGAGTGATCCGCGGAGGAATGCCCGCTCCGACGCCATTGCGAACGTTCTCCGCGGCACCAACGTTCCGCGCTCGCGCGCGGCCAGGATCGCTGGACGTCGTGGTACCCCGGCTTCCCCTCGCCCGGGTCGGAACGGCAGACTGCCGGTATGACCTCTGCTGGCGACGAGAAGATCACGTGTGACCTGCCCGAGGACGACGCGGAGATCATCCGGTCCGCTGCCGACGCAGAGGGTCTCAGCCTGGCGATGTTCGCGGTCGAGAGCATGCGGCGCCACGCCCGGGACGTGCTCGCCGACCGCCGCCTGTTCCGGGTCGCCGAGTCCGCCTGGGCCGAGCTGGAGGCGATGCTGCAGGCGCCGCCGGCCGACAACCCGCGGATGCGACGCCTGCTCGACGAGGAACCGGGTGAGCAGCCACCTGGCCAGCAGTCCGGCCAGCCGGACGCCTAGTCGAACGCCGGCGCCGGCCCGCGGGCCCGCCACGCCGCGTTCCGCGTCGGTACCGGATGTCAGCGCATCGAGATCGTTCCTGGCTGGATGGGAGCTTGTTCCGTGTCGTTCACGAAGCCGTCGGCCCTGCTGGAGGACCACGACACGGTCGCGTTCGGCTGTGGTGACCCGGCCGTCGACGGCTGGCTGCGCCATCACGCCAAGGACCACCAGAAGGAACGGATCACCAACACCTTCGTGATCCTCGACGGCACCACCATCGCGGGGTTCTACTGCCTGGCGACAGCCGCCGCCGAGCGGGTGGCGCCACCGTCGCGGTGGCGGTCCCGCCGCCCCGCCGACCCCGTTCCGCTGATGCTCGTCGGTCGGCTGGCCGTGGACGTCCGTTATCAGGGGCGCGGTGTCGGTGCCCGGCTGCTGCGGGACGCGACGATGCGGGCGTTGACGGTGCGCCGGATGGTGGGAACCCCGTTGCTGGGCGCCCACGCCATCGCCTCCGCCGGCCGAGCCTTCTACCGGCACTTCGGCTTCGCGCCCACCGGGATGGACCCGCACCTGCTGCTCCTGCCCCTGCAGGACGCCGCCAGCCTCCCGAGCTAGCCCTCGGCCGCCGGCCGCCGGCCGCCGGACTCCGCTCTCCGGCCGCGAACGCGGCCATGAACACGACCAGGGCCTGCGCCGAGGCCGGGTGGCGCCGCGGGAGAGCCAGGCCCTGTGTCGGCGCCGGGTGCCGGTGTGGCTTCTCCGCCGCCGCCTGATTTCGCGGTCGACACAATTTCTGCCGGCTCCGGAAGGCGGCGCACCTTTCCTGCCGTGTTTCGGTCGCGCAACAGTGCAGGTAAACAGGTCGACGGCGACCCGTCACGGCCGGCTGGTTATTGTTCCGGGTGTCATGCCTGGTCGGGTGCCGCATATGCCTGTTTCCCTGTTCTGGCGTCCGGTGCCGGGTGGATTCGCCGTGATTTCTGCGCCCCTGTGGCCTGATCTCGGGGTGGGAATCGGGGGCCTTTTCCGTCTCGACTCGGACCCCTGGCATCCCTGACCGTACACCGTGAGATGGAAAAGGATCGCTGTTCCGGGTCAGCCTCCCGTCGCCTGCGCATTCGGTTAAATGGGTCGGAACCGAAGGTCCGAAGGTCCCGGCGACACGTCTGTTTTGAGCCTCCGTCCGCCCGCTGACCAGCGGCTATGTTGTCGCCCGACGAGCCGATGCAACAGATCCTTTTTTGAAAGGTTGGAAATGGCGAGCAGAATTGGGCGTCGTACCGCGATTCTCGCGACCTCCGGTTTGGTTTCCGTCGCGGTGACGCTCGGCGCGGGCGCCGGTGTCGCGCAGGCCGCTCCGTACGGCGGCGAGCACCACGGCAAGCAGCAGGTCAAGAAGGAGCGCGTCGCCGTCAGCTACGAGCGCGTTCTCTGGTTCGACCACAAGGACAAGAAGGAGCACAAGAAGAAGGACCACCACGGCAAGGACGAGAAGGACCACAAGAAGAAGTGGCCCGGCTACGACGACGAGGCCGTCGACCCGACGGGCGACGAGCCGGGCACCGGTTTCGAGGGCCCGGGCGGCGATGAGGGCTGGGGCGGCTTCGACGACTCGGCGCTTCTCCCGCCCCCCGGCGGCTTTGACGACCCGGCGGCTCCGGTCGTGGACCCGACGGCCGCCGTAGTGGACCCGGCGGCTCCGGTGGTGGACCCGACGGCCGTGGACGGGCCGGTTGCCGGTGAGGAGGCGCTGGCTGGTCCGTACGACAGGAAGCACCACAAGAAGAAGCACGACAACGTCTCGAAGCGCAAGGACGCCATCAGCTACGAGCGCGTTCTCTGGTTCGAGAACGAGAAGAAGAAGCACCACAAGAAGCACGACAAGAAGGAGTACGGCGAGGAGTCGTACGGCGATGACTCCTACGGTGACGACGACCCCTACCACGGCGGCGACTCGTACGGTGACGACTCCTACGGCGACCCCGGAGACTGGGGGACCCCGGGTGCTGTCGAGGAGCCGGTGGCCTACAGCCCGAGGCCGGGCGGGGACTACAAGCACCACGAGAAGAAGAACCTGGTGAAGAAGAAGATCCGGATCACCTTCGAGAAGGTTCTCTGGTTCGAGAAGAAGCACGACAAGAAGAAGCACCACGAGAAGTACGACAAGCCCGGCAAGGATGACTACCAGTGGGGCGACTACGGCGACTACGGCGACTCTGTCGACGGTCCGTCGGAGACGTCCGCACTTGTGGGCGGTCTGTAGTCAGCGGGTAATCCGGCGGGAGTCCGGCGCAGGTTTGGGCCGGGCCACGCTGGTGGTGAGGCGCCGCCGCCCGTATCGGCGGCGCCTCACCGTGGGACGGGACGGTCTCAGCCCCGGAGCAGGGCCCGGGACATGACCATCCGCTGGATCTGGTTGGTGCCCTCGTAGATCTGCGTGATCTTCGCGTCGCGCATCATCCGTTCGACCGGGAAGTCACGGGTGTAGCCGGCGCCGCCGAAGAGCTGGACGGCGTCGGTGGTGACCTCCATGGCGACGTCCGAGGCGAAGCACTTGGCGGCGGCGGTGATGAACCCGAGGTTCGGCTCGCCGCGCTCGGCGCGGGCCGCCGCGACGTACACCATGTGCCGGGCCGCCTCGATCTTCATCGCCATGTCCGCGAGCATGAACTGGACGCCCTGGTTGTCCGCGATCGGGCGGCCGAACTGGCGGCGTTCCTTCACGTAGCCGATCGCCGCGTCCAGCGCGCCCTGGGCGATGCCGACGGCCTGCGCGCCGATCGTCGGCCGGGTGTGGTCGAGGGTGCGCAGCGCGGTGCGCAGACCGGTGCCGGGCTCGCCGATGATCCGGTCGGCGGGGATCGTGCAGTTGACGAAGTGGATCTCGCGGGTCGGTGAGCCCTTGATGCCGAGTTTGCGTTCCTTGGAGCCCACCTCGAAGCCGGGGTCGTCGGCCCGGACGACGAACGCGGAGATGCCGTCGGCGGGCTTGGGTGCGTCCGGGTCGGTGACGGCCATGACCGTGTACCAGGTGGACTCGCCCGCGTTGGTGATCCAGGTCTTGGTGCCGTTGAGGACCCAGTGGTCGCCGTCGAGGCGGGCGCGGGTCCGCATCGAGGCGGTGTCCGATCCCGCCTCCCGTTCGGAGAGCGCGTAGGACGCGCTCGCCTCACCGCTGGCGATCGAGGGCAGGACCTGCTTCTTCAGCTCCTCCGATCCGGAGAGCAGGATCGGCATCGTGCCGAGTTTGTTGACGGCGGGGATGAGGGACGAGGAGGCGCAGGCTCGGGCGACCTCCTCGATGACGATGCAGGTCGCGACCGAGTCGGCGCCCTGGCCGTCGTAGCTCTCCGGGATGTGGACGGCACTGAACCCGGAACGGATCAGCGCGTCCCGGGCCTCGGTGGGGTAGCGCTCCTGTTCGTCGACGTCGGCCGCGAACGGCGCGATCTCCTTCTCCGCGAGATCGCGGACGGCCTCACGTACGGCGGTATGGGTGTCGCTGAGGCTGTAGGTGTCGAAGTTCGGATCCACGTCGGTGCCGTTCTCGTGTGGTGGGTTCAGGAGTACTGGTGGAAGCCGCGGCCGCTCTTCTTGCCGAGCAGACCGGCGTCCACCATGCGCAGCAGCAGCGGCGGCGGGGAGTAGAGCGGCTCCTTGAACTCGTCGTACAGCGACTCGGCCACCGCCTTGATGGTGTCGAGCCCGATGAGGTCGATCAGCCGCAGCGGGCCCATCGGGTGGGCGCAGCCGAGGACCATGCCGAGGTCGATGTCGTCGGCGGAGGCGAAACCCGACTCCTGCATCCGGATCGCGGAGAGCAGGTAGGGAACGAGCAGCGCGTTGACCACGAACCCGGCGCGGTCCTTGGAGCGGATCACCTCCTTGCGCAGCCCGGAGGTGACGAACTCCTGGGTGCGGGTGAGGGTCTCGTCCGAGGTCAGCAGCGACGGGACGAGCTCGACCAGCTTCATCACCGGTACCGGGTTGAAGAAGTGCACACCCAGGACCTGGTCCGGGCGGCCGGTGGCCATCCCGAGCTTCATGATCGGGATGGAGGAGGTGTTGGAGGCGAAGATCGCCGCAGGGTCGGCCACGACCTTGTCGAGCGCCGTGAAGATCTCGGTCTTGGCCTGTTCGTTCTCCGCGATGGCCTCGACGGTGAACTGGCGGTCGCCGAAGTCGCCGAGGTCGGTGGTGAAGGCGAGCCGGGCCAGGGCCGCGTCCCGGTCGGCCTCGCTGAGCTTGCCGCTGCGGGTTCCGCGGTCGAGCGAGGCGGTGATCCGTTTCCGGCCGGCCTCGACCGCCGCGACGTCCACCTCCCGGACCAGCACGTCAAGGCCTGCCCGCGCGCAGGTCTCGGCGATGCCGGAGCCCATCAGACCGCACCCGACCACACCGACCCGCTGGATCGGTGCGGTGGCCGCCGTGCCCGGGGTTGCCTGTACCTGCTCTGTCTCGGCCACCTGGCCGCCTCCGTTCGTATGCTGCTCGTGCCGGTCCTCCGCACGGCGCGGTGCTCGCGGCATGCCGCGACAGGCCACGCCGGTGGCACGCCATGCCGCCTCCGAGTCTCCCCGGTCGGGCTGGCGCTTGCGACCCAGCGATTGTCTCTCGCTCCAACTTTAGGACGCCCACATAGTTGCGTGCGTGGATCGTCCGGTGCCCGGTGCCCGGTGCCGCCGGATGTGGGGTGTCTCAGGGGCGCAGGGGAATCGACCAGATCGCGAGTGTGGCGACGGACAGCGGCACGCCGACACCGACCAGCAGGCTCGGCAGGGGGCGAGCCAGGCCGTGCCGGTCCGCGAGGATCGCGCCGGCCACCATCGGCGGCATCGCGATCTCGAACAGCGCCACCTTGACGTCCGGATCGGTGAACACACCCGTGGCGACATACAGCCCGAGAACCGCGGCGGGGGCCACCGCCAGCTTCACCGTCAGCCCCAGCACCAGTTCCCGCCACCAGCGGCGCACGGCGTTGACCCGCAGTTGCAGGCCCACCGAGAACAGCGCCAGCGGCGTCAGGGTGGCGCCGATCGAGGCGAGTGCCTCGTCCAGCCAGGCCGGGTACTCCACCGGGCGCAGCGCCAGCGCGAGCACGAGGGCCAGCATCGACGGCCGGGTCAGCGTCGCGCGGGCGACGGCCAGCGGCGCCGCGGTGGCTCCGGCGGCGGCGGTGACCACCGCCAGCACCACCGTGTTCAGCAGCAGGTACGAACCGAGCTGGTCGGTCAACAGCGCGACGGGCACCCAGGACTCGCCGAAGAAGGCGGTGACCATGGGGATGCCCACGAACGACGTGTTCGCCACCGCGGTGGCGGCGATCAGAGCGGCCACCACCTCCCGGCTCAGCCCCAGCACCCGGGCGGCCACCAGGTAGATCACCATGGTTGTCGCACACAGGGCGTACGGAGCAGCCACGACCAGCACGATGTTCGACGGGATCTGGACGTCGTGCAGAACGTGCAGGGTGAGCGCGGGCAGCGCGATGTCGAGCAGCCAGATGTTGAGGGTGCGTGCCGCGTCACCGCCGAGATGGCCGGTGTGCGCGACCGCGGCGCCTGCGACAAGGCCGACAAACACTACGACCAGGGCGGACACCGGGGCATCGTTTCAGCCCGGAGCGGCTGTGGAGTGTGCCGTGTGGCGTCGGCTATGTCACTTGCGCCGGGGATCCGGGCGCGCCGGTCCGCCTGGTTGGACGATGTCCGCCGGAGCGTGGTCAACCGGCCCGTCCAGGTGAGGCCCTGCCGCGGCCGTACCCCCGGACGGGGCCCGTCGTGCCAGGCCGCTCCGGTAGAGACGGCTGAAGGTGATGTGGCCGCCGAAGAGCAGCGCGGCGACGAGGTAGTTCACGCCGCCGAGCGAACGCTGGCCGGGAAGCGGGAGGAGCGTGTAGGTGATCAGGACGGCGGCGGAGAGAAAGAAGGCGCCGATCGTGGCGCCGCCGATCCACGGGGGCGCGTTCGTCATCGAGCCGTGCGGTCTGGTCTGCGCGGTCATGGGCTGAGTGTGCACCGCCGCGGCGCCTGGCCGGACGGAAAGGACGGAACGGGGCGCCGGCGTCCAGGCGGGCGGTTGTTCCTGTACGCGGCGGATGTGAGACTTCGAGATGTAACGGTGTGGTGACGAGTGGCGGCGGCCTGTGGTGTTCGGTTCTCGGGACCCGTTCCCGCGCGCGCCCGGCGGGTGGAAGGTGACACGCATGGCGGCACCAGTGCTGGTCGGCCGGGACGGAACGCGGTGGCGCGACGGCAAGCGGTACATGTGGCTGACCGCGCTGGTCCCCCCGGTCCTCCCGATCGTGTCCTTCGGGCTGTGGCATCGGACGGGCTCGGGTATTCCGTGGTGGCTTGCCGTCGTGTTCGTCTTCGGTCTGTTGCCGCTGCTCGACGCGACCACGCCGAAGGATCCCGTGGCCGCGCCGGAATGGGCCCGTCCCGCCCTGGACGCCGACCGCTACTACCGGTGGTGCACCTTCCTGTACCTGCCGCTCACCGGCATCTGCCTGGTGCTCGGGTGCTGGGCGTGGGCGCACGGCGATCTGTCGGCCGTCGAGCGGGTGGCGGTGGTCGGCGCGATCGGCACCGTCACCGGGATCGGCATCAACACCGCCCATGAACTGGGCCACAAGCGCGACCGGCTGGAGCGGATCCTGTCGAAGGCCATGCTCGCCACCACCGCCTACGGCCACTTCTACGTCGAGCACAACCGCGGTCACCACGTGCGGGTCGCGACCCCCGCGGACCCGGCCAGCGCCCGGCTCGGCGAGAGCTTCTGGCGGTTCTGGCCGCGCACCGTCAGCGGCAGCCTGCGCTCGGCGTGGGACCTGGAAGCACGCCGACTGCGCCTACGCGGGCGTTCGCCGTGGTCGGTGCGCAACGAGGTGCTGACCTCGTGGGCGTACACGGTGGTTCTCTTCGGAGCCCTCGCCGGTGTCTTCGGACCGTCCGTTCTCGCCTTCCTCGTACTGCAGGCCGTGGTGGGATTCTCCCTGCTGGAGGCGGTGAACTACGTCGAGCACTACGGGCTGGCCCGGCAACGGACCGCGACCGGCAGATACGAGAAGGTCGATCCGCGGCACAGCTGGAACAGTGACGACGTCATCAGCAATCTCGCGCTCTATCATCTGCCTCGGCACAGCGACCATCACGCCAACCCGACCGTGCGCTACCAGTCGCTCCGATCGTTTTCCTTTGCTCCGCAGCTGCCAACCGGTTACGGAACAATGATCCTGGCCTCGCTGGTCCCGCGTCTCTGGTTCCAGGTGATGGATCCCCGGGTGGTCGCCCACTACGACGGGGACGTAACCCGGGCGAATCTCGACCCGCGCCGGCGGGCCGAGCTCGTCGCGCGATTCCGCGATACGGACGCCGGTCGCGCGACGGATGTCGGCCATATGACGGATGTCGGTGGCAGGGCGGGTGCCGGTGGTACGGCGGGTGCCGGTAGCGCCGTGCCGAGCGTGGGAGTGCCGGCCGACCGTTCCCGGTCCGGCACTGGTCCCGGTATCGGCTGAAGCCCAGGCGTGGCCGGTGATTCTCCGCGGCCGGGCCCCGATGGCCTGCGAGCTGGCTATTGTTGTCGCGGTGGCCCTTCACACGCCGCGGGCGAGATGCGGCGAGGCGTGCCCACAAACACCGCTCGAAGGCCGGTCGGTGTTTCGGGGGCCTGGCGGTCGTCAGAAGAACCGCCGGGCCGGGTCCGCGTACACCGCGCTCGCACGCGCCGTGCCCGGATGGTACTGGTGCGTGCAGCAAACAACGGTCCGGTCGGCGGGCTGAACGCAGGCACGGTGGTGGGAGCGGACGAACGTGAACGTGGCGGAAGCATTTGTGGCGACGGCCCCGCTGTCGCACCATTCTTTGTTGATCTTTCTACTTCAGCTGACGGTACTCCTGGCGCTGGCGCTGGCGCTCGGAAAACTGGCGGTGAGAATCGGCCTGCCCTCGGTGGTCGGCGAGCTTCTCGCCGGTGTTCTCCTGGGCCCGTCATTGTTGGGCGACATCGCCCCTGATTTCTCCGGCTGGCTCCTGCCCACCGCGCCGGACCAGATGCATCTGCTGGATGCCGTGGGCCAGATGGGTGTGATTCTTCTGGTCGGCCTGACCGGCCTGGAGATGGACATGCGGATGGTGCGGCGCCGCGGGGCGACCGCTGCCCGGATCAGCGCCGCGGGTCTGCTGCTGCCGGTCGGCCTCGGCATCGGCGCGGGCCTGCTCCTGCCTGGTTCGCTGCTTGGCGAGGATGCCGATCGCCATGTCTTCGCCCTGTTCCTCGGGGTGGCCATGGGCGTGAGTGCCATCCCGGTCGCGGCGAAGATTCTCCTGGACATGCGCTTGCTGCACCGCAACGTCGGCCAGCTCATCCTCGCTTCCGCGACGGTTGACGACGCGGTCGGCTGGTCGTTGCTTTCGGTGGTCTCCGCGATGGCCACGACCGGCGTGCGCGGGGGTGATATCGCCTGGCCGGTGATAAGCCTGCTCAGCGTCGTGCTGGTTGCCGTCCTCCTGGGGCGCCCACTGGCCCGGATCGCCATCGCTGCGGGTGGCCTGGCCCGAGAGGAGACCGGCAGCGGGGCCGGGCCAGGTCCGGCGGCCGCCGATGTCCCGGACCGGGTGGATCCCGCGGCGGGACCGTCCGCCGCTGCCCCGCCGGCCGCATCGACATCAGCGGAGCATGGCACCGCATCGGCGTCCGCCGCCGGGCCCCCGGCGGTGCCGCGGATCCCGATCCCGGCCGGGTCCGGTGGTACCGCGTCCGGGATCGCCGTCGTCGTCCTGTTCATCTTCGCCGCGGCGGCGGGAACCCACGCCCTCAAGCTGGAAGCCATTCTCGGCGCCTTCGTCGCCGGCATCCTGCTCGGCTCGGCACCGAATCTGGACTCGCGTCGGCTCGAACCGCTCCGGCTGGTGGTCATGGGCGTGCTCGCGCCCATCTTCTTCGCGTCGGCCGGGCTGCGGATCGACCTCACCGCGCTGGCCGAGGCCAAGGTCGCACTCGCTGCCGTCGTCATCCTCAGCCTTGCCGTCATCGGCAAGTTCGCCGGTGCCTACCTCGGCGCGCGTATCAGCAGGCTCGGGCACTGGGAGGCGCTGTCGCTCGGGGCCGGCCTCAATGCCCGTGGCGTCATCGAGATCGTCGTGGCCGGCACCGGCCTGCGCCTCGGTGTGCTCTCCACGGCCATGTACACGGTCATCGTGCTGGTCGCGATCGTCACGTCGATCATGACGCCGCCCATTCTGCGGGCGACGATGCGCCGGGTCGAGCAGACCGCGCAGGAGCGCCTGCGCGAGCTCGACCTCGTCGGCCAGCCGGCCGGGCTGAGGTGACGGGCCGGCTCAGCGCTCCGTCGGTGCCAGCGTTGTTGGCGCCTCCGCCGCCGGCTGAGCCGACGCCGACGCCGACGCTGACCGAGCTGGTGTGGTCACGGCTGGTGTGGTCACGCCGAGCTCGACGGCGGCGACCGCGAACTCCGCCCGCAGCCGCGCCTTTCCGGGCTCGGGCAGGAACGAGTGCTCGACGGCCGCCGCCGCCAGGTCGAAGACCTGCTGCCGGGTGAGCGAAAGCGAACGCAGGGCGTGCAGGTACTCCTGGCGAAGCGTGGTGTTGAACATGGGCGGGTCGTCGCTGTTCAGGTTGACGTCGAGGCCCTCGGCGATCATCCGCGGCAGCGGATGGGCCGCGTAGCTCGCGACGGCACCGGTGCACAGGTTGGAGGTGGGGGAGACCTCCAGCGGGATGTGGTGTCGGCGCAGGTGCTCCACGAGCGCGGGGTCATCGAGGGCACTGGTGCCGTGCCCGATCCGCTCCGCGTGCAGGAACTCCAGGGCGTCCCAGATCGTGCGCGCACCGGTCGTCTCGCCCGCGTGCGGGATGCAGTGCAGGCCCGCGTCCCGGGCCGCGGTGAACACCGGGCCGAACTGGGGGCGCCCGACGCCGACCTCGGGCCCGCCCAGGCCGAGCGCGATCACACCTTCCCCGCCGTGCTCGAGGGCGAGCTCCAGCGTGCGTTCGCCGGAGTGCACGTTGTCGGTTCCCGGCAGACCGGGAATATCGGTGATCCAGCGGACCTGGATGCCGGTCTCCCGCTCGGCGTCGAGGCGCCCCGCCTCCACCCCGGCGAACACCGCCGCCGGATCGACACCACGCTGGACGTGCAGCCAGGGGGTGAAGGTGATCTCCGCATAGCGGACCCGCTGCTCGGCCAGGCCGAGCGCGGTCTCGCGCGCGAGCAGGCGGAAGTCCTCCTCGTCCCGCAGCACCTGGACGGCGGCCAGGTAGACCTCGATGAAATGGTCGAAGTCGCGGAACCGGTAGAAGGCCCGCAGGGCGTCCAGATCGGTCGGCAGATGGTCGACGTCGTGCCTGCGGGCAAGCCGGAGCAGCGTGCCGGGCCGCATCGACCCCTCGAGGTGGACGTGCAGCTCGACCTTGGGCAGCGTGTCGACGAACTGCTCGTCCGTGATCTGCCCGATGGCTCCTTGACCTCGCACCTCGCGGTCCTGTTCCGCTGGGCCAGGCCGGTCCATCACGTGGTCCGCCACGGTGTTCTCCGCTCCGTCGATAGCCGTTCCGAGGCTTCAGTCAACCTGCCGCCGGCCGGTGGTGAGGCAACCGGTCCGGACGACGGCGCTATGGCGTCGGCGGCGTCGGCGGCTCCGGCGCGGATCCGCCGAGATGAGCGGGAAGCCACCAGGGTGATTCGCCGGGGGGCGGCGCGGGATAGCGGCGTTGCGCGTCGTCGAGGATCTCCGCCATCGTCAGCTGCAACAGCTCGGTTCCCGCCCGGGAGTCCCGCAGCTCCGAGGCCGGAACGGGCTTGCCCACGGTGATGGAGACGGGTGTCCCGACCGCGGCGCGCAGGTTGCGGGGCCGCCCCTTGGTCAGGATCCGCTGGCTGCCCCACAGCACCAGCGGGATGACGGGTACGTCGGCCTCGGCGGCCATCCGGGCCGCGCCGGACTTGAACGGCGCCAGGCAGTAGCTCGGACTGATCGTGGCCTCCGGGAACACGCCGACCAACTCGCCGGCGCCAAGGGCACGCACCGCCTCCCGCAGCGACCCCGCACCGGCCGACCGGTCGACCGGAATGTGATGCATGCCTCGCATCAGTGGCCCGCTCACCCGGTGATCGAAGACCTGCTTCTTCGCCATGAACCGGACCAGCCGCCGCTGCGACCGCCAGAAGGGCACGCCGGCAAGGGCGAAGTCCAGGTACGACACATGGTTGATCAGTACGACCGCTCCGCCGTCCGCCGGCACGTGCTCCTCACCACGGACGTCCAGCCGCAGCCGCAACGCGCGGAAGAGCCCGAGCGCCGTGTGGATGACCGGTCGATACACGTATTCAGCCATTGCCCGGGTTCCTCCCCATTTGGCCCATCTGGGTGCCTCGCCGGCCCGCCCCGTGCCGTCGCCCCAGCGCGGGAAGCGCTGGCCTGATGCGTGCTCTGACAGTCCCCCTCGCGCGCCGAAGGGTACCTGCTGTCGGGAACACGACGCCCCGTCGCGGATGCGGGGAGCACCGCACTCTGGGGGCGGAACCCGCCATGCGCGATTATCGGGAGGACGTACGCCGAACCGCCGCCGGTCCGACCGGGTGTGTTCCCGGCCGCGGCGTGATGGCGTGGTCGCGGCAGTGCGGTCGCGCCGGTGCGGCGACGAGGTCGCGCCGGTGCGGCAACGAGGAGAGGAGCAGCCACGTCCGACCTGCTCAGCCGGAGTTTCGGGGCACAGCCGGCACCCGCGCACTGGATCCTCGTCGTCACCGGCATCGCCGCGCTGCTGACGGTGGCGAGTGACCGCCTCTGGCCGAGGGCCCGACACGTGGTCACGATCGCGCACGAGGGCGGTCACGCACTCGTCGCGGTGGCCACCGGTCGCCGCCTCGCCGGAGTGCGCCTGCATTCCGACACCTCGGGAGTCACGGTCTCCTCCGGCCGGCCGACCGGTCCGGGTGTGGTCCTCACCGTGGCCGCCGGGTACACGGCCCCGTCCTTGCTCGGGCTGGGCGCGGCGGGCCTGCTCGCCACCGGTCGGGTCAGCCTGCTGCTCCAGGTCATCGTCGCCCTGCTGCTGGTGCTGCTGGTGGTCGTCCGCAACGGGTTCGGAGTCGCGACCGTGCTTGTCAGCACCGGCGTCGTGCTCGGGGTCTCCTGGTTCGCCACGGACGACGTCCAGGCGGGCTTCGCCGCGTACGCCACCTGGTTCCTGCTGCTGGGGGCGCTGCGGCCGATCGTCGAGGTGCAGCGCCAGCGGCGGCGCCGTCGGGCGCGGGACTCCGATCCCGATCAGCTGGCCCGCCTGACCGGCCTGCCGGGGACCTTCTGGGTCGGTGTCTTCGGTGTGCTGTCGCTGGGTTGCCTGGCGGGTGCCGCGGCGGCGCTCGTCGTCTGAACGTCGTAGGTGGCTGCGAGACTGGGCCCATGTGCGGGAGGTACACCCAGACGCTCAGCGCGGACGATCTCGCGGCGGCCATGTCGGCGGTGGACGAGACGCACGGCGCGCTCCGCGAGAGCTACAACGTCGCACCGACGACAGCGATGCCGATCGTGATGGCATCCGCGCGGCCCGCCGGAGCCGACAGATCCGCTGCCGGAGCCGACAGTGCGCAGGTCCAGGCCGCCGCCGACCCGGGTCGGGTGCTTCGCCTGGCCACCTGGGGGCTGGAGCCGCGGTGGGGGAACACCCGGCAGTCCGGCAACCGCATGATCAATGCTCGGGCCGAGACCGTGGCGTCCAGGCCCGCGTTCCGTTCGGCGTTCGCCGCCAGGCGGTGTCTCGTCCCCGCCACCGGTTTCTACGAGTGGCAGCGGGTCGCCGGGAAGCGCCGCGGTCAGCCCTACTACGTCCATCCCGCCGGGCATCCGGGTGCGGATGGCCTGTTCGCCTTCGCTGGTATCTACGAGAGCGGATGGCATCACGGCAAACCGCTGGCGACGTTCGCGATCATCACGACAGAGGCGGCCACGGGCCTGGAGTTCCTCCATGACCGGTCTCCGGTCGTCGTGCCACGCTCCGCCTGGTCGCGGTGGATCGATCCGGAGGTGCGAGACCGCGCCGACCTCGCCGGTGTCCTGCGCCCCGTACCGGCCGGGGTCTTCGCCGCCCACCCTGTCTCGTCCGCGGTCGGCAGCGTCCGCAACGACTCGCCTCACCTGATCGACCCGGTCGTGCTGGCGGAGGAGGGCGAGTCCACCGGCATCGCGGCGACTGCCCTTGACGGCATCGGCGACACCGGGGGCATCAACGACATCGACGGCCGGGCCACCATGAGCCGCATCGACGGCATGCCCGCGCATGAGGGCACCCTTTTCGACGAGGATGGTGCGAGGCCGCACGTGCCGCGCTGACGGATGACGGGTTCGTCAGATCGATGCTCGTTCGAGGTGTTCTGACCGTGCGACGCCGGGTTTTCGGGAGGACTGTGCATGGGAACGGAAGAGGCGCCCAGGGAAGCGCTGGCCAACCTGCGCGATGTCGGCGGCATGACGACCGCGGCCGGGCAGGTCCTTCGGGCCGGGGTGCTCTACCGCAGCGACATGCCGCGGGTGGGCGATGAGCGGCCCGCGGTCACCTTCACCTGGCCGCCGCCGACCGTCGTCGACCTGCGGTCCGCGGTCGAGCGGGGGAGCTCCCCGCACCCGTTGTCCCTGCTCGGTTCCGAGGTGCACATCAAGCCGCTGCTGGGCGAGGAGACCGGCCGGGCCAGCAGCTCGCTCGGCCCGGACGTGCTCGCGGGCGGCCTGCGCGCGCTCTACAACACGATCCTCGACATCGCGGCGCCCCGGCTGGTGGAGATCGTGGACCTGGCGGCCGAGGCACCCGGCCCGCTGCTGGTGCACTGCGCGGCCGGCAAGGACCGCACCGGGATCGTGACCGCGCTGCTGCTGCGCCTTGCCGGAGTCGGCCACGAGCAGGTGATCGCCGACTACCTGGCGACCGGCGCCAACATGCCGGGGGTGCTGCGGCGGCTCAAGGGCCATTCGCTCCTGCCCGGGGCACGGTCGGGGCCGACGGCCCGCGCGGTGACCGAGGTCTCCCAGGAGGCCGTCGAGCACGTGCTCGGGGTCATCGACGGGGTGCCTGGCGGGCCCGAGGCGTGGCTGCTCGAGCGGGGCGGCAGCCAGGACTCCATCGCCCTGTGGCGCAAGCGCATCCTGGACTGAGCCCAGACCCCGCCGGTCAGGTCGCAGCTGATCAGGGCCGTAGCGCGAGCCCGACCAGCACCTCGGTCACCCCGGTGACGACGAGCTGGATCCCGAACAGGACAGCCAGCACCGAGACCGTCGCAGCCGGCCAGGCGACCGCCAGGATCCCGAGGACCACGGCGAGGCAGGCGACCAGCAGGCTCCGGCGGCGCCCGGCGCCGCGGCCGGCATCCGAGTGCCTGCTCGCCAGGATCAGCAGCGCTCGGATCACTCCCGCGACGATCAGCACGGCTCCGACGACGATCGCGATGACATGCAGGGTCACATGCGGCCAGAGCAGGAGCACCACACCGGCGGCGGCGGTGAGCACCCCGTAGAGGATGGCTGTTCCGCCGTGCTCGGCGCGCACGGCCGACACGATCTCGGCGATGCCGGACACGAGCAGGGCCACCCCGGCGAGCACCGCCAGCCCCCCGGCGGTGCTGAAGGGGTTGGCGATCAGCAGCACCCCCAGGACGGTGACGGCGACTCCTAGAACCACCAGGCTCGACCACAGCGAGCTCGGTCGCTGGGTCTGCCGCTGCTGCCGGTACGTCGTCGTCATTGTGTCCTCCTGTATCCACCGGCATCGGCTGTCACGGGTGACGGCCGGGCCCACGACCTGGGAAGGGCGTACCCGGGACGGATCGGCGCTGCACGTTTTTGGCCGCGCTCACAGGTTGGCCGTTCCGGACGCCCGCGGTACCCGCGCCCGCGGCCCGTACCCTGGAGGACATGACCTCTGCCGCGTCGTGACGCGGGCGTCCCCGATACGGCGTCCCTAGATACCCGGTGCCGCGGTGGCTATCCCGCTGACACCTGCCTGCACGTGACATCTGCTGCACGCACGAATCCGATGTACGAAAGAGGCCGACTCGCATGATCATCGTGTCCGAGCTCGAGCTCCGCGCCGGAGCCCGAACACTGATCGAGCCGGTTTCCTTCCGGGTACAGGCCGGTGATCGCATCGGGCTCGTGGGTCGCAACGGAGCCGGTAAGACGACGCTGCTGAAGACGCTGGCGGGAGAGAACCTCCCGTTCGCCGGCAAGGTCGACATCCGCGGCGAGCTCGGCTATCTGCCGCAGGACCCGCGCACCGGCGACCTCGCCGACACCGCGAGGGACAGGGTGCTCGCCGCCCGCGGGCTGGACGTGATCCTGCGCGAGATGGAGAAGCTCCACGTCGAGATGGCGGAGCTGGTCGACGAGTCCGCCCGTGACGCCGCGGTCCGCCGCTACGGCCGGCTGGAGGAGCGCTTCGGCACCCTCGGTGGCTATGCGGCCGAGGCGGAGGCGGCCCGGATCTGTTCGTCGCTCGGCCTGCCGGACCGTGTGCTCGGCCAGCAGATCGGGACGCTCTCCGGTGGGCAGCGGCGCCGGGTCGAACTGGCCCGCATCCTCTTCGCCGGGTCGGGCAACTCCGACGCGACACTGCTGCTGGACGAGCCCACCAACCACCTCGACGCGGACTCGATCACCTGGCTGCGGGACTTCCTGCGCGCCCACAGCGGCGGGCTCATCGTGATCAGCCACGATGTGGACCTGCTCGACAAGAGCGTGAACAAGGTCTTCCACCTCGACGCGAACCGTGCGGCCCTCGACGTCTACAACGTCGCCTGGAAGACCTACCTCACCCAGCGTGAGCAGGACGAGCGCCGGCGCCGGCGGGAGCGGGCCAACGCCGAGAAGAAGATCGACTCGCTGCGGGCGCAGGCGGACAAGATGCGGGCGAAGGCGACCAAGGCGCGCGCCGCACACCAGATGGACCGCCGCGCCGAGCGGCTGGCCGCCGGACTGGCGGAGGTCCGGGTGTCCGACCGGGTCGCCAAGCTCCGCTTCCCCGACCCGGCTGCCTGCGGGCGCACGCCGCTCACGGCGACCGGCCTGTCGAAGTCGTACGGCTCGCTGGAGGTCTTCACCGGCGTCGACCTGGCGATCGACCGCGGGACGAGGGTCGTGGTTCTCGGCCTGAACGGCGCGGGCAAGACCACGCTGCTGCGGATGCTCGCCGGCCAGGAGCCGCCCGACGCCGGTGAGGTGCACCCGGGGCACGGCCTGCGGCTGGGCTACTACGCCCAGGAGCACGAGACGCTGGACACCTCCCGTTCCGTGCTCGACAACATGCGGGCGGCCGCACCCACATCCTCCGATGTCGAGCTGCGCCGAATCCTGGGCGCGTTCCTGTTCAGCGGCGACACGGTCGAGCAACTCGCCGAGACGCTCTCCGGAGGGGAGAAGACGCGGCTGGCGCTCGCCGGCCTGGTGTGCAGCTCGGCGAACGTGCTGCTGCTGGACGAGCCGACCAACAACCTCGACCCGGCCTCGCGGGACGAGGTCCTCAGCGCGCTGCGCACCTACCGCGGCGCGGTCGTCCTGGTCACCCACGACCCGGGAGCGGTCGAGGCGCTGAGCCCCGACAAGGTCCTCATGCTGCCGGACGGTGTCGAGGACACCTGGTCGCCCGACCTGGCCGACCTCGTCACCCTGGCCTGATCGCGGCGCATCCGCATCCGACGAGACCCGGCGGTCACCGAACCATCGGTGCCCCCGGGTACCCGGCGGCGCGTTCGTGGGGGCGTCTTGACAGACTGGGCGATCAGTCCGGTGTCTGCGGAGCGCACGGACGAACCAGGCAACGTGACTATGAAAGCGGGGGCGTGTGAGCGCGGAAGGTGGCACCAGGGCCGTCGTGGCGGCGCTGCTCGCGAATCTGGGCATCGCGGTGGCGAAGTTCGTGGCGTTTCTCTTCACCAGGTCGTCCTCGATGCTCGCCGAGTCGATTCACTCCGTCGCGGACTCCAGTAACCAGGCACTGTTGCTGATCGGGCAGCGGCGGGCAGCTCAGCCGGCCGACGAGGAGCACCCCTTCGGCTACGGGCGGTCCCGCTACATCGCCGGGTTCCTGGTCGGCATCGTGCTTTTCAGCGTCGGTGGCCTGTTCTCCGTCTACGAGGGCATCGAGAAGCTGCGCCACCCCCATGAGCTGGAAAGCGGGCTCGTCGCCGTTGTCGTCCTCGGGATCGCGATCGTGCTGGAGAGCTTCTCCTTCCGGACCGCGATCAAGGAGTCGCGCCACGTCAAGGGCGACATGTCCTGGTGGGGCTTCGTTCGGGAGGCGCGCTCACCCGAGCTGCCCGTCGTGCTGCTCGAGGATCTCGCCGCGTTGTGCGGCCTGGTGTTCGCGCTCGCCGGGGTCGGCCTGACGCTCCTGCTCGACGAGCCGATCTGGGATGCCGTGGGCACGGTCGCCATCGGCGTGCTGCTGCTGGTCGTCGCGGTGATCGTCGCGATGGAGACCTACGGCATGCTCGTCGGTGAGGCCGCCACACCGCAGACGGTGGAGGCGATCCGGCACGCGCTCGCCGCCACGCCCGCGGTCACCACCGTGATCCACATGAGGACGCTGCACCTCGGCCCCGACGAGCTGCTGGTCGCGGCCAAGATCGGGCTTGACCCCGACCTGACGACGGCCCAGGTCGCCGCGACGATCGACGATGCCGAAGCCCGTCTGCGGGCGGTGGTGCCCATCGCCCGTCGGGTCTACCTCGAGCCCGACATCCCCCGCGAGCCGGCGGTCGAGCCCCCCGCTTCCGAGGTGGTCGCGTCGCCGGAGCCCAGCGCCTGACGCCTGGCACCCGACCCGGACACCCGACCCAGACACCCGGTGCCCGGGTCTTCAGCTGTCCCGGCGTTCAGGTGGCCCGCGGTGCCTGGCACTCGGGTGCTCTGACCTCCGCAGCCTCAGCCGCTGCTGAGCAGCACCCGCAGAGCCACGGCACCGAGGGCGCCGGCGCCGATCAGCAGCAGTGGGAGATCACCGGCACGCACGGTGTCACCGGGTCCGTCCGGGCGTGGCCGGGGTGCCAGCGCGGCGACCGCAAGCCAGGGCGCCAGCGGCAGCCAGGTGTGCTCCACCCCGCCCCAGGCGAGTCCCGCGCAGAGACCGAACAACGCGGCCGCGCCGGCCCCGACCAGAAAAGGCCAGCCCGGGGTGAGCCGGATGCGGCGCAGGGCGCGGATCACCACCGGCCCGCCGGCGAGCAGCACCACGACGACGTCCAGGGCCAGCCAGGCCAGTGCGGTGCCGAGGCCGACGTCCGCCCGGGCCTGGGCCAGGCCGTCCGGCCAGGAGAAGCCCCACGCGAAGTACAGCCAGAAGGGCAGCAGTGCACCAAGCCCCGTGAAGACGTTCATGAGCGGCCGGCGCCGGACGAAGTACGCCGCCGCGACGCCCACGCCGAGCCAGACGGCCCCGTAGTCGAACAGGCTGGTGACGCCCAGTAGCAGGCCGGACAGCAGGGCCCACAGCAGCCTCCAGCGCCGGCCCTGCTCGCATCCCACCACGCCGACGGCCAGGGCCGCCGCGGCGGGCAGGACGGTGACCGCGCGCGGTGAGGCCGCCGCCCACAATGCCCACGGTGTCAGAACCAGCACGGGTACCGCCCGGCGGGCCGCCGTCTCGTGGCACAGCGACCGCACCGCGACCGCGATCAGTGGCACGCTCGCCGCGGCCAGCGCCGTGAGGACCAGCCCGAGTGCTACGCCGCCGCCGCCCGGTGCGGCGCCGAGTCCGAGCCGGCCAAGCGCCCAGACCAGCAGCACCGGCCCAGGCGGCTGCCTGGCCACCTGCTCCGCCGAGGGCATGCCGGCCGCCGGCGCCGCGGGCCTGGCGGAGCCGTCCGCGGCCGTGGACGGCGACCCGTCGAGGAGCGGGGTCGTCCAGTGCGCGAGATAGGCGAGTGGATCGTCGTCGACGGCGTCCGCGACAGCAAGGTAGGCCGTCGGCGGGCGAAGGCCGCTGGACAGGTCGGGGCCGGCCGCGGTGGCGAGCGCGGCGCTCCAGAGCAGGGAGCCGACGAAGCCGAGGAGGAGCAGGACAGGCCAGCGAACGCGGGTGCTCCGACGGGCGAGGGCCAGGGTGATGCTGGCCACCAGCACCGGCAGGAGCACGGACGGCCCCAGCCGGGGGGTTCGCCAGACCAGCGGGAACGACGTCGCCTCGAGCAGGTCGGCCCGGCGCAGGAGGGCGGCCAGCAGCAGGCCGGCGGCCGCGGTGGCGCACCAGAACCCGAGGTCGACGGCCTGGGCCCGGATCACCGGTCGAGCCAGGGAGCTGCGCCGCCCGAGGTGACCGCCACCGGATCGTTGCGGCACGTCGAGGTCGGTCATGCTCATGAGGTCCCACTTCTCGGGCTCGGGCTCGGGCTTGGGGCTGCACCCCGGTCACCCTTCGCGCCTGCGCCTGGGTGCTGCGCGCGATCTTCGGCGGGTGAGCCGGAGATCGGGGGCTCCGGTGGGGATGCCGTCCGCGCCGGCCGGCCGTTGACCATGCATGCACGGTAACCAGTCTTTGCGGGCCGTGGATCCGCGCGGGCGAGCCAATGCGGATGTACTGTCGGTAACGATGTTGGGCGCGTCGCTCGGCAGCCTGTGTCGGGTACGGCTCCGGGATCCCGGGCCTGGTCCGGTCCAGGCAACGGATTAGGTAACGGATCCGGTTGTCGAGCGTCGGTTTGCAGGTCAGGGGGCCTCGCTGTCGGGTGAGGGCATGGTCCGCGTCCTGGCACGGACTGGTGCGAGCCTGACCTGGCGACTGCCCAACCGCGTGTGATGGATCACACGGGCTTCGAGTGGCGCGGACACCGAAGCTGGGTGAAGATCGGTTCGCAGATCATCGAACACGGAGGGGGCCACATTGGCCGAGCTTAGGAAAGGAACCCGGATCACCGGGGCGGAGCGAGACAAGCTCGCTGCCGAACTTCGGAAGAAGTACGAGTCCGGACAGAGCATTCGTCTGCTCGCGGAGTCGTCGGGTCGTTCGTACGGGTTTGTCCACCGCATCCTGTCTGAATCCGGCACGACGCTGCGCGGACGTGGTGGCGCGACTCGGGGTACCAAGAAGAAAAGCTCCTGACCATGAGCGTGCCTGTCGCCGCCGTGTCTGCTGCGGCGGCGACCAGGCTGGTCACGGTCACGTCCGGTCCCTGCGCCTCGCTTACGGTCAGTAGCGGGACGCCGGGTGGAGCGGGTGTGAACGCCTCCGTTCCGGGCGTGGCCGCGGCAATGGACGACGCGCTGCGCGATCTGCGGGGCGACATCCGTGTCGTGGTCGTTCGCGGGCTTGCGCGACTCCCACAGCTGCCCGCACCGCAGACCGGTTCCGGTACCGCCGCCGGCTCCAGCTTCGACCGTTCGTTCGACCGGTGGTCGCGGGTGGTACGCCGGCTTTCGGAGCGCCCGGACCGGGTCAGCGTGGCCGTCCTCGCAGGCCAGGTCTCAGGCGTGGGCCTCGCCCTCGCGCTGGCCTGCGACCTGCGGGTGATGGCGCAGGACTCGGCACTGCGGTTCACGGATTCCGGTCACGGCCGCGTCCCCGCCCTGGGCGTGGCCCGGGCCCTGCTGGGCTCGATCGGCTACTCCCGCGCCCTGCACCTCTGCCTGACCGGGCAGCCTGTGTCAGCGCACGAGGCCGCGGGTCTCGGTCTCGCGGCCGTCGTCGTGCCCGGCGATCGGCTCGATGCCGAGGTCGGCCGGCTGGTCGACCGCGTACTCGCGGTGCCGCGCGACGCCGCGACGGAACTGAAGGCGCTGCTGGCCGGCGCCCGCCACGACGCCGATGCCGACGCCGACACGGCGGCCCTTGCACGCCTGCTCGCCGCGGAAGCGGGGAATGTCGGCTAGCCGGTTGCGCGTTCGGGTCTCGTCGGAGGTCTGATGAGAACAGCTGCCGGCGACAACTGGTCCGTCCTGCGGTCCTACCAGCGTGATCGCTCCGTCGCCCGGGCCCGGCTGCGGCCCGGGACCATACGGCGTATCGGCGGGTTCGCCCGACCACATCGGCGGCAGCT
Organism: Parafrankia irregularis; assembly: GCF_001536285.1. Taxonomy (NCBI): domain Bacteria; kingdom Bacillati; phylum Actinomycetota; class Actinomycetes; order Frankiales; family Frankiaceae; genus Parafrankia; species Parafrankia irregularis. Next base: position 291,487 of record NZ_FAOZ01000001.1, on the reverse strand, counting down.
CGCGGGCTTCGGCGTCCTCATCCTGATCGGCGCGGCGACCGGAGCCGTCACCCCACTGCTGCTCAAGGCGATCATCGATGACGGTGTCGTGCCCGGCCGGGCGGGGGTCGTTCAGACGCTCGCCGCCGTCGTCGCCGCCCTCGCGGTCGTCGAGGCGCTGCTCGCGCTGGCCCAGCGCTGGTTCAGCGCGCGAATCGGCGAGGGCCTGATCTACGAGCTGCGCTCCGCGGTCTTCGAGCACGTGCAGCGCCAGCCGCTCGCGTTCTTCACCCGTACCCAGACGGGGGCGCTGATCACCAGGCTCAACAACGACGTTCTCGGGGCTCAGGCGGCCTTCACGAACACACTCTCCGCCGTGCTCTCCAACGTCGCGTCGTTGGTCTTCGTACTGGCGGCGATGCTCAGCCTGTCCTGGCAGATCACGGTGGTCGCGCTCGTGCTGCTGCCGGTGTTCGTCGTCCCGGCGCGGATGCTCGCACCCCGGCTGGCCGCGCTGACCCGGGAGAGCTACGGGCTGAACGCGGACATGAACACGATGATGACGGAGCACTTCAACGTCGGTGGCGCCCTGCTGACGAAGCTTCACGGCGATCCCGCCCGGGAGGCCGCGACCTTCCGGCGGCGCGCGAGCCGGGTCCGTGACATCGGCGTCACCAAGGCCATGTACGGGCGGATCTTCTTCGTCTGCCTCACGCTGGTGGCCTCGCTCGCGACGGCGATCGTCTATGGCGTGGGCGGGACCCTCGCGGCGCGGGGAGGCCTGGAGGTCGGCACGATCGTCGCGCTGACGGCCTACCTGGCGCGTCTGTACGGCCCGCTGACCCAGCTCTCCAACGTGCACGTGGACGTGATGACGGCGCTGGTGTCCTTCGAGCGGGTCTTCGAGGTCCTCGACCTGCCCCCGGCCATCGCGGACGCGGAGAACGCCGTCGACCTGCCCGCAGGGCCGCTGTCCGTCGAGTTCGACCAGGTCGGCTTCCGGTATCCGGCTCCGGGAGAGGTGTCGCTTGCCTCGCTGGCCGCGACCACGGCGCTCGACGACGAGGTTCCCGAACCGGTGCTGCACGGCATCACGTTTCGGGTCACCCCCGGTGAGCTGGTCGCGCTCGTCGGCCCGTCAGGCGCGGGCAAGACGACCATCAGCCATCTTGTCGGACGGATCTACGACGCCACCGAGGGCACCGTCCGGGTGGGGGGTGTCGACGTCCGCGATGCCACCGGGAGATCGCTGCGGGCCAGGATCGGCGTCGTCACCCAGGACGCGCATCTGTTCCACGACTCCATCCGGGCGAACCTGCTGTTCGCGCGGCCGGAAGCCAGCGAGGAGCAGATGTGGGACGCCCTGGACGCGGCCCACATCGGCGAGTCGGTCCGGGCTCTGCCGGCTGGACTGGAGACGGTCGTCGGTGATCGTGGTTACCGGCTGTCGGGCGGTGAGAAACAGCGGCTCGCCATCGCGCGCCTGCTGCTCGCCGGCCCTTCGGTCGTCGTGCTCGACGAGGCCACCGCGCACCTCGACAGCGAGTCGGAGGCGGCCGTCCAGCGTGCGTTGAGCGCGGCGCTGGTCGGACGGACATCCCTGGTCATCGCCCACCGTCTCTCGACCGTCCGCGCGGCCGACCGAATCCTGGTGGTCGACCGCGGGCGGATCATCGAGAGTGGCACCCATGACGAACTGATCGCGGGTGGCGGTCTCTACGCCGAGCTCCACCACACGCAGTTCGCCGCGGGCCCGGCACCGGTCTCAGGCTGAGCGGTCTCAGGCTGAGCGGTCTCAGGCTGAGCGGTCTCAGGCGGCAGCGGGAACGGTGAGCACGTCACCACCGCCGTCGATGGTGGCCGTGCCGCTCACAGCCGCGGACGTGGTGCTCAGCGGCCCGGACCCGAGGGGGGTGGCCGTGTGCTCCGGGCCGTCGTGCGGGACGGCGATGTCGATGTCACCGGAGGCGCGTCGGTGAATTGCGGGATTGTTGGTCATAACCGGGCTCCAGGTTGGTTCGTCAGCGGCTACCCACCGCTGGGGCTGGACGTCCGGGATCGTTCGGCGCCGTTGCCAGCTTTCCCGTAACTGTCTGTCGCGTGCTCTTGCGGGCGGACCATGCGAAGGTACGCCTGTTGTGCCGTTGCGTGCACCAGGTATCAGGACGCACGGCGGGGAAACGGTCACAGAACCTCTTGGGACCATTGGGCGCCCAAGCGGCGGATCGAGGTGTGTCACCAGCCCCCAGTGGTCAATGAGGCCTCATCGTTACTTAGGCTTTGACCGTGCCACGAAGAGCCAAGATAGTTTGCACCCTCGGCCCGGCCACCAACTCGCCTGAGATGGTCCGGGCCCTCGTAGACGCCGGAATGGACATTGCCCGGCTCAACTTCTCGCATGGGACGCACGAGCAACACGCCGCCAGCTACAAGCTGGTTCGGGACGCCGCCGAGGCCGCCGGCCGCAATGTGGGCATCCTGGCGGACCTGCAGGGGCCCAAGATCCGCCTCGGCAAGTTCGCCGACGGTGGAGTGACCCTGCTGCCCGGTCAGCACTTCACCGTCACGATCCGCGACGTCCTGGGTGATCAGGAGCAGGTCGGCACCACCTACACCGGCCTGCCCCGGGACGTCGCCGCCGGTGACACGATCCTCGTCGACGACGGCCGGCTCAACCTGCGCATCGACGGTGTCGAGGACACCGACGTCCGGACCACCGTCGTGATCGGCGGCAAGGTCAGCGACCACAAGGGCATGAACATCCCGAGTGCGGCGCTGACGGTGCCGGCGCTGTCCGAGAAGGACGGCTCCGACCTGCGGTTCGCCCTCGAGCTCGGCGTCGACATGATCGCGTTGTCGTTCGTCCGGTCCGCCGAGGACTACCAGGCGGTCCGGACGATCATGGACGAGGTCGGCCTGCGGGTCCCCGTCCTGGCGAAGATCGAGAAGCCGCAGGCGGTCGACGAGCTGGAAGGCATCATCGAGGCCTTCGACGGCCTCATGATCGCCCGCGGTGACCTGGGCGTCGAGCTGCCACTCGAGGACGTCCCGCTGGTCCAGAAGCGCGCCGTCAGCCAGGCACGCGAGCGGGCGAAGCCGGTCATCGTCGCCACCCAGGTGCTCGAATCCATGGTCAGCGCCCCGCGCCCGACCCGGGCGGAGGCGAGTGACTGCGCCAACGCCGTGCTCGACGGTGCGGACGCGATCATGCTCTCGGCCGAGACGAGCGTCGGTTCGTATCCGGTCGAGGCCGCCGCCACCATGGGGCGGATCATCGAGGTCGCCGAGGCGGACCTGGCCCGGATCCCACCGCTGCGCACGCAGCCGCGGACACTGGGCGGTGCCATCGCCCAGGCGGCGGTCAGCGTCGGGGAGGCGGTGGGCGCCCGTTACCTGGTCGCCCACACCCTCAGCGGTGACACCGCTCGCCGGCTGATCCGTTACCGCAGCTCGGTCCCCGTGCTGGCCTTCTCACCGCTGCCCGCGGTGCGTAACCAGATGTCGCTGCTGTGGGGCGTCGAGACGATCATCGTGCCCTTCGCCGACAGCACGGACGAGATGGTCCGGCAGGTGGACACGGCGCTGCGCAAGAACGGCTATCTCCAGCCCGGTGAGCTGGTCGTGGTCGTCGCGGGCACCCCGCCCGGCGTCGCCGGTATGACCAATACGATGCGGGTGCACCGGATCGGTGAGGCGGTCTGACCGCCCGGCGGTGGTCCGGCCCGGGGCCGCGCCGGACCACCGCCACGGCCACCCGCACGACCGGTGCCGCCACGGCTGTCGCCACCACGATCGTGGTGGCGACAGCCGTGGCGGTGCTGACAGCGGCTGAGCCTGGGCCCGCCTCGCACCGCCCGGCGAAGCGGGACGAGCGTCTGGCGATCTGCAGCTTCGGCGGCGCGCACGACGAGAACTGTCCAGCGAGTAGGGCCTGCCAGGTAGCCGCGGTCTGAGGTGGACCGGGTCGGGGAAGGCCGGTGCCCGGGGCTGCGCGCGGGTCAGATCGTGGTGGCGAGCTCGATGACGCGCCGCGGGTCGTCCGGATGGTTGACCTCGTCGAACAGGATCCAGCGGTGAATCTGGATCTCGTACAGCCGGTGGGCGTTGGCGTCGGCCCTCATCAGCTCGCGGTTGGCCAGTTCACTGCCTGCCGGCCAGCGCCCGTGGTAGATCGGGAGCAGCGCGGGCGCGGATTCGTCCGGCACCTGCCGCGCCGTTCCCGCGAAGCTCACCCCCTGGACCTCCTGGCCCAGCCCGTCGAGCTCGATGGTGAGCACGGCGCCGGCCACCCGCCGGTCGGCCCGGATGTTCCGGCAGTGCGCGCGATCGGGACGGGAGATGAACAGGAGCCGGTCCGGATCGAACGAACTCGCGTACCAGAGGTTGCACACAACCGGCTCGCCGCTCTCCGCCAGCGTCGCGATCTGCATCACCTTTCCGTCGCGGACGTAGTTCCGGGTCAGGGTCAGGTCGGCGGAGACGGTGTCGGAGGTTGACGTTGACACAGGAATCCTCCCAATCGTCGGGTGTGGGCCCTGCAACGTGAACAGTGCCCCCGTCGGACTTCGGAAGTTTCGCCGACGGGGTAACCGGCTGGCCGCCGGATTCTGAAATTAGTCAGATCTTTGTTCTGTGGATGGCGAGGCGATATCGGCCCACAATAAAGGGCAACGTGTCGTTCGTCACACGGTTGCCTGATCCGTGTGTTCACTCCTCGCTTCTCGATGGGGCGGCACTCGCGGATCGAAGGCGGGAATCGGCGCGGCACCTCCGGGAGTGGCGGATGTCCGGCGGTACGGGCCGAACGTCCGTCACGTATCCGGAGCGCGCTGTGCGGGTATGGTAACCGCCGGTCTGATGGTAGTGCTCTGTGTAATTGGTCCTGTACTTCAGGCCGTTAGGGCTTGGTGGTCCTCGATTGCCGACCGGGCCGTCCGGTCCCGCCGGCCCTGCCCCTCGTGCCGGTCACCGAAGTCCCCGGAGGGCGCCCCGAGCTTCAGGCGCGCGGCGGATCTCGGGCTCGTCCGCCGATTCGCTGTGTCTGTTGGTCGTGACCCTGAGTGGGCCTGCTGGTCTACCGTGGCTGTCGGGCCGGGGCGGCGGGTTGGGGCTCCGCGGTGGGTGTCCGGGTAATTGGACGGTTTTGTCCGGCCCGCCTGCAGGCGGGCCGGACAGGCCGGATACCGTCGCCCGGGTTCTCCGGTTACCCGCGAGGACAGCCGGATGGAAGCGCCGCGCGTCAGGAGTGAGTGCATGGCCGACCAGGGCGACCGAGCGAAGCAGCCCCTGCCCGGCCCCGAGACGGGTGACCACGACGGTTCCGGCCGTCCAAGCCCGGCCGCTCCGCCTGAACCCGCAGCCACCGGCGGGCCCACGTCCACCGGCGGGCCGGCGTCCACCGGCCGGCCCACGCCCTCCGGCGGGAGCACACGAACGAACAGAGCCACCCCGGAAGGTGAGGCCGCCAGCACCGGAGGCGGTGAGCGCGGGGCGGCCCAGGGCGGTGCCACGGAACGGAAGACGTCCGGATCTGGGTCGCCGACGGGGAGATCCACCCCACCTGCGGCCCCCGCGGCCGCGGGGGCCGAAGGTGGCTCCGCTGCGTCAGGTGGCTCCAAAGCGCCGGGTTCCCCGGGAGCGCCGGCTGGCTCGGGAGCGCCGGGCTCCTCGGGAACATCGGGCGTCAGCCGGGTCGGTCCGGGAGCCGCCTCCGCGGCCGGTCGCCCGGTGGCGCCCACCAGGCCCGGTGTGCTTCCGCCGCCTCGCGGGCAGACGCGGGGCGGTACCCCGCCGCGCCCCGTCGGCCCCGCCGCGCCGCCTGGAACTCGCGCCGCGCCCGGAAGTGGCGCCCCTGCGGCCTCCACGGCCCCTGCGGGCGGAGATGGCCTGGCCGGGCCGACGCGTCCCGCCGCGCCCGGTCCGTCCGCGCCGGCTGGCCGCGTGCCACCACGTTCTCCTCAGCAGGTGCCGCCTCCTCAGGCGGCGCCCCCCGGTCAGGCCGGGGCGCCGCCTCGTTCGGCGGATCCGTCCAGGCCGGCTGGGCGTGCGCAGGGCAATCCTCCGGCCGCCCCCGCTGCGCCGGCTCGTCCCGCTGCACCCGCTCAGCCGGCCGCGCCGGCTCGTCCCGCTGCACCCGCTCAGCCGGCCGCGCCGGCTCGTCCTGCCGCACCCGCTCAGCCGGCCGCGCCCGCTCGTCCTGCCGCGCCCGAGGGCGTGGGGAAGCCGGGAGCATCGCCATCGGGCGCTTCGGCCGCACCCACCCGAGCCGCGGGTGCGAACAAACCGCCGGCGTCGGCGACGCCGCCCGACCGGCGGACCGCCGCACCGGCCTCACCTGGCGCGGCTGGCGGATCCGGGGCCTCGGGCGTGCGTCCTGCCGGTTCCAAGGGCGATACCGGGAAGCCGGCCGGGGCCGATCGACCGCCAGGGACACCGGTCGGCAGGGGGGCCGCCGCGCAGGCCCAGGTGAACAGGCCGTCGGAGGCGCCTGGCGCGGCCGACCGCGCCTCGTGGCCCTCGCCGCTGCGGCCGACACAGCGGGCCGCCGACGGAGGTCGGAGCGACTCGCTGCGCCCGGGGGCGGGCACAGGCTCCGCGGCCGCCCCTGAGCCGCCCGCCCGTTCCGGGCAGAGCATGCGGGACCCGGTGCGCCCGCCGCAGACCACGCAGACTCCGCCGGCAGGCGGGCGCACTCCCGGTGCGCCCGGTGCGCCCGGTGCGCCTGCGGCGCCCGCGGCGCCGACACCGGACCGGCCACCGGCGCGGTCCGCGGGCACGGGGCAGGGAGCCCGGCCTGCGCCAGGCGCGTCCTCGGCCGCCGGCCCGCAGGCGGGATCCGCCCCGATGGAGCCGGTCAGGCGCCCAGAGGGTGAGCGCGGCGACAGTTCGCGGCAGTCCCTTTTCGCACCCAGACCCCCGGCTGCCACCGCCCCTGCGGCGCCCACCGCACCGTCCAGGGGTGCCCGGCCCGAACCACCAGGCCACGCCGAGGCGTCACCCGGCAACCGTGCCTCCACCCCGGGTGGCGCAGCCGGTGCCAAGCCGGCGCCGGGTGCGCGGGCCGCGGCAGCGCCGCCGCGCGCGGCCTCGGGGCCGGCGCCGTCCGCGGGCTCACGCCCGCCTTCGGCGGCGCCCACGTCGTCCACCGGAACCGGCGCCCCACCGGTGCGGCCCGGACGGAGCGATGACCAGGCCGCGCGCCGCTCCTCCCCGGACGCGCGCCCGACGTGGTTCGAGCGCACCGGTACGGACACGCCCGGCGCGACAGGGGGTGCGGGTGCGGGTGCGGCACGTGATCGGCCGCCAGCGGCGTCGGGTGGCGGCAGGACGGCGCCCGCGGCGGAACCCGGACCGGCGCCGCTGCCCGGGGCCAGCGCGGTCGACCCTCCGACGATGCGGGTGGACCTGCGTCGCGTCAGTGCCCGCCGCCCGGATGCCACGCCCGCGGCTGTCGAGCCGGGTGCGGTCCCGGTACCCGAACAGCCCGGCATCGGCTCCAGCAGGGGTGGCGCCGGCAACGGGGGTGGGCGCGGCGCCGGCGAGACGGTTGCGGACGCGCCGCCCACGACCGGCGTTCCACGTGCCGTCGTCAGCCGGGACGCTGTTGCCCATTCGTGGCATCACACCGAGGCGACCGCGGCCGATCCCGTCCCGTCACGGCCCGTGGAGCAGCCGCGGACCGGGGAGCAGCCGCGGCCTGTGGAGCAGCCGCGGCCGGCGGTTCGGACGCGACCCGATCCGACCACGAAGACCCCCGACGCCTTCGATGATCCATCCGAGTCCGCCGAGGCGGAGCCGCGCTCCGAGCAGACCCGTCCGGGTCCGGCCCACGCCAGGACCTCGCCACCACCGTCCCGGCGGCGAGAAGGCGGCCTGTTGCTTCTCGCCGGTGGCGCGTCCGCGGTGGCGGCGTTTCTGCCGTGGAGCACCCTGACGGGCGGTGACGAGACGCGAACCTTCGACGGTGTGACGGCCGGTGATGGCCGGCTGTCCCTCGTCGCGGGGCTTGTGCTCATCGCTGTCGGTGTCAGCTGGCTGCGCGGCGCCGCGCGTCCGGGGACCGGACGTCCAGGGGCGGGATGGCTGGGCGACGGGAGTTCGGCCGGAACCGCGATGGCCCGGCTGGCGGCCCTGCTGATCGTCGCTGTGTCCGGTTTCGACCTGGCGTTCGGCCCGCCGCCGTTGGCGTCCTTCCGGGGGATTTCGGCCGATGTGTTCGAGCTCCGCCCGGAACTGGGCGTGGGTGTCACGCTGGTTGCCGGTCTTGTCGCACTGTTCGCGTCGACCCGCCGCGATCGAGGCGGGCGCGCGAAGCGTCGCTGACCACTCCTCCAACGCGCCGGGGACTGGTCGTGCCAGGTGGTACCACCATCGCGGATGGTGGCGCCGCTCGGCCGGTCGCGGCCGATCCAGGGTCGCGGCCCGCGGCCGATCCAGGGTCGCGCCCGGGTGCTCACCGCGCCGCGGGGGTGATTCGGGGTCGGGACCGGTTGAGATGGCCGCCTGGCGGGCACGCCGGTTCCGCGTCGATGGGGGAGGAACGGTGGGTGAGCAGCAGCAGGCGAGTCCCTGGGCCCGCCCGGCCGGGGCACAGCGGGTGGTCCCGATGGAGGCGGCTCAGGTGGGGGAGGCGACGGAGAGCGACGTTCGCCTGGCCGCCTGGCGGGCGGCGGCGGCCGCCACGGCCGATCCCCGGTGGGCGAGGAAACCTGGTGAGCCTGAGCTCTCGCTCCCTGAGTGGGAGTGGCAGTCGGCGGGCGATGACCACCGCCCCGGCGCTGCGCACGTTTCCGAAGGAGAGCGCGGAGCACCGGTTCGCGGTGCACGGGTGGGGGACGAGGCCGATCCGGCGCCGGCCCGGTCCGCTCACCGGGCGAGACACACCTTCGCGGCGCTGTGCCCGCCGCTGGTCGTTGTCGCCGGTGGTGCGGCGGTCATCGGCTCGACGATGACCTGGGCGACGGTGCGCGCGTTCGGCCTGATGGAGTTCGCCGTCCGGGGGACGGATCCGGACCAGCATGGCCACCTCACGATTCTGCTGGGCATCCTCGCGATGGCGGCGGGCCTGCTGCTGGCCGGGCGGCGGGTCGACTGGGGGCGGATGCTGGCCGCGGTCGCGGGTCTGATGCTGGCGGTCACCGCCGTCGTCGACGTGGCCCGGCTGCGCGCGGGCGGGGTGCTCGTCGGCTCGGGGATCGACGCCACCGTCGATCTGGGCCCGGGTCTGTTCGTGGTCGGTGCCAGCGGGGTGGTGCTGGTTCTCGCGGGGGTGTTGGTGCGTTACACGGCGCTGGTACGCAGGGCCGCCGCGCCGACGGACAGCTGACCGGCCGCGTGCGCGCAGGAGAACCCGGGGCCGCGCACCCGGGGTTGCCCCCACCCGTATGACCCCCGAACAGGGGTCCGGTGGGGGCCGGATTTGGGTCATGACGGCGTGGGGCTCATCGGGAAGACTTCGTATCAAGGCACACGGGTGACGGGGGAATCGGAGTTTCGGGCCTGGGGGGATCCGGGCTCTGGTCACACTCGTGGGCCTCGGGCGCGCACTCTGTCGGGCAGAGAGGGGCGCGAGGCATGCGCCGGACGCGGGGATCCGGCGTGCGCCAGGTGGTGGGCACCGGCCGCCCGAGCCGGTGCCCAGCACACATCCACCTGCATGTTCACACACCTGCACGTTCACACGCCGAGCCAGCGAGGTCGGCTGAGGCTGGGGGCTGGCTGGTCAGGTTCCGTCGAGGTGACCGTCCTCTACCGCGAGGCGGTAGAGATCGACCTTCGTGTCGGCGTGGCGCCCGGCCCGGCGATACTTCATCCGTACCCGGTCGATGTACTGCTTCGCGGTCTCCGGAGAGACGTCCATCTTGCGGGCGACGGTCTTGAGCGGCATCCCGGTGGCGTAGAGCCGGAGGGCCTCCAGCTCCTGCGGCGAGAGCTGCGGCCGATCGGGTGCCTTGTCGGTCAGCAGCATGAAGGCCAGCTGGGGCGAGACCCAGCCGTTGCCCTCACTGGCCGCGCGGATCGCCGTGCCCAGTTCCTCGACGTCGTCGGTCTTCGTCACGAAGCCGCACGCGCCGGCGCGCATGGCGGCGCGGACGCCGTCCGGATCGGCCAGCGCGCTGAAGACGATCACCGCGGCGCCAGCCTGGATGAGGCGCCGGATGTTGTCAGGTGCCTGCGACCCGTCGCCCAGATCGAGGTCGAGCAGGACGACGGCGGCGTCGCGGCCAGTGCCCGCCAGCAGCGCGCGGATCGACGTCGCCGTTGCCACGAGCTCCAGGCCCTCGACGCCCGCGAGGACGTCGGCGAGGCCGCGCAGCACGATGGGGTGATCGTCGACCGCCGCGACGGGGATGATCGTGCTCACCGCGCCGCCGTTTCCTGCTTCGCCGCTCTGTGGATCACGATCCCTCCATGGTTCTACCCGATCGCGGCATTAGGCATGACGTGTCCCGCCCCCCCACAGAGGTCCGCCACCGGACACCATGTCCGTAGGGAAGTCATTTCAGCAGATCTCCGCGGGATGCCACCAACAGGTTCCTGGGCGCCATCGCTGCCGAGACGGTTTGAAATGCTACGGGGAGATTTGTCGCACGGAGGTTGTCTCCGGGGTGGCTTCCTGGTCATCGTCCGGGCGGCCCCACCGGTCGAGCGCCTCGGCGAGCTGATCGATCTCGGCGGGGATGGTGTCGACGTGGGCACTGATCCGCAGCACGGGCCCGGTCAGCTCCGGCGCCCGGCCGACCGGGATCGGGCTGGTCAGAATCCGTGCCCGGCGGTACAGAGCCTGCGAGGTGGCGAGTGGGTCCGCGTGCGGCGGCGGCCGCAGCGTGACGATCCCGCAGGGGGAGTCGGCCTCCTCCCCGAGCCGCCAGCCGGCGACCCCGTCCAGTGCCCGGCGTGCGTGCCGGGCGAGCGCGGCGATCCGGGTGCGCATCGCCGAGAGGTCCTCGGCGAACAACTCCGAGAGCGCGGTGGCCAGCCCGACCCGGCTCGCCACCGAGGCCTCCCCCACCGAGAGCCTCGCCATGCCCGCCAACGGACGTCCGGCTGCCCCGGCTGACTCGGGACGCCCGCCGGGATCCCACAGGCCCACCGGATGCGCGGAGTACAGGCTGGGGGCACCGACGCCCAGCAGCTCGACGACCTCGGGTCGCACCGCGACGAAGCCCGCGCCGCGCGGGCCGCACAGCCATTTGCGCGAGGTGCCGGTCCAGGCTGACGCCGCGATCCCGGTGACGTCGACCTGGCCGAGTGACTGCGCGACGTCGAGAACCAGATCGACTCCGGCCGCCTCGCAGCGGGCTGCCACCTCCGCCGCCGGCTGGACCACCCCACGCTGGCTGGGAACCTGCGGGAACGTCACCAGGGCAAGATCCTCGAGGCCGGCACCGCCGCGACCGCCGGCACCGCCGGCACCGCCGCCCGGCGGGTGCAGCCCGGCGCGGTCGAGCCGGCCGAGGTCGATCCGCCCCAGCTCGTCGACTGGCAGCTCGAGCAGTTCCAGCCCGTCCCGAGCCGCCCGGGACGCGAGCAGCAACAGGTTGGCGCCGTAGTCACCGGGCACGACCCCGATCCGTGATCCGGGCGGCAGCGGCCACGCGGCGAGCAGCGCCCCGAAACCCGTCGTGGCCGAATACTGGAAGGCCACATCGTCGGCAGTGAGCCCGGGCCCCAGCAGCGCGGCGAGCCGGCCACGTGCCTCCGCCAGGGCCTCGGCGGCCTCCATCTCTGCGACATACGCGCCGACCAGGCCCTCCCGGCGCAGATGGTCCACCTGGGCGGTGATCGTGGCGATGCTCGGCCGGCTGGCCGCCGCCGCATCCAGGTGGACGACGCCGTCCTGCGCCCGGGCGGCGCGCCATCGCCGGCCGAGCTCTGCCTGCGGCACCAGCGGCGTCGCGCGGTCCGGCCGGCCGGTCGGGGCTGCCGCGACGTCCGGTTCGGGTGGCGTCTGATCCACCCCGTCAGTCTCGCAGCCGTCCGGGTGGCCGCAAAGCCCCGTCGTCGGCGTTGTCCACGGCGGCAGGTGGGCGTGCCGCCCAGGTCGCCCGGGGCGACGCCGCGGGCGAATCGGAGCCCGGAGCTTCGTTATTCTGCGCGGATGTCTGTCTGCGTCCGGCCCGGATCGCCGTACCGCCTCGGGGCGGAGACCACCACGCCGCCGGCGGGGCCCCTCGGGCGAGGGCGGGTGGTATGACCGCGACGGCGCCAGGGCGGGACGCCGCCGTGTTCCAGGGGCGGGTGGTGCCGGGCGACCGCCCGGGGAACGGGCCGGAGCGCCCGCAGGATGAGCGGCTGAAAGCGGAGCGCCCGCGGCCGGCGCGGGTGGCGGTCGTCGGGGCCGGTGCGGTCGGCACCTACCTCGCCGCACGCGCCAGCGAGGCCGGCGCCCAGGTGGTCCTCTGTGCCCGCCGCGGTGGCTTCGAGCGGGTTCAGGTCGTCAGCGCGCCGGGCGGCCCGGCCACCGAGCGGCCGATGCGGGTGATCACGGATCCCGCCGAGCTGGGCCAGACGGTGGACTGGGTGGTGGTCGCCACCAAGGCGCACCAGACCCCCGCCGCCCTGGGCTGGCTGCACGCGGCCCTGGAGCATCGTCGCGACGTCGGCGTGGTCGTCGCGCAGAACGGTGTGCGCCAGGCCGATCAGGTCAGCCCGCCGGTGCCCCACGACAGCGTGTTGCCCGCCGTGGTCTACATCAACGCGGAGCTGGCCGGGCCGGGCGTCGTGCGGCATCTGGCATACGGCGTGCTCCAGGTGCCCGACTGCGCGCTCGGTGAGCGGTTCGCCCGGGTCCTGCCGGTGGGTGACGTCCGCCTCGTCGACGACGTCGTCACCGCCGCCTGGTCGAAGCTGCTCAGCAACAGCGCGGCCAACTCCCTGACCGCCCTGACCAGCCGGGGCCTGGAGGTGATGCGGCGTCCCGACGTCGGCGCGCTCGCGCTGGCGGTGATGCGGGAGACCGCCGCGGTGGGCCGCGCGGACGGTGCACGGCTGCCCGCGGACGCCCCCGAACGCACCCTGGACCGGATCTGCAACCAGCCGGCGGGCGCGGGGACCTCGATGCTTCGCGACCGGCTGGCGGGGCGCCCGCTGGAGCATGAGGCGCTGATCGGCGCCGTCGTCCGCATCGGTGAGCAGGTCGGGGTGGCGACCCCGACCTGCTCCGCGCTGCTGCCCCTGCTCGCCGCCATCAACGTGGCCGCCAGCCCCGCAGGCTGACGGCAGGCGGGGAGAGATGCGTCAGGAGGCGCGCTCGGGGACGGCGTCGGCGACGATGTGCTCGGCGATGGCCAGGGACGCGGTGGCGCCCGGTGACGGCGCGTTGCGCACGTGGACGACGCGCCCGCGCACCGCGAGCACGAAGTCGTCGACGAGGCTGCCGTCCCGCGCGACCGCCTGGGCGCGGACGCCGGCCGGCCCGCGCACCACGTCGGCGGACCGCAGCTCGGGCACGTACCGCCGTGCTTCGGCGACGAACGCCCGCTTGCTCGCGGTGCGCAGCATCTCCTTGGCGCCGGTGCGCCAGTGTGTCCGCGCCATCTTCTGGAAGCCCGGCCACGCCAGGGTCTGGCGCAGGTCGCCCCGGTCGAAGGTGCCGACGGTGTAGCCCTCCCGGGCGGTGGCGAGGACGGCGTTCGGGCCGACCAGAATCTCCCCGTCCACCCGCTTGGTCAGGTGGATGCCCAGGAACGGGTAGCGCGGATCGGGCACCGGGTAGATCAGGCCACGCACCAGACCACGGCGCTCGGGCCGCAGCAGCCAGTAGTCACCCCGGAAGGGAATGATCCGCGGCGAGCTGTCCTCGCCGGTGAGCGCGGCGACCTCGTCCGAGTGCAGGCCCGCGCACGAGATCAGCAGGTCGAACGGCCCGACCGACTCGGAGACCGTCTCCACCAGGCCGTTGTCGTTGGTGGCCGTGTGCCGGGTGCCGTTCGGCCTGATCGACGCCTTGCCCCGGACCCGCACCCGCAGCCGCACACCGGCCGCGCCGTCATCGACGCCGATCACCTCCGCACCGGTGCGGACCGTGCCACCGGCGTCGAGGATGTCCGCGCGCAGGGCCCGCGCGACGGCCGGGTAGTCGACGATCGCGGTGGTGGGGGAGTGCAGCGCGGCGACGCCCCGGGCATGCGGCTCGATCGCGCGCAGCTCGGCGGCGTCCAGCATGCGGGTGTCGGGCACGCCGTTCGCCTCGGCGCGCCCGGCGATGTCCGCGAGCCGGTCGAGCTCGCTGTCATCGACGGCGACCACGACCTTGCCGCACTCGTCGTAGCGGATGCCGCGGGACTCGCAGTACTCGCGAAGCATCCCCACCCCGCGCCGGCACAGCGTCGCCTTGAGCGAGCCCGGCTTGTAGTACAGGCCGGCATGGACGACGCCGCTGTTGCGCCCGGTCTGGTGCTGGGCGACGTCGTGCTCCTTCTCGAACACGGTGACCGTCGATCCGGGCACGACCTGCCCGAGCCGGCGGGCAACTGCCAGGCCCAGGATCCCGCCGCCGATGACCGCGATCCGCTCCGCCACCCGTGCCGCCTCCACTCGTCCCGCTGTCGCTGTCCACTGTGACTGGCCGCGCTGTCCACTGTGACTGGCCACGCCGGCCACAGTCGTTGGCCGCCGCGGTCGCCGCCGACCTCCGGTTCAGTATCCCGGTGCACCCTGCGTGACCGTTTCCGGCCGCCGACTCCGTGCGCCCCACGGCGCATCGTCAGGCGCACCGCGAGCCGGAACCGACGACGAAAAGGGCTCAGCCGAAGAAGTGGCCCGGCGGGTGCGCGCGGTCGGCGCGGGAACGCGGCCGACCGCGCAGCGCCTCGGTGAGGGTCCGCGCGGTGTTGACCAGTGGGACGTGGCTGAACGCCTGGGGGAAGTTGCCCGTCATGCGCCCCAGCTTCGGGTCGTACTCCTCGGCGAGCAGCCCGACGTCGTTGCGCAGCGACAGCAGGCGCTCGAACAGCTCCTGCGCCTCATGCACCCGGCCGGACAGGGCGTAGTTGTCGGCGAGCCAGAAGGTGCAGGCGAGGAAGGCCCCCTCGCCGGCGGGCAGGCCGTCCACGGCACCGTCCTCGGCGGTCGGGTAGCGCATCACGAACCCGTCCTCCATCAGCTCGCGCTCGATCGCCGCGACGGTGCCGACGACCCGCGGGTCGGTCGCCGGCAGGAAGCCGACCAGCGACATGTAGAGCAGCGCGGCGTCGAGCTCCTTCGAGCCGTAGTACTGGGTGAAGGTGTTGCGGTCGCTGTCGAAGCCGCGTGCGCACACCTCGTGGTGGATCTCGTCGCGCAGCGCGGACCAGCGGTCGACCGGCCCGGGCAGCCCCGACTCGATGATCCCCCGCACCGCGCGGTCGGCGGCGACCCAGGCCATGATCTTCGAGTGGACGAAGTGCCGGCGGGGCCCCCGCACCTCCCAGATGCCCTCGTCGGTCTTGCGCCAGCCGGTCTCGAGGAAGTCCATGAGCTTGGTCTGCAGCTGCCAGGAGTCGTCCCGGCCGTCGTCCTCGGGTGAGTGGATCCCGGAGAGGAACAGGTCCCGGGCGGAACCCGGCCGGCGGTTGGCGACGGCCATCCGGGCCACGTGCAGGGCGTCCAGGACCTCCCCGTAGACGTCCAGCTGGAACTGGTCGACGGCGGCGTTGCCCACCCGCACGGGGGAGGAGTTCTCGTAGCCCGGCAGCCACGGGACCTCGTATTCGGGCAGCCGGCGCTCGCCCGCGACCCCGTACATGATCTGCACCCGCGACGGATCGCCGGCCACCGCCCGCAGCAGCCACTCCCGCCAGGCGGTCGCCTCGCTGGTGAAGCCGGCGTCGAGCAGCGCGAGCAGGGTGATCGTGGCGTCGCGCAGCCAGCAGTAGCGGTAGTCCCAGTTGCGGACGCCGCCGATGTGCTCGGGCAGCGACGTGGTGACCGCGGCGACGATTCCCCCGGTGGGCGCGTAGGTGAGCGCCTTGAGCGTGATCAGTGACCGGCGCACGGCGGGCTGCCACTGGCCGTCGTAGGTGCAGCCGGCCATCCAGTCCGACCACCAGGCCTCGGTCTGACTGATCATCCGCCGGATGTCCTGCGGCGCGGGCGCCGGTTCGTGCGAGGGCCGCCAGGTCAGCGAGAACGGGACGGACTGCCCCGCCGACACGCTGAACTCGGCGTAGGTGGCCATGTCGTGCCCCTCCATCGGGGCGGTGGTCCACAGCGTCACCGAGTCGGGCCCGGCGATGGCGGCGACGGAGTGCTCGTCGAGCCGGCGCACCCAGGGCACGATCGAGCCGTAGTCGAACCGGAAACGCGTCTCCGAACGCATCCGGACGGTGCCCTCCAGGCACTCCACCAGGCGCAGGACGACGTGCGCGCCCGCCCGGGGGAACATCGCGTCGACGATGCGGACCGTGCCCGACGCCGTCGTCATGTCGGTCTCCAGCACCAGCGTGTCGCCCCGGTAGCGACGGCTGATCCCCAGCACCGGCTCGGTCGGCGCGATCCGCCAGTGGCCGGACTCGTTGTCACCGAGCAGCGCCGCGAAGCAGGCCGGTGAGTCGAACCGAGGCAGGCACAGCCAGTCGATCGAGCCGTCGCGCGAGACCAGCGCCGCCGAATGTGTGTCTCCTATCAGCGCGTAATCCTCGATCAGGGATGGCACGGCTTGTTCTCCTAGCTCGGGTCGGTACCTCGGTTGTCTGACGGTCGTGAGCGGGTTACGCCAGGTGGGGGGAACTGGCTGCCAGTGCTACGCCGCACAAGGTCGTTCACCTTACGGACCCCGCGCACGGTTTACGTTGGGGGTACCGGTGTCCGTCACCGAGAGACTTCACCGGACCAGAATTCGTGCCCCGTGGTGACAGGAACCGCCTGATGACGACGACCTCCCGTCCGACCTGGATTCGCCAGACGCTGGACTATCTGGCGGACCCGCGCCGCCGAACGGCGGTGGTGCTGGGGGCGCTGGCAACCGCCGGCCTGGTGGCCTTCGGTGTCTACGCCATCGTGGCCGGCCCGCCGCCGCAGGTGGAGGCGGTCGTCGTCTTCGACCCGGAGGCGACCACCGCGGAGAAGGAGGCCGTGCGGGCCGCCTGCCCGACGGTGGGCAAGGCGATCCAGGAGCCACCGGACAGGAACGGTCTCGCGACCAGCCGGGTCTATCCGCTGCGCTATGACATCTCGCAGGCCTCCTCGGTAGACCGCGCGGCGATCTACCGCTGTGTGCAGGCGCAGCCGAAGGTGACGGGTATGAGCGAGTTCACGCAGGGTCAGTAGCCGGCCCGCTCGCCGGCCGGCTCGTGGCCATGCTCGTGGCCGTGCCTGGTCTCGTGCTCGGCCTGCTCTCGTTCCCGCTCGCGCTGGTCGAGCAGCTCGGCGGGGGTCGGCAGCCCGGCCTCCCGGGCCTGCCTGGCCTGCCAGAGGCTCACGATCATGGTCGCCAGCACCACCAGGCCGGAGAAGATCAGGCTGCCGCCCGACCAGGGCGACGAGGCGGGCAGCGTGTCGACGGCGATCCAGGCGACCCCCGCGGCGATCATGCCGAGCCCGAACACGATGGTGAAGGCGCTGGACAGCGCGTTGGCGGCGGCCTGGTCCGCCAGGTCGGCCGCCTTCTGGCGCGCCTGCTCGAACCGGTGCCGGGCCCATTCGTACTCGAGGCTGAGGATGAAGAAGCCGAGGGCGATGATGAGGAAGCCGGGGCCTGGCAGCGCGAGCATCGCCACACCGAGCCCGAGAACCGCCAGACCGACCACCGTCAGGACGATCCGCCGGATCAGCCGGCCGCTTCGATTGAGCACGATGTCGTCCCCTTCGGCCCGAGTGGTGGGCCTGTGTCTCATGCCCGCGTGCGCGGGCTCCCCGGATCAACGGCTCGTCCCGCGTGCGGCGTTCCCGCATCCTGGCTGGCTGCCGGGTTGTCCTCCCTGAAGTGTGCGCGATGGCGCCCCCTGGCGGGGAGTGGATTCGGTCGCACGGGTTGTCGGTCGTGCGACTGCGGCGTTGTGTCCGGTGGGTCCGCCAACCCGGTTCGCCGGACCCACCGGGCTAATCTGACGGCGGGTGGAACTCACGGGCATGGTGTCTGCGTCACTCATGCAGAGGTGCCCCTGATGTCACCGGTGTCGTGGATGCCTTGAAGGTCGTGGACGCCCGCGCGACGGTGGAGCGGGGGCCGAACATCGCCCCGGGCATCGGGTGCACCCGGAGCCCAACGTCAGTGCTGACGGAGGAAATGAGTGGACGTCGAGGAGACCCCGCTGCCGGGAATCGGGCTGCGGCACGACTTCAGTACCCGATCGGGGCGCCGGCTCGGTGTCGTGACTCGCCATGACGGGCGTCGTGACCTGGTCATCTACGATGCCGAGGACCCGGACGCATCCCGCGAATCGATCACGCTCACCGCGGAGGAGGGAGACGTTCTCTCCGAGCTGCTCGGCGCCCCGCACATCGTGGAGAAGCTCGCGGACATCTCACGCGCGTTCGCCGGGCTCGTCGGTGACCAGATCCAGATCCTCGCCGGCTCGCCCTACGCCAACCGCCTCCTGGGCGACACCCAGGCACGCACCCGGACCGGTGCGTCCATCGTCGCCGTCGTCCGGGACCACCAGGTGCTCGCGTCCCCGCGCCCGGACTTCCGGTTCAGCGTCGGTGACGTGGTGGTCGTCGTCGGCACCCCGGAGAACACCACGGCCGTCGGCCGACTGCTACGCGAGGGCTAACCGAAGGGAGCGACCGCAGACCCGTGCACGACACCGCGACGACCTTCCTGGAGCTGGGCGCCGTCCTGTTCGTGCTCGGAGTGCTGGGTCACCTCGCGTCACGCTTCAGCGTCTCGCCGATCCCGCTCTACCTCGTCGCCGGCCTGGCCTTCGGGCACGGCGGCCTGGTGCCGCTGGGCGCGAGCGAGGAGTTCATCGAGATCGGCGCCGAGCTCGGCGTCATCCTGCTGCTGCTCACCCTCGGGCTGGAGTACACCGCCGAGGAACTGCTGTACGGCCTGCGCAGACAGGCCTCCGCCGGGGTGCTGGACCTGACGGTCAACGCCGTGCCCGGTGTGGTCGCGGCACTCGTGCTCGGCTGGGGGCCGCTGGCCGCGGTGGTCATGGGCGGGGTGACCGCGATCTCGTCGTCCGGGATCATCGCCAAGGTGCTGGGAGACCTCGGCCGTATCGGTAACCGGGAGACGCCGGTGGTGCTCTCGGTGCTGGTGCTGGAGGACCTGGCCATGGCCGCGTACCTGCCGGTGCTCACCGCGCTGCTGGCCCATCACACGCTCGCCCGCGGCTCGTTGACCGTCGCGGTGGCGCTCGGCGCCCTCGTCGCCGTCCTTTACATCGCGCTGCGGCACAGCGAGAAGGTGACCCTGCTGGTCTACAGCGCGCGGTCCGACCGCAACGACGAGGTGCTGCTGCTGCGGTCGCTGGGCCTGACCATGTTCGTGGCCGGGGTCGCCCAGCGGATGCAGGTCTCGGCCGCGGTCGGCGCGTTCCTGGTGGGTATCGCGCTGTCCGGGCCGGTCGCGGTGGGGGCCAGGGAGGTGCTGACGCCGCTGCGTGACCTGTTCGCCGCGGTCTTCTTCGTCGTCTTCGGCCTGCAGACCGACCCGGCGCAGATCCCGGCGGCGCTGCCCGCCGCGTCGCTGCTCGCCGTGTCCGGCGTGATCACCAAGGTGGCCACCGGCTGGTGGGCGGCCCGCCGCGCCGGCATCGCGTCGATGGGCCGCTACCGGGCCGGGGCGGCGCTCGTCGCCCGGGGTGAGTTCTCGATCGTCATCGCCGGTCTCGCCGTCGCCGCCGGGGTGAACGCGAAGCTCGGGCCGCTGGCGGCGTGTTATGTGCTGTTGATGGCGGTCCTCGGCCCGCTCGCGGCCCGGTTCGTGGAACCGACCGTGCGGACCTTCCGCCGCTGGTCACAGACACGGCGGCGGTCGGGACCCACCGTCACCGGCGACGTCTGAGGAAATCGGCGGCGCAACTTCGCCCCGGTGCCGGGAACCGCCCGCGATGTTTGGCAGGATGACGTTCATGAGCGGACTTCTCGAAGGCAAGCGCGTTCTCGTCACCGGTGTCCTGACCGAGGCGTCGATCGCGTTCAGTGTCGCCCGCATCGCCCAGGAACAGGGCGCCTCGGTGGTGCTCACCGGTTTCGGCCGCGGCCTGTCGCTCACCCGCCGCATCGCGCGCCGCCTGCCCGTCGAGGCTCCCGTCATCGAGCTCGACGTGACCGACGAGGAGCACCTGGCCGGGCTCTCCGCCAAGGTCCTCGAACACGTCGACGGGCTCGACGGCGCGCTGCACGCGATCGGGTTCGCACCGGAGTCCGTCCTGGGTGGGAAGCCGTTCGTCGAGGCGGCCTGGTCCGAGGTCGGAACCGCCCTGCAGGTGTCCACCTGGTCGATCGCGTCGCTGACCCGGGCGACCCTGCCGCTGTTCGGTGAGCGGGCCAGCATCGTCGGCCTGGACTTCGACGCCACCGTCGCCTGGCCGTCGTACGACTGGATGGGCGTCGCGAAGGCCGGTCTCGCCTCCGCCACCCGCTATCTGGCGCGTGACCTCGGCCCGCGCGGGGTCCGGGTCAACCTGGTCTCGGCCGGCCCGCTGCGCACCATGGCGGCGAAGAGCATCCCCGGCTTCGGCCAGTTCGAGGAGGTCTGGGGCACCCGCGCGCCGCTCGGCTGGGACATCCAGGACACGACGCCGGCCGCGCAGGCCTGCGTCGCGCTCCTGTCGGACTGGTTCCCCGCGACCACCGGTGAGATCGTGCACGTCGACGGTGGCTTCCACGCCGTGGGGGTGTGACCGGGCCGTCCACCCGTGCGTCCACCCGTGCCGCGGCCGGCACGGGTGGACGGGGGCGAGTAGATCAGGTGGGCTGAGCAGGTCGGGCGGGCCGAGTCGGATCAGGTCCGCGCGGGTGCTCCGATGTGGGCGGTGATCAGGCGTGCCGGGCGGCGGCGGAGGCCGTCCCCAGCCAGGTGTGGGGGTTGCCCTCCCAGCACCAGCCCAGCTTCGGTGCCCGCCCGGAGATCCACATCGCCGGTACCCTCCGGTCCCCCCGCCGTGATCCGGAGAGCATGAAGCAGTTGTTCTTCTCCAGCACCTCCGGGAAATGGGTGACCAGGGCGATGCCCTCGTGGATCGTCAGCGGTGTGCGCCTGCGCTCCAGCACGGCGGGTAGCGCGTCCGCGGGTCGGATCCCGCGGAACTCCTCACCGCGTTCGACGTCGGTCAGCAGATAGACGTCGGAACGCGGCAGGTTCAGGATCGGCAGTGGTCGGTAGGGCGCGAGTCCTCCCTCACCGTGGTTGCGGTCCACGGTCCCGGCGTCGGCCCGGCCGGAGAGGGTGAGCAACGGCACGATGTCCTCGGCCCGGACGAGCTCCTCCGACACGACCAGGACGAACGGAACCCAGGAACGGGTCGCGGGGCGGTAGGGACCGGGCATGGCGGCGTGGGCCACGGTCCGCAGCGGCTCGCAGAGCGCCTCGAAGTCCGTGGCCTCCAGGCCGGCCAGTGCCGGGTATCCCAACCGCACCAGTCCCGCTACCTGCCTGTTGAACGCCTGGTCGAGCGGATCGGCCCAGGCGGCGGATCCGTCCGCGCCCGGATCGAACGAGGCGCTTCGCGCGGCGGTGCTCAACGTCGCAGCGCGGCTCGGCATGCGGCATCCCCTCGGTTTCCCTGGACGATCTGTGGCGGTGTGAGACGCCGGTCACCGCCGTGGAACCCGGGTCGGTGACCGGACGTCCCACCCACAACGCCGAGTGTTCCCAGGGGGTTCCGGCGGTTGTCGGGATGGGCAGCCACGGAAAGGGGTGGCGCCGCTGCATGCCGTGTCGGAAACACGGCCCGGCCGCGGCGGGCGGCCCGGCCGCGCCGGGGCGGCCTGGTCGTGACGGGAGGCGCGGCCGTGACGGGAGGCGCGGTCAGCCGGTGGCGGCCTCGTCGATCAGGTCGAGGGCCGCTCCCACGATCGTCGCCGTGTCCACCGGAACCCGGCCGCCGGCGGGCGAGCCACCTGGGAAACCGGGCGACGGCGCCGGATACGCCACCGGCCTGGCCGAGCCGAGCGTCGTGATGTGCTCCCCGTGCACGCCGGCAAGGAAGCCCAGCACCCTGGGGTCACCGTCGACGACCGTCAGCAGCGGGCCACGCCGGCCGGGTGGGAACAGTTCGGTGAGGATCGCGTCGTCGGCGTCCGCCAGACCTCGCCGGGCCGAGAGCGCGTCGAACAGCAGGTCGGGCGAGGTCACGCAGACCACGCCGATCTCCCGGCGCAGGCCCGCGCTGAGCTCGTCCGCGGCCCGGAGCACCTCCGGCATCGCAGCGCCCATCCCGACCAGGGTCAGCGGAGCCGCCGGCTCCCCGTCGCGCAGCCGGTAGCCGCCGGCCAGCACACCCGCGCGCCGCCGCCACCAGGCCGTGGGGTCGGTGGACAGGCCGGCCAGGCGCTGGTCCACCACCCGTGCGCTGAGCCGTACCAGGCTGGACGCGCCGTCGACACGCCCGAGCCGGCCCAGGGCCTCCAACAGGCACCAGACCAGATCCTGGGCGAACGCCGGTTCCCAGCAGGTGATGCCCTCGACGCCGACCAGGCCGTGGCGCCAGCCGCCCGGCCGGACCGGGTCCACCCCGGTGTCCGCGACGGCCAGCAACGATCGCCCGTCACCGGCGCTGCTGGTCGACCAGCCCGGCAGCACCCGCGGGGCCGCCATCTCGTCGGCCACGCCGATCGGCAGCAGCGGCAGGCCGAGCCTGCTCCAGGCGACACCGAGGGAGGCCAGCACACCACCGAACGCCGTGGCCGACAGCCCGCCGGCGACATGGCGCCCGCCACCCGCGCCACCCGCGCCACCCGCGCCGCCGGGGCCGCTGGGGTCGGTCGTGCCGCGCAGGACCGGCGAGGCCCGGTTCGCACCGTTCTCCTCGCCGTTCTCGGCTGTCGCGTCGATCCAGCCGGTCAGGACGTGGTCGGCCTCGCGGGTCGAGACCGTCACCACCGCCGCGGCGGCCTCCGGTGCCAGCGCCGGCAGGTCCCGCAGCGTGGCGCCGAAGACCTCCTGGGTCGACCGGTGACCCAGAAACGGACGTCCGGTGTCGACCGGCAGCGTCGCTGGGATGGCGAGAGCCGGGGGAACGCGGTCGAGGTACGCCGCCACGTGCCGGGCGAGGCGACCACCGGGTGAGGCCGGGGGCAGCGGCACGACCGGCCGGCGGCCCGGTCCCGGGACCAGCTCACGGCCCGGTCCCACCGGCGCTTCGCCGGGATGCGGCGCGGAGGACTGCGCGTCCCAGGACGACTGCGCGTCCTGCGCCTGGGAGGACTGCGCGTGCTGCGCCTCCCAGGAGGGCCGGGCGTCCTGGACGGGCCGCGGGGCCGGCGGGCGCGCCGGGCTCGGCAACGGACCGGTGAAGGCGAAGAGCACGGTGGGGCGGTCGGCGGCGACCTCGTCGAAGGCGTCGATGATCAGCGGCAGGTCGTGGCCACCGAGGTCACGAAGCGCCGACAGGATCTCCTCGTCGCTGAGTGCGTCGAGCAGGCGGCTCACCCCGACGCCACCGGCCCCCGGCCCGGCGAGCCGGCGCCGCAGCTCGGCACCCTCGAGCAGAAGCAGCGAAAGGTACTCGCCGGGCGGCATCGCGTCGAGGCGGGCACGCAGCGCCGCACCACCCGGCGCGCGGAAGAGCGCGCTGAGCCGGCGGCCGTACCGCAACGTCAGCACCTGCCAGCCGGCCGCCTCGAACATCCGTGCCGCGCGCGCGGGTGTCCCGACCCCACCGGCCGGTGCGGTCGGCTCGGCGAATCCGGCGTCGCCGCCGCCGATGCCGGCGGTCGGGGCGCCGGTGACGAGAACCACCCAGAACAGCTCGCCCAGGTGGGAGATCCGTTCGTCGGCGATCGCCTCCCAGACCGCGGGGTCGCGCAGCTCCGCGAAGTCGATCAGGCAGATCTGTCGTCCGTGTGGGGCCCGGTCGAAACGCTGCCCGGCGAAGCGGCCGGCCAGCGCCGACCAGATCGTCCCGTTCGGCCCGATGTTGCCGACGCCGGTCGCGCGTGGTGACTTCCTGGCCGCCGTGGGCGCGGCGTGGGGCGCCGCGCCGGCCGTGCCGCCTGCGCCGTGGGTGCTGCCTGTGCCGCCCGTGCTGTCGACGATGGCGCCCGTGCTGTCGACGGCGGCGCCCCGCAGCACCTGATGGACGGCGCCGAGCAGGGGCCCGGCATGCGGTGTGGCGGAAACCCTGTCCTCGACCCGGAGGGTGTCGAACCACAGCGCCGTGGCGATCGTGGCGGCGGCCGCGCACATCGCCCGGTCGGCGTCGGCTCCACGTGGCCCGCGTGAGCCGGTCGCGACCGCGTGGTCGATGCCGGCCGCGGTGAGCGCGCGCAGGCGCTCCTCGATGGCGGCCAGGGCCCCCAGGTCGAGCACACCGCCGGGAGGCCCAGGAACGATCTCCGCCGCCGTGGACGGATCATCGGGCCGCGCCAGATCGCCGACGGATCCGCCGTCGACCGCGTGGGCCCCGGCTGAGCCGCCAGCCCCGGTTTCCCGAACGCCTCCCGGCATTCCTCCGGGAACGCCTAATGCCCCGGTTCCGGTAGCGGCCCCACTCCCGGGAACGGCTCCGGGCCTGGATTCCGGCCTCGATTCGGGCCCCGATTTCGGCCCGCTCCCGGCGGCTGCCTCGTTCCCGGGGACGTCGCCGTTCCCGGGAACGGCGACGCGGCGGGGCCCGGTCTCGTCGTCGACGGCGCCGGCGGGCCGCGGTGACCCCTCCGCGCCGAGTGTCACCTCGTCACGCCCGCCGTAGCCGTACCCGTGCTCCCCGGCCCGGACGTCCGTCCTGCGCAATCCTCGTCTCCGTCCCATCGCGTCGACGAACTACCGGGAGTCCAGACGTGCAGGCGGAGTGGAATGTTGCGCGAGTTCCGCGACTCTCGCGGCGACGATGTCGTCCGGCGCGTCCACGGCCACGAACTTGACCCTCCCGATCGAGCGGCTCAACGTCACATCGGCTCGCCGCACTCCCAGCGCCTGCGCGATCGCGCGCAGGGCGGCCTCGTTCGCGCGCCCCTCGACCGCGGGTTCCCGTACCCGTACGACCAGCAGCTGGCCGTGGATCGGGTCGGTGGTCACCGGCCCCACAGCGGTCCGGTCGGAGGCGGGACGAACCCGGATGGCAACGTGCACCCGGCTATCGTCCCTGACGCGTCCGTGCAGAGGGAGGGCGAGTGTCACCGGCGCCACCTGCCGCTTGCTTCCCGCCTGACGGTTACGATCCGGCCCATGGTCGAGAACGAAGGTCGAGTGGCACTGGTGACCGGCGGTAACCGCGGGATCGGGGCCGCCTGCGCGGCGGCGCTCGCCGCGTCGGGCGACCGGGTCGCGGTGGCCAGCCGCGGTGGCGAGGCGCCGGCCGGGATGTTCGGCGTCCGGCTCGACGTCACGAGCGCGGACAGTGTCGACAAGGCCTTCGCCGAGATCGAGGCGGAGCTCGGGCCCGTCGAGATCCTCGTCTCGAACGCGGGCATGGTGCGTGACACGCTGCTGCCGATGATGTCCGAGGAGGCCTTCCAGGACGTCGTCGACACCAACCTGCTCGGCGCCTACCGGGTGGCCAAGCGCGCCTCCCGTTCCATGATCCGCAAGCGCTCCGGCCGGCTGATCTTCGTCTCGTCGGTGGTGGGGCTTTCGGGCGGTCCCGGGCAGTCGAACTACGCCGCATCGAAGGCCGGTCTGGTCGGCTTCGCGCGGTCGCTGGCGCGCGAGCTCGGCGGGCGTGGGATCACCTCCAACGTGATCGCCCCCGGCCCGATTCGCACCGACATGACCGATGCGCTGACGGACGCCCAGCGTGAGTACCTCGTTTCCGCCACCCCCGCCAAGCGGATGGGCGAGCCGGCGGAGGTCGCCGCGGCGGTGGTGTTCCTCGCCTCACCCGCCGCCGCCTACATCAACGGTGCGGTGCTCCCGGTCGACGGCGGCGCGGGCATGGGCCACTGACCCCTTCCGAACCTTCACCGCCGGGACCCTTCCGAGGCCCGGCGCCTTTCACCGCCCCGCCCTGCGGCGTTCCACCAGTTGGCCGGCCACCGTGGGCCAGCCCGGCCGCCCAGGCCGCCCAGGCCAGCCGAGCATCCGGTCGACTCCGGCCCCGCGGTCGTCGACGGGCCGGTTGACGGGTCGCCGGCCGGTGTCGATCACCGAATGGTGGCGGTCCCGCGCACCGGCGCAGATCCGTCCGGGCCAGCGGTCGACGCGGCGTGCAGGATAGGCCACGGTGGTAAGCGGCGAGGCGGCTGGAAAGCCGGCGCCACCGGCGGGGTAGGCCGGGCGACACGCGGATGCTCGGAGGTGGCGGCGATGGGTGTGATCAAGGTCGAACCGGCGGGCGGCCGTGGTTACCAGGTGGAGGTCGCGGAGGAGACGGCGCCCGGGGTGCACGGGCTCACCTTCTCCTATCGTGTGTGGGTGGACGACGACGTGATCACGGCGCTGGAGCTCGATCCCGACGATGACGCGGCGCTGGTCGCGCTGGTGCGGGAATCCTTCGGCTACCTGCTCGCCCGTGAGCCGGCGACCGCGATCCTGCAGTCCTTCGACCTCTCGACGATCTCCCGGTACTTCCCGTCGTATCTGGAGGAGATCCGGGAGCGGGTTCCACGCTGACGAGGGCCGATGACCATCGCAGGAGCGGGAAGCGCAGGAGCGGGAAGGAGGACAGGGTGACGAACGGCGCGGGTGCTGACCGCGGCGGGCCGGGTGGGCTGGATGTGGACGCGTTGCTCCTCGTCTCCTTCGGGGGCCCTGAAGGGCCTGGTGACGTCATGCCCTTCCTGCGGAACGTGACGCGTGGCCGGGCCGTACCCGAGCTCCGCCTCGCCGAGGTCGCCGCGCACTACGATCACTTCGACGGGCGCAGCCCCATCAACGACCAGAACCGGGCGCTGCTCGCCGCGCTGCGCGAACGTCTCGCGCCGCTGCCCGTGTACTGGGGTAACCGAAACTGGGCGCCCTACCTGGCCGACGCGGTGGCGCGCATGCGCGCCGACGGCGTGCGCCGGGCGGCCTGCTTCGTCACGGCGGCGTTCGCGTCGTACTCGGGCTGCCGGCAGTACCGCGAGGACCTGGCCGAGGCGCTGCGGCAGGTGGGCCCGGGCGCACCCGACTTCGTGAAGCTGCGGCTGTTCTTCGACCACCCCGGCTTCGTCGAACCGATGGTCGATCACTGCGTCCGGGCGGTCGGGTCGCTGCCCGCCGCGGTCCGGGACGGCGCCCGGCTGGTTTTCACCGCCCATGCGCTCCCGCTCGAGCAGGCCGTGGTGAGCGGTCCCGACGGTGGTGCGTACGAACGGCAGCTGCGGGCGACCGCGGAGGTGATCGCCGCTCGGGTCGGCACGCGGCTGGGCCGTTCGCATCCGTGGCAGCTCGCCTTCTGCAGCCGCAGCGGCCCACCCGGTGTGCCCTGGCTGGAGCCGGACATCAACGACGCCCTGGTGGCGCTCGCCGAGGACGGTGAGCAGGCCGCCGTGATCGTGCCGGTCGGCTTCGTCAGCGACCACATGGAGGTCGTCTACGATCTGGATGTCGAGGCGGTCCGCACCGCCGGGGAGCACGGCATCGCCGTGGCCCGCGCCGGCACCGTCGGGACGGACCCGCGCTTCGTCGACATGGTGGCCGACCTCCTCGCCGAGCGGCGGCATCCTGACTGGGATCGACCGGCGCTGAGCGACGAGGGCCCCGCGCACGACGTCTGCCCGCTGCACTGCTGTGACCCGGCCGGGCCGCTCGCGTTCTGGGCGAGGACGGGGGTGAACGGCTCCCGGGTGGTGATGGCTGGGGGCGCGGGCACCCGCGCGCACGGCCGGCCGGGTGTGAGGCGCCCGGCAGCCGCCGGTGTTCCCGCGGATCTGTGCGGGCGGGGGCACGGGCGTCCGGGTCTGTCGGGGCCCGGGCTCTGCGGGCAGCCGAACGACCCGGGGTCCGCGGATGGTCGACCCCGCGATGAAGCGACGATACTGGTGGAGGAGCGGGCAAGCGTAGCGCGGCCCGACCCACCTCCCGCAGGCGAATAAGACGGAGCGATCCGAGACATGCAGCGATTTGTGTTCGACCCGCCGGAGCGGTTCGTGGTCGGAACCGTCGGGCAGCCCGGGGACCGTTCGTTCTTCCTCCAGGCCGCGGCCCGCGGCCAGCTCGTCACGGTGGGGCTCGAGAAGACCGAGGTGACCGCGCTCGCCGAAGGGCTGACCGCGCTGCTCGGCCAGGTGGGCCAGACGCAGGGGATCCCGCTGCCCACCGCCGCCGAGGTCGAGGTCGACCTCGCCCCGCTGGACGCACCCTTCGAGGAGGACTTCCACCTCGGCCAGCTGACCGTCTCGTGGGACGGTCACCGGGTCTTCGTCGAGGCGGCCGGCCTGGCGGCCGGGGAGGCCCGGGTCGCGGAGGGTGAGAGCGAGGTCGACTCGCTGCGTGTCGGCATGTCGATCGAGCAGACGAAGGCGTTCATCGAACGGGCCCGCAGCATCGTCGCCGCCGGGCGCCCGCCGTGCGTGCTGTGCGGGCGGCCCGACGATCCGTCCGGGCATTTCTGCCCCCGCCTGAACTGATCTGCCCCCGCCTGAACTGATCTGCCCCCGTCTGAACTGGCCGCCGCTCAGCGGGTGGCGTAGGGCGCTCAGCGGGTGGCGTAGGCGGGGTCGAAGGCGTCGTACGCGGCCTCGTAGGCCCGGCGGACGGCGGCGGACAGCCCGCGCAGCGCGTCGGAGCGGCGGCCGATCTCGCTCGCGGTGACGGCGGCGCCGTCGTCGAGCGCGGCGAGCTCCAGCAGCTCCGCGAGCCGCTCGGCGCGCGCGAGCAGGGCATGCGCGTTCGGCGGGTAGCCGGGGCCCAGCCCGGGCCCGGGCTCGGGCTCGCCCCGGTCCCGCAGCAGCGCGAGCACCTGGGGCCGCGCGCTGGCGATGTCCAGATCGACGAGTGCCGCCGTGGTCTGCCTGATCGCCACCGAGAGCTCGTGATCGGCGGCCCGCAGGCCCGCCGGCGGCGGGGGCACGCGCGCGGCCCGCAGCACCCGCCAGTGGACGGATTCCATCACGCCCTCGACGGCCGGGCCGTGCACGACGACCGACGGGACGAGCGCCAGCGGCGGGTTCGGCCCGATCACCAGCAGTGCCTCCCCGGCGGTCAGCGCGTCCTGGTTGAGGTCGGACGGGCCAGGCAGGCTGCTGACATCGCCGGGCACGGGCAGGACCAGGCGCATCCGCTCGGCCCCGACGCGGCGCAGGGCACCGAGGCCGAGCACCAGCGGCTCGTCGCCGAGCGTGTGCGGTGCACCGCTGCCCAGGGCCTCGTGCACCCGGGTGATCACGTCGTCGAGGCCGACGAGTCCAGCCAGCCAGGCATTGCCCCATCCAGCGAGGACACCTGAGCGAGGGGAGGCGGGCATGTCGGCAAGCACATGCCTACCGTAGGGAATTCACCGGCCCGACGCGGTGCCGAGCCGCCGGAAACCGTGGTTTCTTGCCGGCGGATCTCGCCGAATGACCCGCGCGCGGCCCGCCAGCCAGGGGATCCCGATCGTGGCGACCCAGTGGAGATGGTCCAAGGTCCCCGGCGGCGGGGGCTCATGGTGCGGATCCGGCAGGTCGGCGAGGATCATCCCGCTCTCCCGCAGTTTCTCGGCGAATGCCCGTGCGATGAGGCGATGTCCGTGTGGCCCCGGATGCACCCGGTCGACGTCGAACGTCGACCGGCGGTGGATGGCGGGATGCTGGCCGAGATCGACCACGAGCACCCCGGGGTCCCGCGCCGCGGCCGCGTCGATCGCGGCGTTGAGGTGCCCGACGCGTTCGGTGAGCAACCGTGCGAAGGGGCCCGGAAGGGGGAGCAGCCCACCCGGGTCGGGCAGTTTCGCGGTCAGCACGACCACTCCGGCGGTGCGCAGCCGGCCGATGCTCCACACCAGGTCCTGGCGCAGCCGAAGCGGGTCGAACGTCGGCTTGAAGACGTCGTTCATGCCGGCGACCACGCACGCCAGCGCGGGCCGCAGGGCCAGCGCGACCGGGAGCTGGCGGACGCGGACCTCCCGGGCCGTGGCGCCCGTCCGGGCCAGGTTCTCGTAGTGCACATGCCCCGGTGGGGCCAGGGTGGCCGCGAGCAGCGCGGCGAAGCCCCGGCCGGCGAGGGCGGCCGGGCCCCGGTCGCGGCCCATGCTGACGCCGTCACCCAGACCGGCGGTGAGGCTGTCGCCCAGTGCCACGAAGCGCAGCAGCCCGTTTGTGTTGCTGGCGGTCTCGTTCACGGCGCGGGGGACGTCAGGCGGCGAGCGGGTCGCGCGTCGGGGCCGGCTCGCTGGCCGGGGGAGTGGGCGCCTCGGCGTCGTGGCACCGCAGGAAGCCGGTGATGGTCGCCTCCCAGGGAAACTGCTCGGCCCGGCGGCGGGCGGCCTCACGGCGGTGGTCGGGGTCGACGGCGAGCAGCTCCATCGCGGCGTCGGCGAAGGTGAACCCCGTCCCGGCGGCGCTCAGACCGGCGACCTGGCCGTCGCCTGTCCCGGCGACCATCTCGGCCAGCGCGCTGGAATGGTTCACGACCGGCGTGGTGCCGCTCGCCATCGCCTCCAGCGCGGCCAGCCCGAAGGTCTCGATCGGGCCGGGCGCGAACGCCAGGTCGGCGGTCGCGAGCAGGCCGGCGAGGCGGGCCGGGTCCGCGACGAACCCGAGGAAGGTCACCGGCAGCCCGGTCGCCATCCGCTCCAGACGCCCGCGACTGGAACCGTCGCCGGCGATGACGAGCCGGACCGGCACCCCGCGGCGCACCAGCTCGGCCACCGCGGACAGCGCGATGTCGACCCGCTTCTCGGGCGAGAGACGGGTCGCCGCGACGATGAGGATCTCCCGGTCGCGGGCGAACGCGCGCCGCAGCGTGCGGTCGTGGTTGGCGGGGGTGAACCGCTCGAGCTCGACGCCCAGCGGCACCTGGGCCAGGTTCTCGGCGCCGATGCGGACGAACTCGGTGGCGGCCCAGCGGGTCGTGGCGACCACCGTGTCGAAGGCGGCGGCGAGCGCGCGGTTGGAGTGGTCGGCCGCGGAGCTGACGGGCAGCACCCCGCGCAGCGGCGCGGGCGTCCACAGGCTCAGCAGCCGGTCGAGCCGCTCGTGGCTGACCACGAGCGAACGGACGCCGGCCCTGCGGGCCCACCGGCCGAGCGGGCGCAGCGTCGCCCGGTCGTGGATCTCGATCCGGTCCGCGCCGACCTGTTCGGCCACCGCGGCCACCCGCCGCGGGTCGGCCAGGATCCGGTAGCCGGTCCGCGGCAGGAACGGCGCGCGCAGGGTGATGATCCGTGCGTGTGGCGTGCGCTCCTCGTTGTCCGCAACTCCCGGAATGATCTGCACCACCTCGTGGCCGGCGGCGGTGTACCCCGTCGCGAGGTGCCGCAGGGTCGTCCGGATCCCGCCGGAGGCGGGCGCGACGAAGCTCGCCGCCTGAACAATCCTCATCGTCGCCACCTGTCGCTCGTCGTGGTCGTGGGGAGCCGGGTGCCCAGGACGTCCCGGTAGTGCCCGAGCAGCTCCTCGCCGATCGCGTGCCAGGTGCAGCCCGCGACCGATGCCCGCGCCGCCGTCGCGAGCCGGGTCCGCAGCTCGGCGTCCTCGACGAGGCGGAGCACCTCGCGGCGCATCGACACCGGGTCCCCGGGGGCGTAGTGCAGGCCGGTCCGCTCGTGGTCGATGACGTCGAGCAGGCCGCCGGCCGCCGGGCCGACCACCGCGACGCCGCTGGCCTTCGCCTCCTGCGCGGCCTGACAGAACGTCTCGTTGATTCCGGTATGGACGAAGACGTCCAGGCTGGCGATGGCGGCCGACAGCTCGGTCCCGGTGCGGAAGCCGAGGAAGGCCGCCTCCGGCAGCGCCCGGGCCAGCGCCGGCCGGCACGGGCCGTCGCCGACGACGACCAGCCGGGCGCCGGGCAGGCCGGCGGCCCCCACAAGCAGCTCGACCCGCTTCTCCCGAGCCAGCCGCCCCACATAGCCGACGAGGACCTCCCCGTTCGGCGCCAGCCTCGCCCGCAGCTCCTCGTCCCGGTGCTCGGGGTTGAAGCGCTCCAGGTCGACGCCACGGCTCCACCGGGCGACCCGCTGCACGCCCTCGGACAGCAGCGTGTCGACGGCATCCCACGACGGCGCCAGCGTGCGGCTGGCGAGCCGATGGACGGTCGCCAGCCAGCGCCAGATCGTCCGCTCGGCCAGCGCCAGCCCGTAGCGGGTCGCGAAGGCGGCGATGTCCGTCTGGTAGACGGCGATGCTCGGCACCCCGAGCCGCCGCGCGGCGTAGGCCGCCTGGGCCCCCAGACCCGCCGGCGCGGCCAGATGGACGACGTCCGGACGGAACTCGCGCAGCGCCGCCGGCAGCCCCGTCCACGGCGTCGCGAAGCGGAACTCGGGGTAGCCCGGCATCGGCGCGGACGGGCTCCACAGCACGGGCGCCCCGGCATAGCTGCGCGGCGCGGTGCGGCGAGCCGCCGGCGCCGGCGCCGGCGCGATGACGAGGGCCTCGTGACCGGTGTCGCGCAGATGCTCCAGCACCCGGCACACGGAGTTCGTCACACCGTCGATCTGAGGCAGGAACGACTCACTTACCACCGCGACTCGCACACGAGCACGGTGGCAGCGACCGGCGCCCACGTGAGGACTACAATCCGTCCGCCGCGTAAACTTTCGGACACTACTTGGTGCGACGGGAACTTATGGCCGGGTCCGGCGCCCGTGATCGGCGTCGGGTGTCCGATCTCGCGCCGCGGATCGTTGTATCGCGCGGGCGCGAGTGGGGCAGGATGTTCGAGGGGCACGACCCACTCTCGGCCTGCTGGCCCTGCCGGGCGGCTGGCCTGGTCCCGGTGGGGCGATCGGTCGACATGGGCAGGCGGCGGTTGACGTGAGGTGGCGACGAGGCGAGCCCGTGCTGATCACTTCGGCGGCCGAGGCCAGGCCGGAGGAGATCCGCCGTCGCGAGCAGCGCTACGTCCTCACGATGCTGGTCCGGGTGGTCTGCTTCGTGCTCGCCGTCGTCGCGTTCTCCGGCTGGCTGCGCATCGTCGCGGTGGCCCTCGCCGTGATCCTGCCCTGGATCGCGGTCGTGGTCGCCAACGGCGGGCCGGCACCGTCCGACCGTCGTCAGGCGGGCTTCGTCGCCAAGGACGCGACCACCACCGAGCCGCTCTCCCTGGCCGCCGGCCACACCATCGTCGACGCCACGGTCGTCGACGGGGAGCAGCCGGGCGACCCGCCGCCGGCGGCGGCCGGTTCCGACTCGGTGGATCATCACGATGATGATGTCCGGGTGGGCGTTGCGGACAGCGTGTCGGGTGGCCCCGCGGAGCCCGGCGGTGGCGATGACGTCGATCCGGGATCCGAGCGTCGCGGCGCGGGCGGCACCGCCGGCGCGGGGACGATTATCGATGCGGTCGTTGTCGCATCAACCTTCGCTGACAGCGCCCAGCCCGCCCGGGAGCCGGATGCCGGGCCCGCGGCCGGCGGCCCTGGGCACTGAGACGTGAGTGATCTGACCGTGTAGACCTGTCACCTGTCACCTGTCACCTGTGACCTGGTCACCTGGGCACTGGTCGGGTGTCGTGGCCACTCGACGCGGAGGCCCGGCCGGGGCGCCCCGGCCGGGGAACCCCCGGTCAGTTCGCGAAGCTGGCGGCCATGCCGGGTTGGTAGCCACCCGCTGGGGTGCGCATGATCACGTTCATTCGGTTCGCCGCGTTGATCAGGCCGACGAGGCAGACGAGGGCCGCGATCTGGTCGTCGTCGTAGTGCTTGCGGACCTGCGCCCAGGTCTCGTCGGACACGCCGAGGTGGGCGTCGGCGAGCCGGGTTCCCTCCTCGGCGAGTGCCAGCGCGGCTCGCTCGGCCTCGGTGAACACGTCTGCCTCGCGCCAGGCCGCGACCAGGTGGAGCCGGGTGGAGGTCTCACCGGCAGCCGCGGCCTCCTTGGTGTGCATGTCGACGCAGAAGCCGCAGCCGTTGATCTGGCTGGCCCGCAGCGACACCAGCTCCTGGGTGGGCTTCGGCAGCGACGACTGGTGGATCACCAGGCTGGCGTTCGCGAACCGCTTGCCGAACCTGGTGGCGAGCTCGTTGCCGAACATGTCGAATCGGGCTTCCATGATGTCGTCCTCACTCGTGGTGTCGCGTGCTGCCGCACCGGACGAACACCAGATGCCGGCGACCCCGGTCTCCGTGACGACGCGGCCTTGTGATCTGGACCACAGGTCACTGTCGCCGTCGGATCGTGATCGGCGGAAGGGCTGCCTGAGTGTCACAAACCGGTGGGGTCTGGCGTCTCATGGATGGTCCAGCCGCGCGTGAACAGGAGTTGCCCATGGCCGGTACTTCGCCGACGACGCCCGACGCTGGGAGTCCGAAGAAGGAGGACGACTCGCCAGACCCCGCCACCGAGATGTTCGTCGCGCACCGCAACCTGCTGTTCACGGTCGCCTACGAGATGCTTGGCTCGGCCGCGGACGCGGAGGACGTCCTCCAGGAGAGCTGGCTGCGCTGGGCAGGCGTCGACCTCGCCATGGTGCGGGACCCGCGGGCGTACCTGGTGCAGATCGCCACCCGTCAGGCACTGAACCGACTGCGCACGCTTGGCCGGCGCAGGGAGTCCTATGTCGGCCCCTGGCTGCCGGAGCCGTTGCTGACCGCGCCCGACGTGGCCGAGGACGTCGCGCTGGCCGACAGCGTCTCCATGGCGATGCTGCTGGTGCTGGAAACGCTTCGGCCGGCCGAGCGGGCCGTGTTCGTGCTGCGCGAGGTGTTCGACTTCGGGTACGACGAGATCGCGGCAGCCGTCGACAAGAGCCCGGCCACCGTCCGCCAGATCGCTCACCGGGCGCGGGCGCATGTCGCCGCACGCCGTCCGGCCGGGGTCGTCTCCGCGGCCGAGACCCGGGGCGCGCTCGACGCGTTCCAGCGGGCGGTCGAGACCGGCGACCTGCAGAACCTGCTGGACATCCTCGCCCCGGACATCGTCCTGCTGGGAGACGGCGGCGGGGTCAGGAAGGCCGTGTTGCGCCCTGTCGCCGGAGCGGGCAAGGTAGCCCGGCTGCTGGCCGCCGGGCTGGGCAGGTTCGGCGCTGTCCTGTCGCTGCAGCAGGTACAGGTCAACGGCTACCCGGCGCTGGTCCTCCGGCTCGACGGTGAGATCGACAGCGTCGTGACCGTACGTATCGACGACGGCCTCATCACCGGGCTCTACGTCGTCCGCAATCCCGAGAAGCTGTCGCGCATCGAGCGGGAAACCGCCCTTCGCCGCTGAGCGTGGCTACCAGCGAGCGCGGACAGCTCCAGCCCTCTGCCCGCACTCGGCTTCGGCCGTGGATCCACTCCTCGACACCGCCGCGGGAGGTCGTCGGTGGGCGATCTGGCCGAATTTCCGCCGCTGCGTCGGACAGGTTCCCCTTCTGTGCCGTAAAGGGCCTGTCCACCTGCATCGATCCGCGGTCTGGCGGGTGGGGGCGGCGCTAGCCTGACCTGCGTGCTTCCGCTTGAGGGTGTGACCGTCGTCAGTCTGGAACATGCCGTGGCCCTGCCGTTCGCGACCCGGCACCTCGCCGAGCTGGGCGCGCGGGTGATCAAGGTCGAGCGTCCGGGGCGTGGTGACTTCGCGCGGGACTACGACCGCGCGGTGCGCGGTGGGATGTCGGCGCACTTCTCCTGGCTCAACCGCTCGAAGGAGTCGCTGACGCTGGACCTGAAGGTGCCGCGCGCCCGCGAGGTGCTGGATCTGCTGGTCGCCCGGGCCGACGTCGTCGCGCAGAACCTCGGGCCGGGTGCCGCCGCCCGCCTCGGGCTGGACGCGCAGACCCTCGTCGGCCGCCACCCGGCGCTGGTCGCCGTGAACGTGTCCGGCTACGGTCCGGCCGGGCCTTATCGCGCCCGCAAGGCCTACGACATGCTCGTGCAGGCCGAGTCCGGGCTGATCGCCGTCACGGGCAGCCCGCAGCAGCCGGCGAAGGCCGGCTTCGCCGCCGGGGACGTCGCCGCGGGCAGCTACGTCATCCAGGCCGTGCTGGCCGCGCTGCTGCGGCGGGCGCGCTCCGGTGCCGGCGCGGCGCTGGACGTCGCGATGCTCGACGCGCTGACGGAGTGGATGGGCTACCCGGTGCAGACAGTGGAGCACACCGGGCAGGAGATGGCCCGGTCGGGCATCAGCCACCAGTCGATCGCGCCCTACGACGCCTACCGCACGGCGGACGGTGACGACGTCCTGATCGGGGTGCAGAACGACGGGGAGTGGCGCCGGCTGGCCGAGGGCCCGCTCGCCCGCCCGGAACTCGTCGACGACCCCGCGTTCGCGACGAACGTGGCCAGGGTGCGCAACCGGGAGGGGACCGACGCCGTGGTCGCCGCGGAGGTCGCGAAGCTGGGCACCGCCGAGCTGGAGGCGGGCCTGGACGCCGCGGGCATCGCCTACGCGCGGGTCAACACGGTCGCGGGCGTGCTCGCGCATCCCCAGCTCGCGGCCCGTGGGCGCTGGGTTGAGGTCGGCTCGCCGGTGGGCCCGGTCCGGCAGTCCCGGCCGGTGGTCGAGTTCCCGGGGGAGAACGCCCGCCTGGACCCGGTTCCGGCGCTGGGAGCGCACACCGACACCATCCTGCGCGAGCTCGATCTCTCCGCCGAGGAGATCGCCGGTCTGCGCGCCGACGGCGCGATCTGACGTTTCGAAGGGGCTGACGGTGCCGATGGGGCTGATGGGGGCGTCGCGGGAACACGAGCGTGCCGAGGGACGGGAACACGAGCGAGCCGGGAGAGACGAGCGCGCCGGGGGAGACGAGCGCGCCGCGGACGATCCGCGCTGCGTCAGCCTGCTGACGGACTACGGCCTGGTGGACGGATTCGTCGCCGCCTGCCACGGTGTCCTGCTCCGGCTCGCTCCCGCGGTGCCGGTCATCGACGTCACGCACCTGGTGCCACGCGGTGACATCCGGCGCGGCGCGACGGTGCTCGCCTCCACCGTCGCCCACCTGCCGCGCGGGGTTCATGTCGCTGTGGTCGACCCGGGCGTCGGTACCGCACGCCGGGCGCTCGCGCTGCGCACGCCGGCCGGTTTCCTCGTGGGCCCCGACAACGGTCTGCTGGTGCCCGCGGCCGAGGTGCTGGGCGGCGTGCTGGAGGCGGTGGCGCTCACCGTGCCGCCGGACGTCCCCGCCACCTTTCACGGCCGGGATGTGTTCGCCCCCGCGGCGGCGGCCCTGGTGACCGGTCGCCCGCTGCGGGCGCTCGGCCTCGTGGTCGATCCGGAGAGCCTGGTCACGCTGCCCAGGCTGGTGGCGAGGGTCGCGCCGGCAGGCCCGGATGGCGCCGCCCGCCTCGAGTCGGACGTCCTGTGTGTGGACGGCTTCGGGAACGTGGCGCTGGCCGCACCGGCGGACCTGCTGGCCGAGCTGGGCCTGCGGCCCGGCGACCGGAGCCGGCTGACCGCGTTGCGCGGGACCGGTCCGGCGGGCGGCAGCGCGAGCGCCGCGCCGGCGGCGCGCCCTGCGACGGACTCGGCGGCCGGCCCGCCGGTGGTCGCGGTGGAGGCGATCGCGGTGGAGGTGGCGGTGGGCGTGACCTTCGGCTCGGTGGAGCCCGGGGAGCTCGTGCTCTACGCCGATTCGGATGGCCACGCCGCACTGGCCACCCGGGACGGGGACGCGGCGCGTGCGCTGGGGCTGGGGCCGGGCGACCGGGTGGTGATCACACCGGCCTGACCGGCCCGGACGTCAGCAGAACCCCGGGGTGGCGTCCCAGGCGATCGGCGCGGCTGGAACGTCGTCGCGCAGGACGGTGCCCTCGATGCGGCCGTAGGGGCGGTCCGCCGCGAGGTAGACGCTGTCGGGGTTGTCCAGGCCGAACGGCGCCAGATCGACCAGGAAATGATGCTTGTTCGGCATCGACATACGGATCTCGGCAACCTCCGGGAAGGTCGCCAGCACCTTTTCGCCCATGTGGTAAAGGGTCTGTTGCAGGGCGAGGCTGTGCAGGCCCGCGAACGTCTCGACCAGCGTGCGCGGGATCTCCGCGGACAGCCGCGCGAAATCAGCGCCGGTGATCCCACTGTCGGTGGCGGTGTAGCGCCACCGGGCCGTGACCTCGGTGGCGAGGATCCGGTCGGAGGTTTCCGCCAGTGTTGTGTAGCGGTCCCGGGGAAATCCGTGGAACTCCGAGCCGGTCGTCTTGAGCACGACCAGCCCGGCGATTCCGGAGACGACGTGCACGTCGTCGGCGTCGATGGTGACCACCGTGGTTCGCCGGCTCTGCCCGGACCGGACGAAGGAGTGGTCCTGGGCCGGCCCGGCGACGTCGATACGGTCCCACCCGAACTGCTCTATCTCGACCCGCGCGCCGGTGATCCAGTCGTACGCGGCGGTGAAATGCCGGCCCAGCCGGGTCCCGAACTGTTCGATCTCGCCGACGCCGCCTTCGCGAGCGAAGGCGTAGACGACGTTTTTCTGGGTGTCCGTCGCGAGAACGTGGCTGTTATCACCCCGGGTGTGGGCCGCGGTGAAGTCACCGCGCAGGGCGGTGGACACATTCAGGTCGCTGATCCGGTGGACCGGGGTGGATCGGTCCACGTGGACGAGGCGGACCTCGGCCTTGCCGTACTGGTTCGGTCCGAGAACGATGGGCATGAGCACCTTTCGGGTCGGCGGCGGCTGGCCCGCCCGAGGCAGCCGGCTGGTGGCCAGACGATCCCGGCTCCCGGTGCCGGCGTACCCGGCGGGGAAGCCCCATTCTGGGGTGCCCGGCCGCGCCGACCTGTTGTGGTGGCGTTTCGCCTCTGTTTCCGGCGTGAGTGTCCGGAGGGCTGACCGGCCGGCACTTCGGTGCCCGGTCGGTTCCGCGACGGGATGGTTCCGGCCCGAGGTCGGTACATCGCTTCCGGCGGCGGTGTTCGGCGCGCTCCGGGGCTTTCCGGTGCGACTCGTCGGTCGGAGTGCCCCGGGGTGTCCCGGCGCGCGGCCGGTGGAAATCCGGGCACGCGAATCCCTACGGCACCAAGGTGTGACTGCGCTGCGTGCAATATCTGGCACGTCCGGTAGTGGTTAGTGTCTACTCGCGGACAAATCCGGTACTGGCCCCGGTGCGGCTTCTCGTCGGCGCGCAACTTTGTATATGAGTCGTGCGTCGGACGAAACGGCGCTGGGAGGGGTTTATGGCAGCGGGCCGGGGAGCGTCACTCTCCGAGATCGGAATATTAGCGGCGGGTAGTTGTGTCCCGGGTGGGGCCGGGTTTTCCTATGATCGACGGGACGTGGTTCGCGGTCGTGGGTACGGTCCGCTCGTGGGTGGTCGAGCATGTGCACTTTCTGTTTCTGGCCGATCCCTTTCGGTGAGGCCGCTGCGTTTCGTCGCCGCGTCGCGGCGCCCGCTGGTCACCAGCACTGGTGATCCGGTGCCGGGCGATCCGCGAGCCGACGGAAAGCCCTACACCTCGTCGTTGCTCCGGTCTTCGGAAGAAGGCATCGCATGTCCCGCTCGATGATGAGCCCGGCTCGAGTTCTCCGTGGCGGGCTGCTGCCCGCCTCCCGTTCCGTCCGCCGGCGTGGCACCGGGGTCGCCGCCCTCCTGCTCGCCGTGGCGCTGCTGGTGTCGTGCTCGTCCGGTGGCGGCGGTGGCGACGAGGCGGCGCCGCAGACCTCGCCCCCGCCGGCGACACCGACGCTGACCGTCACCCCGGCGGACGGCGCGGCCGGCATCGCGCTGACCGAGTCGGTCGTGGTGACGAGCAACGCGCCGCTCGCGTCGGTCGCGGTCGCGCGCGGCGCGAGCGCCACCGAGAAGACCGAGGCGGGCACGCTCGAGGGAACCTTCTCCGCGGACCACCGGACGTGGACCTCGGCGAGCGGGCTGTTCTCGGACAGCCGCTACGACATCCAGGCCACCACCGCCCAGACGGCGGGCCTGACCGGCACGAAGAGCATCACGTCGAGCTTCACCACCGGCATCCCGGACAAGGCGTTCAAGGTCTCCTGGGAGCCCGTGGCCGGACAGACCGTCGGGGTGGGCACTCCGATCAGCCTCACCTTCAGTGCGCCGGTGACGGACCGTGCCGCGGTGCAGCGTCGCCTCGCGGTCAGCACCGACCCGCCGGTGCTCGGCGCTTGGCGCTGGATGTCGAACCGCCTGGTGATGTGGCGGCCCCAGGAGTACTGGGCACCCGGGACCAAGGTGCACGTGGCGGCGAACCTGGCCGGCTACGACTCCGGCACCGGCTGGATCGGCGTCAAGGATCGCACGATGGACTTCACCATCGGTGCCGCCCAGGTCAGCGAGGTCGACGCGTCGACCCACAGAATGCAGGTCTACCAGAACGGACAGCTGGTCCGGACCATGCTGATCAGCGGCGGCAAGCCGGGCTCACTGACCATGGAAGGCCCGCACAACGTGCTCGGCAAGTCCCCCATGGTGATCATGGACTCGGCGACGGTGGGCATTCCGGTGGGCAGCCCCGACTACTACCGCGAGGAGGTGCAGTGGGCCGTCCACTACACCAGCGGTGGGCAGTACGTGCACTCCGCCCCGTGGTCGGTGGCCTCACAGGGGCGGGCGAACGTCTCGCACGGGTGCGTGAACGCGTCGCCCGCTGATGCGGAATGGTTCTACAACTTCAGTCAGTTTGGCGACATCATCAACATCAAGAACACCGGGCGGCCGGCGGACACGTCGCAGCTCGGGAACGAGTGGTCCGTCCCGTGGGCGACCTGGAAGGCCGGCAGCGCCCTGCCCGTCGACGAGTCGACGGACAGCTCCACGCTGGCCGGGGGCTCCTCCGGTGCAGGTGCCTCGGCCGGCGGCGCCTGACGTGCCTGGCCGCTTCGGCGGCGCGGGTGAGGCTCCGGGGCGGGATTCCCCGGACCGCGGGGCCGTGAAGGGTGGGTAACACCCGGTCGGTGACGGGCGGGTGGTCACGGAGACGTCTCTCGGTGGCCACCCGCCCTTGCGCTCCAGAACGGCTGCCCATGATTGGCTTGTCGGCGCAAGCTGGACGAAGAGAGTCGGACACGGCGAGCCGCGGGACGGACCGGGAGTCGAGGCGTGGTGGATCAGACGAACCGGGACATTCAGAACAACCTGGGTGACGAGGCCCTCCGGTCGGCGCAGAGCGGCCAGGCCAGGCCGGGTGGGTCGAGCGCCCCCGGCGGGCAGGGCGGGCCCAGCGGCGGGCGATGGTGGCGGCGACTGCGAAACCCGGCCACCGGCCTGCCGAAGCTGTGGGTCGAGGCCGTCCTGCTGGTGTCGCTCTACTACGTCTACACGGCGACCAGAGGCGCGGCCGACGCGTCCGCCACGGATGCGAACCGACTCGGCTGGGACATCCTGCACCTGCAGGAACGGCTGCACATCAACGTCGAGCTGAGCCTCAACAACTGGCTGCAGAGCGTGCCGGTGCTGGCGGTCATCTGCTGCTACTACTACGCGACCCTGCACTTCGTGGTCACACCCTCGCTGCTGGTCTGGATGTACCGGCGCAACCCGGGGCGGTATGTCCGCGCCCGGTGGACCCTGGTCTTCACCACACTGATCGCGCTGTGCGGCTTCTTCCTGTTTCCCACCACCCCGCCGCGCCTGCTGCCCGGGACGTCCTACGTCGACACGATGTCCCATTTCGAGGGCTGGGGCTGGTGGAGCGGAAGCGCCAGCGCCGCTCCGGACGGTCTGGAGGGGCTGGCCAACCAGTACGCCGCGATGCCCTCGCTGCACTGTGCGTGGGCCCTGTGGTCGGGCTTCCTGCTCGCCCGGTTCGCCCGCCGGCCGGTCGTGCGGGTGCTCGGCTGCCTGTATCCGGCGGCGACGGTCTTCATCGTGATGGCGACGTCGAACCACTACATCCTGGACGCGGTGGCCGGCTGGGCCGTGCTCGGTGTGAGCACGCTTCTCGCTTTCGCGATCACGGTCCGCCACCGCAGCCGGCGGGCCGCGGACGTCCCGCCGGCCGCCCCCGCGGACGCCGAGGCGGGGGTGGCGACGGCGGAGGCGGCCGTGCGGGAGGAAGCCGCGGCGGGGACGGCGTCGGCTGGCACGACGTCGGCTGGTACGGCGGTGGGCACGGCGGCGGCTGCGCGCGCCCGCGTCAGCGAGGCCTGAAGGGGCTGCACGTGGCGGTTCCTGGGCAGGCGTGAGCCTTCCCCCGGTGTGTTCCCGATGTCGGGCATATGGGAAAGTTTCCGTACGCTGCGGTGTCTCGCAGTGCCCCCATCGCGTATCCCCCCTTGAGTAGGGAGCACGGAGTACCCATGTCCTCGCTGTCGGTGGCGCTCCTTCGGCGCCCCCGTCCGGTCGCGTTCGTCGTCTCACTGGTGGTCGCCTGGGTGCTGCTGGGGCTGCTGGCGCTCTGGCTACGGCGTGGCCCGATCGAGGACGACCTGGGCACCCGGGCGGCGGACGCGGTCCGGGCGGCCGGTGTCAGCCGGGCGCGGGTCAGCGTCGAAGGCCGTGACATCGTCCTGCACGGCCGTTTCGAGAGCCCGCAGGAGGCACGGGAAGCCCAGCGGGTGGCAGCCGTGTCCGGCAGTGCCTCCGTACGTCTGTCCGGGGACGCGGTCGTCGCCACCGAGCCGTCCCGGCCGGTCGTCATCAGGGTGAGCGGTACCGGCGGCACACCGGCCGACCTGTCCTTCAGCGCCACCGTTCCGGACAGCGCGACGCGGGCGCAGCTGCTCGGCGCGGCAGCGGATGTCTCCGGCGGTGCCGTCTCGGCGACTGTCACCGTTGATCCGAAGGTGGCGACACCGGCGCTGGAGTCGTTCGGTGACGTGGCCAGGGCGCTGGGAAAGCAGCCGGGTGTCCGGTCCGTGACGATCGACGGTTCGTCGCTGGTGCTCCAGGGCACGGTCGCGGATCGGGCGGCGGGCACCGCGATCGGGGCGGAGGTGCTGGCGGCCGTCCGGCACCAGGTTCCGGACGCCTCGCTCGACAACCGGCTGACGGTCGGTGCCGAGGTGGCCCTCGACCCGGCCACAGGTGCGGTCAGCCCCGTTGCGGCCGATTCCACGAGCGGCGATTCGGCGGCCCCCGGTTCGTCGGTCACCGCTCCGTCGGCTCCTGCTCCGTCGGCTACCGCCCCGTCGGCCACTGGTTCCACCGGCGCTGTTCCCGAGGCCGGGCGTACCCAGGGCGCGCTGAAGGCCGCGCTCGAGGGAACCAGCCTGACTTTCGCGGTGGGGGAGTCAGCCCTCGACGCGTCCGTGCGGGCGGGTCTGGACAAGGTCGCCCAGGCCCTGCTGCCGGGAGACCTCACCGTGCTGGTCGGCGGGCATACGGACAGCACCGGCCCGCTGGCCTTCAACCAGGCGCTGTCGATGGACCGGGCCAGGGTCGCCCGTGAATACCTGGTGCAGCGGGGAGTGCCGGCCGAGCGGGTGCGGGTGGCCGGCTTCGGACCGGAGCGCCCGGTCGCGGACAACGCGACCGTGGCAGGTCGCGCCGCCAACCGCCGGGTGGATGTGACCGCGGTCACCGGCTGAGAAGTCGGCCGCAGGCACCTTCGGTCCGGGTGGTACTTCCGGCGTGCTGTCGAGTGGT
This sequence comes from Parafrankia irregularis, assembly GCF_001536285.1. NCBI lineage: Bacteria > Bacillati > Actinomycetota > Actinomycetes > Frankiales > Frankiaceae > Parafrankia > Parafrankia irregularis. Next base: position 247,955 of record NZ_FAOZ01000001.1, on the reverse strand, counting down.
GGCGCGGCCTTCGGGCCCGAACAGCAAACGCGGATTCTCGCGGTGGGCGGGGGGAGCCGGCGGCCTCACCTTCCCGGCCGGCCTGGGGGCCTGTGGGACCCCGCTGCGACCGCCCGGGAGCCGATGACCCGTCTGGCATCCCCTGCTCCTGCTGGCATCCACCGAGATCCGCCGGCGCTCGCGGGGACTTGCGGGGACTCGCGGTGACGGCTGTGCCCGCTGCGCGTGCGGTGCTTCCAGAAGGGCGATGTCGCTCGTCGTGTGGTGACTCGGATGCGACCAGGAGTGGGTTTCATCGCCGAAGGCGCCGGGGGTTGTCACCCTGCGCATCAGGTGTTTGCGGTCGGTGTGTGGCGTAGGTAAGGCTGCCTTGCGTCTGCCGCCCACTCCGTGGCACTCTAGCGATTAGGGAAGCCTTAGCTAAGCCTGAGCCTCGGCGCGAAGGGATCCCGGAACGGTAACGACAACCTCTCGGCGCTTCGGCGTCGACATCTCCGGGCGTGGTGAGGTGCGGTGCTCGTCTGTTCATGCTTTGCTGTCTCCGATCGGACGCTACGTAGCGTGATCGCATCGGGTGCCTGTGACGCAGAGGAGATCGGTGCGAGGTGTGACGCCGGCACAGGGTGCGGCGGATGCCTCGAGGAGATCGACGAGATGCTCGATGCGGCGGTGCCGCTTCGGCGCTGTCCGGTCGCCAGATCAGCCTAGGGACCCACCGGGGCCTCCGGGAGTGATCTCGGTGGGTCGGAGCGGAAACCCGCTGCCGTCTGCGGGATCCGCCTTTTTTCGCGCGGTGTTCCGGCACGCCGGTCAAGGGCTTCGTGATGCCTTCGCATGCCCGTCGAATCGCCCGTGGAGGTTTCCGGGCGATATTGGTGGAGGTAGTCGGCGATGCGTGGCGACGAACAGATCGTCGAGCGGCTGAACACAGTTCTGACAAATGAACTGACCGCGGTCAACCAGTATTTCCTGCATTCCAGGATGCAGCGGAACTGGGGTTACAAGCACATCTCCGAGCACTACTACCATGAGTCGATCGACGAGATGAAGCACGCCGATCGACTCATCCATCGAGTTCTCTACCTGGGCGGTCTTCCGAACCTGCAGCGCCTCAACACGCTCCGCATCGGGGAGACGGTTCCCGAGCAGCTGGAGCTCGACCGCCAGCATGAATCCGAGGCCGTCGACGTTCTCCGTGAGGCGATCGCCCTGTTCCGGTCAAAGGGTGACATCGGCTCCGCCGTCCTGCTGGAGGACATTCTGACCTCCGAGGAGGAGCACATCGACTGGCTGGACGCCCAGCTCGAGCTCATCTCCCAGCTCGGCGCCACCGAGTACCTCTCGCAGCAGATCCACGAACACGACGACTAGGGAGAGATCGGGGTGCGGCTCGCGGGGCCGAATGGCCTGCGGATGGGTCGTACCCCGACCGGGGGGATTCGGCGGCTCGTTCCGCGGGCGGTGCACTCGGCCCGCCGCGCCGGTCATGCGCGACAATGCGGGGGACCATCACCTGGGTGCCCGGTGAACGTGGGTGCTCTGTTGGCCCACGCGCATCGAGGGACGCCAGATGACCGACAGCGGCGGCGGCTCGCCGACCAGCAGCGACGGATCCTCCACAGTTCCGAGTCCACGTGAGGAAACGCAGTCCGACCCGGCCGTGGTCGCCCCCGGCGTCTCACCGGAGGACGGACCCACCGAATCCGGGTCCAGCACGTCCACGGTGCCCGTGGTGCCGTCCGGGAGATCGGCGCCGGACGCCCCGTCCAGACCCGTCGGGCCCTCGGAGTCCGAGCGGCAGCTTCTTCCCGGCCATCCGCCGGCGCCGGCCACGGTAGTGGCAGGTGCTCTGTCCGGCGGTGGTCGCGGTGGTGTCAGCGGTCGCGGTGTCGGTGGTGGCGGTGTCGGAGGGGGAGTGGAGCGGGCCGCGGCGGTGCGCCGGCCGGCTCGGGTGATCCTGTATCTCTTCGCCGGCCTCGCGGTGGTTCTTTTTCTGCTCGGTGGGTTCGGCGGCCAGTTCCAGGCCAAGCTGGCAGAGGTCCAGAAGAACGACAACGCCGCGTTCCTGCCCGGGTCGGCCGAGTCGACCCGGGTGGACAAGGAGGCGGAGAAGTTCCGCTCCGAGCAGACGCTGCCCGGTTTCATCGTCTATCAGCGCGTGGGCGGGCTGACGCAGGAGGACCGCGCGAAGATCGCCGCGGATGCGCGGGCCTTCCGGTCCATCAGGGGTGTCGACCCGAACCAGATCGCCGCGCCCCAGTTCTCGCGGGACGGCAGCGTTGCGAACGTGGCGGTGCCGCTCATCGGCAAGAGGGGCGACGTCGAGGTCCCGGGCGATGAGCTGGTCGACGTCGAGAAGGCTGTCGTCGAGCTGGCGAAGGCGGACGCGCCGGACGGCCTGATCGTGCACAGCGCGGGCCCCGGTGGCCTTTTCGTGGCCTTTATCGAGGCATTCGAGGGCATTGACGGTGTGCTGCTGCTGGCCGCCGGCCTGGTTGTGATCGTCATCCTCCTGGTCGTCTACCGCAGCCCGGTCCTGTGGTTCTTTCCGCTGTTCAGCTCCATCATCGCGCTGGGGGTCTCGGTTCTGATCGTCTACCCGTTGGCCAAGCACGATGTGCTGACCCTCAACGGGCAGAGCCAGGGCATCCTGTTCGTGCTGGTCATCGGCGCCGGAACCGACTACGCGCTGCTGCTCATCAGCCGCTATCGCGAAGAGTTGCACGCCTACCCCGCGAGACTGGACGCGATGATCGCGGCCTGGCGGGGCGCCGCACCCGCGATCGCCGCCTCGGCGATCACCGTCGTGCTCGGGCTGCTCTGCCTCGCGCTCGGCGAGCTGAACTCGAACAAGAGCCTCGGCCCCGTCACCGCGATCGGTATCGCCTGCACCGCGCTCGTGATGCTCACCTTCCTGCCGGTGTTCCTGGTGCTGTTCGGCCGGTGGGTCTTCTGGCCGCGGATTCCACGCGTTGACCAGCAGGCCGACCTGGCCACGCACGGTGCGTGGGCGCGGTTCGCCGCCAGGCTCGCCGGCCGGCCGCGGCTGGCCTGGGTCTCGACCGCCGTCATCCTGCTGGCCTGCGCCGGCGCGATGACGACGCTGAAGGTCGACGGCCTGTCGACGACGGACAGCTTCACCAGCGAGCCCGATGCGATCCTCGGCCAGCGGATCTATGACGCCCACTTCAGCCAGGGAGCCGGTGCCCCGGCCGTGATCATCACGAACCTGGACCGCCAGGACGAGGTCGTCGCGGCCGCGTCGAAGGTTCCGGGCGTCGCGTCCGGCCCGGGCTCCGTGTGCGTCCAGGTGGACTACGCGAAGCTGGCGCGGGCGTTCGCCGCCGACAGCACGTCGATCAGGCCGGGTGCGGATGGTTGCCTGCCGCCCTCGCTGCAGGTCACGTCCGTCGGCGGCCGCATCGCCATCGATGCGACCCTCACCAACCGTTACGACACACCCGAGGCCTTCGAGACGGTCCGGGCGCTGCGCGCGGCGCTCCATCCCATCGCAGGGGCCGATGCCCTGGTGGGTGGCGCGTCGGCGATCAACTACGACACGCAGCAGGCGTCCGCGCACGACCGGAACCTGATCATTCCCATCGTCCTCGTGGTCATCCTGATCGTGCTCGGCGTGCTGCTGCGGGCACTCGTGGCCCCGCTGCTGCTGATCGCGACGGTGGTCCTGTCCTTCGCGGCGACGCTCGGTGTCAGCGCGGTGTTCTTCAACCACGTCTTCGGCTTCGCCGACTCCGATCCGGGTTTCCCGCTCTTCGCGTTCGTCTTCCTGGTCGCTCTCGGCATCGACTACAACATCTTCCTGATGACCCGGGTGCGGGAGGAGACGCTCGAACACGGGACCCGTGCCGGGATCGTCCGTGGCCTGTCGGTGACCGGCGGCGTGATCACCTCGGCGGGGGTCGTGCTCGCGGCGACCTTCGCGGTCCTTGGTGTTCTCCCGCTGGTCTTCCTCGCCGAGGTGGGCTTCGCCGTGGCCTTCGGCGTCCTGCTTGACACGATCATCGTGCGTTCCATCCTGGTACCCGCGCTCAGCCACGACATCGGAAAGAAGATCTGGTGGCCGTCCGCCCTGGCGAAGGGCGTGGACTGATCCGGGGCCCGGCCCGCCCCTGACAGGTCCGGCCGACACAGGCAGGTCCGGCCTGACCCTGGCAGGCCCGGGCCTGCCAGGCCGGCCGACCCGGCCTGGCAGGCTGGAACGCCGCCCGGGCAACGTGCTTTGCTGGGGCGGATGGACGACACGAAGATCTTCGAGCGCATCGACACCCTGGTGGCGGAGGAGCACAGCCTGCGGCTGCGCCGATCCCAGGGGGACATCGACTCGGACGCCGAGCGCGACCGTCTCGTCGAGCTGGAGCAGACCCTCGACCAGTGCTGGGATCTGCTCCGCCGGCGCCGCGCGGCCCGCTCCGTCGGAGCGGACCCGGACGACACGCACGCCGGCTCCGGCAACCAGGTCGAGGGCTACCTTCAGTAGCGCATTGAGGTGCGGGCGGCTCAGCCGGCCGAGGGGCGGCGCGGCCTGAGCAGCCCGGCTGTGACAGCGATGCTGGCCACCATCAGGGCCGCGCCGCCGAGCCACGTCGCGTGGTAGCCGGCCGTGAGGTCCTGTGCGTTCGGCGCACCTTCGCCGGCCACGCTCTCGGCGCGCCATGCCGCGAGCGTCGTCAGGGCGGCCAGTCCCAGTGCCCCACCTACCTGCAGTGTCGTGTTGCTCAGCCCGGAGGCCAGGCCGGCGTCATCCGCGGGCACTCCCGACATGGTGAGCTGCGTGAACGCAGGCAGTGCCAGGCCGCCCCCGCAGCAGAGGATGATCGCCGCCGGCAGGATGTCCAGCGCGTACGAGGCGTCGGGCGAGAGCCGTGCCAGCAGCAGGAGGCCGACGGCCAGCAGCCCCAGGCCTGGCAGCGCGACCAGTCCCGGACCGAGATGCTCGGCGAGCCAGCCGGTGAGTCCCAGCGAGAACACACCGATCGTGATCGCGACGGGCAGGAAGGCCAGGCCGGTCGCCGCCGCGCCGTAGCCGAGGACGCGCTGGAGGAAGAGCGCGAGGGTGAACTGGAACGCGAACAGCCCGCCGGTCATCAACAACTGCGCCACGTTCCCCACGGCCAGCGGCCGGGAGGAGAACAACCGGGGCGGTAGCAGGGGCTGCCGGGTCCGCAGTTGCCGGGCGACGAACCCGACCAGCAGCACCAGCGAGAGGAAGCCGAGCCCGAGCGTGCGGGCGGACGTCCAGCCCGCGTCGTCGCTGCCCACGATCGTGAAGATGCCGATCATGAGGCCGCCGGTGACGAGTACGGCGCCGAGTGCGTCCGCTCCGGCGGCGAGGCCCAGGCCGCGGTCCTGCGGCAGGACCCGCAGGGACAGACCGACCGCGGCCAGGCCGACCGGCACGTTCACGAAGAAGACCCAGTGCCAGGTGAGCACCTCGATCAGCAGCCCGCCGGCGAGCAGTCCGATCGAGGCTCCGGCGGCACCGACGAAGCTCGACACCCCGAGTGCCCGAGCCTGTGCCCGAGGTTCGGGGAAGGTCACCACGATCATTCCGAGGACGACCGACGAGGCGAGCGCACCCCCGACTCCCTGGATGAACCGTGCGACGAGCAGCATCTCGGGACTTGCGGCCAGCCCGCAGAACAGCGACGCGACGGTGAACAGGGCGAGACCGCCGACGAAGACCCGCCGTCGACCGACGAGGTCACCGACCCGCCCGGCCAGCAGAAGCAGCCCGCCGAAGGCCACCAGGTAGGCGTTCACCACCCAGGCCAGTCCGGATTCCGAGAAGCCCAGGTCGTCCTGGATGGCGGACAGTGCGACGGTGACGATGGTGCCGTCGAGGATGACCATGAGCATGGCGGCGCACAGGACGATCAGTGCGAGCCAGCGGGGTGGACCTGGTTCGGCCACCTCTGGGCGTGTCTGGACCGGCGCTGGGAGCGTGAGCTCGGACATGTGTGCACTCCAACGGGGCACCTTTTGTTACAGGGCCCACTGCATGTTGCGGGGGGAACGGTCAGTGACCATGCTGGGGGAGCGCTCACACCGGCGGAAGAAGGCACTTTCATGTCCCAGCGGAACATCGATGTGACGGGCGACGGCCTCACCGTGGATCAGGCTGTCATCGAGGCCTGCCCGATCATGGAGGTGCTTGACCAGGTCAGCGGCAAGTGGAGCGTCAGCATCCTGATCGCGGCCGCGCACGGTCCGGTCCGCTTCACCGAGCTGGAACGCGGAATCGACGGCATCAGCCGGCGCATGCTGACCCTGACCCTGCGCCGGCTGGAACGAGACGGGCTGCTGACTCGCAAGGTCTATCCGACCGTGCCGCCGAAGACGGAGTACACCGCCACGAGCGTCGCGCGTGAGCTTTTCGCGCCGCTTTCCGCGCTCCGCGACTGGGCGGAGCGCCACCAGATGACCATCGCCTCAGCCCGGCACGAGTACGACCACCGGGCGGCGGAAACCGGGAGCTGAGAGCGGGAGCCGAGATCGGGAGCCGAGGGCGGGTCAGCCCTGCTCGGCGGCCTCCACGGCGGATTCCAGGGGGCTCGTGAGGTCGGGACGTATCGGCAGACAGACCCGGAACCGGGTGTCGCCGGGCACCGAGGTCACCGTCAGGTTGCCGTGGTGGCGGTTGACGACGATGCGCCATGAGATGTCCAGGCCCAGCCCGGTTCCCTCGCCGACCGGCTTGGTCGTGAAGAACGGCTCGAAGATCCGGTCCTGGATGTCCGCCGGGACACCCGGGCCGCTGTCCCGGATCTCGACCACCAGGTCGTCGTGGTCGGCGGTGGTCACGACGGTGAGGGTGCCCGTGCCCCCCATCGCTGCCGCGGCGTTGTCGATGAGGTTCGTCCACACCTGGTTGAGCTCGGCGGCATGGACCGGGATCTCCGGCAGCGCCCGGTCGTACTCGCGCACGATCTGGACCCCCGCGAGCTTGGCACCCAGCATGGCCAGCGTGCTGTCCAGCAGCTCATGGACGTCCGCCTGCCGGTAGGGCGCCCGGTCGAGCTGGGAGTACTGCTTGGTCGCGGCGAGCAGGCCGGAGATCCGGTTCGTGGAGTCCTCGATCTCCTTCATCAGCAGCTCGCTCTCGACGGTGTACGTCAGCCAGCGGACCGCGCCCTCCAGGATCTGCGCGGGCACGGTGACCGCGACCCGTTCCAGCCAGTCGACGTCGAAGCCGCCCTGGACGAAGGTGGGCGCCAGCTCCCAGCCGCCCGCGATGCCGTGATCGTCAAGCCAGTCCGCGACGCTGTCCTCCCGGTCGCTGGTCTCCATCGGTGTGAGCGACGGAGCCTTGCCGACCCGTTCCGCCGCCTCCTCCTGCAGGGCGATCAGCGCCTCCAGGGCCGGGCGGTCGTACGGTCCGGCGGCGATGAGGCCCAGCTTGTGCCGCATACCGGCGACCCGTTCGCGCAGCGACGCCGTCGCCCGCACCGCGGCGGCGGCCGGGTTGTTGAGCTCGTGGGTCAGGCCCGCCGACAGCGAGCCGAGAGCCAGGAGGCGCTCACGCTGCCCGGTCTGCTGCTGCAGGTTCTGCAGCCCGAAGAACAGCCCTTCGAGCATGTGGACGGCCATCGGGAACCATTCGCGCATGAGCCGCGCCAGCGCCGCCCCGTCCAGCACGACGAAACGTGACGGTGAGGTCACCCGCATCGAGTTGTTGTACAGCTGCGGCACCCGCTCGCCCAGGTAGGCGAACCAGGCCCCGGCGTAGACCCCGCGCTGGTCGGTGCGGGTGACCTCGACGTCGTCGTCGCCGATCCGCCGGGTGAGTACCAGCGAGCCCTCGACCAGCACGTAGAAGCAGGTGGCCGGTTCGCCCTCACGGAACACCGGCCCCGGCTCGATGAGCTCGACGTGGCCGTTGCGGCAGATCCAGTCAAGCTGCTCGTCGGTGAGCTTCTCGAACAGGAACAAGGTGCGCAGCTCGTCGATGTCGCAGGGCAGCCTGTTCTCCGCCACGTCGTCCGCCATGTCAGCCTCCCCGTGGCCGATCAGCGCCCGGCCAGATAGCGATGCACCAGCGCGACCGCCATCGCGCCCTCACCCACGGCCGACGCGACCCTCTTCACCGACTCGGCGCGCGCGTCGCCCGCCACGAACACACCCGGCAGGCTGCTTTCGAGGTGGTACGGATCCCGATCCGGCGCCCAGCCTGCCGGCCGGCGGCCGTCGACGATGAGATCCGGCCCGGCCAGCACGAACCCGTGCTCGTCGCGGGCGACGACCCCGTCGAGCCAGTCGGTGCGGGGCGCGGCCCCGATGAAGACGAACAACCAGTGGGTGTCGACCTTCTCCGTCTGGCCCGTCGAACTGTCGCGCAGCACGAGGCCTTCGAGATGGTCGGTACCGTGCGCGGACACGACCTCGGTGCAGGTCCGGACCGTGATGTTCGCGACGGCCGCGATCTGCTCGATGAGGTAGTGCGACATCGAGGCCTCAAGCCCGGAACCCCGGACGAGCATCGTGACCGACCGGGCGTGCCGGGCGAAGTACATCGCCGCCTGCCCGGCGGAGTTCGCCCCACCCACGATGTAGACGTCCTCGCCGCTGCAGCTCGGAGCCTCCGTGAGCGCCGAGCCGTAGAAGACGCCCTGGCCGGTCAGGTCGCCGAGGCCCGGGGCGTTGAGCTGCCGGTAGGAGACACCGGTCGCGAGGATGACCGCGTGGGCGTCGATCCGGCCACCGTCACCGAGCACCAGCCGCCGGGCGGGGCCGGCGGCCTCCAGGGCGACCGCGTCGGCGGTGGTCAGCAGCTCCGCGCCGAACTTGAGCGCCTGGCGGCGGGCCCGGTCGGTGAGCTGCGAACCGGAGACACCGTCGGGGAACCCCAGGTAGTTCTCGATCCGGGAGCTCTGCCCGGCCTGGCCGCCTGTCGCGTGCCGTTCGACGAGGAGCGTCCGCAGGCCCTCGGAAGCCCCGTACACCGCCGCGCCGAGGCCCGCCGGCCCGCCGCCGACCACGATCAGGTCGTAGAAGTCGCCGGCCGGCGCCGTCGCGAGCCCGACCCGGTTCGCGAGCTCGACGTCGCTCGGGTTGACGAGCGCGGTGCCGTCGGTGGTGATCACGCACGGGATCGAGTCGGGCTCCGCGCCGGCCGCGGCCAGCAGCCGCTCGCCCTCCGGCTCGTCCGCCAGGTACCAGCGGTACGGCACGTGGTTGCGGGCCAGGAAGTCCCGCACCTCGTAGGAACGGGCCGACCAGCGGTGCCCGACCACCCTGGCCTCGGCGACGGGCTGACGGTCCGCCGCCCGCCAGGCTTCGAGCAGCGCGTCCAGAACCGGGTAGAGCTTCTCCTCCGGCGGATCCCAGGGCTTGAGCAGGTAGTGGTCGAGGTCGATGACGTTGATCGCGTCGATCGCCGCGTTGGTGTCCGCGTAGGCGGTCAGCAGGACGCGCCGGGCCGCGGGGAACAGGTCCATCGCCTGCTCCAGGAACTCGATGCCGTTCATGCCCGGCATCCGGTAGTCCGCCAGGATGACGGCCACCTCGCCCCCACGCAGCTTGATCTCGCGCAGTGCCTCCAGCCCCTGGGACCCGGACTCGGCCCGCACGATCCGCCACGACCCGCCGTAACGCCGGCGCAGGTCACGGGCGACCGCCCGCGAGACGTTCACGTCGTCGTCGACCGTCAGCAGCACCGGCCGGTCCCCGCCCCGCCCAGCCGAGGCGGCATCGCCGGTGCCGGGCGCCGGATGAGCCGACGTCTCGGTGGGCGTCATCGCTGTGCCGGCGAGGCTGCTGGGTGAGCTGGCTGGCGGGCCACAGGTGGTCGACGGCGTTCGGTCACGGGCCTCAGTCTAGGTTGCCCACCCGCATCAGCCGTCCGGTCCGGACGAATGCCCTGGACCTGGGCGTAACGGGTGGACGACGTGGCGCAGCGCCGGGGCAGCGATGATCAGTGGTCCCGGTGGTCGAGAGCCTCCTGACGGCCCAGGAACCGGCGGATCTGATCGCTCGCGGACGCACCGGTGGGCCGGATGGCGCCTGCCCGCGCCGGGCCCTCGTCTCGCCGCCCGCCCGCGGTTCCCGACGACCGCCCGGCCCTGCCGCCACCGCCACCGCTGGCGTCGGCGTCGGCTGGCGCGGAACACGGGGGAATACCGCCGGGCAGACAACCGACCAGCACCGTGTCAACCGGGACGAGGGGAACGATGCCGTCGAGGATCAGCTGTCCCGGCGCGCGGTCTCCCTCCCAGGCACCGTCGGGCCGTTGGACGAAGAGCTCCTGCCCGTACACCGCGAAGCGCAGCGGCCTCGGCCCCGGCCGGGCGGAGATCGCAGGCGCACCCGTGCCCCGGCCCACGGCGATTCCCATGTCCTGTTGTCCGGCACCGAGATCGGCAGCGACTCTCAGGCGTTCCGCGGCCGCCCTGATACGCCGTGGGCTCAGACCGGCGCGGCGCAGCGCGGCCACAGCTCTGGCCTGGGTCAGCTCGCCACGCCCCGGACGTACCAGGCCGGAGCGACGCCAGTAGGCCAGCTGGCTGGGCGTGACGTGGCCGGTGTCGGAGGATTCCGGAGCAGGCCTGGCCGTTCGGCGCATCCTGTCCGTCACCCGGCGAATGTAACCGCCGGGGTCGTATCGGGCTCGTCCGAGGTGTCGCCACGCCTACCGCGACGGCGACAGCGGTGCGCTGGCGTCGGTACTGGTCCGGGCGAACGGTCGGCTCCGAATCAGGCTGGCCTTGACGCCGACGTGAACGTCTAGCGTCGACGATGACGCGGCACGACGGCGAAGGAGACACGGATGCGCATCGGTGAGTTGGCACGGCTCGCCGGCACGAGTCCCCGGGCACTGCGGTACTACGAGCAACACGGGCTGCTCCCCGCCAGGCGGATGTCCAACGGCTACCGGGACTACGACGCCGCGGACCTCCGCGCGGTCGAGGAGATCAGGGCCCGGGTAGCCGAGGGCTTCGCGCTCGCCGAGACGCGCCCGTTCGTCGAATGCCTCCGGGCCGGGCACGGGAGCGGTGACGCCTGCCCGGATTCCATCGACGGCTACCGACGCCGGATCGCCGAGATCGACGACGAGGTGGCTCGCCTTCTCCAGGCGCGGGAGCAGCTCGCCGCGCGACTGGAGGCAGCTCGCCAGGCCGGCGGGGCGCCGCTGGCTCCCCCGCCGGCCGAGGCGGGCTCTCCCGGCCCCTGGCGGGATGTCCGAGGTCTCGGTGCCTCCGCCGAGCGGCCGGGGTGCGCGCTGTTCCCGCCCGACACACAGCGCGACGACGGGCCGCCCGGTCACGCATCGGATCGGCCGGAGACCACGGGCGGCCCGCTTTGGAGGGACGAGGTGCACGCGGTCATCGACGTCCGCCGCCGCACACCGCCAGAAATTCGCCCCCAATAGGAACAAACAGGTCGCGGAGCCGCCTGGCAATCGGCAAGAACTGAGGATTTCGGTTGCTACAGCAGCCAGAATCCTCACTTCTTGCTCGGAAGCAGCGGGCGGCGGAAGTTCGAGGCTCGGGATTCCGCAACGGGCTCCGCTCCATGAACGCCGAATCCCCATAACGACACCGACGCGAGGGAGTTCTCATCTCATGAACACATCTGACGTCCTGGCCCGCCCGCATCTGGCGGAGAACGACGCCGAGGCCGCGGTGCGGCACGCGGATGATGACACGTTCGCCCAGATCGTGCTGGGTTCACCGATGCCCGTTCTCGTCGACTTCCACGCCGACTGGTGCCCGCCGTGCCGGCTCATGCGGCCGATCCTCGGGCAGATCGCGGCCGAGCTGGCAGGGCGTCTGCGAGTGGTCGAGGTGGATGTCGACGCGAGCCCGAAAACGGCCCTGGCCTACGGCGTGCTGGCGATGCCGACCATGGTCGTGATCAGGGATGGCGCCCAGCTGGCGACCATGGTGGGAGCCCGCAGCCGACGGCGACTGCTGGAGGACCTCGCCCCGTATCTGTAGGCCACGCGGGGCCCGCCGCGACGCCGCGGCGAGGCGCCCGCGGCAGGGCGCTCGGGTCGCGAGGCATGGCCGGCGACGGTCCGCACCGGAGCCTGGGGGTTCTGGAGCGTTGGGGCGGTGCTCCGTAGGCTCGCGGTGTGAGCGAGCGCCTGTACTTCCGTCAGCTTCTGTCCGGTCGTGACTTCGCGGTGGGGGATCCCGCCGCGACGCAGATGGTCAACTTCGTCTACCTCATCGGTGATCGGGAGACCCGCGAAGCTGTCGTCGTCGACCCGGCCTACCGGGTCGGGGACCTGCTCGACATCCTCGCCGCCGACGACATGCGGCTGACCGGGGCGCTGGTGACGCATCACCACGCCGACCATGTGGGTGGCACGGCCTTCGGCATCGAGCTGGAGGGCATCCGTGAGCTGCTCGAACGCACCTCGGTGCCGATCCACCTGCAGCGGGACGAGGCGGAGTGGGTGCGCCGGGGGACCGGTGTGGGCCAGGCGGAGCTTGTTGAGCACGCCGACGACGACGTCGTCACCGTCGGTGCGGTCGACATCCGGCTGCTGCACACCCCGGGGCACACGCCGGGGAGCCAGTGCTTCCTGGTCGACGGGCGCCTCGTCGCGGGGGACACGCTGTTCCTCGAAGGATGCGGGCGGATGGACTTCCCCGGTGGCGACGCCGCCGCGATGTACGACAGCCTGCGCCGGCTCGGTGCCCTGGCGGACGACGTGACCGTCTACCCGGGCCACCGGTACTCGGCGGAGTCCTCCGCCGAGCTGAGCGTCGTGCGCAAGATGAACTACGTCTTCCGGCCGACGAGTTCGAAGCAGTGGCTCGCGATGCTCGGTGCCTGACGGCCGGGGCCTGGATGGCCGATGCCTGGACGGCCCGGCCTGGACCGGTTGACGTCGCGGCTGTGAGGCCGGACGTTGGGGTTGGCGGGCGTGACGGGGCTGGTGCCGGGTGACGCGGCTGTCAGGGTGATGGAGATGGTGGCAATGGGTGCTGAATCCGAGCCGACGGTTGGGGCCGGCTCCGCCGAGCTGGGTGGTCCGGGCCGGCCCTGCGTGGAGATCGAGTACTGCACCCGCTGCCGATGGCTTCCACGCGCCGCGTGGCTGGCCCAGGAGCTGCTCACGACCTTCGAAACGGATCTCGGCTCGGTCGCGCTCGTGCCGGGCAGTGGCGGCGTGTTCACCGTCCGGCTCGATGGCGAGGTGCTGTGGGACCGGCGCGAGCAGGGCTTTCCCGAACCGTCCGCGGTCAAGCGCGCCCTGCGTGACAGGGTCGCGCCGGGGCGCCCGCTGGGGCACGTCGAGCACTGACCGCGGCGCCGCATCGAGCCCCGCGGCCAGTGCCGACGTCCCCTGTCGTCGGGTGCCCCCGCACCGGCGTGGTCCTGGAGCCGGGGCCGGTCAGCGTGTTCCGAACACCTGCGTCCAGTAGTAGCGATACGAGCCGCCTTCGGCGTAGCCGACGCCGATGTGGGTGTAGGCGCAGTTGAGGATGTTGGCGCGATGGCCCGAACTGCCCATCCACAGCGCGATGGCGGCCGCCGGGGTTGCCGAACCGGCCGCGATGTTCTCGCCGACGTAGGAGGACGGGAAGCCGGCAGCCCGGGCCCGGTCGCCCGCCGAGGTGCCGTCGAGGCCGGAGTGGCTGAAGTAGTTGTTCGCGGCCATGTCCGCGGAGTGGGCCTGGGCCGCGGCGGACAGGCTGGCGTCGACGGCGAGCGGTCCGCATCCGGCCGCCCGCCGCTCGACGTTGGTCAGCCGGACGACCTCGTCCTGCCGGGTGCCCGCCGCCGGGGCCGTGGACGGTGCCGGGACCGGTCGCGGCGATGCGCTCGGCGGCGTCGTCGCGGGTCTGGTGGTCGTGGGCGGCGGTACCGGCGCCGGGGCCTGCGCCTGGGTGGTCGCCGGCGCCGGGATCGGTCCGGCGGGGGCGGTGGATGTGGCCGGGGCCGAGGCTGGCGTTGTCACCTGGGCCGCGGTCGTGGTTGGCGCTGTCGGTGTGGCCGGTGTCGGCCCGGCTGGCGTCGCCGTGGCGGGTGACGCGCTCGGCGTCGCTGCGGCGGTTGTCGGCTGGCCGCCGTTGTCGGCCAGGTCGATCGGATCGGTACGGCAGGACGAGGCGGCCGCGACAAGGGCGGCTGCGACTGCTGCGCTGGCGACGGTCTTACGGACCCGGGCCATTGGAGACTCCTTTGGCGATCTCCCCCCTCGCAACGCCTCGAACTGTAGCGAACCCGGCATTCGGTGCGCGTGTCGGGTGGTCGCTTCCAGGTTCGGAGCTCAGATCCCGGGCTCGGCCTGGCCGTAGACCTCGACGTGCTTGCGGTCGATCGTGAGCCACACGGTCGTGCCGCGGACGAGCCGCAGCTCCGCCAGCCGCCGGGCCGGGATCTCCGCGCGCACCACGGGTGTGGTGGAGATCTGCACCCGTACCTGGTCGCCCAGCTGCTCCACGGATGTCACCGGCCCGGTGAGGACCAGGACGCCTTCCGCGCGCAGGGGCTCCTCCAGGTGCACACCGACATCCGACGGGCGCAGCGCGACGAGGACCTTCCCTGCCGGCGCGTCGGAAGGCCCCAGGAGCGTGACCGGCGTGCCACCGACACCGACACCGCCACCGGCCGTGTCGAGGGTGACCAGGCCGTCCGAGCTGGTGCCGGGGAAGAGGTTCAGCCCGGCCAGCCGCGCGACGTACGGCGTGCGCGGGCGGGTGATCACCTCGACCGGGGTGCCGCGCTGCACCACCCGGCCGCGTTCGAGCACGGCGACGTCGTCGGCCAGGGTCAACGCGTCCACCGGGTCGTGGGTGACCAGGACGACGGGGACGTCCAGGGTGGGCAGCAGCGCACGGATCTCGGCCCGGACCTCCAGGCGGGTGCCCGCGTCCAGCGCCGCGAGCGGTTCGTCCAGCAGGAGGAGGCCCGGGTCGGGGGCCAGTGCGCGCGCGAGCGCGACCCGCTGCGCCTGCCCGCCGGACAGTGCGTTCGGGCGCAGGTGCGCGACCTCCGCGAGGCCGAGCCGGGCGAGCCACTGGCGGGCGGCGGCGCGGGCCGCCCCCCGGCGGACCCGATGACGTACCCGCGGTCCGAACGCGACGTTGTCGATGGCGTTCAGATGCGGGAAGAGCAGATAGTCCTGGAAGACGTACCCGGCGCCGCGGTGCTCGGGGGAGACGAAGTGCCGGTTCTCCGGCTGGTCGAGGACGACTCCGTTCAGCACGATCTGCCCGGACCGCAGCGGAACAAGCCCGGCGAGGGCGCGCAGCAGGGTGCTCTTGCCGGCGCCGTTGGGGCCGAGGACGGCGAGGGTGCGCCCGGGCTGGACGGTCAGCTCGGCGTCGAGGTCCAGCGTGCCCAGCTGGATGCCGATGCGGGCGACGAGGCCGCTCCCGTCGGACTTTATGATCATGCGATCCCCTGGGCCTGTCGGCTGTTCCACCAGCGGCCGCGCAGGGCCACGAGCACGACGATGCTGACGCTCAGCAGCACGAGGGACAACGCGATGGCTTTCTCCGGATCGACCTCCATGGCCAGGTAGACGGCGAGCGGCATGGTCTGGGTGGTCTTCGGGAAGTTGCCGGCGAACGTGATCGTCGCGCCGAACTCGCCCAGCGCCCGGGCCCAGCACAGCACGGCACCCGCCCCGATCGCGGGAAGGATCATGGGCAGTGTCACCCGGCGGAAGGTCGTCACCCGGCTGGCGCCCAGCGTCGCCGCGGCCTCCTCGAAGCGCTGGTCGGCGGCGCTCAGCGCGCCCTCGACCGACAGGACGAGGAAGGGCATCGCGACGAAGATCTGCGCGAGGATCACCGCGTCGGTGGTGAACGGGATGGTCAACCCGAACCAGTTGTCGAGGTGGCGACCGACGATGCCGCGCCGCCCCAGCACGAGCAACAACGAGACACCGCCCACGACGGGCGGGAGGACCAGCGGAATGGTCACCAGCGCGCGGATCAGGTCCCGCCCCGGGAAGGACGCGCGGGACAGTGCCCACGCGAGCGGGACGCCGAACACCATGCAGATGGCCGTGGCGATGGTGGCCGTCCGCACCGAAAGCCACAGCGCGTGCCGGGTCGACGGGTCGGTGAGCAGATCGGGCAGTGACTCCCACGGCGCCCTGATGATCAGGGCGACCAGTGGGAACAGCAGAAAGACGGTGGCGAGCGCCGCCGGCACGGCGAGCGGCCAGGGCGCGCGGACTCGTGCCTCGCGGCGTGCGCGGGTCACAGGCCGCGTGCGGGCTGCTCGCCGTGCCAGGCGGCGGGTGGTCACTTCGCCGGGCCGAAGCCGGCTTCGGTGAGCACCTTGGTGCCGTCGGCGGACAGGACGTAGTCGACGAAGGCCTTCGCGGTCTCCGCGTCCTTGGACTCCTTCAGCGCGACGATCGGGTAGCTGGTCTTCGCGTTGACGTCGGCCGGGATCTCGACGCCGATGACCTTCTTCGGGTCGGCCGAGGCGACGTCGGTCTGGTAGACGAGGCCGGCGTCGACCTCACCCAGGCTGACGGAGGTCAGGACGGCCTTCACGTCGGCGCCGTAGGTCACCGGGGTCACCTTCTCGCCGGCCTTCTCGAGGACGGTGGTGGCGGCCACGCCACACGGCACCTGCGCCTCGCACAGCGCGACCTTCACGCCGGCCTCGTCGAGGTCACCGATCTCGTCGATCTTGGCCGGGTTGTCCGCCGGCACCGCGATCTCGAGCGAGTTCGTGGCGAAGGTCGTCGGACCGGTGGCGTTGCCCGCGTCGACGACCTCGGTCATGTTCTTCGCGCTCGCGGAGGCGAACACGTCCGCCGGCGCGCCCGAGTTGATCTGCTGCGCCAGGGCCGAGCTCGCGGCGAAGGAGAACGTGACGGTCGTGCCGGGGTGGGCCGCTTCGAACTGCTTGCCCAGCGTGGTGAACGTCTCGGTCAGCGAGGCCGCGGCCAGAACGGTGATCTTGTGAGGCTCCGCCGACGCGGTGACGCTGGCGGAGGGAGCGGCGGTGGCCGTGTCGTCATCGTCGTCGGACCCGCAGCCCGCCGCGACGAGCGCGAGGGCGGGGACCAGGACGAGGGGAACGGCGAGGCGAGAGACACGGGCTTTGCGCCCTGTACGGATCATCGACACGGATGCACGATACAGCCGCAATCGCGGAATCTGTCTCCTTCTTCAGGCCGCGTTTACGGATCGGTAACCGCCTGCCTGTGCGCATGGGAGGCTGGCCCCATGACGGTTGATCTCAGTGGGCGCGGCGCGGCCTTCCTCGAGTTCTGGCGGGAGCGGCATCTGTGCAGCCTGACCACGGTGCGTCCGGACGGTACGGCCCACGTCGTCCCGGTCGGTGTGACGCTGGAGCCGGCGGCCGGCCTGGCCAGGGTGATCACCTTTCGGCGTTCACGCAAGGTCGCGCTGATAAAGGGTCGTGACGGGGTCACGGCGGGTGAGCGTTTCACCGAGGCGCGGTCGGCAGGGTTGTCATTCGGTGACGACGCCGACGCCTTTGATGGCGAATTGTCCGAAATTGAAGCGCGTGGCGGCGCTATTGCCGCCGCGGAGAACGCGTCGGGTCGGGTCGCGTCACGGCCGGGATCGGCGCCCGGCGTTCCCGTGGCGGTGTGTCAGATCGACGGGCCTCGATGGTCGACCCTCGAAGGGCTGGCGGTCGTCCGGGACGATCCGGCCGCGGTCGCCGAGGCGGTGCGTCGTTACGCCGAGCGGTACCGAGCCCCGCGGGTGAACCCTGAACGGGTCGTCCTGGAGATCTCGATAACCCGGGTTCTCGGCACACTCTGACCAGGAGTTTCGAAGTTCCTTCCCCGGCGAGATGTGATGCAGATCACGGATTTTGTTACGGATGGGTTACGTGTGGAGTGGCGTGGTGGCGATCAAGGGTGACGCGGGCCAGCGGGTGGACCGTGGCGATGGCCGACACGGCGCGGTGACCGACAGACCGGGGTGTTGCGGACATTAGACTGCGCACTCCGGGCGGCGCGGTACGGGAGGTGCGGTGATCGCTGGGGTTGCGGGCCTGGCCGCGGCTGCGTCATCGGTCGGGATGCTGATCGTCACCGCCGACGGCCGGGTGGCGTGGGTCAACGACGCGCTCGTCGAACTGGTCACCGGCACGCGTGACCCGGACTCGCCGTTCGAGTCCCGCCTCGCGGTCGCCGAAGCCGGGCTGCCGCTCACCGGGCTGCACCCAGGCGCCCCACCGGCTGTCGCCGACTGGACCGCGGTCGACGGAACGTCGCATCTGCTGCGGATCACCTGCCGTGACATGAGCGCGGGTCAGCCCTCGGAGCTGCTGCTCTTCGAGATCGTGGATCTGGCGGACGAGGCTGTGGCGAGCGGCCTCGGCCTGCTGCCCGGATCCGCCGGCGCGGCCGTCGACGCCACGCCGGGTGTTCCGACGCGGGATCCGGATGATCCCGCGGACGGCGTCGACCTGCCGGGCGGTGCCGCGGCGCCGGGCGGTGTGGGCGCGCTGGGAAGCGCAGGCGCACCGGGCGACGGAGCCGGGTCGTCCGGTGAAGTGGTGTTGCCCGGTGCGGGCGAGGTGGTGCCGTCTGACGGAGCCGCCCCGTCTGACGGAGCCGCGCCGGATGGTGGAGCGGCGCCGGATGGTGGAGCGGCGGCCGAGGTCGGGGCAGCGGCGGCGGCCGGGGTGTCCACCGATCCGCTGACCGGGCTGCTCACCCGGTACGCGATGGCGGAGGACCTGGAGATCCGGACCACAGGCGTACAGACCGCGGTGGGCTCGCTGCTCCTGCTTGACGTCGATCATCTTGCCGATGTCAACGATCTGCAGGGCTACTCGGTGGGCGACGCCGTGCTCCGTGCCGTGGCCGGCCTGCTACGGGAGGAACTGCCGGCGGACACCGTGCTCGGGCGCCTCGGTGGGGACGAGTTCGCCGTCCTCCTGGGCGAGGGCGGGGGAGACGAGGGCCTCGCGATCGCCGAACGCCTGTGCGCCGCGGTCGCCGCCCGCACCGCCGCGGCCGAGGAGGTCGCGGTCCAGGCCACCGTCAGCATCGGCGTGGTCCCGCTGGAGCTTGCGGCCGGCAGCGAGGCCGCCTTCGCCTGGGCGGACCTCGCGCTGCGGGAGGCCAAGCGGGTGGGGCGCAACCGGGCCCGGCTGTTCACCCGTGAGCAGTACGACGAGGCGGCCCTGCGGGTCACGGTGACCAGCAGGGTGGCGGCGGCGCTCGACAACGGCCAGATGTCGCTGGACGTCCTGCCCGTCGTCGACCTCGCGAGCCGCGAGGTGATCGGCTTCGAGCTGCTCTCCCGGCTGCGGGACGGGATCTGGCCCGAGCTGGGCCCACGCGGCTTCCTGGCTGCCGCCGAGCACACCGACCTCGGTCTGCACCTTGACCGCTGGGTCGTGCTGCGCGCCGTGAACGCACTGCTCAGTGGACTGTCCGGGCGGCTCTACGTGAATCTCGCGGCCCGCTCACTGCGGGATCCGGCCTTCGGTGACTTCGTCCTCTCGACCTTGCGCGATGGTCGTGTCGACCCCTCCCGCCTGGGCCTGGAGATCTCCGAGAGCGCCGCGGTGGCGAATCCGGATGCCGCGCGGCGCCTCGCCGAGCAGCTCGGCGCGGCTGGCTGCGCGGTACTGCTCGACGACTTCGGGATGACCACCGGGGCGGTGACGGCGCTGCGGAACCTTCCGCTGTGGGCGGTGAAGATCGATACGGGGCTTGTTCGCACCATCGACACCAGTCCGCGTGATCGGGCCCTGGTCGAGGCGGTCGTCCAGATCGCACGGTCGGCAGGAATGATCGTGATCGCCGAAGGTGTCGACCGCGCCACGCTGCCGTCGGCGTTGCTCGACATCGGTGTCGGGATTGCGCAGGGTTATCACGTCGGACGTCCACGGCGCCTGACCGAGCTGCTCGGTGGTCCGGACGGGGATGACGTCACGACGGTGATGAGCCTGGGCGGCCGTCGCTGAGCAGGCCACCGTTGACCAGGTACCCATGGCCTCGCGGGACCGTTCGGGGCCGCTTCGGACCACTCTGGAGCACGCACGGGTTTCGCTGATCCGGTCGCTCCGGAGTGGTCGCTGTGCGTAGTGTCAGGGCTGTGGTTGGGGCGTCGGGAACGGCGCCGTCGCGGCGCGCCCGGCTGGGCTCCCGGGCGTTCTCCGCGCGTGGGGGTCGCCCGTTCCGAAGGCCGCCCTCGACGGGGTCACTCTGGTCAGGGGCAGCGGCAGCCGCGGTGCTGGGGGGAACACTGCTGGTCACCTTCGGGCCTCCGCCCGCCGGTGACAGCGCGCCGGCGGGCCATCCTCCGCCGGCTGCCGCGGCCGCTGTGCGGTCGCGACCCGACCAGGTGCCGCCCGACCAGGTGCCGCCCCCCGACCAACCAGGGCCGTATGCGGTGGGCTACCAGACCCTGATCGTGCCCAACCCCGATCGCCCCGACCGCACCCTGACGACGTCGGTCTGGTACCCGACCTGGAAGGGGCCGACGTCTGCCGCCGAAGGACCGCGGGACGGCGCCGCCCGCTACCCGGTGGCATCCGACATCGCGGTGCCGTCGCGAGTCGCCCTGCAGGGGAGGACGATCGCGCCCGGTCGTTTCCCGCTGGTGGTGATCTCGCACGGCAGCGCGGGCAGCCGGGTGCAGCTCGCCTATCTCGCCGAGGCGCTGGCGACGCACGGCTTTGTCGTGGCCGCGCCGGACCATCCGGGCGACACCATGATCGAGGCCGCTGAGGGCCGGCAGGCACCACTGGTGGAGCTGGCCAGCGATCGGTCGGTGGACGTCTCGAACGTCATCAGCGCGTTCACCGATGACGACTGCCCGCTCTCCAGCATCGTCCGGGCAGATGCGATCGGGGTGGTCGGCTTCTCCTTCGGCGGTCTGACCTCGGTCGTCTCCACGGTCGGGTTTCTGCGCGCGCCAGCCGACCCTCGGGTGCGGGCCGTGGTCGGCATCGCCCCGGCCACCGAGGTCGTCCCGGCGCGGCTGCTCGGCCGGGTTCGGGTCCCGGCCCTTCTGATCGGAGGTCATCTGGACGGCGCGGTTCCGTTCGAGCGCAACGCGAGACGTGCGTTCGACGAGCTCACCGGCGCGCACCCGCGCTACCTGGTCACGGTGGCGGGCGGGACGCACAACTCGTTCACCGAGATCTGCGCGCAGGCCGCGGCGGCCCGCGGGCACGAGGTCGAGGACGGAGTGCGCGTCCGGCTCGAGGTGACGGAGGAGCTGACCTGCCGACCACCGGCCATCGACAGCGACCGTGCGCACGGCCTGGCCACCTACTACACGGTGGCTTTTCTGGAGAGCCGGCTGGCCGGCGTGCCGGGCTACGACAGCTATCTCACCGTGGCGGCGGCGGCAGAACGCCACCCCGAAGGCGAGCTCCGCGTGGCGAGCTGAGCCCGGCAGGAAACGTCTGTGGTCTGATCAGCCGCTACGCTGCCGTTCACCTGCGATGACGCGTCGAGCGACGGCGATGCCACCGTCGTGGACGGCCAATCAGATGACCGCCCCCGATCACGGCGGCTACGGTGACCCGACCGGCCGGTGCCGACTCTCCCGGCGGCTGGCCGGTCGTCGTCGGTGTGGCGGGCAGCGTCCAGCGGTACGGCGATGTGACCCGCGAGGAGGTCGACCAGCATGTCCGCTCGCCAGATCCGGCGGTTTCACCTGGAGCGAGAGACAGATGTGTCCGGAGTTTCGGGCACCGGGGCGGTGGCCTACGGAGTGCAGGCTCCGGACGGTACCTGCGTGTTGTGGTGGAACTCCGACCACGGATCCGTCGCCATCTACCCGTCGATGCAGTCACTTTTGGCGATACACGGCCACGGCGGGATGACCAGCGCCGTGTACATCGACGGCCCGGAGGCGGCCGGCCGGGCCGCTGCCCTCGCGCCACCCGAGCCCGGCACGACCGACCTGACGGGCACGACCGGCACGACCGGTGCGGCGGCGCATGACGCGCCCAGGTCGTCGGTGGGTGCGCCGCGTGCCAGGCGGGTGCCCGCAGCCGCCAGGGTCGGCGGCAGGCGGGGCGCCGTGGCACGCGGCGCCGGCCGGAACGGGCGTGGGCGCATCGCCAGGCCCTCCTGGGGAGCTGCCGCCGGCCTGATCATCGGGCGGGCGGCCACGCGGGGTGGTGCCGCCCGGGCCCTGCCTGTTCAGGCCAGCGGGCGGAAGCACGGCGCGGTCGGACCATCCGGGTCGATGGTGTAGAGGGCAAGCGTGCCGGCCATGTCCTGAGGGTCGACTCCGATCATTCGCATGTCCTCGGCGAGGCTGGCCATCACGCCGAGGGCATGGCGCAGCATGACGGCGGCCATGCCGTGCGGGCTGTCGAGCTTGGCGCGGAACTCGACCGCGGAACCGGCGTCGGACGTCAGCGCCGCCAGCGTGCCCAACCTGATTCGATCGGTCAACGTCTCCCAGACCCGCTCCGACTCCGGAGCCTCCGGGCTACGCCATACCTGGCGATAGGTCATCGCGGCGACCACCGCGGCCGGGGGGCGCCCCGTCCGCAGGTGGATCGTGACCGTCCACATCGCCAGCAGCCAGGACAGTGCTGTCATCGTGCGATGGGGGTCATCCTCCACTCGTTCGACGAGCTGTTGCTCGGCGGCAAATCTGGTCTGAACTGACAGCCATGCCACGACGAGTCGCTCTATGTCGACGACGTCGATCATGGGTAGTTCACGGGGATGGGGACGGGCGAGCGCGGCGGCCCGCCGTGAGCTGGTATCTACCAGGGCCAACGCCCCCGCGTCCGGGAGAGTCTGCCAGGCAAGTCCCGACAGCGGCATGGCGCACACGCTAACCCGGAGCGGGAGCTTTAACCATCAGGGTTGATGAAAGCTTGTTGTCAGTTACGTTTCCCGTCCTACCCGTCTGTGCCGGTCGGTCGGTTTTTCTGCCGTTTCTGTCACCTTTGCTTCCCGATCGGTGACAGGCGATGCCTGGCGGCGCGCCCAGAGTGCCCGGTCAGGGACACAGCGGGGCCGCCGCCGCATCGTCACTCGCCCAGAAGGTCTAGGACGATGGTGGGGGGCTGGGTGGGTGTGGTCGTGATGTGGGTGCGCCAGTGGGTTTCGGCGGCGTCGGGGTCGTGATGCGCGATGAGGTCGAGCAGGTGGGTGTGGTCGTGGTGGTTGTGAGGCGCGGGGTGCGGGGGTGGTGTGTGGGTGTCGAGGATGTGGCGGAGCATCCCGGCGATCATGGTGAGGGTCTGGTTGCCGGCGTGCTCGAGGAGCTGGTGGTGGAAGTGGGCGGGGTCGGGATGGGTGAGGGCCGTGTGCAGGGCCGTGAGCGTGGCGTCGGTGTGGTGGGTCGCAAGCAGGCGGACGGCCGCGGGTTCGAGCAGGGTGTGGGCCGTGTGGACGTCGGCGAGAGTGGTGTGGCGGTGTTCGAGGACGAGGCCCGCGTAGCGTGCGGCGACCTGACCGTCGGGAGTGTGGACGCGGGCACCGCCGTGGGCGCCGCGGCGGACGGAGATGAGCGCCTCGGATTCGAGGACGCGGAACGCCTCGCGCAGGGTGGGGCGGGAGACGCCGAACTGCTCCATGAGGACGGCTTCGGGGGGCAGCGCGTCGCCTTCGACGAGCTCGCCGCGGACGATCTGGCGGCGGAGCTGGGCTGCGACGAGCTCGGCGGTCTTGGGTACCCGCACCTGCTGCCCGACCTTGTTCTCGGGCAGCGGGCCGATGCGCGGTGGGCCCGCCGACCCGGCGCCTGTTCCGTCGGCTGCTCCCGCTGCGGCGGATTCGCTGCCGCGCCGGGGTACGCGCAGCGCATGCCCTCCGCGCACTGCACTGATGTTGGCCGGATTCAGTAACGCCATGACGGTGCTCCCCCAGTTCCTCATGCCACCGGCATCCGCGGGTTGACGCGGCCGGCCGCATTGGCGGTGTCCATGTCCACGCTCGTCGTTGAGCAACGGCCGCGCCGGAGGTTCTGGCGCGCCCGCGATGACGTCCGACTGGCCTGGCGGACACCACCGTGGGCGCCGAGCGATCGAAACCCGACGACGACTACAAGGCCCTGACTACAAGGCGTGCTTGTGAAGTTGCATTGTGGCATCAGATGGACTGGGTTGGATGGGCTGGGGAGAATCAGACCACGGTGTAAACCACAAATGGCTTGGCGTAATACGGCCGCGTCGTTACTCAAAGTGGCGAGATCGCAATGGTCGCCGCCCGGCTCCCGGTGCGTTCCCGGGAGAGTGCTCGGCCCCGGATCCACATGCCGACCGGCATTCATCGACTGTGGGTGGCCGATGGTCGAGCGGCGTCGGCGACGTCGCCGCCGAAGCCACGCAATCACACAGGGTCGCGTTGCGTGGCTGCCTGGATCGGAGAACGATTTCGGTAGCCACTCCGCTCTCGGCGCGTCGCGGCACTCAGGGTGCCTCCGTCGTCGGCGTGTCGCACCCGGGCCGTTGGCCGTTGATGTGCCGCGGAACGCGAACGGGCCCGGCGTCGCGGTCGGTGCCACCGCGACGCCGGGCCTCATGCGAACCTGCAGGGCCTGCTGTCCTGCAGGGCCTGCTGCGCCGGCCGTTCTTTCCGGGTGGGCCGCTGGGCCTGTGTCAGGTCGCCGCGGCGACCTGTTCGTGTGCCTCGATGGTCACCGCCGCGGCGTGGACGACCGAGGCCACCCGGATCGCGTCCTGGATGACCTCCCGGGAGACGTCCCGCTTGCGTAGCTCCTGCTCGTGGGCGGTGAGGCACATACCGCAGCCGTTCACGGCCGAGACGGCCAGCGACCAGAGCTCGAAGTCGACCTTGTCGACGCCCGGGTTGGCGATGGCGTTCATCCGCAGCCCGGCCCGCAGCCTGGAGTACTCCTTGTCCTCCAGCAGATGCATCGTCCGGTAGTAGATGTTGTTCATGGCCATGAGCGCCGCGGCGGTGCGGGCGGCGGTCGCGGCCTCGGGGGTGAGGAACGCCTGGGCCTCGGCCTCCAGCTCCGCCAGTGCGGTGCGGCCGCGGCTGGCGATCGCGGAGGCCAGCACCGTTCCCCACAGCTGCTGGGGGCTCAGGTTGGACTGCGACGTCACCGAACCGAGGTTGAGCCGGATGTCCTTGGCGTAGTCGGGAAGCAGCTCCCGAAGGCGAGCCACCCCCATCAGGCCGCGACCTCCGCGGGGGCCTTGCCACCGCCGAGCGTGGCCTCGCCCTTCTGCCAGTTGCACGGGCACAGTTCGTCGGTCTGCAGGGCGTCGAGCACCCGCAGCACCTCGGCCGGGTTGCGGCCGACGCTGCCCGCGGTGACCATCACGAACTGGACGACGCCGTCCGGGTCGATGATGAAGGTCGCCCGCTGTGCCACACCGTCGTCCCCGAGCACGCCGCAGGCCTGGGTCAGCTCGCGCTTGATGTCCGACAGCATCGGGAACGGCAGCTCGCGCAGGTCCTCGTGGCTCTGCCGCCAGGCGAGGTGGACGTACTCGTTGTCCGTCGACACGCCGAGGATCTGCGCGTCACGGTCGGCGAACTCGCTGTTGAGCCGGCCGAACGCGGCTATCTCGGTCGGGCAGACGAAGGTGAAGTCCTTCGGCCAGAAGAACACGACGCGCCACTGGCCCGGACGGCTGCTGGAGGTCTCCTGCACGAACGCCGTGTCCGGGTTCAGGGAGACGACCCCGGTCAGGTCGTAGGCGGGGAAGACGTCGCCGACGGTCAGCATTCGAACGATCTCCTGTCTCTGGTGCCCCGGGGTGGGGCGACGGGCTCCACTCTTGCGACCGTCTACTCAGAAGGGAAATCGAAAGATTTGGGGAATCTGATAGCTTTAGGCTATGGCTCAACCTCAGCCCACCCTCGCCCAACTCCGGGCGCTGGTGGGTGTGGCGGATCACCGGCACTTCGGTCGGGCGGCGGCCTCGCTGCACGTCAGTCAGCCCACTCTGTCGAGCGCGGTGGCGGCGCTGGAGCGCACGCTCGGCATCCAGCTCGTCGAGCGCACCACCCGCAGTGTGCTGCTGACGACGGTCGGGGAGGAGATCGTCGCGCGGGCCCGTGGGGTCCTCGGGGCGGTGGACGACATCGCGCAGGTCGCGGTGCGTGCTCAGGCACCGCTGTCGGGTGATATCCGGCTCGGGGTCATCCCCACCGTGGCGCCCTATCTGCTGCCCCGCCTGCTCCCACTGCTGCGCGCCCAGCGGCCGCAGGCGAGCCCGAGGCTGCGGGAGGCCCAGACCGCGGCGCTGCTGGAGGAGCTGCGTGGCGGTGCGCTCGACCTGGCGTTGCTCGCGCTGCCGACCGACGAGCCCGGAGTCGCCGAGCTGCCGCTCTACGACGAGGATTTCGTCCTGGTGACACCGGTGGATCATCCGATGGCCGGCGGGGACGGGCTGCCGGTGGCCGCGCTCGGTGGCCAGGAGCTGCTGCTGCTGGAGGACGGGCACTGCTTCCGGGCCCAGGCTCTCGACGTGTGCCGGGAGGCGGGGGCGCGGGAGCGCAGCGCGTTGCGTGCCGCGAGCCTGTCGACGATCGTGCAGATGGTCGCCGGCGGGCTGGGGCTCACGCTGGTTCCCGCGGCCGCGGTGGGTGTCGAGGTGGGGGAGGGGCGCGGCCTCGCGACGGCGACCTTCTGCACCCCGGCGCCCCGCCGGCGGATCGGTCTCGCGTATCGGGCGACGTCCGCCCGGGTGGCCGAATGGAGTCTGCTCGCCGCCGAGATCCGTGCGGCGCTGCCGGGAACCGGCCTGCCGGTGACACCGGCGGCGCTGACGGCGGGTTCCTGACGCATCCGGGGGGTATCGCCGGCAACGGATTTCGTCTCCGTCTGCGTGGTTTTCCTTCGGATTCTCTCCTCGCCGGCGGACGTCTTCGGTTGTCGCGATTTCTGATGTGCCGATTCCCGCCACCGCCTCACGATCTCGATCCCCGATCGAGATCGTGGCGCGTACCCCGACGGCCGTCCTGGTGGGCTCGTGCCGGTCGGACTCGGATGGTGACCGATGGGTCGTTCCGTCCTCGTTCCGTCCTCGTTCCGTCCCCGGACGGGTGGCTGCCCGGTGCCTGTGGCGCTATCAGCCGCCTGACGATCCGAGGCTCGATTAGGGCGATTAGTCACGGTTTAAACTGGTTCTCTGCGGGTAGGGGAGGCGTGCTGGCGGTGGCTGCGGCTTGCCCTGGCCGGCACGCAGGCGTCGTCCCTGCCCGCTGTGCAGCGGGGGCAGGGTGGCCGTCCGCGGATCTGGCCCGCATGGAATCCGCCATGCGTGGTGGACCGCGCCCGAACAGGTTCGGAGCCGACTGTGAACAGGCCCGATGTGAACAGGCGAGGCCGCGGGGTGCCCGTGGAGCCGAGGATTCCGGTGCGTGGGATTCATCTGTGCGGCATGACAAATCATGACATCCCGCCCGGAATAAATCGGGCCCGGGTGAGCAGCGGTGATACGCCCAGGACATATCCCCGTAACCCGTCGGCCCTAGTGTAGGTATTCATGAGCGACGCGCGGATTGCGGCGGTCGGTGTAGAAGAAGAATTTCACATCCTCGATCTCGAAACACGGCGACTTGTTCCGCGGGCCGCCGAGATACTGCGTGGGCTCCCCGACGACCAGTTCTCCCAGGAGCTGCTGAAGTCCGTCGTCGAGACGAACAGCAGGCCGTGTACCGACCTGGCGGACCTGCGGGCGGACCTGGTCGACCTGCGTCGTCGCCTCGCCGCCGTCGCGGAGCCACTCGGCCTGGGCCCGGCGGGCGCCGGGACCGTGCCGATCTCCACCCAGGCCCACGACGTCTCGCCGGACCCGCGATACCTGCAGATGGCGGAGGAATACCAGCTCCTCGCCCGCGAGCAGCTCATCTGCGGCGCTCAGGTCCACGTCGACGTGGCTGATCGGGACCTGGCGATGGCGGTCACCTCCTGGGTGGCACCGTGGCTGCCGATGCTGCTCGCGCTCTCGGCCTCCTCACCGTTCTGGAACGGCGAGGACAGCGGCTACGCGAGCATGCGGACGATGGTCTGGCAGCGATGGCCCACCGCCGGCGTCGCCGGCCCCTTCCAGACCGCCGCGGAATACGACCAGCTGGTGGCGGACCTGGTCAAGACCGGTGTCATCAGCGACCCCGGAATGGTCTATTTCGACATCCGGCCCTCGGCGCACCTGCCCACGGTCGAGCTGCGCATCTGTGACGCCTGCCCGGATGTGGACACCGTGATCCTGATCGCCGGTCTGTTCCGAGCGCTGGTGTGCCGGGCGATCGACTCCGTCACGGCAGGCGACCCGGCGCCACCGCCCCGCGGCGAGCTGCTGCGGGCGGCCACCTGGCGGGCGGCCCGCTCCGGTATCGAGGGCGACCTGGTCGACACGTCCGGCGCCGGCAGCGTGCCGGCGGAGCAGCTGCTGCGGCGGCTGCTGGCCGAGGTGCGTCCCGAGCTCGAGCAGCTCGGAGACTGGGAGCTGGTGGGGCATCTGGCCGAAGCCGCGGTCGGGCACGGCAGCGCCGCCTCCCGCCAGCGCCGGGCCCACGCCCGCCGTGGGCTGCTGACGGATGTGGCCGACCTGCTGCTGACCGAGACCCGCGAGTCGCCGCCCGCGGCGACGGATCCGTTCGATGGGGTCGGCACCCGCGGCAGTGCTGGTGCTGCTGCTGGTGTCGGTGGCGCCGTGGCGTTGCCGCCGCCGGCGGCCCGGGCCGCGCGCTCCCTCCTCGGCCAGTACCGGCCGACCGGGTTCGACGAGGTCATGTCGGTCGATGAGGGTGTGCGGCCCGCGTACCGCGCCGTCGCGCGTGCCCTGGAACGCCTGGGGCCGGCCGTGCTCGCGGAGCGCGGCGAGGCCATGCAGGGCGAGCAGGTGGAACGCGGCGTGGTCTTCCGCGTCGACGGCGAGCAACGCCCGTTCCCGTTTGACCTGGTGCCACGGATCGTCGCCGCGGCCGACTGGGAGCGGCTGCAGGCCGGGCTGACCCAGCGGGTACGGGCGCTGGAGGCCTTCCTGCGCGACACGTACTCCGAACGGGCCGCGGTCGCCGACGGCGTCATCCCGCCGTGGGTGGTCAACGACTCCCCAGGTCTGCGGCACACCGGTCGGGTGCTGTCCCGCGACGGCGCACCGCTGTCCGGTGGGGCCCGGGCGACGGTGGCAGGCATCGATCTCGTCCGCGGCGGCGACGGGGGATGGCTCGTGCTGGAGGACAACCTGCGGGTGCCCTCCGGGGTCGCCTACGCGATCGAGGCCCGGCAGCTGACGCGTGCGGCGTTGCCCGAGCTCAGCCCACCGGGTGCCATCCTGAGCGTCAGCACGGTGCCCGCACTTCTGCACGAGGCACTGGTCGCCGCGGCGCCGCCGGCGGTGCACGGCGAGCCCGCGGTGGCCGTGCTCACCACCGGGCCGCGGGACTCGGCCTACTACGAGCACACCTTCCTCGCCGAGGAGATGGGGGTGCCGCTGTTGACCCCGACGGACATCCTGGTCGACGACGACATCCTGTACGCCGTGCCGGGTGGCCGGGGCCGGCGCCGGCGTGTCGACGTCCTGTACCGGCGGGTCGACGAGGACGAGCTGCTCGGGCTGCCCGGCGCGGACGGGGCGCCGCTCGGGCCGGGTCTGCTGCGGGCCGTCCGCGCGGGCACGCTGGCGCTGGCGAACGCGCTGGGCAACGGCGTCGCCGACGACAAGGTGGTGTACGCCTTCGTCGCCCGGATGATCACCTATTACCTGGGTGAGCAGCCCCTCCTCGATGATGTCCCGACCTACGTCTGCGGGGACCCCGACCAACGCGACCACGTCCTGGAGAACCTCGACCGGCTGGTCGTCAAGCCCGTCGACGGCTACGGCGGCGCTGGTGTCGTGATCGGCCCGGCCGCCGAGCCCGCGGAACTGGCCCAGGCCCGCGCGGGCATCCTGGCCGACCCGCGGGGCTGGATCGGCCAGGAGGTCGTGTCACTGTCGACTCACCCGACCTGGGTGGACGGCGAGCTCGCGCCCTGTGCGGTGGATCTGCGGGCTTTCGTCTACGCCGGGCGGGAGACGATCGTCGCCCCGGCGGCGCTCAGCCGAGTCGCGCCGGTCGGCAGCCTGATCGTCAACTCCTCGCGCGGGGGCGGTTCCAAGGACACCTGGCTGCTTCGGCCCTGACACCCCGAGGCTTCGGGTCACTGTGGTGTTGCGCACAGCAACACCACTGTCATCGTGGTGAAACCTCGGCCCACGAAGGTGGGTGGCGCGGTAGGCGCCGCGTCACCCACTGATCGAACCTGGCGCGCGTCTGCCTGTGACCTTCGCCGATTTCGGTGACTTCGGTGACCCGGATGCGTGGACCAGGCCGAGGGGGAGCAGAACGACCGTCTGACCGACCGATCGACGGGAGCTGGAACATGTGCGGGCTGAGCGGTGAGCTGAGATTCGACGGCCGCGGGGCGGACGTCGCCGCGGTGGGGCGGATGACCGCCGCGATGGTCGCGCGCGGCCCGGACGGGGTCGGCACCTGGTCGGCGGGCCCGGTGGCCTTCGGTCACCGCCGCCTGAAGATCATCGATCTTTCCGAGCGGGGCGCCCAGCCCATGGTCGACACCGCGCTCGGGCTCACGGCGGTGTTCAACGGCTGCATCTACAACTACCAGAAGCTGCGCGACCGGCTGGTCGACGCCGGGTACGGCTTCTTCTCCACCTCCGACACGGAGGTGATCCTCAAGGCCTACCACCACTGGGGCGCCCGCTGCGTCGACCACTTCGCCGGCATGTTCGCCTTCGCTGTCTACGAGCGCGACACCGGCCGGCTGGTCCTCGCCCGCGATCGGCTCGGGATCAAACCGCTCTACGTGACGCGGGACGCGCGCCGGCTGCGGTTCGCCTCCAGCCTGCCGGCCCTGCTCGCCGGCGGAGAGGTGTCCTCCGACATCGACCTGGTCGCCTTCCACCACTACCTGTCGTTCCACGCCGTGGTGCCGCCGCCGCACACCATCCTCACCGACGTCCGCAAGCTCCCGCAGGCCACCATCCGGATCGTCGAGGCGGACGGCACCACCCGCGACGAGGTGTACTGGCGCCCCGACTTCACCCGCCGCCCGGAGCACGCCGCCTGGACGGCGCGGGACTGGCAGGACGCGATCGGTGAACGGCTGCGCATCGCCGTGCGCCGGCGCATGGTCGCGGATGTGCCGGTAGGCGTGCTGCTCTCCGGCGGGCTCGACTCCAGCCTCATCGTCGCTCTGCTCGCCGAGGCCGGACAGCGTGACCTGGCCACGTTCAGCGTCGGTTTCGAGGACGTCGGTGGCGAGTCCGGGGACGAGTTCCACTACTCGGACATCATCGCCCGCCGCTTCGGCACCGACCATCACCAGATCCGGGTGCCCGGCAGCGGGCTGCTGCCCGCGATCGACGCGGCCGTCGCCGCCATGAGCGAGCCGATGGTCAGCCACGACTGCGTCGCGTTCTACCTGCTCTCCCAGGAGGTGGCCCGGCACGTCAAGGTCGTGCAGTCCGGGCAGGGCGCGGACGAGGTGTTCGCCGGCTACGCCTGGTACCCGCCACTGGCCGCGGTACCGCGTGCCGACGCCGTGGACGCCTACCTGAGGGTTTTCGCCGACCGCCCACATGCCGATCTGCCGGAGATGGTCGAGGCGCACCATCTCATCGAGGCCGACGCGAGCCGCCACCTCGTCGCCGAACGTTTCGCCGAGCCGGGTGCGGAGACGTCCGTCGATGCCGCGCTGCGCCTCGACTCCACGGTGATGCTGGTCGACGACCCGGTGAAGCGGGTCGACAACATGACCATGGCCGCCGGTCTGGAGGCGCGCACCCCGTTCCTCGACCACGAGCTGGTGGAGCTGGCCGCGGCCTGCCCGCCCGAGCTGAAGCTCGCCTCCGGGGGCAAGGGCGTGCTCAAGGACCTCAGCCGACCGTTGATGCCGGTGGACGTCATCGACCGTCCGAAGGGATACTTCCCGGTCCCGGCCATCCGCCATCTCGACGGCCCGTTCCTGGAGCGGGTGGCCGACGCGCTGACGGACCCGGCCGCACGGGCCCGTGGGCTGTTCCGTAAGGACTGGATCGAGACGATGCTCGCCGAGCCGAACTCGAACCGCACAACGTTGGGAGCCAACGCGCTCTGGCAGGCCGCCCTGCTGGAGATGTGGTTGCAGACACAGGGGGTGTGAATGCTCCGTCCGGTCGAGTCGGTCTCCGGCGGCGTTCCGCATCAGCCCGCCGCACCGCGGTCGGAGCAGGACGCAGTGGACGTCGCGCAGCACGCGGCGGAGGTCACTCAGCTCGCGGTTGGCGCTGGGCGACAAACGGCGGGCCCCGGGCAGGCCACGGCAGGCGCCGGGACCGACCTTCCCTGGCAGCGACCCGGCTGCGGCCCACGTGACCTGGTCGACGAGTGGGCCGCGCCGCCGAGCGTTCGCGGGGCGTCGCCCGGCCCGGACGGTGCCCTTGCCTTCGTCGGCGACCGCACCGGGACTCCCGCACTGTGGATCCGCGAGAGGGACGGCACCGAACGGGCCGTCGACACCGGCCCCGGCCAGGTGCGGTCCGTGCTGTGGTCTCCTGACGGCACGTGGATCGCCCTGGTCGTAGCGCCAGGCGGCGGGGAACGCACCGAGGTCCATGTGGTTCGACCCGACGGCACAGGCCTGTGCCACCTGGCCGGCGGGCATGCGGCGGGCACCGCGGAACCGTCGGCGGCGACCGCGGTCCGGTGGGTTGCGGGCGGCCGGCTTCTGCTGATCACCGAATCCGTCCGATCCGGCCTCACCCATGCTCTCGCCGTCGATCTGTCGGGCCATCGTCGTCACCTCGCGGTCGGACTGGCCCTGCAGGTCTGCGCCGTGCACGAGGAAGCGCACGGTCCGGGCGACGCTGACGGCCGGTTGTCGTTGCTGCTGCGCGAGGGCCCCCGTGGGGCTCGGCGGATCCTGCTGAGCAGGGTTGCGGTCCCCGACTTCGCGGCCGCTGCCCCAGCAGTGGCCGCGACCGTACCGGCGTCCGAGCAACCGGGGCCAGCTACCGAGGTGCTGCTGCCCGCCACCGAGGTGCTGCTGCCCGCCACCGAGGTGCTGCTGCCCGCCACCGAGGTGCTGCTGCCCTCGGCCGCGGTGGCGGCCCGCTTCGTGGTTCCCGGTGGCACCGCCACCACCGTCGCCGGCACGTTCACCGCCGACGGTTCCAGCGTGCTGCTCGCCAGTGACCTGGGGCGGGAGCGGGCGGGCCTGCTGGAGGTCATCCCGCGCCCCGACGGCACCCCTGGCTCGGTGCGGCTGCTGATCGGGCGCGACGACGCCGACCTGGAACGCTTCATCCTGGTCGACCCGACCACGGCCGTGCTGAGCTGGAACGTCGGCGGACGCAGCGAGCTGGCGCTGTTCGACGTCGCGAACGACGTGACCCGAACCCTGCCGCCGCCTCCGAGAGAGGTGGTCACCCGCCTTCTGAGCAGCCCCGATGGATCCACCCTGATCCTGGGACTCGCGGGGTCCACCACCCCCGGTGAGGTGTGGACGCTGGATCTGGCGCAGGCGGGAGTAGCGGAGCAGGGCCAAGGCCTGGCTCCGGGTGATGCAGACGCGGCCGAGGGGCCCGCCTACCGATGTCTGGTCTCCCACACACCGACGGCCTACCCCACGGTTGAGCTCGCGTCGGTTGAGCACGCCTCCGTCGACGGTGCGCTGGACCCGTCGGCGTGGGCGGCCGAGGCCGTCGGCTACCGGCTGGTCCGCCCGGTCTCCCACCGCTTCGGTGCCCACGACGGGCTGGAACTGAGCGGCTGGTGGTACCGCCCGCAGGTCGGCCCGGGCCCGGTGCCGACGCTGCTGTACTTCCACGGTGGCCCGGAGGCGCAGGAACGCCCTGTGCTGAACCCGCTGTTCCACGCCTTGCTCGCACGGGGCATCGCCGTCTTCGCACCGAACGTGCGGGGCTCGACCGGGTTCGGCCGGTCCTTCGAGGAGGCCGACCACCTGGAGCGGCGGTTCGCCGGAATCGCCGACGTCGCCAGCGCCGTCACCTATCTGGTGGACGAGGGCCTGGCTGCCCCGGGCCGGATCGGGGTGGCGGGCCGCTCCTACGGCGGCTACCTGACGCTGGCCGCGCTCGTCGGGTTTCCCGAGCTGTTCGCCGTGGGTGTCGACGTGTGCGGCATGGTGGACCTGGAGACCTTCTATCAGCACACCGAGCCGTGGATCGCCGCACCCGCCGTCACCAAGTACGGCGACCCGGT
Source organism: Parafrankia irregularis (assembly GCF_001536285.1). Classification (NCBI taxonomy): domain Bacteria; kingdom Bacillati; phylum Actinomycetota; class Actinomycetes; order Frankiales; family Frankiaceae; genus Parafrankia; species Parafrankia irregularis. Next base: position 213,853 of record NZ_FAOZ01000001.1, on the reverse strand, counting down.
CGCCGATCGTGATCTCCTGCGGGCTCTCTCGCCATTGCACCGGATGGACGCACTCGTGGCTCCGCTCATGGTCGTGCACGGCGACCACGACACCAACGTTCCAGTGTTCGAGGCCGAGCAGACGGTCGCCGCCGCGCGGGCCCGCGGGGTGCCGTGTGAGTACCTGCTCTTTTCGGGAGAGGGGCACGAGGTCTCCGAGCGGGGTAACAAGCTCGCCTTCGTTCGCGCCGTGGTCGAGTTCGTCGCGGCCCACCTGGTGACCGCGGATGTGCCGGAGACCCTCGGCGAGGCGGTCTGAGGCGCGCGGTCGCGGCCACCCGGGCCTCCATCGGGGGTGTGTCCGGGCTTCTCTCGTCTCGTGGGGGAGCCCGTCCACACATCGCGCGATGGAGCTGTAACAATGAGTAATGTGAAGATAGAGGAGCTGGAGGCCGAACGTACCTGGCTCGCGTTCGATCCCATGAGGCAGCTGCGGCCTCACCTGACTTCGGCCGGTTTCGTCCGGCTGGTGAACGAGGAACAGCGGCCGCAGGGGTACCGGCTGGTGGGCTCGTGGGACGGTGAGTCGGGCCGCGTCGTCGCGGCCGCCGGGTTCCGGGAGAGCAGTTCCCTGGCCTATGGCAGGCATCTGCTCGTGGATGACCTGACGACGATGCCGAACATGCGTGGGCGCGGTCATGCCACCCGGCTGCTCGCCTGGGTCGAACGTGAGGCGCGCCGCCTGGGCTGCGCGCAGATCCACCTCGACGCCGGCACCCACCGCCATGACGCGCATCGGCTCTTCCTCCGTACCGGCTTCACGATCCCGTCCTTCCACTTCGCCCGCCGTCTTTGAGCGGTGTGAGGCGGGATGGGATCCTTCGAGATCGCTGTGCTCTGCCCTGCTCGTCGGCCGAGCCCTCTCATGGGGGATGCGGTCACCCCGGTCGGTCGTTTTCACCCGACATGCCCTGGTCGAGGGTGATGTTCTCCCCGTCGAGATACGAATGCGGTCGGACCTCGTACCGGCGGCCGGTCGGACTCGTCCACCGGAACACCCCCGGCCGGGGCTGGGTCACCCGCCACCGGCCGTGATGACGCACCCGATGATGCCGCCGGCACAAAGGCCCCAGATTCTCCACCAGCGTCTTCCCACCCCCGGCGTACGGCTTTGTGTGGTCCAGATCGCAACGCCACGCCCGACGGGAACACCGCGGGAACATGCAACACGGATTCCGCGCCCGCACATGCCGCACCTGCGCCGGACTCGGATACCGCCGCTCCCCCAACTCCACCAGATGACCCTGCGGGTCGGTCAACATCCGCCGCCACGTCGACGTCGGCCGCAACGCGATCTCCCGCGCGATGGTTGCCGGGATCGGCCCGTATCCAGCGAGTTCGCCAGGCTCACCGTCCAACCCGAGTAACACCCCGACCGGAACAATCACCTGCACATCCGCACCCGCCGGGCCGGGCTGCCCACACCGGCCCAGGATCAGATCGACCAGAACATCCGCACGAACCTCATCCCGACTCCGACCATCCCCCTCGCCCCTGCCCGCGACCGCCGCGTCGGTGACCCGCTCGATCCGCCCCTGACACGCCAACGCCGCCTCCGCGGGCAGCAACGCCCCCAACACCGCCACCCCGTCGCTCTCTGGCTCCACCCACACCCGCCGCCCCCGACGACGCACCTCGGACCGCTCCGCCGCACCCTCCGGATCGACCTTGATCACCCCACGGCGGCACGCCGCCGTGAACCCGGCCCGATGCGCCCGCGGCCCCTTCCCCAACACCAGGTCAGCCGCCCGGCCCGCAAGCCCCGCGTCCAACGGGGCGGTCGCATGCTCCAACGATTTCAACCGCGGCAGGTCCAACACCCCCGCAGCCAACGCCTCCACCCCCGCCGGTAGACGCCGGACCACCTGGTCGGCGAAATCCAGATGCCACTCCGCGGACCCCGTCGAGATCCGCATCACCGCCGCCACATCCCCCGCGACCATCGACGCGAACAGCCCCACCGAGTCATAGCCCTCCGGCGGACAGGCAGCGGCAAGCTCCGCCTGGACCCGGATCGCCGCCGCCTGCGCCGCGGCGATCCCCACGACCGCCATCCGTAGCCGTTCCAGCCGATCGTTCAACCAGCCCTCGAACACCCGATGCGCAACCGGCACCCCCTCCTGCTCGCCGTTCGGAGCCGGCGCGGCGGACGGGCCGGCAGCGTTGATGATGGTCGAGGGCGTGCGGGGAGTCATGGCACCACACCTCCGGTCCGGAAACACACCACACGATCGAACGGACGTTCGATCGCAACGGCGATGCTAAACCGGAAAACGACCAGCAAGGCCGGGTCAGGGAACGGAGGACACAACGAGTTCACTCACCACCCAGACCGCCTTGACAGACAGGCGCCCCAGCCGTCACCGTCGCATTCCCGGATCGATCAGTAGGGGGTCTGCACCATCCGCATGTGGTCTGTAGGCGAATGCCGAACATGAGGGAGTCTCGGGGCTGTCGGGTCCGGTCCTGCTCGGAGGTGGGTTTTTGTTGCGTGGGCTTCTGGCGCTGGCAATCGCCCCGGCGTTCGGGGTAGTGGTCGGTTATATTCTCGGCGGTCGGCTGTCCGGGTTTCGGTTCTTGCGGCTCACCGCGCTCTGGATGGTGTGGCTGGCGACATTCGTGCAGGTCTTGCAGTACCACGTGAGCGGGGTGCGGGCCGCCGTGGAGGAGCGCCTTGGCGTGCCCATGCTGGCGGTTGTGTTCGGGCTCGTTCTGCTCTGGTTGGCTGCGAACCTGCGTGGATGGCAAGCGGAGGTGCGTATCGCGGGGCTTGTCGTCGCCCTCGGTGCAGGCCTGAACGGGCTTGTCATCGCGCTCAACGGTCGAATGCCGTACAGCTCGGCGGCTGCGGCATCAGCAGGTCTTCCTACCGCTCTCACGACTCCGAAGAACGAGCCTGTCGATCCGGCCACCCGGCTGGCATTCCTGGGGGATTTTATTCCCTTTTCACCGTTGCGCAGCGTGCTGAGCCCGGGTGACCTTCTCATCGGGGTAGGGGTTACTGCCGTGGTGGTGTTCGTTATGCGCGGCTCGCGTCATGCTGCGTCGGACTGCGCGAGGCCCGGTGTTCCGGACCGTGCGGGGGAGGAGTCGCGTGAGGCGGCGAATCGACCGGCGCGGCCTGTGGTCAGCAGTCCTGATGCCCGGTCTCGCTGGCACTCCCTGTCAGTGCGGCGGGCGCTCCGCTACGGGAGGGAAGCCGGCCGTTCGTCCGAGAGCGGCCAGGCATCGGTGCCATGACCAGGGTGACCTGGTCCGGTGGGTGCCGTTTTCTCTGGACGGAGGAACAAGAACATGTCCGCTGTTAGCATCAACGGCATGAGGCCAGGGGTGAGGCTGCGCATCATGCTGACACTTATTTCGTTGGCGCTGCTGGCCTATACCGTCGGTGCGCCGTACGATCACGGGGGTTGACAGGTCGACATGAAACCCAGAATCGGCATTCGTCTTGTAATGTTACTGATCTCGCTGGCGCTGCTGATGTACACCGTCGGCGCACCCTACAATCACGGCGGATGACGAGCGCCGAGGCGGCTCGCTGGGCGCCGTTGCCACGGATATCGCGCGCCCCGCGATGTCCATTGCGCCGCCTGCGTCCGACATCCAAGGCCTGGCGCCCGGGTCCGGTAGCCGAGGGGCGTCAACAGGTGGATGTCGCGGGCCGCCCGGCGAAGCGGTCGGCGAGGAAGGCGGTCGCATCCTCGAGGCGGTACGAGGCGGCCTCGTGGTCGTCGCCCGCGTACTCACGCCAGGTCACCTCTGCTCCATCCGCGCAGTAGGCGCGAGCCAGGTCGCGGGCCTGCCCGAGATCGACGACAGTGTCCTGCCCGCCATGGAAGAGCAGTATGGGCGCGGCCGGTGCCGAGCCGCCCAGCGAGTTCTCGGAAAGTCGCTGCTGCCACCGGGGGTCGTGCAGTAGATCGGAGGTGAGAGCTTCGGCCAGCTTCTTCCCGGCGAACTTCGGGATCAGCTCCTTTGAGCAGGACTTCTTCAGCTGGTCCAGCTCATCTCGGATCGTGGCGGTGACGTGATCGGCGAGGTGTAGCTCCGGGTAGGCGGCGTCGAGGCCGATGCCCGACATGATGTTCGCTCCGGACCACTCGGCGCCATCGACCCCCTCGCTGACCTTGCTGAGGTCAGCTGGGACGCCACCGGCCGCCACTGCGACAGTGTGCAACTCGGGGGCGTAGACCGGTGAGAGCTCCCCGGCCCAGGCGGCAGCGCCGCCGCCCTGGGAGTAGCCCCAGAACGCGACCGGGCCGTCCGAGGGCGGTCCGGCGTCGGGTAGGCGGCGTGCCGCGCGGACCGCGTCGATGACCGCGTGCCCTTCGGAACGTCCGACGCTGTAGGTGTGGGTGCCAGGGGTTCCGAGGCCCTCGTAGTCGGTGGCCGCGACAGCCCAGCCTTGGCGGGCCGCGGCGACGAAGTAGTCGAGCCAGTCGTCGGTACCGGCAGCGATGCCCTTCGATGGTGCGCAGGTGTCACCGAGGCCGTGGGTGCCGGTGGCGAATCCGACCAGCGGCGCGTTCGCGCGTGCCGGCCCGGTGGGCAGCAGGACCGAGCCCGAGACGGCGTCCGGTCGGCCCGCGGCGTCCGTGGACAGGTACAGAACCTGGTGGAGGTCGACGCCGAGCCCGGCGAGCGGGCCGGTCGGAGCGATCTGCCGCGACCACAGGATGTCACCGGGGCGACCTGTGGGGAGCGGTCCCGGCCAGGTGTAGAAAGCGTCGCCTGCTGGTGCCGCGATGGGGCCGCGGTACGACGGCGGCGACGCTGACGCCGCCGTACGCGGGGAGTCGCCGGTCACGGCAGATGTCCGACCGGTCGTGCCGTCCGCGCAGCCGGTGGCCACCAGGAGGGCGAGGAGGCCTGCCACCAGTCTCCCGAGCCCAGCCCCGAATCGGCCTGCACCGGTTCGGTCTGTGGTGCCGGTTCGGTCTGTGGTGCCGGTTCGGCCCGTAGCGCGAGTCCGGCCTGCAGCGTCAGTTCGGCCTTCGGTACCAGAGCAGCCGCCGGCCCGTTCCCGGCTACGCCAGGCTCCGTTCATCCCGCACCCCACTCATTCCGTCGGACGTGGCGGTCATGGTAGGAGCAGAGCCGTCCGGTAAACCTCACGGATTTCAGTGAAGCGCCCTCATGGAAAACCATGAATCCGTCTCCGCCTGGAGCGGCGCAGGGAATTGGCGGCCGTGCCGGCGGTGGCCGCTGCTAAGGTTCGGGGCATGGTGTCCGCACGCGGGACAGCACACTCCGCCCGGCTCCTTGCTCTGCATACCGGGCTACTCGGTTCGCTGCTGGCGATGGATTTCTGGGTGGCGGTGGGTTACGGAACGACAGGGCTTCCCGATGCCGCCTCGGAGATCGGCGTGGGTGTGTGGTTCGCCGGAGCTGGTCTCGTGATCTGGCGGATCCGTCCCCGTAGCGGCCACGGGGCCTGGACACTCGGCCTGGGCTACCTCGTCCTGGTGGGAAATCCGCACGACTTCGCGCCGTCGGCGGAGCTTCCTGGCTACGCCTTTTTCACGGTTGTCGGCGCCGGGCTCACGATGTTCCAGTACGCGGTGTCCGCGCACATACTGCTCGGCTATCCCACGGGCCGGGTCCATGGCCGGGCCGCACGCGGCGTTGTCGCCGGCGCGTTCGCGCTCGCGGCCGTCGGTGGGCCGCTGCTGCTCGTCACCCGCACCGTGGATCACACGACCTGTGTCTTCTGGTGCTATGACAGTCCGATCCAGCTCGTCGCGGATCGTGGACTCTATCTCGCGCTCAGACGGTGCTCGCTGGTCGCCTGGGTCGTGCTGGCCACCGCGGTGCTGGCCCTGCTCGCCCTGAGGGTCGCCCGGTCCACGGCCCGGGAACGGCGGATCCTCGGGTTCGCCCTCGGAGCCTTTGCCGGCACTGTCGCGATGTTCGCCGGATTCGAGGTCGCCACGGTCGTCGCCGGTACCGGTTCCGTCCCGGAAACGATCTTCTACTACGGCCACACCTGGGCGGCCGCCGCCGCGCTGGTCGTGCCCTTCTTCGCCGGCCTGCTCAGCGAGCGTCTCGCGTTCGCCGCCGTCGGTGATCTGGTCCGTCGGCTGGAACGGGTGCCGGCCCACCAGATCGAGGCCGAGCTCGGACGGACGCTGCGCGACCGCACTCTGCGGTTGGCCTTTCCCGTCGAGGCCTTCCCTGCGGCTGCCTTCTCCACCCACCGCCTCCCCGTCGATGTCCTGACCACCGATGTCCTGACCACCGATGTCCTGACCGCCGATGTTCTGACCACCGGTGCCCCGGACACCGAGGCCCTGACCACGGGTGCCCTTCCTACCGATGAGGGAGAGGAAGGGCTCGTCGACGTGGCAGGTGAGCGGTACACCGTACCCACGGACGGGTCGCGGGCGGTCACCGTGATGGGTTCCCCGCCGATTGCGGTGATGATCCATGACCCCGCCCTCGTGGAGCACCGGGAGCTCCTGCATGCCGCCGGAGCCGCCGCACGGTTGGCGTTGGAGAACGCCCGCCTGCACGCACGCATCCAGCACCAGCTCGTCGAGGTGAAGGCCTCCCGGCAGCGCATCGCCGCGGCCGCGGACACCGAGCGTCGGCGGCTGGAACGCGACCTGCACGACGGCGCCCAGCAACGCCTGCTCGGTATCGGCTTCACCCTGGCGGTGTTACGCGGCCAGGTCGGCTCGCCCGCCGGGCGCCAGCTCCTCGACGAGCTCGACAACGAGCTGCGCCTCGCTGTGCGGGAGCTGCGTGACCTCGGCCAGGGCATCCGTCCGGCGGTGCTCACCGACGCCGGGCTGGCGGTGGCGCTGGCCGCGCTCGCGCGACGCGCGCCGGTGCGTGCCACTGCCGACGTCCAGGTTCCCGAACGCCTCGATCCGATGATCGAGGCGACCGCCTACTACCTCGTCAGCGAGGCGCTGCAGAACGTCGCCAAACACGCCCCCGGCGCCCAGGCGCGGATTCGCGCCGAGCGGGTAGCGGACCGGCTGGTCGTGGAGGTGGGCGACGACGGCCCGGGGGGTGCCACCCCTCGGTCTGGAGGCGGGCTGCGCGGACTGGCCGATCGGGTCGACACGGTCGGCGGTCATCTGATCGTCATCTCGCCGCCGGGTGAGGGTACCTGCCTGCGAGCGGAGCTGCCGTGCGGGTGACTGTTGTCGACGACTCCGTCATCGTCCGGGAAGGCCTGCGGCGCCTGCTCGAACTGCAGGGCCATGTGGTCACCGCGACGCTCGCGCACCCGGCCGAGCTCGACCAGGCTGTCAGCACGGGGGTACCGGACGCCGTCATTCTGGACATCCGCCTGCCGCCGACCTACACCGACGAAGGGGTCGTCCTCGCCGTCGCGCTGCGCGCTCGCCGCCCCGATCTCGCGATCCTGCTGCTGTCCCAGTTCGCCGTGCCCGAGTACGCCACCCGGCTGCTGGCCGCAGGCGCCCGTGGGACCGGCTACCTGCTCAAGGAACGGGTCCTGCATCCCGACCACCTCAGCCGGACGCTGCGCCGGCTGGCCGCCGGCGGCACGGTGATCGACCCGGACGTCGTGGGTGAGCTCGTCGGCTCGGTGCACCGGGTCGATCCGCTGGACAGCCTCAGCGCACGCGAACGCGAGATCCTCGGGCTGCTCGCGGAAGGCCTGTCCGACCGGGGTATCGCCGAGCGGCTGGTCATCTCATCGAACACGGTGAGCACGCATGTGCGCACCGTGTTCCAGAAGCTGGATCTGCCGGCGGGACCAGCGGACAACCGGCGGGTCCTGGCGGTCCTCGCCTATCTCCAGCTGCGCTGAGTCCGCCAGCCGCTCGTCCAGATTCAGCCGCGGCTCTAGAACCAGCCGCGGCGGGCGCCGAGGGCCTGCAGCTGCTGGTGCAGCGCGCCGGCCATGGCATGGCGGTCGGTGTCGTGGTGGCCGACCCGGAAGCGGCTGAGCTGGTCGCCGCCGGAGTGCAGCAGCCCACCGCGGCGGTCGGCCTCCAGCACGACGTCCATGCCCGCGCCGTCGACGAGGAAGGTGACCTCCAGCTCCTTGATCCGGTTGGCGTACTCCCCGGACGGCTTCAGCTCGATCTCCTGGTAGAAGGGCAGGTCCGAGCCGTGCACGTGGCCCTTCTCGACGTCGGCGGAGTGGAAGTGGAAGCCGAGGTCGCCGAGCGCGGCGAGCACCGTCTCCTGCACCGGCAGCGGATGCACGGCCACCGGGTCGAGGTCACCGGGGTCGAGTGCGCCGGGGATCGACAGCGTGGTGCGCACGCCGATCTTCATGCCGTGCAGATGCCAGCCGGCGACGTCGGTGATGGGTGTCTGCCAGGGCACCGGCAGCTCGAAGCGGCCGGACTGCTTCTCGCCGGGCCGGATCACGAACCCGCCGCCGATCTGCTGGGTGCCGAAGGTGACCTGCTCGTGCCAGGTGGAGTCCTCGGTCTCGACCTCGACGGTCGCCTCCAGCGCGACGAGCACCCGTTCGATCTCCTGGTCGACCGAGCCACCGGTGATCGTGGTCAGCCCGGTCACCACCGCACCGGGCAGTGCGTCCGGACGATCCAGCACTGTCTCCACCTCGGCGGCGCCGACACCGAGCCGCGACATGAACCGCTTCATTCCCATGGCTGTTCCGTCCCCTTGTCCCTGGATGGGTTGTCACTGGATGTGTTCTCGGGTGGAACGCAGGCGGGTGCGTCCCGTGCCATCACATAGCTGTAGCAGGTACGGGGCGTCTACTCGTGCCACGTCATGGACCAGACACCCCGGACTGGCCGGGAATCCATACACCTGACGAGAAATCATCTCGACACGGTGAGACACGGTGCGACGGGGTGCGACACGTCGTGTGCCGAATCGTCCGTGGGCGTCGGGATGTGGGTGCGTGGAGTCAGTGAACTACGCCGCCGATGGCTCGACATGGTGGATTTCTCGACCCACCTAGAGGACGGTGAGCCTATGGGGCGAGCAACAACGCGACGTCGGGTCATGCGGGTGACTCTGGGGACGGAGCCGACGTCGCGACCCGACACCATCGTCGGGGAGGAACCGCTGGAGATCCGGGTGGGCGGGCACCCGCTGGCCGTCACGATGCGGACGCCCGGCGACGACATGGATCTCGCGATGGGCTTCCTGCTCGGTGAGGGCCTGATCGCGACCGCCGCCGACATCGCGGGCATGCGCTACTGCGCCGGCAGCGAGGGTTCCGTCGACGACGAGGGGCGCCTGACCTACAACGTGCTGGATGTGACACTCGCGCCGGGCGTGCCCGAGCCCGATGTGGACCTGCGGCGCAACTTCTACACGACCAGTTCGTGCGGGGTGTGCGGGCGGGCGAGCATCGACGCGGTCCGCCTGCGCGGGCGCTACGAGATCGGCGACGACCCGGTGCGGATCACCGCGGAGGTCCTGGTCGACCTGCCGGGACGTCTGCGCCGTGCGCAGCGCCTGTTCGCCGCGACGGGCGGGCTGCACGCCGCGGCCCTGGCGGACGTCGACGGTGAGGTCCTGGTGGTGCGTGAGGATGTCGGGAGGCACAACGCGGTCGACAAGGTTGTCGGCTGGGCGGCCCGGGCAGGCCGGGTGCCGCTGCGGGGCCATGTGCTGCTGGTGAGCGGCCGGGCGTCCTTCGAACTGGTGCAGAAGGCGCTGCTCGCCGGCATCCCGGTGCTGGCGGCCGTGTCGGCGCCGTCCGCGCTCGCGGTGGACCTGGCGGAGGAGTGCGGGATGACTCTCGCCGGCTTCGTCCGCGGATCGTCGATGAACCTGTACACGGGCGCGCACCGGGTGATCCTGCCCGCGGTCGCCGCCGCCCGCTAGCCAGCCGGCCCGTCCGGTGGTCCGGCAGCCAGAAAACCGTCGTGCGATGGGATTATGGGCGGGCGATGACAGGCTGGCCGGCGGTGGCCGGTCGGCCCGCCGGAACCACCCGATAACATCTCCAACCGTGACCTGCATCGTCGGTGTGGAGCATGACGGACGGGTCGTGATCGGGGGAGACAGCGCTGGCGTCGCCGGCTGGTCGATCACGGTCCGTGCGGACACGAAGGTCTTTCGTAACGGCGAGTTCATCATGGGGTTCACGGATTCGTTCCGGATGGGCCAGCTGCTGCGTTACAGCCTCGTTCCGCCCGTTCCTCACACCTGGGACCTTGACCGCTTCATGGCCACCGAGTTCGTCTCGGTCGTCCGGGACTGCCTGAGGGAGGGGGGCTACGCGCGCAACGACGCCGGCAACGAGTCGGGCGGCCAGTTCCTGGTCGGTATCCGGGGTCAGCTCTACCGGATCGATTCCGACTACCAGATCGGCCGGACCGTCGACAACTACGATGCCGCCGGCTGCGGCGAGGAGTATGCGCGCGGGTCGCTGCACAGCACCATCGGCGAGGAGCCGGAGGAGCGGGTCCGCAAGGCGCTGGAGGCCGCGGCGCACCATTCCACCGGTGTCTGCCCGCCCTTCCACATCATCTCCGACGACGGCACCCATCGAGACGGCGGCGACATCGACGACCGCACGTCCTTCTAGGCGGGCAGCGACCGTTTTCGGCTGACGAACCAGAAATCCCTGCCGTGACCGCTCCGCCCGGATGGGGGAGCGGCCGTCGGTCAGGTCCGGTTGCCGACGCGCTCCGCGGCCATCGCCGCCCATGACGTCGGGCCGGTGAGCGGTGAGAAGTTCTCCGCCGCGGAGGTCAGCGCGTCGTACTCGCCGTCGGTCAGCGTGATCTCCGCCGCCGCCGCGTTGCTCTCCAGCTGGGCGACGCTGGACGCACCCGGGATCGCGACGACGTTCGGGTGGTGAACAGCCCAGGCCAGGGCGATCTGGGCGACGGTCGCGTCGTGCCCGGACGCCACCTCGCGCAGGACGTCGAGCAGCGGTGTGAGACGAGCCAGGTTCTCGGTGAGGAACAGCGGGTTCGCCTTGCGCACCGCCCCGCGCGGGCGGTTCGTGACGTCGTAGCGCCCGGAGAGCAGCCCCTGCGCCAGCGGGCTGTAGGCGATGATCAGACGGCCCTCGCGGCGCGCGAACGGGATCAGATCGCGTTCGGGCTGGCGGCGGACCAGGCTGTACTGGACCTGGTTGGACAGCACCCGGCTGCCGAGCGCGGTCTCCGCGGCGCGCCAGCGCTCCAGGGAGTAGTTACTGACGCCGACCTCGTCCACGACGCCGACCTGGCGCAGCGAGGCCATCCCGCGCATGGTCGTGCCGTCCCGGATGACGGGGTTGGGCTGGTGCACCTGGTACAGGTCGATCGTGCGCACGCCGAGGCGGTTCGCGCTGGCGATGGCGCGCTGCTCGACCACCGGAGCCACCGGGAGAACCGGGAAGATCTTGGTGGCGACGAACGCCTCCTCCGGCCGCACCGCGGTGGACGTCTCCCCGCCCAGCGCCGCGGCCTCGGCGAGCGCGTCGCCGAGGATGCGCTCGCTGCGCCCGAAGGCATACATCTCGGCCGTGTCGAACAACGTCACGCCGAGCTCGAGGGCACGCCGGACGATCAGCACCGCGTCCGTCTGCGCGTAGGACGAGCCGTAGCCCCATTCGCGCGAGCCGAACTGCCACGTGCCCAGCCCGATCTTGGAGATCTTCTTCGTTGTGGAGACGACATCCACATAGCGCATGGCATCCAGTCAACGCCACCGACGCGCCGAGGGCGAGGGGAGCCGGGAACATCGGAGGATCCTGCGGTGACCCGTCCCATATGTTGCCGGGCCGGCGTACGCCTGTCGGGCCGGTGTACGGCGTGGGCGATGTCCGGGGTCTGACAGGACCGGGCAGGATGCTGGTCCTGCCACCGGCGGCCCGGGCTGCTAGTTTCCCGGACAGTCCGGTTAGTGCGGCTCGTGCCGCGGTGGGCCGGTACGCCGATGGGAGGGAGCGCGGTGGTAACGCAGTTCAGTCGAGGGCAGAAGTCCCAGCTGTCGGCGATCACCGCTGGCACCGACCTGTACATCGGGATCCAGATCAACGCGCCGGGTGAATGGGACGTGTCCTGCTTCGGCCTGGACGGCGCCGACCGGCTTTCTGACGACCGCTACTTCATCTTCTTCAACCAGCCGAAGTCGCCCGAGTCATCGATCCAGCTGCTCGGAGCGCAGTCCGGTGACACCCAGTCGTTCCGGATCACACTGGAGCAGGTCCCCGCGGCCGTCCACAAGCTGGCCTTCTGCGCCGCGCTCGACGGAGCGGGCAGCGCCGCCCAGATCACCTCCGGCTACCTGCGGATCGTCGCCGGTGGTACCGAGGTGCTGCGCTACTCCTTCACCGGCGCGGACTTCTCGGACGAGCGCGCGATCATGATCGGCGATGTCTACCGCAAGGGCGTCTGGCGCGTCGCCGCGGTCGGCCAGGGGTTCCGCGGGGGCCTCGCGGAGCTGATCCGCAGCTACGGCGGAGAGGTGGAGGACGAGCCGGCGGCGCCCCCGGCGGGTGCTCCGTCCTTCGCGCCGCCGCCCGGCGCGGCCCCCGGCGGCGCCCCCGGGTTCGGCGCGCCGCCCGCCCCCGTCTCACAGACCAAGCCGGCACCCGCGCCCGCCTACAACGCGCCCCCGCCCTCGGCTCCCGTTCCGGGGCCCGGGCAGCCGCAACCGGCATACAACCAGGGCTACGGGCAGTCGCAACCGCAGCCGCAGCCTGCGTATGGCCAGGCCGGCGGTGCCCATCAGGGGTACGCCCAGCCGCCCGCGGCGCCGCCCGCCCCACCAGGGATGCCCGGCGGCCCCGGCCACGGCCACGGCGCTCCCGGGCCGGGGATGCCCGGCCAGCAGATGCCAGGCCAGCAGATGCCAGGCCAGCAGATGCCCGGTGGCCCCGGCGGGCCGGGTGGGTTCGGTGGTCCCGTGCCGGGAGGGTACGGAGCCGGCCCGGGCGGCCAGCCGCACTCGCCGGCCGGGTTCCCCGGGCCGGTGCCCTACCTGCCCTCCCAGGCCCAGCCCATCCAGCCGGGCGCCATGAACAGCCTCAACCCGTACCGCGAGGTGCCGACGGCGGGCCGTTGGACCCAGCAGAACGGCAAGCTGGTCAAGGTGACCCTCGGGCCGGACGCACTCGCCCTGCGCGGCTCGATGGTCGCCTACCAGGGCAACGTCGAGTTCGACTACAAGAGCGGGGGCCTGCGCGGCCTGATCGAGGAGAAGCTCACCGGGCAGGGGCTCAAGCTCATGACCTGCCGGGGCAACGGTGAGGTCTTCCTCGCGCGCGACGCCGCGGACCTGCACATCGTCGATCTCGGCAACTCGTCGCTGTGCATCAACTCGAAGAATCTGCTGGCCATGGACGCCACCGTGCGCTCCGAGGTCCGCCGGATCGAGAGCCCCGGCATCCCGGGTGGCGGCTTCTTCCACTTCGAGGTCTCCGGGCCGGGCTCGGTGGTCGTGATGACCAAGGGCACACCGATGACCCTGAACGTCGCCGGGCCGACGTTCGCGGACATGAACGCGCTGGTGGCCTGGACGTCCGGCATGCGGGTGAGCGTGTCGACCCAGGTGCGCGTCTCCCGCACGATCTACGCGGGGGCCAGCGGGGAGTCGTTCGCGCTGCAGTTCATGGGGTTCGCGGGTCACTTCGTCGTCGTCCAGCCCTACGAGGTCTGACATGCGTCCGACGTCTGACATGCGTGCGAGGTCTGACATGTGTCGCGTGGCGGGGCTCGACGGCCCGGGGCGCGGACGGGCAGAGGGTGGACGGGCAGAGGGGAGCGTGCCGTGCAGGGCAGCCTGATGGACCACTACGGTCCGACGCCGGTCATGGATCGGATGAGCAAGCACGGATCCAAGATCGCCAAGGTGGTCATGATGCCGGGCCAGGACCTCTTCGCGAGGGTCGGCTCGATGATCGCCTACGAGGGCCTCATCGACTTCAACCCGCAGCCGCCGCAGCTCGGCCGGATCGCGTCGTCCTGGGCGACCGGCGAGGGCGTGCCGCTGATGACCGCCACCGGGCAGGGCCTGCTCTACCTGGCCGACTACGGCAAGGAGGTCATCGTCGTCCAGCTCGCCGGCGAGGGCCTGTCGATCAACGGCAAGAACATCCTGGCCTTCGACGCCAGCCTGCAGTGGGGCATCGAACGGGTCAAGGGCGTCAACATGCTCTCGGGCATGGGGATGTTCAACGTCGTCGTGCGCGGCCACGGCTGGGTCGCGCTGACGGCCAAGGGCAACCCGATCATGCTGGACACCCGGGAGGCGGCCACCTTCGTCGACACCGACGCGCTCGTCGCCTACACCGACGGCCTGCGGGTGGAGCCACGGCGCACCGCCCGCCTCGGTGGGCTGATCGGGCGCGGCTCGGGCGAGGCGTTCCAGCTCGGCTTCTCCGGTCAGGGCTTCGTCGTGGTGCAACCGAGCGAGGACGAGCGCCCGAGTTTCTCGGTGCGCGGCTGACCGTCGGCGTGGGTGAGAGGATCTGATCATGACGCACGGCGGGATGTACGGCGGTCACCCGGGCGGTAACCCCGGTGGGATGCCAGGGGGGATGCCCGGCGGCTACCCGCCCGGCCCGGGTATGCCCGGTGGCTATCCACCGGGCGGTATGCCACCGGGCGGTATGCCACCTGGGGGCATGCCACCCGGCGGGATGCCTCCGGGCGCGGGAGGTCCTGGCGGGCCGGGCGGTGGCATCCGCAGCAGCCTGCTCGACAACCCCGAGGTCAACAGCAACGAGCGGTTCACGCTGCAGAACGGCAAGATGCTCAAGGCGACTCTCGGCGCCCAGGGCATGCGCGGGTTCTACGCCCGGCGCGGCGCGATGGTCGCCTACCAGGGTGCGGCGACCTTCGACGCCCACTGGGAGGGCTGGGGCTCGCGGTTCCGCAGCTTCTTCAGCGGCGGCGAGGGCCTGAACCTGATGAAGGTCGCCGGCTCCGGCACGGTCTACCTCGCCAACCAGGCGCAGGACATCCACATCCTCGATCTCGCCGGCGACGGACTGACCGTGGACGGCAAGAACGTGCTCGCCTTCGACAAGGCGCTGAACTGGGACCTCGTCCGGATCGACAGCCAGGTCGGGATCGCCGGTGTCGGCAACTACCAGGTCGACCTGCGCGGCGACGGCCAGGTGGTGGTGTGCACCACCGGGGCCCCGCTGGTGATGCGGGTGACCTCGCAGAACTACTACTTCGCGGACGCGGACGCCGTGGTCGGCTGGTCGTCGAGCCTGCAGGTCTCGATGCAGGCGGCGGTCACCTCCAGCGCGGCCTGGAAGCCGCGGGGCAACACCGGTGAGAGCTGGCAGCTGCAGTTCAGCGGTGAGGGCTACGTGATCGTCCAGCCGTGTGAGCTGCTCCCGCCCTATGACGCGCTGGCCGGTTCGGGCCTCGCCGGGCAGTTCGGTCTCGGTCAGGGCGGGTTCGCCGGCAACCAGCTGGGCGGTCACGGCGGAGGCCACGGGGGCGGGCATGGTGGAGGTCACGGAGGCGGCTTCGGTGGCCTCGGCGGCTTCGGCGGTGGCCCGGGTGGGTTCGGCGGCCTGTTCGGCGGCAACCCGGGCCGGCACTAGCCAGCCAGCTCCCTGACCCTTTTGGTAGGCGGCCCGGGGGAGAGACGATCCACCCGGCCTGTCGGGTGCCCGCGGGCTGTGCGGGACGGCCGCGGCGTGGGCTGACGCCCCTCCAGCGCCGTCCGTTCCTTGTCGGCACTCCGGTGCCCACCCGTGGCTGGGTGTCCGCCTGTGGCTGCGGCTGAGCCGGCATCCGCCCTTCGGACTCCGGACTTCGGACTCCGTCACGCTGCCGGCTCCGGAGCAGCCCGTAGTCGACAGGTTCGGCCGGGACGCCCTACCGGGCCGGGACGTGTCTCGCCACGGCGTCCCGGCCCCGGTCCGGCAACGATTCATCGATCATCTTCCGGTGACCATGTCCGCGGCCGGAACTGCGCGACCTGCCGGCCTTTGCCGCGAAGTGACGGGCCCGGTTGATCAGCGGCAGGTTTCGGATCCACACCGCCGGAAAGAAATCATCCCGGTGTGTGCACCGTTTTCCTCTTGCCCGATCTGAGGTAATGGTGAGGCTGATTGCAGCCACGCTCGTTCGGTGACCTGGGATGCGTTCCAGCGGGGGACGGGTAGTGTTCCCCCCGCGTCAACACCTCGTAAATTTCCATCGTGGCGGAAGGGCTCTTTGAAATGACTCAGCAGGAGCAGCAGCAGCAGCGTCAGCAGATCGAGCGGCAGCTGCGCCAGAACTGGCGGCAGCTTCGCTACCGGCTGCTCGACCAGTTCGGTCAGGTCAGCACCTCTGACGTTGATTCGGCGACGGGCATCAACGACCTCATCGCCCGGATCGCCGACAAGACCCACCACAGCGAGCGGTACGTCGAGAACCGGCTGCGGGAGCTCGTCGGCGTAGGCGCCCAGGGCGGACAGTCCGGTGAGCGCTTCGGTGGGGACCAGGGCCAGGAGGGGCAGCGCTTCGGCGACCAGTAACAGCCCCGCTTACAACCGGCCAGGTGCGGAGGGGAGTTCATGGGTGGGAACTCTGCCTCCCCGCCTCTCCCCACGTGCCTGGCCGGCACACCCGCCAGGAGACCCGATCATTCGGTCGCTGCTGTGAGCAGCGACCGAAACTCCAGAAGGTCATCCATAAGCGACGTGTTCTGCACGGTCCGTGGCATCTGGCGAAGCTCCGCCAATATCGCGTCGGTCTCCGCCACTGTCGGGATGCCGTCGACAGAGGCCGTCAGCGACACGATATCAACCACGAGATCACCACCGTGAGGGGTCAAGGGAACGGATGTCCAGCTGGATGTCCGGATGCCTCACTGTTGCATGAAATAATGTAGGCCGTGTTACGTGCGGAGTGCTCGCCGGTTACGGGTGCCGGCCCTCGCCCGGGCGATGCGGGATGATTCCCCTCGTGTGGTGCGGAGATCGCGAGGCGGGCGCGGGTCCTGATCGCCCCGGGCGAGAGAACGGATACGGTTGGCCTGCCGATCAAACCGCGAGCGTGTGCCGGCGATCTGATTCGGCCTGAAATGGCAGGCGCGGCATATGTTGATCCGGCCGGTGGGCCGGGTCCGGGCCGTGGAGGATTTCCGTCCGTTGGCGGACGTCAGGGCAGCTGGCTGCCGGCCCTCGGCAGCGTGGGGGTACGGGCGAGCAGGACGACCCCGACGGTGATCAGTGTGGCGCCGAGCGTGACGCCCGCCAGCTGCCCGGCGGTGCTCGGTACGGGAACGCCGTAGAGCAGAACCGCCAGCACATAGGAGATCACCGGGTTGGTGATGTTCATCGCCGTGATCGTCGGTGCGAGCGGCCCGCTCGCGTAGGCGGCCTGCCCGAGCAGCAGGCTGCTCGCCGTCGCCGCGGCGAGCGCGTAGCCCTCCCAGCTGATCGCCGTATGCAGGATGCCTTCGGTGAGGAGCAGTTCCGTGGTCTCCTTCATCAGCACCGCGGTCAGGGCGTAGAACAGCCCCGCCGCGACGCCGAACAGGCCCGCGCGGGCGGCCGGTGGCCGGCCGAGTGAGATCACGACCAGCAGGCCGGCCAGTGCCACCGTCGCCGCGATCGCCGCGACCAGGCGCGTCTCGTCGATGCCGCCCGAGGCGGGCAGGTCGCCCCGCGCCGACAGCAGCGCGGCCAGGCCACCGCAGATGCCCGCCGCGCCCCACCAGGCACTCGGGGACATCCGCCGCCCGGTGCCGATCAGGCCGAGGGGAAGCGCGAACAGCAGCTGGCAGACCATCAGCGGCTGTACCTCGGCGACCGACCCCAGATGCAGCGCGGCCGCCTGGACGCAGAAGCCGCTGATGTTCGCCAGCCAGCCCAGCACCCACAGCCTGTCCCGGACGAGCTCGGCCAGCAGCCCGATGCCGGGCACGGCGTGCGCGCTGTCGGCGCGGGTCGCGAAGCTGCTGCGGCCGGCGGCGCGTTGCTGCAGCGCGGCCGACGAGGCGAGCAGGAACGCGGCGAGAAGAGCGACGGGGACGACAGCGGGCATGGTCACCCACCCAGGATGGCAACCGGACAGGCAAGATCACGTGATCGGAATTGTCACAGACGGACAGGTGGGTGTCGGGGCCGGTTCAGGCTGATCGGGCCAGTGGCCGCCCGGGAGGTGGCGACGTCCGGGCGCGGCCGGTCAGTTCCGGTGATGTCAGCTCGGCCAGCGCTGCCCGCAGCGCCGTGCCGAAGAGCACCGGGTCGAGCCGGGCGGGATCGACTGTCGCGGCGACGCAGTAGCGGTCGTTCCAGCCGAGCGCACCCACCGAGAGCGGCACCTGCGCGGCGAGCGGGACGATCGGGAAGACGTCCCGCAACGGGCACCCGAGCAGCTCCAGCGGCCGTGGCGCCCCGCGCATGTTCGACACGATCGCGGTGAAGAACCGCGCGCGGTAGACCGAGCGGGCCGCCGCCCGGTGCAGCGGAGCCGGTAGCGCCCCCATGAGGCGCAGGGCCGCGGCGCTCGCCGGCAGACGTCCCGACGCCCTTCGGTCCCGCGCGCGGCGGGTGATCTGCTCGGCGCGCCGGTCCGGCGGCATCGGCCCGAGTGGCACGTCAAGGCGCAGTGCCGCGGTCAGGTTGCCGGGGCCGCGGGGAACGCCGTGCTGATCCGAACCGGGCATGCGCATGGTCACGGGGACGGCGGCGCGCAGCACCTGTCCGGACGGCTCCTCGCCGGCCGCCGCCACGGCCGCCGTGGCGGCGGATCCGACCGCGGCCAACAGCAGATCGGTCACCGTCACCTCCAGCCGGTGGGCACAGGACCGAACCGCGGGAAGCGACCAGGCGGTCGTGAGGTAGGCGCGTGACCTGCCGAGCGGACCGGACAGCGTCATCGGCGGCGCGGCGCCGTCACGGGCGAGGCTCACCAGCCCACTCACGACAGTGGCTGGTCGGGTGACGGGTGTGCGCGCGGCCCGGGCCAGCCGTCGGGCCCGCTCCGGTCCCGGGGCAGGCCCGTCCGGGCTGGTGGTGACGCTGTCGGCCGACGGGTGCAGGTCGGGCGACGGGTGCAGGTCGGTCGGGGTACGCAGGTCGGCCGGGCAGTGCGGGTCCGGCGGGGAGGGCAGGTCCAGGAGGTGGCGCAGCAGCGCCACGACGCCGAGTCCGTCCGCCACCGCATGGTGGACGATGACCACGACCGCCACCCGGTGCGCGCCCAGGCCGCGGACCAGCCAGATCCGCCAGGGCGGGCGGTCCGGGTCGAGCGGCGTCACGCTCAGCCTGGCGACGAGGCCGTCGAGGGCGACCTGCCCCCCGGGTGCGGGCAGGTGCGTCTCGCGCACATGCCAGGACAGATCGATGTCGCCGTCGCTCGCCCAGCGGTGGTGACGCAGCCGGCCCGCCGGCACCACCCGCCGGGTGAGGCGGGACATCGCCGACAGCCGTGCCGCCAGGTGCCGCCGTAGTGCGTCCAGGGTCGGTGCTGGTCCGAGAGAGGTGTCGAGCATCGCCACCCCGCCGACGTACTGGGGGTTGGTGGCGGTCTGCACATGGAGGAACAGTTCGTCGGCCGCGGCCACCCGCCGGGTGCCGCTCGCGGTGGCCCACCGGCCCATCCCGCTGGCGACCGGAGCGGCGACCGCCACGGCCGCGCCACCCGCGACCAGGTCGAGCACGTAGTGGTTCGCCGTCGCGAGGACCACCAGCATCGTCACGCCCAGATGGGCCGCGCCGAACGCCCGGCCGGCCGGGCCGACCCGCCGCGCGCGCATCGAGGCCACCACCATCCACACCGCCCAGGCCACGTGCAGGCTCGGCATCGCCGCGAACTGGTTCGCCCCCGCCGACACCGGCCCACCTCCCCATGACAGCGGCGGATGGTGGATCGCGACGATGTCGACGAATCGCTCCCCGGGCAGCAGCCGTGGGGGAGCGGTCGGCCACAGCGCGAAGCAGGCGACGCCGAGCAGGGTCGTGACCGCCAGGCTGTCACGGGCCCAGCGGTACGTCGGGTCGGCTCGCGCCCACAACACGCCGAGCAGGCCGAAGGTCGTGATGATGTAGGTGGTGGCGTACTCCCAGGCCGCCAGGATCTCCAGCGCCGTGTGTCCGCGCAGCGCGTTGTTGAGCGGCTCCGTCGCGGCGATGTGCAGCCAGCGTTCGACGGCGAGCAGGTCCGCTCCCCGCGCGTCCGCGGCGGACCGGGAGACCGCAAGGCCGTGCGCCACACCCAGGTAGACGCCGAAGATCGCCAGCCCGATCGCGATCTGACACACCGCGTCGACGCCCCGCCCGGCGAAGCGGACCTGCCCGGCCGGGTGTCCGTGCTCGGTCGGGTGTCTGTGCTCGGTCGGGTGTCTGTGCTCGGTCGGGTGTCTGTGCTCGGTCGGGTGTTCGTGCCGTCGCCGTCGCGACGCCCGCTCCACGGCTGGTTCCGGACATTGCGGCGACGGCCACGGCCCGCCCGCGGGCGAGGCGGTGACGTGTGCGCGGTCCGGTGTGCTCAGCGCTCGACGGCTCATATCACGTCCCCCTGCCACGCACAGTGCCCCGAATCGGCACTGGTCACGCCAGGTGTGTGCAGGCCTTCGATCCAGTGAGCGGCGGAGCCGGTCGGCCCAGCCGGTCGGCCCAGCCCTCCTACGCCGACCCGGCAGCGCCCGTCAGTCGAGGGCGGCGAGCTCGGCGAGCCAGCGGTCGGCGAGCTCGGCGTGGCGCGGCACGCTGGCGCTGGCAGTGAACGCGGCGCACACGTGCGCGTCGAGACCGAACAGCGCCACCGACAGGTGCTGCCGGCCGACGAACAGCGGGGGCATACCGATCAGTGTGCGGACCTGTCGCCCCGCGATCGCGTACGGGCCGCGCATCGTTCCGGTGTTGCTCGCGACCAGAGCGACCTCGTGTGCGCGTGATCCGGAGGCGGCGACCCCGGCGAGCATGCGGGGGGAGGCGTTCGGCGGCACCCGGTCCAGGATCCGCCGCTCGATCGTGCCCATCCGCCCGCCTGCCTTGATCCGCCGGGTCTGCGCGGCGACCCGGGCCAGCCGGCGGCGTGGGTCGGGTTCGGCGCAGGGCAGCGGTATCCGTACCCCGAACGTGAAGTTCGAGAGGATCTCCTGCTCGGCCGGGGTGCGCAGGCTGATCGGCATCACCGCGTGGACGGGACGCCCGTACCGGGTCCATTCCGTTCGTGACCAGGTGCGCAGGGCACCGGCGACGGCCGCGAGATAGACGTCGTTCACCGTCGCGGCGTTGCGGCGCGCGATGCGGCGCAGTCTGTCGAGCTCGGCGATCGCCCAGGTGTGCCGGGCCCCGCCGTGGGGCGGGCCGCCCCAGGAGGTGAGCTGCCGGGTACGGGGGATGCCGCGCAGCAGCCCGGACGCCATCCGGGCGTAGTCGCGTCGGGTGGGGGCGCCGAAGGTGGGCAGGTTCCGCAGCGCCGGTTCGCGGTCGAGCCCGAACAGCAGGTGCAGTGCCTGGTGCAGGGCGGCGCCGTCCTGGTGGATGTGGCTGAAACGGTAAACGACCTCGACCCCGTCGGGACGGTGCCCGCGCAGCAGCCAGATCCGCCAGAGCGGGCGGTTGAGGTCGAGGGGCCGGGAGGCGATGCGGTCCATCGCCTCCCGCAGGCCGTCCTGCCCGCTGCCGGCGGGCAGCTCCTCGACGTTGACGTGATACCCGAGGCTGGGCTCGTGGTCGAGCTGCCAGCCGACACCGGCCGCCGATCGCCCGGTCGGTGGGGACAGCCGTTCGGTGAGCGCCGGAGCCTCGGCCAGCCGCGTCGCCACGTGCGCGCGCAGTTCGTGGACGGTCAGCGTCGGGTCGTCGACGCACAGCACGACCCCGGCCTCGAGCCGCTCCCCGGGGTTGAGCCGACTGAAATGCAGGAATGCACGATCACCGCTGGTCAGGGGGCGCAGCGGGGGTCCGGTCAGCGGGGGCCTGGTCGCCGGCGAGGTTCGCGGGGCGCCGTCGACGAATGTCTGAGTCATGAGCAGCTCCGATCGGCGTCATGCCGCGAACCGCGACGGATGACGGGTCGACGCCGGTTCCGAGTGGTCCGTCCAGCCTGGCGGGTCAGCCTATACGCACCCGAACAAGAACACCCGCGGAAAACAACCGGCAAATCGCCCGAAAGTGCCGAACTGGCCAGGCTGTCGGGGCGGGCGCGGGGCCCGGCACACGGCCCCCTGGGGCGGGTCGCTGCCGGAGCGCCGCCAGGCCCGGATGCGCTGCCAGGTCCCGCTGGTCGTAGACAACCCAGACCAGGAAGACGGCCATCGTGGGGCCGTTCAACCCGGACGGTCGCAACGGCGCGACCGTGCCGGAGTCGAGGACGACCGACCAGCCGGCGCGGCCAGCTCCGGTTGGTGTGCTGGCCTCGGACCGCGCGGCGGTCCCGCCGCTCGACGTCAGCCGAAGGCGGGCTCGTCGCGGCCCCAGGGACGGGACGGGAAGGCGTAGTCGTCGAAGCCGGGAATCGCCGGGCGCGCGGTGGTCAGCCGGCCGTGGGTGACCGTCGCGGCGTCGGTGGGCGTCGTCGCCGCCGGATGGCGGGGGTCGCGCCCCGGGGCATCGAGCAGCCAGGTGGCGGTGCGCGCGAGGGAGGTGGCGACGTCGCGGCCCCGGCCGTCGATGGCGCGGGCCGCCAGCGCGTCGATGACCGCCGCCGCGAGGAAGTAGCCCGTGGCGTGGTCCAGCGCCTGCGCGGGCAGGGCGCCGGGGGTGACCCCGTCGTGGCTCTCGATCAGCGCGATGCCCGCGGCGGCCTGGACGATGGAGTCGAACCCGCGCCGCCCCGCCCACGGCCCGGAGTCGCCCCAGGCGTTGATCCGGGCCCGGACCAGCCCGGGAGGTATCCGCAGGCCGAAGGCCTCGATGGCCCCCGGCCGGTAGCCGGTGACCAGGACGTCGGCCCGGTCGAGCAGCTCCTGGGCGCGTGGCAGGTCGGTACGGAGGTCCAGCAGCGCCGAGCGCTTGCCCTGACCGGTGTCGAGATGCTGCCAGGTGATCTCGGCTGGCACCGGTGGGTCCACGCGCAGCACGTCCGCACCGAACAGCGCGAGCGTGCGGCCGCACACCGGCCCCGCGAGGACGCGGGTGAGGTCGAGGATCCGCACCCCCGCCAGCGGCAGCGCCCCGCCGGCCGGCGCACGGGTGGAAGGTGTTCCGGCGGACGATGTCCGGGCGGACCGCGCACCGGCCACGGTGTCGTCACGTTCGGTGGTTCGGACGAGCGGCCCGGTGGCGGCGGCCATGCCAGGGGCGCTGGAGCGCCATTCGGCCTCGGTCCGGACCCGGACGGCGATGGCGCCGACCTGCGCCGCGGCGTCCTCGATCTCGGCCGCGGCGCGGGTCGCGATCACGGCCGCGGCTGCTTCCCGGTCGGCGTCGGCAAGTCCGAGGATCCGCAGCAGCCGGTCGCGGTGGTGCGGATAGTTCGCGTGGGTCCGCAGGTACCCGTCCTGCGTTCGGAAGAAGCCGGACAGTGGTGCGAACGCGTCCGGGCGGGCGTCGCCATCCCGGAAAAGCCGTTCGCTCCCGAAGGCGGCGGCGACGCGCTCGGGGTCGACGACCGCGTCGGTTCCGGGCCCGGCCGCCCCGGCCCGGACGGCAGCCAGCCGCACCGCCTCGACCGAGGCGGTCGCCAGACCCAGCACCGGAAGTGTCGCGGAAAGCCAGGAACCGGTCACCGGAGGAGTATGGCAGTGGAACACGGCCGATGGGGCGTCGGTCGCTGGTCCGAGAATCCGCGCCGGCTGCTCCGCTGACGGCGGTCAGACGGGACATCCGGCTGCGTGCCGCCGTGCGGCCCGGCGACACCGTCGCGCGGCTCGGCGGCGACGAGTTCGCGGCCATCATCGAGGGCGCGACCGACCCCGACGCGCTGGTGGCCCGCCTCATGGCCGAGCTCGGCCGGCCGTGCCCGGTCGGCGGAGCCCGCCGGCGGGTGGCGGCCAGTGTCGGCTACGCCGTCACGCCACAGCGATCGGTCAGTGCACAGGAACTGCTGCGGTCCGCGGACCAGGCGATGTACCAGGCGAAACGCCACCGCCGCTCCCGGGCGGGGCGCGGCGCGATCTCCAGGTAGGCGCGCGGCGCCCACGGAAATATAAGATCAGTTTCTTGTGGACTATGACGTGGAAGGCGCCATGGTCGTCATCCCGCCGGGGCAGGTGACCCTGTCGGATCGGCGGACACGGCGGACATGGCCGGTCGAGCTCGCGCCCTATTCCATTTCCGCCTTCTCTGTCACCCAGGCGTTGTATACCCAGGTGGCCGGCGAGTTTCCGAGCGCTGTTCGGGGCGGGCGGCTGCCGGTCGAGGGAGTCTCCTGGTGGGGCGCCGTGCGATTCTGCAACGAGCTCTCGCGCCGGGAGGGGCTGGCACCCGCCTATGTGATCCGTGCCGGCGACAGCCACGTCGAACGGGACGATTCCGCCGAGGGATACCGGCTGCCCACCGAGGCCGAATGGGAGCACGCCTGCCGGGCCGGGACGACCGGCCCACGGTACGGACCACTCGACGAGATCGCCTGGTATCGAGACAACTCGGCCGAGCGCCCGCACGAGGTCGGCGGCAAGGCGCCCAACGAGTGGGGCCTGTACGACATGCTCGGCAACGTCTGGGACTGGTGCTGGGACACCTACGACGCCGAGGTCTACGGCTCCTACAAGGTGCTGCGTGGCGGAGGCTGGTTCGACGAGCACTGGAGTTGCCGCGCTTCGGTGCGGCGCCGTGGCCATCCGGACTTTCGGGTCGACGACGTCGGCTTCCGCCTCGCGCGTTCGATGATCCCGCGCTGACGGTCCCAGGAAGTGCTCCCTGGCGGGCACCGGGCCACGGCTAGCATGTCGGGGTGCCGACGTTGCTGGTCGTCCATCACACACCGTCGCCGACGACGCAGGCGATGCTGGAGGCAGTGCTCACCGGGGCACGGGACGACGCGATCGAGGGCGTCGACGTCGTCGTCCGCCCGGCACTGGCCGCCACGGCCGTCGATGTGCTCGCCGCCGACGGCTACCTGCTCGGTACCCCGGCCAACATCGGTTACATGAGCGGTGCCCTCAAGCATTTCTTCGACCAGATCTATTATCCCGTGCTTGAGGCGACGGTGGGTCGTCCGTACGCGCTCTACGTCCATGGCAACAGCGACACCACCGGTGCGGTCCGCGGCGTCGAGACCATCACCACGGGGCTGAAGTGGAAGCGCCTGCGCGAGCCGCTGTCGATCCTCGGCGAGGCGGACGCCGCCGCCCGCGAGGCCTGCTGGGAACTCGGGGCGACGGTCGCGGCCAGCCTGATGCCCGGGTGATCTAAACGGGGCCGGACTCAGGGCTCCACCCGCGTGTCCAGGTCCAATGGTCAGCCGCCCGGACCGCCTCGGGTGCGGCGGATCTGGCTGACCATCGGCCCCGATGTTGCCCCGCGCGTCTGTTCTACGACTGGGAACGCGATCCTGCCGGGCTGGTGGCCGGCTCAAGGCGACGTTCCGGCGGGACGGCGTGCGAGCAGCGGAGGTGTCGTGAGGTGCCACGAACGCTCCCGGCGAGGTTGACGCGACGATTCATGCGTGATGCATGAACCGTGGTAGCGTGGATATATGAGCGAGTCTGCCGACGGGGGCATCATCCAGGTGCGCGATGTCGATCCGACGACGCTCGAGGTTCTCCGTGAGCGAGCCAGATCGCTCGGGCAGTCGCTGTCCGGGTACCTGCGGGACCTGATGGATGCCGATGCGGCCACGGAGACCAACGCCGAGGTCATCGCCCGCATCGCACGCGACAGGGAACCGGTGGGGCTCACCATGGACGACATCCTCGCGGCGCGCGACGAGGGGCGGCGTTGACCCTCACGTACGTGGTCGACTGCTCGCTCGTCATAGATGTGCTGTCCGTTCGCGAGGGCGACGAGGTGCTCCGGCAGCGTCTGTCCGCCCCGCGCACGCTGCACGCCCCACACCATCTCGACGTCGAGGTCGCGTCGACAGTCCGCGGGCTTTCCGCCGGAAAGAAGATCACTGCTCATCGTGGCGAGCAGATGCTGGCGGACTACGCGCGCCTGCGGATCACCCGTCATCCGGTCTGGCCCTACCACCCCCGGATGTGGCAGCTGCGGCACAACCTCGGCGCATACGACGCCGCCTACATCGCGCTCGCCGAAGCACTCGGCTGCAACCTGCTCACAGGCGACACCAAGCTTAAGAATGCTGCCGGACACCGCGCGACGGTCATCGTCATCCGGTAGCGGGTACGGGGCGGGTTTTCTCTCGTCCTGCCTGCCGGAGGCCGGCCGGGAAGCGGGGCGTCGGGACGCCCCGCAGTTCTCGAGGCCGCGGTCCGCAGGGTTCCGAGAAGCACGTAGTGTGATCGCGCGACGGACGCGACTTTCTGCAAGTTCTTCGATCAAGCCTACTTCCTTGCTTGGAAGCAGCGATCGGCCGTCCGTACGCCCTCTATGTCCATGGCAACAGCGACACGACCGGATTCCCGCGATCACGGTCGTCGGCGCGACCACTGCATAATTCGTTCGCCCGCGATCGTGGCTACGGGCAGGATCGGCCCATGGACGTCGACGACACCGCGACACTGCGCGCGGCGGCGGCGATGGCGCTCGACTACGCGGCGTCCGTCGACGACCGCGGGGTCGCGCCCGACGCTGTCGCGTTGCGCGGGCTCGCCGCCTTCGATGAGCCGTTGCCTGAGGTCGGCGAGGCGGCGGAAGCGACGCTTCGGCTGCTGCATGACGTCGGGAGCCCCGCGACGATGGCTACGGCCGGCGCTCGCTATTTCGGCTTCGTCAACGGTGCCACGCTCCCCGTCGCGCTCGGCGCGTCCTGGCTGGTCAGCGCCTGGGACCAGAACTCGGCGCTGCCAGTGATGTCGCCGGTGGCGGCGAAGCTGCACGACGTGGCCCGGCGCTGGCTCGTGGAGATCCTCGGGCTGCCGACCGGCACCGGCGTCGCGTTCGTCACCGGAATGCGCGTCAGCGTCTCGTCGTGGAAGACCGACATCCAGGAGTCGGCGATGGCCGCTGCCATCATCCTCGAATGCGCGGCGCGGGTGCGCGCGTCCGCCGCCTCCGCGCGCAACACCGCCCAGGTCACGGAGGACAGCGCGGAAGGACACGGAGCATAGAGGCGTGGAACGCCTGCTTCACCGCGCAGCCGGGTGGATCCGCACCCCGCGGTCCTCGTCGTCGATGCCCTCATCCGAAACGTAGCGTCACAACTCGACGCACGCGACTTTCCGGAAGTTCCGCGACACCATGTCCTACCCGATCTTGGGCGCGACGGTCGGGCGGCCGTATGCGCTCGATCGATGCCCATCTGGCGGATTGAGCGCGTTTGGCGGTGCGCGTCTCCCGGGCTCAGAACACTGCTTGACGTTATGGTTCAAACATGGCCATGCGTCAGGTGAAGGTGATGGCCGACTACTACGCTTTTCCGTTGTGGACCGGCGACGGGATGTTGTCGCCCGAAGCGCTGCCGCTGACCGACGGACTGCGTGACGAGCTCGCCCTGTGGTCGGCTGAGTACACCCGCACGCTGAGTGACAACGGCTACGACTGGCCGAATGAACAGGTCCAGGCCGACTGGAACGGGCGAGGCTACGCTCTGGCGGTCCGCGTAGCACAGGAGTTGGGGCCTTCATACGAGGTCGTGTTCTTCGACGAGCTACGGCAGTGCGTCACCGCGCTGAACAATACGGCGCCTGGTCGGACCAGTCGTCGCCAAGAGTGACTTCTCCGTGACCAGGGTTCGGCGCGCTTCTTCGACCAGATCTATTATCCCGTGCTTGAGACGACGGTGGGTCGTCCGTACGCGCTCTACGTCCATGGCAACAGCGACACCACCGGTGCGGTCCGCGGCGTCGAGACCATCACCACGGGGCTGAAGTGAAAGCGCCTGCGCGAGCCGCTGTCGATCGTCGGCGAGGTGGATGCCGCGGCCCGCGAGGCCTGCTGGGAACTCGGCGCGACGGTCGCGGCCAGCCTGATACCCGCATGACCTGAAAAGGCTGTTACGGGGCGAGTTCGTCAATCGTCAGACCGACGTCATGGAGGATGCCGCGCAGTGTGCCTTTCGCGAGGTCCCGCGTACCGTGCATCGGGACCGTCGTGCCACGCCCGTCCGGGTGCCGCATGATGTGATGGCTGCCGTTGACCCTCGCCACCTTGAAACCCTGACGCTCCAGCGCCTGGACCACCCGAATGCCTCGGACGGAGGGCACTGGGGGCATCAGGCCGCCACGGTGACGGACAACTCCCGGGGAACCCCGAACTCCTCGATCAGGCCGACGAGCGCCTCGCGCAGATCGTCCA
This sequence comes from Parafrankia irregularis, assembly GCF_001536285.1. NCBI lineage: Bacteria > Bacillati > Actinomycetota > Actinomycetes > Frankiales > Frankiaceae > Parafrankia > Parafrankia irregularis. The sequence continues at coordinate 185,637 of NZ_FAOZ01000001.1, read as the reverse complement.
GTGCGTCCTGCTCGGTGGCACCCTCGCCATGGGCACCTACTCCTGGACGTAGCTGCGCATGTGCGCACCAGACGCCGTCCTCGTCGCACTCGACAGTGATCGGAACCGTGACCGTAGTGGTGCGTGGCGCCGCCATGTACCCACGGTATCCCGACGAGGCCCTGAGCGCGGATCGCTCGCTTGCCGTGATCGTGGGCCGGCCGGGCCGCGGCCCGGCCGCCTCCTCGCCGCGGGCAGGATGTCGCGGCTGGCCGACAGGAAGATCGTGTCCGGTCCTCCGATGGGGAGCCGTAGTGACTCCGTGTCATGACGACGCCGTGACCACGGTTCGGCGCATTTCTGCGGCTGCGTCTACTATCCGATCTTGGAAGCTACCGTCGGCTCTGAGGCCCGGCCTTGTGCCGCCGACTGTGGGGCCAGCTTCGGTCCGAACCAGCGGCGCAGGAAGTCGCGCAGCTCAGGGCCAGAGCGCGGGTTGTCCGGCGGCGCGACGATCAGCGAGACGATCATGCGGTGCATGATCTCCACCAGCTCGCCCAGCTGGTGCTCGGCATAGCCGATGGCGGCCCAGTCGAGGTCCCGGCGCAGAAGCGACACGTTGCGGGCGACGGCCGACGTCGACACGGCGTCGCGCTCGAACCGTTGCGTGCGGCCAGTTGCCAGCAGGACGGCGAGGTGGGGCGATCTCGGCAGTTGCTCGACGACATACGCCACCACCTCGACGACGTACTCGGCCGGTTCCCTGATGTTGGCGAACCGGCTTTGCAGTTCGCCCTTGAAGGCTCGGTGGGCCCGCTCGGTCACAGCGGACAGGAGGTCGTCGCGGCCGGGGAAGTACCGGTAGATCGTCGGTCGGGCCACGCCGAGCTCGGCGGCGACGTCGGACAGGTTGGTGTGTGAGGCCCCATCCCGGTCCAGGCATCGGACGGCGGCGTCGAGGATCCTCTCGCGGGCCTCGTGCTCGCTCGTGGGCGGGGAGCCACCCCAACCGTGTCGTCGCATCACGTCCCTTGACCGCGACGTCTCTTGACCGCGCCGCATCCATCCAACATCCTACGAGTGCCATTGCGATACATAATTCTGGATCATGTAGCGTATGGCGCTGGTCGAGTCGTCACGGAGAGCGCGTGACCTTTGGCGCTGGCGGCGTCGGACTACTGGCGGTCGCCGGCGACAGGCACGCCTCGCCGGTGCCGACGGCGCGTGTGGCCGGGCCTCGGGCGGGCCGCCACGGCACGGAAACGGAGGGCCGCAGGACATGGCGAGCGCTACCACGGACATCGCCAAGCCAGACATCTTTGACACCGACAACCACTACTGGGAGCCCAGCGATGCCTTCACCCGGCATCGGAGCCCGAAGTTCGCCGACCGCGGCGTGGTGGTGCGGGAGGTCGACGGCCGGATGCGCTACTTCGTCCACGACGAGCCGCACCCCTGGATCCCCGGCCCTGGCGACGTCAACCCGCGCCCCAGACCCGGCGCGCTGTACGACTACTTCGCCGGCCGCGCCCCCAAGTCCGACCTCGCCCACATGCTGACGTGCGAGAACCCGGCCGACCATCCGGAGTGGTACAACTGCGACGCCCGTCTGAAGGTCATGGACGAGCAGGGCCTCGAGGCGATGTGGCTGTTCCCGTCCCAGGGCGTGTGCATGGAAGGTCCCATGCAGCCCGACATCGAGGCATCGATCGACATCTTCCGCGCTTTCAACCGCTGGCTGGACGACGACTGGGGCTTCGCCTACCAGAACCGGATCTTCGGGGTGCCCTACCTGACCCTGTCGGACCTCGACAGCGCGGTGCGGGAACTGGAATGGGTGATCAGCCGCGGCGCCCGGATCGTGACAATCCGATCCGGGCCGGTGTTCACTCCCGAGGGCATGAAGTCGCCCGCCGACCCGATGTTCGACCCGTTCTGGGCCCGAGTCGCCGAGGCCGGCCTCGTCATGACCGCGCATGCAGGCTTCGACGAGGGCTATCGGGAACTCGAGGACGCTCTCGCGCACACCTGGGGCTATTCCAGCCGTCGCCGCCAGGGCACGGTGTCGTCGCTGTCGTTCTACGAGCCGTTCGTCGACGCGCTCATGCACGACCGGCGCATCCACGACTTCGTCTTCGCGCTGATCGCGCACGGCCTGTTCGAACGACACCCGGGGGTGCGCTTCGCGTCCATCGAGAACGGCGGCGTCTGGGTGCCGTCCCTGCTGCACGTACTGCAGCGGCTGCACGGCCAGAACCCGGGGATGTTCACGAAAAGCCCGGTCGACCAGTTCCACGACAACGTCTGGGTCTCGCCGTTTGTCGAGGAGAGCGTCGCCGAACTCGCGAGATCCGTTCCCGTCGAGCGGATCCTGTTCGGCTCGGACTGGCCGCACGCCGAGGGCGTCGCCAAACCGCGGGACTTTCTGGCGAACGTGGCCGACTTCTCGCTCGAGGACCAGCGGAAGATCATGGCCGAGAACGCGCGGGAGTTGACCTTCGGGTAGTCGCCGGCAGGACCAGGGACCAGGGACCAGGCCCACGGCCCGGGACGCCCAAGGGCCGGGACGCCGGGATTGATGGTGGACAGACCAGTCGCGGAGTCATTCATCACCGCGAGCTATCACCAGAGGAGAACGCTGTTGCCGCGTGACCTGACGGCCATTTGTGCGGTACTGACCGAGTACTTACCTGACGGCGACCGCATCACGGGCGTGCGCGCCCTCACGGCGGGCAACTCCAACGAGACATATCTGGTGGAAGGGCTCGACCTCGTCCTGCGCCTGCCGCCGTCGGAGGCCCCGCTGCTGGAGCGCAACCGGGTGCACGATGTTGTAGGGCAGTACCGAATCTTCGAAGAGATGGCGGCCAGGCACGAGAAGCTGCCGGTGCCCGCTGTTGTACGGCTGGAAGCTGACCCGGCCGTGCTCGGTGACCAGTTCTTCCTGATGGAACGGGTGCCGGGTGAGCCGTGGTCGGAGTTCTCTGCGCCGGCCTGGACCGCGTCCGCGGCCGAGTCGGTGCGTGCCGCGGTCTGTGAGCAGCTGGTTGATGCCTACGCTGAGTTGCACCGCGAACCACTCGACGCCCTGGGTCCGGCCTATTCCACCCGGGAGGAGGTCGAGCGGTGGTACGCCCCCGTCGTCGAGCTCGCGGGCTCGGACCTGCGGGAGGCCTTTGAGCTGCTGATCGCGTCCGCCCCTGTTGATGCCGCTCCGGCCGCATGCCACGGCGACTCGAAGCTGGCCAACACTCTCTGGCACGAGGGCCGGCTCACGGCCCTGCTCGACGTCGAGATGGCGTTCAACGGCGACCCCCGTTGGGATGTCGCGAACCTCGCGGGAATGTTCGGTCAGCCGGGTTCCCGAGGTATGCCGGGAATGGACGCCCCGGGCTTCTGGTCGGGTCAGCGCCTCGTCAGCGAGTGGTCGGCGCGGACGGGGCGCGCCGCCGGCGATCTGGAGTGGTTCCAGGCGGCCGCGCGGGCGCGTTACGCGGCCATCGTCACCTACGGCGCGTGGCTGTTCGAGCAGGGCCAGTCGACGGACGCGAGGTTCGGCGAGTACGCGGCGGTGCTACCCCGCATGACCACGGCCGCGCTGAACCTGGTGCGGCGGCACTGTGCTGCCGGCTGAGTAGTGGGCTGACCCGCGGGATCAGCCCGCGGAAGGCGCCCCAGGCGGCAGGTACCCCAGACGGAAGACAAGGAAGGGCCGTGCAACGTGTCCATTGACGACATCGGGAAGCTGACACCCGCGGACGAGTTCCTCGACCACCAGATCGCCGACACCTTCGCCACGGTGGTGGAGTCGGACTTCGGCTGGACCCAGAAGATCTGGGGTGCGTTCGCCCGCAAGGACGGCAGCATCTCTGTGGCGTTCGGCGTCGGAAAATACCACAACCGGAACGTGTTCGACGGCTTCGCCGGCGTCTCCCGGGGTCGTGAGCAGTGGACCGTCCGGGCCAGCCGGCGGCTCGACCTCGGGTTGCAGGATCTGGGCGTTGGCCCGATCCGCTACGAGGTCGTGGACCCGCTGAAGGCGGTGCGGTTCCGGCTCGATGCCAACGACACCCAGCCGATCTCCTTCGACATCCTGTTCGAGGGCGAACTGTCCCCGTTCTTCGAGAAGCGCAGCCTGCTGCGCTCGGGGAACCGGATCGCCCAGAACGTGGTCCGCTACCACCAGTGCGGGCGGCTCTCTGGCTGGGTCGAAGTGGACGGCGAAAGGCACATTGTGGACGACGGCTGGTTCGGCGCCCGGGACCACAGCTGGGGCATGCGGGGCAGCGCCGTCGGCGCGCCGCCGCCCGATCTTCAGCCCTCGCTCAACCGGACCAGGACGATGCGCACCCTCTGGGGGCCGGCCCTGCTGCTCCGCCCTGATGGCTCGAAGTACGAGCTGATGCACTTCCTTTACCAGACCGACCACTGGCAGTACATGTCCGCGCATCTCAACGAGGAAGACGGCAAGGGCGACGTACGGCAGACCGAGCTGCGCGACCTGCACGTCGACATCACCTTCGAGTCGACCACTCGGCGCTTCGAGGGGGCGACCTACACCTTCACGATGCCCGACGGTGCGAAGAAGGCGGTGGAGGTTCGGCCGCTCGGCCCAGCCGGGTTCTACCTGCGCACCGGCCAGTACGGCAGATGGAAGGACGGCCACCAGGCCGCGTGGCGCGGCGATTACCACACCGACGGCGAGTACCTGCCCGACGTGCTCGCCGAACTGCCCCGGCTCGGCCAGTTCCGCGACCTCCCGGTCGAGGTCCGTGACGGGGACGCCGTCGGCTACGGCATCCAGGAGTCCATCTACCTCGGCGTCTTCCCCGAACTAGGTCTGGACAAGTCGTCCAACTACCCGATCCACTGATCTTCTCCTCCGCCGGCGAGGGCCAGCCCGCCGCCGGCGGCGAGAACGGGCGCCCTGATGCCCAGGCCGTGCCTCTGGCCGGTAGCCAGCTCGATCGCGACGGTGCTGACACCGTCAGCCTCGACGCCGTAGGCGAAGCCGCCCGCCGTTGTCTGCGCCGCGAAGACCGGGCTGGTCTGTGCCACCCAGAGCACGGCGCCATCAGCCAGGCGAACCCCCTGTACCGGCACGATCTCCACGGAGATCGCCGCGATGTCGGAGCCGACACCGCTCGGCTCGGTGCCGATGAACCGCGGCAGCGTGGCGATGATCGGGAGCTTCAGCGGGCGGCGGCGTGAAGGTGCTGGGTCATGAGCTCGCGAGCCAGGCCGACCATCCAGAGCATGGTCAGGACGATCACCGTCGGATTCTTCACAGCCACCAGGATCGCCTGGATGAGCTCACGGCGATCAACTGGCTCGACCCACAGGGTGATCGCGGCGTTCGGGATGACATCGAAGATCACGAAAGCGGCGGCGAGCAGCAGGGCGGGCGTGACCAGCACCCTCCAGCGGGCGCCCGCCGCCGACCCGAACAGGTCAAGGCGCGCGCGGGGTGTCAGCGGGGCCAGCTCGGGCTCCCGGGCAAGCGCGCGCAGGGCGACGGCGATCACGGCGATACGGGTCAGGCCGGTGAGGGCCTCGCCAGCCGGGCCGATCGCCGCGGGCAGTTCGTCGCCGTACCGGATCGACCCGAAGCGCTGCAGCGAGGCGGCGGCCGCGAGGGCGAGCAGCAGTGCCGCGTCGTCGCGGTAACAGCGTGCGGCCCAACGCAGCGCGCGACCACTCACCGTGAGTCCCGTTGCCATCCCAGCTCCCATTCTTTCATCCCCGTGAACTTTTCACGATCATGAACTATTTTAGGGTGCGTGCGCAAGGGTGGCCCGCGGAGGTCATGCTGGAGGCGTGCCGGAGGAGTCGAGGGCCGTGACGGACGGCGACACACTGGGATGGGAGCTGAGCACCGCGGTGGTGCTCTTCCACGAGGCGATCGCTCGCAGACTCGGGCTGGGCGCGGCGGAGCACAAGGCGCTCGGCGTGATCGTGCGGACCGGGCCCATGCCCGTCGGTGCGCTCGCGCCCGCCCTCGGCGTCGGGGCGAGCGCGGTGACCGGAATCGTGGACCGTCTCGAACGCGCCGGCTACGTCCAGCGGACTCCGGACCCGGCGGACCGCCGGCGCGTGCTGGTCCGCGCGGACTCGCAGCGGGCACCCGACCTGACCGGCATTTTCGCGGAGCTCGGCCGCGAGATGGGCGCGTTCATGACCCGGTATGACGAGCATCAGACAGCCGCGATCGTCGACTATCTGCGCAACACGATCCAGGTCCTCAGGGCTCAGACCGCGCGGCTCGTCCAGGAGGAGTCCGAGGCCCTCGACGCCGCCGCGTCGGCGACGACGCCGGGATCGGCGACGACGCCCGGATCGCCCGGATCGCCCACGTCAGACGTGGCGCCGGGCGATGTGATCTAGGCGGACGGGCGTGATCCGTGGGGTCGAGGCCATCGCCACCGGTCTGCGGTGGAAGCGTCTGCGAGATCCACTGTCGATCACCGGAGAGTGGACGCCGCGGGCCGTGAGGCGTGCTGGGAGCTCGGGGCCAGGGTCGCGGCGAGTCTGATGCCCGCGTGATCTCGGGGGTCAACGGTCCAGAGCGGTGGCGGCGGACTGTTCGAGTACCTCCTTCATCTCCCTGATGCCGTGGCCGGTGCGGGCCTCGATCAGGCTCGCCAGGCTTTCGGGGAGGAGGTCCGTGGTCCATCGAAGTCTGCTGTGCCCATCGCCGTCGGGCAGGACCTGGAAGGACGCCTGATGGTGGCACAGCGGCGGACGAGCTCCTTCGATGACCGCGTAGACGAGCCGGCGTGCTCTGTCGTCAACGGTGACGATGAGCTCCCGCACCAGGTGTCCGTCCGGCATGGTCAGCGTTCTCACGTCCCCGTCGAGGTGGACGTCCAGCACCCGTCCCGGCAGCAGTCGCCGATGCACAGCTCCCACGTCGCGCAGGACGTCCCACACCTCCCGCGGAGGCAGGGCGACAGCGACTTCGTGCTGGATCGTGGCGATGGTCGACTCCTTTGGTCGGGGTGTGGCTGAACGAGTTTCATCACAACTTGTTGACCTCTGACCCGCGGTTGGCGAGAAGGCGGCCGCCGGAACACGGCCTGATGCCCGCGTGATCCGGAACAACCCGTTGCGGGGCGGTTCGTCGGTCGTCAGGCCGTACCGGACGGCCCCCGAGTACTTCGCGTGGTAGCCGGCGAAGGTCGCCTTCCGGGTCAGTCATTGCGGCACGGTCCATCTGGGCAGGTTCGTGCAACGCGGTCGTGCCGCGTCACCGCCGGCCGGGCCGTCAACCGTCAGCGGCCAGGCGCGACTCGCTGACATTGGTCGGTATACCGACAATGCTGGGGTCGCCGACTTTTTCCAGCGGTATCGTCGGTGCCCGGCCGGCATTTTGAGGCCGACATCGCGGCGGTGTCACGGGACTTTCTTTCGGCCTGCCTTCGTGTGTTTCCGGCGGGCGGGCGCGTACAACGGGGAATGAGGAAAACGGGCATGGGCGTCATTGAGGCCGAGTTCACAAGAAACCAGTTTTCCGCGCTTGCCCAGTGCCTGATGCTGATCGAGGGGTTGCCGACCGGCTCGCTCGCGGTGCTCGGTCATGACCGGCTGATCGCCCGGCTCGACTGGGGCCTGCCGACCATCGTCTCGTCCGCGCCGGGCGTGCCGGCGCGTTTCGGCGTCCTCCTCCTGACGGCGGACGTGACCATCAGCCATGTGTCGATCGCCGAGCTGGATGCCGACCCCGCCGCCATGACGAAGACCACCGGGACGGCCACCCTCACCGTGACTGCCGTCCCCGGCGAAGGTGCGCTGCAGCACCTGCGGATCGACCTCGTCGCGCTCGCGATTCCCGGCCGGCCGCCGTCGGAGCCGGCCTTCTCGCTGGGCATCGCGCGCCGCGACTTCCCGGTGCCCGCCGGCGTCAAGGTGGTCGGCGCCGCGGTGCTCGCCAGCGACCAGGCCGTGACCATCCGGTTCGTGACCGGCGATCCCGGCGAGCTCACCGCGCCGACAGCCGACCGCGTGGTAGCGCTCGACGGGGCCGAATGGTGCATCCGTATCTCTGGCGAGGTGTTCCGGGAACAGCTGCTCACCGCGCTGAAGACCGCGATCGCGGACTTCGGTGCGGGAATGGCCGTCGAGGAGCAGCCGGTAGCCACCTGGCAGCCCCTCGGCCCCTTCGGGACCGGCGACTGGGGCGTAGTCGGCGGATTCGGTGTCAAGAAGCTCAAGGCCTGTTCCGGCCCGTTCGGTGATGTCGACCTCTCGGTCGACGTCACCGCGCGGCTGGCGCTGGTTCCCGATATCGAGGCGAAGAGCCTGACCACGCGGCTCGTGATAGCCGCGAACGCGTCGGACTGGGACTCGTTTCGATGCTGGGCGGCCAAGGGCGGCCCGCTCACCCTCCTGCTGGCGGTGGTCAACCCTGTCCCCGCGATAGCGTTCGCCGCACTGAGCCTGAGCCTCGTCGGCTCGATGATCGCCGACGGGGTGCGCAACCAGGTGACGGGTGGCGACTCACGCGGCGACCTGCGGGAGGTCGCGAGCGACGACTCTTCGGCGACCTATGAGGGAACCCAGGGCCTGCCCGCCCCGCTGCCGACCGCCCTCATCGAGGCCGCGTCGGCCGGGCCTGACGGCCTCGTCGTCTCGGGAAAGCTGGGCGTCCCGTTCGGCATCAACCACCGGGCGACCTTCGCCCCGGCGGCCGAACCGTTGGGACAGCTGCAGGGCGACTGGGTCGGCGGCGTCACCTGCGAACACGGCGGAGGCTGGAAACAGACGTTCGAGGTTCCCAACGTCCGGGTCACCGACGACGCGATGGCCCTGGCCACCTTGGTCATGCACGTCCCGGTTGCGGTGTTCCGCTCCAGCACGGTCCTGCCCGCAGAGGGCTGGGAGCTCCAGTTCGACGGGTGGAGCGCGCGGCCCGAACAACGCATCGCCATCGTGGGGAATCCAGCGGCTGCCGGGTCCGTCGGACGGGCGTTCCTGCACACCTCGGCGGGCATCCGCCGCTACGACCTGACGGGCTACCTGCGCTCGCCGTCCGGCAAACCGATAGGGACCGGACCGGTCCCCGCTCCGCCTCCCGCCCCGGACCCTGTCCGAGTCAAGATCCTGGCCGTCGACCAGTGTCGCCGGTTCGGCCGGGACTGGCGCGACCCGCGGATCAGGATCGGCTGGCTCGTCGACCCGCCTCCGTTCACCTACGGCGTGGACGCTCTGCGGCACTGGCAGCTGGCCGTGAGCGAGATCCCCGGGGGCGCGACCGTCACCGTCACCGGCCACCGCGACGGTGCGGACGACCGCAGGCTGGCGGCGCTCTCACCCGCGGACGGCACTGCCGTGGCGATAGAACTCGTCACGGATGCCGCCACCGAGCTCACGCTCGAGCATGACCTGCCGGCCGCCCCGGACGGGGCCCGGCTGATCCAGCGCTGGCTGCTGCCGACCCAGGTCGTCGCGCTGCCCGCGCCCGCGGCGAGCCTGTTCCGCATCGAGGACGGGGTCGGTGTGCGCACCGTCGACGGCGGCCTGACCGTCTGGTCGCCGACGGGTGAGGTCCGTGAGGTGGCGGGAGCCGGCCCGCGTGAGGCGCCCGCGGGCGCCGAGCCCCCGCCGTTCAGCGTGACGCTCCGCGACGGCCGGGTGGCCGCGATCCATGACGACCGACTCGTCGTCGCGATCCCCTTCGGGAACGGGAGCCGGACGGCATGAGGCTGGCACTGCGCTCGAACGGCCGCCTGACGGCCGTCCTGACCGACGGGACCGGCCAGCGGTACGCGGTCGTCGAGACGAGCCACCACGGCGTCAGCGTGGCAGTGACCGACGGCTCCGGCTGGTCACAGACCGAGGTCGAGCTGGCTCCGGGCCGCTGGGGCGCGCCGGCGGCGACGCTCGTGACCGTCGCCCGTGCGGTCGGCCCGCATGACACGGAGACGAGCTGGACCCGTCGAAGCGGCGAACGGGTGACGGGCCGTGGCACGGCGACGTTCGGCCCGGACGGGACGGCGAGCTGGACGGCCGAGACGGGCGGCTGGGCCGTGGCCGGCAGAACCGCTCCTGGAGCCTTCCCCGACCTCGCCGTCACCATGGGCGACGCCCGTCCGACGGTCACGACCACGGGTCCGGTCCGCCAGCCCGACGGCAGCGTCCGAACCAGTACCACCGTCGTCTCGCCGAACGGTGTGAAGGGCACGAAGGAGCGGACCGAGCGCCCGGACGGTTCGGTCAGCGAGTCCCGTGAGCAGCGCGATGCCCAGGGGAACCTGGTAGTCCGCCAGGACACGGACACGAAGACCTACGTCGACAGTGACGGGCACACCGTCGACAGGACGACGAAGACGGTCACCACGCCGTCCCCGGGTGGCGGAACGGACACGGCTACCGAGACGACCTGGAAGGACCGCGACTCGGGAACCACGACGACGGTCCGCACCGACGTCCACCGCGACGTGAACGGAAACGTCACATCGGAGCAGAAAAGCTCCTACTCGACCGACGGGAAGAACGAGAGCGAAACGAAGGTCACCCAGGACGAAACCACCGGCGAGACAACCATCGAGACCACCTCGAAAGGCGAGGACGGCACCGTTTACCGGCATACGACCGTTCTCGACCGGAACGGCGAGGCGATCAGCGACAGCTCCACCGCTGGCGCCGGTGGGGGAGACAACGCCGGTGGTGGCGGAAACGGTGGCGGCGGCGGTGGCGACGATGGTGAGGGAGACGGAGGCGGCGGGGACGACGGAGGCGGCGGGGACGACGGTGGTGGGGACGGCGGTGGTGGGGACGGCGGCGGTGGGGATGACGGTGGCATGCCGCCGGACGATGCGAGTGAGTCGCCGCGGCGCCCGCACGGCCTCGCCGGCTCGCTGCTGGACCGCTACGGCAACGCCGGCGAGGGCGAGGGCGAGGATCGGCCGTCGGCCCGTGACTTCGTCGCCCGCGGCATCGCCGACACCGCGCGAAGCCTTCTGACGAGTGGGTTCGGCAACGGCGAGGGCGACGGCCCCGGTTCGGTGACGGTCGACCTCACGACCGCGCACGCGCACACCGCCGTCGACGATTGGGGCGATCAGAACGACCCACGGATCCTCGTCGCGATGGTCGCGGGCCTCGCGTCGACGGCCCAGGCCCTGCTCGCCACCGCGGCCCGCGCCCAAGCTCTGACCGTTCCCACCCTGCGTTCCTAGTCTCCTGAGCCGCCTGGTCTCCTGAGTCGCTGGTTCCTGGTAGCCGACGGATCGGCCAGTACGGCGATCACGGAAAGCGGTCGCGTTCCGAGCCCTGTCCGCGGCCGGTGAACCGCGGGAGAACCTCGGGCGCAGGGACACCAGCGGCGCCTGAGGCCGGAACGAGGCGCGGGGGGCGTGTCGCCGGCGGACAGGGCAGGATCGATGCCATCCGGTGTAACCGGCTCGGTGCGAGTGTTGGCCGTACGGAAGCGTGTTGTCCCAAGCGGCACGAAGGGGCGTGGCGGGTGGGCGTTCAGATGAGGATCCTGCTCGTTTCCGGTAGCACGCGTAGCGGCTCGACGAATACGGCCGCGTTGCGAACCGCCCAGGCCGTCGCCCCCGACGGCGTCATCGCCGACCTCTACCGGGGACTGGCGCAGTTGCCGGCATTCGTTCCCGGCGACCAGGAGCCGGTTCACCCCGCGGTGGCGAAACTGAGGCAGCACCTCGACGCGGTGGACGCGGTGCTGTTCTGCACGCCGGAATATGCGGGGTCGTTGCCGGGCAGCCTGAAGAACCTGCTCGACTGGACGGTTGGGGGCGGTGAGCTGTACGGCAAGCCGGTTGCCTGGGTCAATGTGGCTACCGAGGGCCGAGGGGGTGGTGCGGACGCGGCGCTGGCCACGGTGCTGGGTTACGTCGGCGCGGTCGTCGCAGTGCCCAGCCCGGTGCGCATCGTGGTGGGGCGGGATGTGGTGGGGCCGGATGGGCTCGTCGGCGACGAACGGGTGCGGGGCGCCCTGCGTGAAGTGCTTGAGCTTGTCGCCCGACAGGCCGCCGCGCCCGCCTGATCGCCGGTGCTGGGCGGCCTGGATGGACCGGCCCCGACCTGCCCCATGGGCGCCGCCCGGCCGGCGAAACAGCCGCGCCAGTACTCCCGCAACCCCGCGTCCTCCCACGCGGCCAGGCTGGGGGTGGTGCGAAACAGGTGATGGCGTGCACGGGCTCGAACAGCCGCCACATGGTCTGAGCCACGCTCGTCCTGACCATGGCCCAACTCAATTCCTCCGGAGCGGCAGGGTCAAGCCGCGTACCGCTGCGGGAAATGCCTTCCTGACGTGGCCACCGATGCTGACGGCCGTGCTGGGCTTGACCTGGGGCCCACGTGGAGGTGGAGACTGGAAAGGCCAGCGCGGCGCCCGTCTGAGCCTGGCGCCGAGCGATCCCTCATCGGAGAGGACTTCGCCCAGGATGCAGTTCACTCATCTCGGCCGTTCCGGACTGTCTGTCTCGCGCCTGTGTCTCGGCACGATGAACTTCGGTCCGCTTACCGACGAGGCCGATGCTCACAAGATCATGGATTCGGCGCACGAGTACGGCATCAACTTCTTCGACACGGCCAACGTCTATGGCCTGCGCTCGGCCGGCGTGTCAGGTCAGGGCGAGGGCCCGGGCCACACCGAGTCGATCATTGGCCGCTGGTTCGCGCAGGGCGGTGGGCGCCGGGAGCGCACGGTGCTGGCCACCAAGGTCTACGGCCCCATGGGGGAGTGGCCCAACGAGGGCAAGCTGTCGGCGCTCAACATCCGCCGCGCCCTGGACGCGAGCCTGGCCCGCCTGCAGACCGACCACATCGACCTCTACCAGTTCCACCACGTGGACCGCGGCACCCCGTGGGACGAGATCTGGCAGGCCGTCGACGTCGCCGTCGCGGCCGGCAAGATTCTCTACGTCGGCAGCAGCAACTTCGCGGGCTGGCACATTGCCCAGGCGCAGAGCGCGGCGGCCCGGCGCGGGACGTTCGGCCTGGTCAGTGAGCAGCCGATCTACAACCTGCTCACCCGTGAGGTCGAGTTGGAGGTGCTGCCCGCGGCACAGCACTACGGCGTGGGCATCCTCCCGTGGTCGCCGTTGCAGAGCGGGCTCCTCGGCGGCGTGCTCCGCAAGGAGCGCGAGGGCAGGCGGCGACTGGAAGGCCGGGCCGCGACGGCCCTGGAGGCCAGGCGCCCGCAGATCGAGGCCTACGAGGACTTCGCCGCCGAGCTTGGTCACGAGCCTGGTGACGTCGCGCTCGCCTGGCTGCTCCACCAGCCGGCCGTCACGGCGCCGATCGTCGGCCCGCGCGTCCCGCAGCACCTCGACGACGCCGTCCGGGCACTCGACGTACGCCTGGACGAGAAGGCGCTGGCCCGGCTGGACGAGATTTTCCCGGGCTACCGGACGGCCCCCGAGCATTTCGCCTGGTAGCTGGCGAAGTCCGCCCTCCGAGTTCTGCCATCGCGCAGGGGTCCGGCTCGGCAGGTTCGCGCGGCCCGGTCATGGCGTCTCACCGCCGACCGGGCCGCAGCCCGCCAGTGATCACAGTGATCCGGAACGCGTTTGGAGCCGGCCGCCGATCACAGCGATGGCGGGCGGGCGGCGCACGCGCGGAACCTGTCGTTGACGACTTTCTGGGTGACGACGAGGAGGGCGGCGATCGCGAGCAGGCCCAGGGCACGCAGGTATGCCGTGCCTTCACGGTGGACCAGCGGAGTGGCCAGTACCGCGCAGGACAGCGCGCCGAGTGCCGGGGCCCAGGTGGGAGCACGGTAGGCGCCCGGCACGGCGGGCTCGCGGCGCAGTACCAGCGCGCTGATGTTGACGATGAGGAAGACCAGCAGGAGGAGCAGGACGGTGGTGTCGGCCAGGCCGGCCAGCTGGCCGGTGCAGGCCAGCGCCACCGCCAGGGCCGTCACGAGGCCGATCGCCACCGGCGGGGTGCGCCGGCCGGGCAGCACCCGCGCGAAGACGGCCGGGATCGTGCCCTGGGCGGCCATGCCGTAGACGAGGCGGGATGCCATCACCATGTTGATCAGGGCGGTGTTGGCGACCGCGACCAGCGCGACCGCGGCGAACAGCTTCGGCGGCACCGGCACGTCGGACGCCTTCAGCACCTCCAGCAGCGGGGCGCTCGAACCGGCGAGCACGTCGGGATCGACCAGGGTCGCACTGGTGAAGGCGACGAACAGATAGACGATGCCGGCGATGCACATGCCACCGAACAGCGCTCTCGGCAGGTCCCGGCGCGGCCGTCGGGCCTCCTCGACCAGGTTCACCGAGTTCTCGAAGCCGAGCATCGAGTAGAACGCGAGCGTCGTGCCGGCGAGCAGGGCGAGTGGCGCAGGGCCCTCGGCACGCAGCTCGAAGGCCCGTCCCGGCTCACCGGTTCCGGTGAGCAGCGCGTACACGCCGATCCCGACGATCAGCAACAGCCCGGCCAGCTCGATCACGGTGAGCACGAGGTTCACCCGGGCCGACTCCTCGATCCCACGTGCGTTGAGGACCGCGGTCAGCAGAAGGAACACGACCGCGACGACGACCACCGGGGCTGTCACGAACTCCGTGAGGTATTTGCCCCCGATGGCCCGCGCTGCCGTGGCGGTGGAGGTGATCCCGGCGGCGAGTACGGTGAAGCCGACCATGAAGGTGAGATACGGGCGGCGGAACGCCCGGTCGGCGTAGAGCGCCGCGCCGGCCGCCCGGGGGTGCTTGCCGGCAAGCTCGGCGTAGGACGTCCCGGTCAGCAACGCCAGCGTGAAGGCGATCAGGAACGGTGCCCAGATCATCCCGCCGACGTCGGCGGCGATCTGCCCGGTGAGCGCGTAGATCCCCGATCCGAGGACGTCACCGAGCACCAGGAACACCAGCATCCGTCCGCTCAGGACGCGCGCCAGGGCGGGTTGTTCGGCGTTGGGCGGTCGCCCGGTCACCGCCGTCTCGTCATCGGTAGTCCCGTCTCCGCGAGTCTGGCTGGCCGTCATCCGGCCGACGGCGACCGGTGGCCCGTTCATCCTGCGGCCGCCCCTGATCGGCGGGACGGTCGCAACCCGCCAGGCCGCAGGGAGCACCGGGCCGACTCCCCTGAGCCGGATCCTGACACCGCGCCTGCCGGCCCGCCTGTCGGATGCCGGGGGATTCCGCTCGTCGGTGAGGCGGGGAACCTGCCGGCCGCGCGCTCGCGGACTCGAGCCGGCCCAACGGGGCCGCGTCGCCTACGCGGGTCTGGGCGGTTTGCGGCTGATGCGGTAGTCGAGAACGAGGAAGGGGATCCCGAACAGCGCGAAGGCGTGGTCGGCGCGCAGGTCGCCGTCCCGCCGGTACACGTCGAGCTGTTCGGTGAAGCCGTGGACGGCCAGGGCGGTGAGGGTGCCGTCCGCGGGGTCGCGGTAGGTGAGGTAGTGGCCGGGGTGCGCCAGGTCGCCGCTGCGGCTGGTCAGGGTCAGCCCGCCGTCGGGCCGGGTGCGTGGCAGCAGGGTGGCGGTGAAACTGGCCTGGGGGAGGGGGAAACCGACGCTGACGTAGCCGCGGCCGTCATGCCGGTAGGTGGTGTAGATGCCGACGTAGATGGGTTCGTCGGTGTCGGCGAACGAGCGAATCCAGCCGCGGACCGCCACCACGTCGGAATTGGTGCCGGTGCCGGCATGGGTGATGGTGTCGATGCGGCTGCGGATGCCCCGCTGGGTCTCTCGCTGGTTCATCGGCACGTTCGCCTGGCCCAGTGGGCGGGCCAACAGGTTGCGGTAGAGCAGATAACCGGGGCGAACCCACAGCCGCCACCGTGGCACGATGTCGAGCGAGAAGCGGGTGGTGTGCTCGTAGAACTCCCGGACGAGCGGGTCGACGGCGGCGGGGTCGACGTCCGGGCCGGCCAGATCGTCCATGGATGCCACGATTCCGACGTCGGTCGCGTCCGCGACGTAGCGACCGCCGAGCTCTTCGGCCAGCTCTCGGACGAAGCCGGTTCCGACAACGCGCGAGCGCGACTGCCGGGGCACGACGAAGGGCAGCCTCTCGGCGGGGACCCGTTCGGCCAGCAGGGCGACCTGCGCGTCCCGGAACGCCAACGCCGACACGGTCCGGTATGCGGCCATCGTGATGCCGGCGACGGCGGCAGCCGGCACCGGGCGGTCGCGGGCCGCGAGCACCGCTCCCACGGCAGCGCCGAACGGCGGGCCGAGCAGCACCTTCTGCGGCCGGAGCCCGAGCAGGCCGCCGAGGCTCCCGGTCACCGCGCCGATCGTGACGGGGCCCGCGCCGCTCAGGCGGCCGGCCGCCCACCCGGCGGGTGCGACAAGTGCCGCGCTGGTGGCGATCCGCTGCCACAGTGCGGGAATCTCGCCCGGTCGCTGCCGGGCGCGCGCGACGGCTTCGCCGGCCGCCAGCGCGCCCGCGCCCACCAGTGCGCCCAGAGCGGTGGCCCGCCGGCTCCGATGGGCGGTGAGAGCCGCCCCCGCCACCCCGCCGATGGCAGCCGCGGACAGGACAGCCGTCCCGCGCCGCGCCGGCTTCGTCCCTTTACCGCCTACCACGCGAACAACCTATCCGGATGGGTGTCGATGTACCTCGCTGTCGCCGGTTGGGGTGACAGACAAGCGCGCGGTGTACTCCGGACCGCTGCCACTCTGAGCTCGACGGCTCGGCCGCGCGACGCTCGGGTCTGTTGAGTATGGGGCGTCACGGACGCCCCCCGTGGCTTCCTGCGGTCGCCGACCAGGCCGCCCGGTAGCTGTTCGGCCAGCTGGTGACCCTGGGCCCCGTGTGTGCCGTCGAGCAGGCTGTCGGGAAAACCGTCACGGCCTTTGACCTCCCCGGGCCGCCGGGCCGCCGGGGCGCTGGGTCGATGCGTGCAGGATTGAAGAACTGGCTGTCGCCGCGACCGACGTACTGTTCGGTTCTGACGATTGCCTGCTCGGACGATTGCCTGCTCGAAGAAAGCCGTCAGGGCCGTGTTCCTGGCGGCTGCGTGGCCTGGTGCGGAGGCGAGGTCGTCGAGACCGCCGGGGCCCGAACACGACGGGCACCTGCGTCTCTCATCCGGTCGACATCGCCTGTGGGGCGGGCTGATCCTCGCACGGGAAGAGGCTGGCGACCGCTGGAACCACGCATTGTCCGGGAGCCGACAGCCGCCCGCGTGGCGGCGCGGCCCGGGGTGGTGACCGACGGCGTCGGTGTGATACATGTGACCGCGAACGATCTCGCTTTCAGACCACCGTACTGTCGTCCGGCCCGGAGTTCGGGATTGCCGTGGCCGGCGGGATGATGACGTGCGGAATGAACCTTCGGGATGAAACGGACACGCCATGTCGGCGGGCATCGGAATCACCAGGGAACATCAGGGAACATCGATGAATGGCCGAAATCCGGTGACGGCATCGGATTCCCGTGTGGTATGCACGGAATCATCCGCTGTCACCGGCATCGACCACCCGAACGGGTGCGCGTGGCAGCAGGGAACGGAAAGCGCGGAAACGGAGAACAGGAGACCCGGGTGATCGACCGGCTGTGGTTGTATCCGCCGCTCGCCTACGGGCGGCTGGGCCCGTCCCCCACTCCCTGTGACAACTACGTCTGGGGGCCCAATGACCTGTCGTCGCGGGGCACCGGCCGCACGACGGTCCAGCCGGCCGAGACGCTCGACGTCGCCGAGGACGGGACGGTCACCCTCCGGCAGCCCGCGACGGTGACGTTCAAGGACGCCGCCGGCTTCCGCCCGGTGTGCCCGTTCTTCGAACTGCACGGCGCCTGGACGGCCGACGGCGTGACCCACGAGGGGCCGATCACCGCCGAGGTCCTCGCCGCCGCCGGCATCGCCCTCGGCGATGTGCGCTGGGAGGTCGAGGTCGCCAACCTCAAGCCGCACCACTACACCCAGGTCGACGACGACCGGATCGTCGCGACGGTGAGCATCGCCGGGGACGACACCGGGCGCCGGGCGCTCGACGGGCGCTCGCCCGCGGGGTCCGCGGCGCCGCTGGTGCCCGCCGGTAGCCGCGTCCCGCTGGGCAGTGTGCAGCTGACCAGGCCCAGCGCCGAGCTGCCGGAGCTACGCCTGCGGTTCACCCCGGCCGTCGGCGCCGTGTACGGGCCGACGGACCTCCCGAACCGCACGAGCGACTACGTCCTGCCCGCGGACCGGCTCGTCCTCAGCCCGCAGTCGCCCTGGGTCGGCTTCGCGCTGGGCGGAGACGACCCGCGGACCAACCCGGGCGGGCTGTTCGCGGGCGCGGAGGGCAACGCCGGTCTCGGGCTCGTCGACGACGTCTGTGACGGCACGGTGCGGGTCCTCCTGCCGGCGGGCCCGGGTCAGCCGGCGGAGCTGAGCGCGGTGGCACGCATCGTCGTCGGTCCGCCGGACTTCGTGCCCGACCAGCGCCCGTTCACCTCGGCCGCGGACGGCCTGACCGACCGGGTCCGGCGCGCCGACGTCCGCGACCCCGCGTACGTGGCGGACGCCGCCCGCACCACCCTGGAGGTCCGCGACCTGTTCGAGCGGATCCTCGAGACGGTCGCCACGGTGAACGTCGACGCCCAGAACGGCCGCGCCCGTTTCGAGAACCTCGCGATCGCGCGCAGCCGGGGGGAACCGGAGGCAGCGGCCCGGGACCGGGCATTCCCGGCGGCCGAGCCGTTGACCGAACATCCGTTCCCGCTGACAGAGGCGGCCCGGGCACGCCACCGCAGGTTCCTGGCTCTGGAGGTGTTGGAGGACCTGCTGCGGGAGCGGCCTGACCTGCTCCCCACGGTTGTGCGCGAGCCGGCGACCAGCGAGCGCTACTACGACCGCCGCATGCCGGCGCTGATGCGCGGCTCCGACCGCCATCCCATGCACCTCACCCGACGGCAGTACGACCTGCTCCGGGCCTGGAGCGCAGCGCTGCGGCGGGACATCGAGCAGGGCACGTGACGGTCCTGCTGCAGATCGGCCGCCGCCCGCCGGACCCGGACCCGACCCCGGGCGGGCACTCCGAGCCGGCCGACCAGCCCGTGCCGGGCGCGGTCCCGGGCGTGGTGCCGGGCGCCGCCGCCGAGGCGCGCCTGTTCCACAGCGCGCACGGGGCACACCTGTTCGTGGTGGACGGCAGCCGGGTCTACGACCTGCCCGGTGACGTCGAGGGGCAGGTGCGGTCCTGGCTGGACTCGGATGATGCGAGCGAGCTCGGGCCCGGCGCGCGCGCCGCCCTGGGGCTGGAGCCCGGCGCGTCCAGGCGCATCGACGGCCGCCCGATCGACCCGCCGCCGCTGTCAGCCCTCTCTCTGAACGTCATGCAGGCGTGCAACATGTCGTGCGCCTACTGCTACGCGGACGAGGGCCGCTTCGGCGGCGCGGCCCGGATGATGCCGCGCGAGGTCGCCTTCGCCGCGGTCGATCGTCTCCTCGCCGAGTCGCGGCCGGGCGCCGACGTGGTCGTGGGGTTCATGGGTGGCGAGCCGCTGCTCGCCGCGGACCTCGTGCACGAGGTCACCGCCTACGCTGCCCGGGCGGCCGAGGCCGCCGGGCGCCGGGCGCGCTTCTCCCTCACCACGAACCTGACCGAGCTGCGCCCCGCGGACGCCCGCCTTTTCGCCCGGTATCCCTTCGCCGTCTCGGTGAGCCTCGACGGCGACCGGGACCGCAACGACGCGCTGCGCCGGCTGCCCGGTGGGGCCAGCGCCTACGACCGGGTGCGTGCCGGGCTCGACCTGATGGCGCGGCACGGGCGTCCGCGCCATCTCGCCGCGCGGGTCACCGTCACCCCGGCGGGCGGCCGGCTGCTCGACGTCCTGGACCATGTGATCGGCCTCGGCTTCGACGAGGTCGGGTTCGCCGCGGTCGTCGCGTCGCCGGACCCGGCGCTGGAGTTCACCGGGCCGCAGTTCGAGGAGTTCCTCGCGCACATGGTCGAATGCGGCGAGGTGGCGTTGCGTGAGCTGGCCGCCGGCCGCCGGTACCCGTTCGGCAACTTCGAGACGGCCATGGCGCAGATTCACCGGGGCAGCCACCGACCCTACCCGTGCGGCGCGGGTGCGGGGTATCTCAGCGCGGCCGCGAACGGCGACCTGTTCGCCTGCCACCGGCTCGTCGACGACCCCGGCTTCGCGATGGGCTCGGTGACGGCCGGCCCGGACCAGGCGGCCCGGGCGGAGCATCTGGCCCGCGGCCACGTCGACCGGATGAGCCCGTGCCGGTCGTGCTGGGCCCGCTACCTGTGCGGGGGCGGCTGCTACCACGAGGTGGCCCGGCGCGGGCGGCCCGGGTGCGACTACATCCGCGGCTGGCTCGCCTTCTGCCTGCGGGCCTACGTCGAGCTGTCCGCGGTGCGCCCCGACTACTTCGAGGGACTGCCGGCGTCTCCCGGGTATGGCGGCAGCGGCAGTGATCCGACGACCGTCGCCCGCTGACGGACGCCGCGTGAGCTGGACGCGCGGACCACACAGGTGCGCCGCGTGAGCAGGACGCGTCGCCCATCAGGTGCGCCGCGCGGACACCGACGCGCCGCCCGACGAGGCGTGGCGCGCGAGGAAGGGGCTGGAACGTGACGGAACCCGTGACCGGACCACCCGCGGGGAAGATCTTCCCCCGAAACCTGACGGCGCGGGCGGACCACGTCGTGCGTGGCAACCCGGCGGCCTCCCGTCCCGAGAGCGGCGTCGACAACTGCTATCCGGGGCTGGAGTTCGACCAGCGCAACCTGGACAAGGCCTTCTTCCCCGGGCTGACCTTCGAGTTCCACCGCCCGGACGGTGCCGTGCTGCGCGCCGTCGACGCCACCGGCATCGCCGCCGAGCGCGGCCTGACCGACGCGGACCTGCCCCTGCACCTGTGGGCCGTCTGCGGGCGCACGACCGTAGACCAGACCGAGGCGGACATCCCGACGTTCAGCTGCGCGAACCTCGGCGGGCTGGACGTCTGGAGGCTGGTGCACGACCTCATGCCGGGGCGGATCGCGATCCTGCTCGGCCCGCCGCCCGGGATCTCCTCGCCCGGCGCGGACGTCGTGAACGGCTCGCTCAACGGGTTCCGCCGCGGTGACCGCAGTGTCGTGCAACGCGACCCGGACGGCACGGTGCTGGCGGTCCTGGTCGCCGACCGGGCCCGCTACCTCGACCCCGAGGGTGTCATCGACCCCGAGGTCTACCTGCCCGGCGAGCTGACCCGCAGCCTGTGCGCGCCGTGGCAGTACGACTTCCGGGACTGCGGCTGCTTCTACTGGGCGGCCTCCAAACCCGACGTCGTCACCAGCGCGGACGGGCAGGTTCCCTACGTCAACTTCCAGCGCGCCGACCGCACCGCCGTCCCGCCGCCCGCGGATCTGCCGACCGAGGCGGGGCGGCGGGAGCAGGAGCTGGACTACGCCGAGATGCTCCATGCCTGGAACGACCTGGCCGTCGTGCTGGGCGGCCGGGAGACCGCCGGGGTCGCGCCGCCACCGCCGCCGGGGCCGACCGCCGGCGAGCTGGCCCGCCAGGAGGTGCTCGACGAGCTGAACTACCTGGCCACCGTCGAACACGCCCTCTCGGTGGAGTACCTGTTCGCGCACTACTCGCTCGACGCGCCCCGGCTGCTGCCCGACGACGCGGACGAGCACACCCGCCGCGTGCACGCCGCGGCCACCGAGGTCTACTCCATCGCCGTCGACGAGATGCGGCACCTGCGCTGGGTCAACGAGGCGCTCGCCATGCTCGGCCAGCCGCCGAACGTCGGGCGGGCCAGTCGTATCCACCGCCAGCTCGACCGGCCGTTCCAGCTCGAGCCGCTCACCCCGGCGCAGCTGGACTGGTTCATCGAGGTCGAGCGGCCGAGCCAGGGAACGGCCTCGGGCGTCGACGGGATGTACGTCCAGCTGCTGACCACGATCGACGCGCGCCCCGATCTCTTCCCCGAGCGGGACAGGCTCGTCCACCTCATCAAGCTGATCATCGACGAGGGGGGTGAGCACTTCCGCCGGTTCGGCCTGGTCAAGGGCCACCTCGCCGGGCTCGCACCGGAGAGCTACCTGCGCACGCTGCGAGCGGACCCGGTCGACGCGCTCACCGAGGGCCTGGCCGATCTCAGCGACCAGAACTACGCCCTGCTGCTCAACGCCCTGCAGGCGACCTTCGCACTGGGGGACAGGGCCGGCGGTCAACTGCTCGAACAGGCCCGCCGGGCGATGTTCAGCCTGCACGAGACGAACCACCTGCTCGCGGCACGCGGTGTGCAGCCGCGCTTCGCGCTGCCCGTCCCGGTCACCCTGCCCGTCCCGGTCGCCGACCACGCCGCCGGGATCCGCCGCGCCCAGGAGACCGTCGCCGAGCTGGGCGGCGCGCCGGAGCGCAGGCTCGTCCTCCAGCACGGCGCGGCGCACGAGGCCCTGCTCGCCGAGCTGCAGGCCGCCGGTGCCGGCACGATCGCCGCAGGCGGCACGATCGCCCCGCCGGCCCAGCCGCCACCGCCCCGGACCCAGGGGTGACCGACACCGTCGTCACCGGGGCCGGGCTGGCGGGCCTGACCTGCGCCTATCTGCTCGCCGGGCAGGGCCGCCGCGTTCTGGTCACCGGATGGCGTCCGGGTGACCCCGAGCGGGCATCCGGCACCAGCCAGGCACCGGGAGAGACGTCCCCGCCGGCGCGTTGGCTGGTGCTCAACGAGTTGACCATCGACCTGCTGCGGGAGGTCTGGGACGGCGGGAGCGGTCTGTTCGACGGCGCCTGGCCGATTCGGTGCCGGTACGTCAGGTGGGGTGGCTCCAGCACCGACCAGCCCCTCGAACAGCCGAGTCTGGCGGTCGACGGGGCCCAACTGGCCCAGCGGCTGGGCAGGCGGCTGGCCGAGACCCATCCGGACCTGGTCCGGCTCACCGCGGCCGGCCCCGCGCCGTCGGCGGCCGAGTGGCTGATCGCCGCCGGGCACCCGTCGGCGGGGCCGGCCGGGGGCCGTCCGGTTCACATCGGGCGCCGACACATGATCAGCGCGGAGGTGGGGCTCGTGGCGGGCGAGTCCGCCGCCGCGAGTCACCTGGTGGCCGCCGGTCCGGCCTGGATCTTCCTGGCACCGGTCGGACAGCGGCGGGCGCTGGTGCAGGCCATGGTGCCTGGGCCGGTCGCGGACCCGGTGCCGTTGCTGCGCCGGCTCCTGGACGGGACGGAGCTGGGACGCCGGCTCGTGGCACCGCCCGAGGCCGCCGTCGTGGTGCCCGCGGCGCCACGGTTGCGGCAACCGCCCTGCGGGCCCGGCTGGATCGCGGTGGGCGGCCACGCCGCCCGGTTCGACCCGCTCAGTGGTTCCGGGACCGCGCAGGCTGTCCGAACAGCGGTACTCGCCGCGGCGGCCATCGACGCGGTCGACCGCGGCGCCGACGAGCGGGATGTCCGCGCGCATGTCACGGACCGGGTCCTGACCGCCTTCACCGAGCACGTCCGCACCTGCCTGGGCCTTTACACCTCCGCCCTGGTCAGCGGTGATCCGGTCGGCGGTGATCCGGCCGGCGGTGGTCCGGTAGGTGGTGTTCCGGTCGGCGGTGGTCCGGGCAGCGAGCGGACATCCTGGGGCGACGGGCGCGCCGGCCTGGACCCGGCAGCCTGGCAGGACGAGATCGACCTGACGGCCGCCGCCCTGCGCGGGTTCGGCCCGGTCGCGGCCCCCGCTCCGAGGTTCACGCTGACCGGCCCGCTACCGGGCTGGAGACTGGTGCCGCACAGTTCTTGGCCGCACCGCGAGGCCAAGGCGGCGATGTCCGGGCCCGCTGTGGACCTTCGCGGTGTGCAAAGTGCACCATCCGGTGGCCTGACCGGCCCGAAAGGATCGTGGTCGGCGCATTAGCGGACTTCTACCTCCTGCACTAGCGTGGAGGTTGTTGCTGTTCGCATCTATATGCTGACCTTGAGTCAGATGGTGGTGGCGGGGGCTCGCCGGCGTGATCCGGTCCGGCTGGCAGCACGATCCTCGCCGGCGGAGCCGACGAAGAGCCCAGGCGGAGAGGATGATGTCGCACGCGGAGCTCACTCGAGGTATCGCACCGGAGCGGGAAGCGCCGAACTGCGGCGCGGCCAGGTTCCGCCGAATCGTCGTTGTGTGCGCGGTGGTCGCGTCCGTAGCCCTGCTCGCCCCCTTCGTCCTGCCTTCGCGCGTCGCCGATCTGGCCGTCGGCCTCGGCGGCATGGCCGCGATGGGGCTCCAGGGTGGCTGCGAGCTCTGGTCGACGCGGCGGGCGAGGGGCGCCGAGCGACGCTGGAGGCTGCTCCTTCTCACCGGATGGATCGGCGTGGCGATCGGCCTCCTGATCACATCCGTCAGGGCGTTGTTCCTGGGGCAGAACCCTTTGCCGCCGCTGTCGGGGACGGAGCCCGCCTATCTGGCTTACATTCCAGCGTCGATCGCCGCGGTGCTCGCCTTCCCTGCCGACCCGCTCAGGCCGGAGGACGAACCGGCGGGAACTCACGGCACTCGTTGGAAGATCGTCACCGTACTGGACGCGGTGCTTCTCGTCGGCTCGCTGAGCCTGCTCGGCTGGGTGGTCGTCTTCGGCCCGTTGGTGCGCGCGCGGGCACCGGCGCCGGCCTCGCTCGGAATCCTGCTGGCGTTCGGCCTCGGATGTTTCCTGCTGCTGATCACAGTTCTGCTCGTCGGGGTGTTCCGGCGACCCCGCTGCAGGGAATCATTCGCGCTGCTCGGGGGCGGGCTCGGTTCCATCACCGTACTTCTGCACGTGTCGCTGTACTTCATCGCGAGCGGCCGGCCGGAGCCCCTGCAACTGGTGGCCAGCAACACCGTCGGCACGATGATGATCGGGCTCGCCTGCATCGTGCCGCCGCGGTCGCGGCCGCGGACCGACCGTGCTGTCCGTCCCGCCGCCGTTGGTCTCGGATCCGCTCCCGGGGGCCTGGTCCGGTGGCGTGCCCGCTGGGCCGGCTGGCAGGCCGGGCAGGGCCCCCGCTGGGCGAGACTGCTCCTCCCGTACCTTCCGCTGGCCGCCCTGGGCGTGCTGGTGGCCGTCCAGATGGCGACGCAGACGCAGGTCAGACCGAGCGTGCTACTCGGTGTCCTCCTGCTTGTGCTCGTTGTGCTGATCCGTCAGCTGCTGACCTTGGCGGACAACATGAGGCTGCTGGACAGGGTTGAGCAGAGCCGTCGACAGCTGCGCCACCAGGCGCTCCATGATCCCCTGACCGGGCTGGCGAACCGTGCCCTGTTCGGCGACCGGCTGGAACACGCGGTCGCTCGGCGGAGCCGCGGCCGGCTGTCGCTGCTCTTCTGTGATCTTGATGACTTCAAGACCGTCAACGACACCCAGGGACATTCCGTCGGCGACGAGCTGTTGCGGTTGGTCGCTCGGCGGCTGCTCGGCTGCGTCCCGCCGTCAGACACGGTTGCCCGTCTCGGGGGCGACGAGTTCGCGGTCCTCCTGGAGGACGAGACCGTGGACGCCGAGGCGGCCGGCAGGAGGGTGCGTGCGGCCGTCGGTGCGCCGTGCCGCCTCGCCGGGCAGCCATACGCCGTCCAGGTGAGCCTTGGCCTGGCAGTCGCCGAGCCGGGATCTCCGATCAGCTCCGAGAGTCTGCTCCAGCAGGCAGATCTCGCCATGTACGCAGCCAAGCAGCGGGGCAAGGACCGACTGGTCGTCTACGATCCCGGCATCGTCGCCCACAGCGGCTCGTTGCCCGCGCACCGTGCACTGCACCAGGTGCTGCGGGGAGATCCCGCGGGTGGCGTCCTCGACGTTCTCTACCAGCCGATCGTCGATCTGACCCACGGTCACCCGGTGGCCTACCAGGCCTCGGCGCGGTGGCGTCACCCGATCCTCGGGCATCTCACCGGAGAACGGACGGTCGCGGTAGCGGCCGGCGCAGGGCTGAGCCACCAGCTCGAACAGGCGATCCTTGACCGTGCCTGCCACGACATCGGCCTCTACCGAAGGCGGACAGGAAAGAACGTCGCCGTCTACGTCAGCGTGTCGGTGGCGCGGCCGACCCGCGACCTGCCGGCCGACATCGAGACGGCGTTGGCCGCGTCCGACCTCCCGGTGCAGGCGCTGGTCCTCAGGCTGTCGGAAACGGAGCGCCTCGATGAGCAGGCCGCCGACAGCCTGCGTACCTGTGCCGCCCGTGGGCTGCGCCTCGCGCTGAACGGCATCGCCGGCAACCACAACAGTCTTCTGTCGCTTGACGAGCTGCCCATCGAGATACTCATGTTCGACAGCTCGCCCGGCGGTCGTGTCCCTGGCGGCGTGGGCCGGGCCGACCTGCTCCGCCGTGCGGTGATCGCCTTCGCTGAAGACCTGGATCTCACGGTCATCGCCACCGGCGTCCAGAGCCGGCAGCAGGCACGTTCACTGGCGCGCCACGGATGCCGCTTCGGACAGGGACAGCTGTTCGGACCACCGGCCGCACTGCCCGGGGCTACCGGTCGCCCGGCGGCCTAGCGTCTCGCGGCGCACGCGACTTTTCGTCGGCCTGGTCGCTCTGTTCTCGCGTCCTGTGTCACCAGAATCGAATCACGAGCCCCGTGCGGCCGCGACGGCTGATGGGCGGACTGTCGTCTTCGGCGCCACCGCGCGGGTGATCGTGGATGTCGACTCTGGTCGTGGTCCTGACCCTGGCTGTGGAGAAAGCCTTTCAGGGCAGTCGATGGTAGATTTCTGGCATGCGCACTGCCATTGACGCTGCGGGGCGTGTCGTCATCCCCAAGGCGCTGCGTGATGCTCTCGGGCTCACGGCGGGTCAGCCGCTGGAGATCGCCGAGCGAGACGGGCGGCTCGAGATCGTTCCGGTGCCGACACCGATGACGCTGGTGGACGAGGGTGACGGCGTGGTCGCCATCGCAGAGGCGGACATGCCGGTGCTGACCGCTGATCTGGTACGCGCCACGCTGGAGCGAACCCGGCGATGAAGGCTGTCGACACCAGCGTGGTCGTGGCCTGCTTCGCCAGCTGGCACGAGCACCATGCCGTCGCGCGCAAGGCCATGGCCTGCCATCCGCGCCTGATCGCACACGCGGCGATCGAGTCCTACTCGGTCCTGACCCGCCTTCCGCCTCCGCACCGGGCGCAGCCGTCAACCGTGCACACGTTCATCACCGAGCGGTTCACTGATCCGTTCCTCACCCTGTCGGAGACGGGCTACCAGGAACTCCTGGCTGTACTGGCGGCCAGCCAGATCCTGGGCGGCCCGGCCTACGACGCCCTGATCGCCTTCACCGCGGCCGAACACCAGGCGACCCTGATGAGTCTCGACCAGCGAGCTACCGCGACCTACGAAGCCATGGGAGTCACCGTGGACCAACTCGTTTCCTGATCAGGATTCGCGGAGACACGGCGGGAGGGTGTCAGCCGGCGGGGCGCCGGTAGCCGGGATGAACCCCAGGGGTCAGGCCCTGCTGCTCGGCGATGCGGGCGAGCATGCCGCGCAGGGCCGAACGCTCGGAGGCGGTCAGCGCGGCGCACAGGTCGCCCTCGTGTGCCATGCCCACCGCACCCATTTCACCCATGAGGCGTTCGCCGTCGCCGGTGAGATGCAGTGCGTAGGACCGCCGGTCGGGGCTGCCGCGGCGCCGTTCCACCAGGTTCCGCCCCTGCAGGGTGTCGACGAGCACGACGAAGCGGCTGGGCGGGGTGCCCAGCCGAGCCGCATAGGTCTGCTGGCTGAGCCCGGGTGACACCGCGATCATGCGCAGCAGCCCGGCCTGCGCCGGTGTCAGGTCGAGTTCGGCGACGCGGTCGGCGAAGCGTGCGGCCGCGTGTGCGCCGAGCTGTGCGAGCAGGAAGGCGACTCCTCCCTGGCTCTGGTTCGGTTCGTCGCAGTCCTCGGACACCAGCGAATACTAACAGCTTGAAAATAATAGACACTCGTATATGGTTCACGTGTGTCTATTGATCGAGGAGTCGCCGTGCCCTCACCGTGTGCTGCCGTCGTCCCGTCGCCACCCGTCCGTTGAGAACGCCGGTGCCGACCGAACCGAACTCATACGGCACGTCCCGCCGAAGCCTGCTCCGGGCGGTGGGCGGTGGCGCCCTGGGACTCGGCGTCGCGGGTGTGTCCCGGCCGGCGGTCGCGGCCGAGCCGACCGCCATGCCGGATCCCGTCCCCAGGTGGATCAGCGGTCACGCGCACGGCATCGCCAGCACCGTGCCCGACGCCGCGCCCGTCGACCTCGAGCCGCTGCGCACGATGATCGGTGACGTCGCGGTCGTCGGGCTCGGGGAGTCCACCCACGGCGCGCACGAACAGCTCGGACTCAAGCACCGCCTGGTGCGGTTCCTGGTCGAGCGGGCGGGCTTCCGGTCGGTGGTGCTGGAGGAGGACTGGACCAAGGGAATCCAGATCGACGAGTTCCTCCGTCACGGCCGGGGCGACCCGCGCGATCTGCTCGCCGACGCCGGCACACCGTGGCAGTGCCGGGAGATTCTCGACCTGCTCGTCTGGATGCGGGAGTACAACGAACGCCATCCCACCGACCCGGTGCGGTTCGCCGGCGCCGACGTCGTCTCGGTCCGCGCCCTCGCCTACGACGCTGTCACCGACCACGTGGCCCGCCGCGCGCCGCGCCGCCTCGCCGACCTCAGCGCCCACTACGACGTGATCCGGCCGGCCGGCGCCATCGGCCCGCACATCGCGTGGTACCGCGGCCAGCCGGACAAGAAGCCCTACATCGACCACGCCCGCGCGGCGCGTGACCTCGTCGCCAGCCTTCCCGCCGACCCCGGGCGACGGCTCGCCCCGCGGCACGCCGAGGCGATCGTCGGCTTCCACGAGTACCACGCCACCTCCGCCGTGGCCGTCCGGGACCGCTACATGGCCGACACCGTCGCCTTCTGGCGCGGGTACACCGGCGGACGCTCGATCTACTGGGCCTCGAACGTTCACAGCGCCTGCGGTGACCCGCTGACCATCTCCTATCCGCCGTTCCCGCCCTCGACGCAGACGAGCGCCGGCGGCATCCTGCGGCGCCGCTACGGCGACCGGTACCTGTCGGTCGCCATGACCTTCGACCACGGGGAGGTCAACGCGGGCTACCCGCTGCAGCGGTACGCCGTCCCGCCGCCGGCCGCGCAGCTCACCGACACCGCGCTCGCGCCGGCCGCCGCGCCGGCCGACTACCTGCTCGACCTGCGAGCGCCCGCCCCGCCGGCCGTGCGGAGCTGGCTTCGGGGCCCCGCCGTCCTCCGCGCGGTCGGCCCCAGCTACGACCCTGCCAGCGACGCGTCCTACTTCATATCCGGGGGCAGCCTGCGCGGCTGGTTCGACGTGCTCGTCCACCAGGGGCTGGTCACCGCGACCACGCCGCTCTGAGGCACTCGTCGGCGTGGGAGACCCGAAAGATCCACTTCGACGGGATTCCGCGGATCACCCGGCACATCGCGGGTTCGTCACGGCTGTCGTCGCCGCAGGTCTGCGCCGGTGAAAGTGGCCACGCAGGTGGACGTGCAGCGAACGGCGGGATCTCCGGAAGTGTCACGGGAGCACGCCTGTCGTCCGGCGGTGGTGCAGGTTGGCGTCATGAGCAACGAGATCGCGGTGTCCCCACCGACGTCCTCGCCGACCGGCGGGGACGTCACACCGGCGGCGACCTGGACACCGGTGGCCGCACTCACGTCGGGGACCACCGTGCTCGTGACCAGCGAGTTCCTGCCCGCCGGTGTGCTGCCGAAGATGGCCGCGGACGTCGGTGTCAGCGACGGGGTCGCCGGCCTGGCGATCGCGGTCACCGCGATCGCCGGTGCGGTGACCGCGCCCACGATCGCGCTCGTCCTCCCGCGGGCCGACCGGCGCACGGTGCTCGTCGCCCTGCTGGCCGCCGGCGCGGTCGCCAACATCACCGTGTCGGCCGCCCCGAACTTCGCGGTCCTGCTGCTGGGCCGGCTCCTGCTCGGCATCGCGCTCGCCGGCTTCTGGTCGTTCGCCTTCGGCGCGGGCGTGACCGTTGCCCCGTGCAGGTCGAGCGTCGTGTCGACCGCGCTCGCCTTCGGCGTGAGCCTCGCGACGGTGCTGGGTGTGCCGCTCGCAGCCCTTGTCGGCAACGACGTCGGCTGGCGGGCCGCGTTCGCCGGCGCCACCGTCATCTGCGCCGGCGCCGCGACCTGGCTGGCGTGCACGCTTCCGCCGGTGCCGGCGCATCCGTCCGCCGGCCTGCCGATGCTGCGCGAGGCTGTCGGGAACCGGCGGCTCATGGCGGGGATCGGGTGCGTCGTCCTCGTCGCGTTCGGGAACTTCGCCGCCTATCCCTACATCAGGCTCGCGATCGAACGGGTGACCTCGTCCCACACCACCTGGCTGCTCGTCGCGTGGGGCCTCGGTGGCATGGCGGGCAACGTCATCGCCGGCGCGCTCGCCGCGAGGCTGCGCCCGCTGGCGGCCGGGGGACCGGCCCTGCTGGGACTGAGCCTGGTGGTCACCGCCATGGCGGATGCTCCCGTGCAGCTCGTGATCGGGATCGTGCTGTGGGGGTTCGCGTTCAACATGGTGCCGGTCGCCACCCAGCTGTGGGTCACCAGAGTCGAGCCGGAACGCGCCGAGTCCGCGATGTCTCTGCAGGTCACGGCGTTCCAGGTCGCGATCACGGCGGGCGCGGCGATCGGCGGCGTGCTGCTCGACGCGCATGGTGCGCGGTCGCCGCTTCTCGTCGGCGCCGCGGTAGCACTCGCCGCCGGCCTCGGGTTCGGGCTACTGCGCCTGCCGGCGGCTGACAGCAGCGTCACCGCACGTCGCGCCGGTGGCGCGACGCCGTGATGAGACACGAAGCCCGGCTGCTACCGAAGACGCCCAGGCGAGCACGTCGGACGTCTGTCCGCGGAGTGCTCAGCTGGCTCGCGGCTGGGGTGGTGCGGGCGTCGGAGGTGGGCCGTCGAGCCACCAGGCCGACCGTTCCTCTTCGTGCAGACCCCTGAGAGTGGGGTACCAGCTGCTGTTCTCGGCGAAGTAGCTCCTCATGGCCGGCGACGAGTTGAAGAGGTCCAGAATCCACGCGCGCCAGGATTCGAGATCCTTCTTGGAGTACTCGGGTTTCCGATCCCAGATGCATTCCAGGATGTCGAGGCAGAACTCGGTGATCGCCAGTACCTGATTGCGATCCTGACGTGTCGAATCCGTCGGGATCGGCTCGTCCTCATAGAAATGGGGTCGCCACTGAGGGTACTCGATGAATACCCTGTCCACTTGGAGCGCCAGATCGGTTGTACTGTTGTAGGTTGTGACTGTCCGATTCTGCCTGGCATCCGAAACGGACAGCACCGTCGCGCCGATGGAAAGCATCAGCGCGACGACCGCGACAATGTTCGAGGTTTCCATCCGAGGTCACTTTCCAGCTGTCGCGATGACAAGTGGGTGGTCGGGTGGGAGGTCGTAGCCCTCTTCGTACAGTGCTCGAACGAGATTGGTCAGCTCGTCGCCGGTCGGCGGATCGGGCTGGGCGGCCGGCGCCCACATCAGGAGCATCGGTTGTTCGCCGTCTCCCTGGAGTAGTGGAACCCGGAAGTTGGCGGTGGGTAACCTGCGGGCGCCTCTGTTCTCGTAGAAGCAGATACGCCGTTGGCGTGCGGCGGTCGTTCCCGGGTCGATGTCCGGCTCGTCGGGGTCCTCGACCTCGAGAACAATCGCTGTCACCCCCCGATGATGCCGGGCATCGGTGCAGATGTGATACCAGAGGTCGCCGCCGAACCCGCCACCGCGGTACCTCTCGTCGATCGCGAGGTATTCAAGATAGAACATCCGAACCGACCTGAGCAGGTAGGCCGACGCAAAGCCCAGTGCAGTTCCCTCGTCAAGTGCGACGTAAGCGATGCGAACACCCTCGTTGACATCTCGCACTATCTCCTCGAACGGCATCCGTTCGCCCGCGGGGAAGGCCTCCAGATAAATTCGCTCCACTGAGCTGACCTGCGATGGATCGAGATCGGACAACGCCGTGACGCGCATACCAGGCATAGTAGCCGGTTTGGTGGCATCCCCGTATGGAGTACCGCAGAAGTCGATACCTCGACTGGTTCTGGTCAACCTGCTCGAGTCCGGGGACGCCGACGGGGCGGAGCAGCTGGTCCTGCGGCATGTCAGCGCCGTCGAGTCGCGCGCGCTGGTGCGCGGCCCCGAGACCCGGCCGCAGGATCTCACGGTGATCCTCAGCCGCTACTGACGCTACTGACGTCCCGCCGGCCGCCCGGCGACCGGATCCGGCGGGCGCGCGAGATCAGTCGACGACGCGGAAGGGCAGCATCATGCAGTCGTCCTCGTGGTCGAGAACGTGGCAGTGCCAGACGTATCCCTGCAGGGTCTCGCCGTCCGGGCTGAGGAAGGGCGAATCGGGGTCGAAGCCCAGCTCGTCCGCGGTCGGAAAGCGCACGAGGACCCGGGTCACCATCTTGCTCGGGGCACGGACCGTGTCCTTCCATCCGGCTTCCCACGCCGCTGGCCGCTGCGCCGGCCGGCCGAGGGTGAACGGACCGACGGGCGGCGCCCACCGGGTACCGAGCGCCGGGCGGGGGTTGAGCAGCACATAGCTGGTCGCGTCGAACGCCTGCCGGTGCAGGATTCGGAACTGGACGAGGTGCAGGTGAATCGGGTGTTCGTCGTCGGTGGTGTTGACGATGTCCCACTGCTCGACCGCGCCCTGACGGGGCCGGTCGATGTCGGTGTCGTGGAACCGCAGGTTGTTCAGCGTCATCTTGGCCGGTGGCCAGCGGACGGCGACCAGCTGGCTGACCGTGACGGTACGCACCTTCTGCGGCGTCGGCAGCGGTGGCAGGACGGCCGGCTGGTCGGTGCCGCCGCGCAGTGACGCGGGCGGTCCGCCGGTCACCCCCTGGGCCGCACCGACGGTGAACCGCATGACCCGCGGCAGGACGTCGACGCCGATGACCGTCGACTGGGCCGGCGGTGCCTCGTCGTTGCGCAGCTCGCACTGCGTCCCGGGGGGTAACGCCGAGAAGTCGACGAGCAGGTCGTAACGCTCGCCCGCGGCGATGTGCAGGTCCGTGGTGCGCACCGGCGCGTTCAGCAGGCCGCCGTCGTTGCCGATCACCCAGAACGGCATCCGGTCGGCGAAGAACAGGTGGTAGGTGCGCAGGTTCGCGGCGTTGAGGAGCCGGAACCGGTACAGCCCACGGGCGACGGTGAGGTTCGGGTTGACCACCCCGTTGACGACCACCGTGTCGCCGGTCATGCCACCTTCCCAGGTGCCGGCGGCGACCAGCTTGAAGACGCGGAAACCGAGCGTTCCGTCGGCGTTGAACATCTTGTCCTGCAGTACCAGCGGGACCTCGAACTCGCCGCTGGGCAGGCCGAGCGGGTTACCCGGCCGGCCGGTGTCGTACTGGTCGCGCACCAGGCACATGCCGGCGAGCCCCGCGCACACGTTCAGCCGGGTGATCCCCATGGCATGGTCGTGGTACCACAGCGCGGTGGCCTCGAGCCGGTTCGGGAAGTCGTAGACGACGTCACGGCCCGGCAGGAACGTCGCCATCGGGTGGCCGTCGGATCCCGGCGGGCTGGGAGCCCCGTGCAGGTGCAGAACGGTGCGCGGCGACGTGCGGTCGAGGTCGCTCGCACCGTCCAGGGTGGTGTCGACGTCCGCGGCGTAGATGTGCGGCCCGAGCCGGTTCTGGTGAACGATCCTCGTCGGGACCCCGGCCTGGACCTCGATCGTCGGGCCCAGGTAGGGCTGCCCGCCGTAGCCCCAGGTGCGCGCCGTGCCGAGGTCCCGGTGGAAGCGATGAGTGCCCTCGGCCGCGGCCAGCGTCAGGTCGCCGGTCACCACCGGCGGGATCGCCAGCTCGTCCACATAGGGCGTCAGCGGCGGGGAGTGGAACACCAGGTCCGGGTAGGGCGGCGCGGCCCATGACCGGACCGCGCCCGCGTTCAGCGCCCAGCCGACACCCGCGCTGGCACCCACCCAACCGGCGACGGCGCCCGCCCGCAGGACGCCGCGACGACTCATCGGCCGCGGGTCGGGTTCCTGGCCGTCATCGGTTCTCCGTGGCTGCTGCCGACTCATCCGCACACTCCCGATCGCCGCCAGACCGGACGTCCCGTCCGCGCGAGGTGATCCAATGCCAAATATATGATCACATATACCTCCGGCGGGACGCTACCATCCGGGGCTCTTCGCGGTTGACCGATTCGGAGTTCTGGTTCTTCCAGACGGCCATCCGGAAAAATCAGGTGCCGGGTTGCCTGGCGGGCGTTGTGCCGCGCATGCCGAAGTGAGGTGAGCACATTTCGGTGCTGGACCGGAGATCCGCGTGCCACACGCAGATCCACATCGTGTATCCCGCGACTGGAATGAAGTT
Source organism: Parafrankia irregularis (assembly GCF_001536285.1). Lineage (NCBI taxonomy): Bacteria > Bacillati > Actinomycetota > Actinomycetes > Frankiales > Frankiaceae > Parafrankia > Parafrankia irregularis. The sequence goes on along the minus strand of NZ_FAOZ01000001.1, from coordinate 151,448 downwards.
CGTCTTCCTGGCGCCCCAGGACGCGGAGAAGGTGTACGCGATTCCGTCGCTGCGGAAAAGTTCGGCGACGCAGGACTGGGTCAGCGACGTGTTGAGCACTCCCGCGAGTGCGCCGGAGCCGTTGTCGGACAGCCAAGCGGAACAGGTCGCGTTGTCGCCCACCCAGTAGGTGTCCGCCTCGGAGCCCGGAACCTGTGTCGTGTCGTCGCCGCCGTTGATCCCGTTGATCGAGGACGAGGTCAGGTGCGGGCCGGTCTGCGCGGCGGCGGACCGCGTGGCGGTGTTCGCCGGCCCGGTGCTCGAGGTGGCGGACAGGCTGGAAGCGCTGGGCGAGATGGTCGCCTCGGTGGGCGGTGAGACCGGTCCGCTCGGACCCGGCGACGGCGACCGGGGCGTTTCGGCCCTGAGTGTGGTGTCGGCCGAGGCGGCGGGGGAGATGCGTGCCGTGGGACGAGTGGGAGACGTCCCGGGATACCGGGACAGCGCGAGCGCTCCCACCACGACCGTCAGCACGAGCACGACGACGCCGATGACGGCGGCCCTGCGCTCAGGCCGCCGTCGCCGCCGCCTTCGCCTGCTCCGCGGACCGGTCCCCGGCCTGGCGCCCGAACTGTCCGCCGACGGCTCCGGAGCACCCGGGATGACGTCGGCCGCCAGCCCGGACGTCTCCGGCGCCCGGCTGTCCGCCGCCGGCGGGCCAGACTCCGCCGCCGGTGGCGCGGCGGCCGGTGGCACTGCGGCCCGTGGTACGGCGGCCGGTGGTGCTGCGGCCGGTGGCGTCGCCTCCGCCGGCATTCCGTCCGCCGGCATCGCGGCTGGTGGCGGCGGGTCGTCCCAGGAATGCCGCGGTGGGAGTCCGGGCCCCGCCGGGAACGGCGGCGCGACGGTCGTGCCCGGCAGCCGGGGCGGTACCAGGGGCACGAACCCGGTGATCGCCCTGGTCGGCGGGAGGGACACGGACGCCCCTGGGCCCGCGCGATCCTCCCGCCCGGCCAGAGCGACGGTCGCCCGCTCCAACAGCGCCGTTCGTGCCGCCTCGGCGGAGCTGTTGAACAGGTCGAGAGTCGGCATCGTGCCGGGAAGCTCCGGGCAGGGACAGTTCTCGACCCGCACCTGCACCAGCGTCCGCGCGAGGGTCACCGCATCCGCGCCGCGCACGGTGCCCCACCCGGCCTGCTCGAACTCCGACTCCAGGTAGGAGTCGGAGAGGAGGACCAGCGTGCGGGCACAGTGCCCGACACCCGCACGCACGTCGGCGGTCCACCGCGACCCTGCGATGCCGTCCCGTGCCTGAAGCAGAACCAGGTAGCCGGCGGATTCCAGGACCCAGGCGACCCAGTCCGCCCAGTCCTGATCGGCGCTGGCACAGGAGATGAAGAAGTCCCAGTGCGCCCACCCGGGCGGACGCTCGGTAGCGGCACGAACCGTCGCGTCGAGATGCAGCGGTGACCGCCCGCGCGCCGCCCAGCCGACACCGAACACGGCAGTGGCAGCGGACGCCAGCTCGAGCGCGAACGTGGCCGCGTCCGGGGGGCGGTCAGCGGGGGACTTGGCCAGCGCGCGTGACACCACCTCGGCCAACGGAGCGGCCACACCGGTCATCGGCGGCGGTGGCTCGGCCAGCTGGCGGCCCAGCAGCGACAGCAGCGGCAGCTTCGGATCGAACGGCAGCCTTCCGGTGAACAGGCTGTACAGCACGATCCCCAGCGCGTACAGATCGGTCCACGGCCCCAGCTGGCCACCCTCGATCTGTTCCGGGGCCATGTAGGCCGGGGTGCCGGCGATGCCGCTGGTGGTCGTCCCCGACCCGTCGAACAGCTTGGCGATGCCGAAATCGGTGACCTTGAGCGTGCCGTCACCGGCGAACATGATGTTGTCTGTCTTGATATCGCGGTGCAGGACCTTGTGGCGGTGTGCGTGCTCAAGAGCCGCGGCGATCGCCAGCGCCGCCGCGCAGATCTCCTCGGGGCTCATCGTCGCCCGCCGCTCGGTCAGCGTGCCGCCGGCGAGCAACTCCATCACGACCATGCACAGGCCGTGGTCCTCGACATAGTCGTAGACCCGCACGACGTGTGAATGATCCAGCCTGGCCAGCACCCGCGCCTCGGCGGCGAAATCGGCCGCGGCCGCCGCGGTGCCCCGGGCCTCCATCACCTTGATGGCCACCGGCCGGCCCATCTGCCGGTGCGTGCCCGCCAGTACCAGCCCGAACGCCCCCGACCCGAGCTGCTCACCCAGAACATAACCAGGCAGGGCCTTGGCCACCCGGTCCCGGTCGACGATCACCGATCGTCCCGCCGGGCCCGTCGTCGCACACCGTCTCCATGAGGCGCCATCGGGATCGAGCGTAATAGTCCGCCACGAAGCGCCATGAGGTGCCTCCTTCCCGTGGAAACGGGGCGGGTCGGCGGTCGTGACCGCACGGGCTTCTACGTGTGATCGGGCTCGCCGTCCGCTGGTAGGGCCCGGAGGAATCCGTCGACGAGGCTGCGGAGGCCGAGGGCATAGGTGTCCCGGCTGGCCAGGGTGGCCCAGCGCTCCGCGAGCGCCGCGAGGTGCGGCAGTTCGGTGGCGTCGACCGCGCGGATGAGGGCGTCGCGCCGGGTCGCTCCGGGCTTCTCTGCCTGCTGACGGTCGTGGTTCGCGCGGACGAGTACCTCGCCGGCGGTGTAGTACCAGATGGTCCGGTACAGGTCGACGGCCTGCTCCGGTGTGCAGCCGCACTCGACTGCCCCGGCGAGCAGCGTCTCGACCATCCACAGCGCCGCCCGGCCCACCTGATCGTCCTGGACGAGCACGCTGACGACCCACGGCCAGGCGGCCAGGGTGTCCCGGATGACCGTCGCGGCCGTGATGACGCGTTCGCGTGGGTCAGCGGGCATGGCCGGGCGGGGCATGCCCGCCGCGTAGTCGTCGAGGAGCTGCGTGAGCAGGTCGTCCTTGTCGCGAACGTGGTGGTAGAGCGTCGTCGGCGCGGTGCCGGCCTCCGCGGCGAGCCGGCGCATGGTCAGCTTCTCCCAGCCGTCCCGATCGATCAGGCGACGGGCGGCGGTCATGATCTCCGCGCGGGAGGTGCGGGGCGGGCGGCCCATACGCCCGCGTGCCGAGGCCGACGGTTCTGCCGCTGTCACGGGTTCATCATGCCCGGGCCGTACGGCGCCCCCGGCATGTGTCCTGGATCACGCTGTGCGGTTGCCTCTCGACCCTGATCGTCGCGCGGGCTACTTTTCGAACATGTTCCTAAAGTCTCCGGCCGGTGGGGCGGCACCTCCAGCCCCTTGCTGGTCTGCCGGAGATCCGCGCACCCGCCCAGGAGGCCACTCCCATGGACCTGATCCCTGTCGATCTCCTCACCGCAGTGCTGCGCCTGCGCCCGGGCGGAACCGTCACCGCCGAGCCGCGGCGGATGGATGCCGACGACGAGGGCTGGACCGTCGCCGTCACACACGCGGAGACCGACCAGGACGTCCACGGTGACCACTGGGAGGTGCATCCCGGAAGCGACGAGGCCGTGTGTGTGCTGTCCGGACGGGCCCGGATCGTGCTGCGGCCGGAGGAGACGGACGGCGCACAGACCGTCGTCGCCCTGGCTGCCGGGACCGGGCTCGTCGTTCCGCGCGGGCGCTGGCACCGATTCGAACTGGACGCTCCGAGCGACCTGATGAGCATCGCGCTGCGCTCCGGATCCCGGCTGGAGCAGCGGGCATGACGGGAACGGGCTCCCGGACCACCGCTCCCGCTGCCCCGCCGAACCCGGCGCCGCCGGAAGGCCTGTCGGGGCGGACCCTTCAGTGGCTTCTCGTGGTCGTGTTGCTGGTGCAGGCGATGGTGGCGCTGGACACCTCCGTGGTGAACGTGGCGCTGCCGGACATCCAGTCCGCGCTCGACTTCAGCCCCGGGGGCCTGACCTGGGTGGTCAACGCGTACTCCCTGGCGTTCGGCGGCCTGATCATGCTGGGTGGCCGCACCGGTGACCTGGTCGGGAGGCGCCGGGCGCTGCTCGCCGGGCTCGTCGTCTTCGGCGTGGCGAGCCTGGCCGGCGGGCTCGCCCGGACGCCGGGGGAGCTCATCGCGGCCCGAGCCGCCCAGGGCGTCGGCGCGGCCGTGCTCGCCCCCATCGCCTTCACCCTCATCACGGTGTACGTGCCCGCCGGGCCGGCGCGGGCGCGGGCACTCGGGCTGTGGGGGGCGGCCGCCGCCGTCGGCGGCGCGGTTGGTGTGCTCGCCGGAGGAGCGTTGACCCAGTGGGCGGGCTGGCGGGTCGTGCTGTTCCTCAACCTGCCTGTCGTGGGCTTCCTGCTGGCCGCGGCCCGCCGCGGCATCCCCACCGACCGCAGGGAAGTCCCCGCCGACCCCAGGGAAGCCGCCCCCCGGCCGCGGCCGGACGTCGCCGGGGCGCTGCTGGTCACCGCCGGGACCTCGGCACTCGTCCTCGGAGTCATCCGGACGGACGGGCACTCCTGGGGGTCGGCGACCACGTTGCTGACCATCGCCGCGGCTGTCGTCCTGCTCGCGGCCTTCGTCCTGGTCGAGACCCGAGCGGCGGCGCCGCTGCTGCGGATGCGGCTGCTCACGCATCGCTTGGTCGTCGTCGCCAACCTGTTCGTGCTGCTCCTGTTCTCCGGCCAGTTCGCCGCCTTCTACTTCGTCTCGCTCTACCTCCAGCAGGTGCTGAACTATTCGGCGGTGGCCACGGGGGTCGCCTTCCTGCCGTTCTGCGCCGGCATGCTGCTCGGCTCGACCACGGCGTCCCGGCTGGCGGCACGGGTCGAGGGGCGTCTCCTGCTGGCGGTCGGCGGGGCACTGGCCGCGGTCGGGTTCGGCTGGTTCGCCGCGGCACTCGGAGCAGACGGGAGCTTCCTCACGTCCATCCTCGGGCCCTCGATCGTGACGAGCGTCGGGATCGGCCTGTGTGTGGTGCCCATGGGATCGGCCGCGACGGTCGGTGTCGCCCCGGCCGAGGCGGGGATGGCCGCCGGGCTGATCACCAGCTCCCGGCAGATCGGAGGCTCGATCGGCCTCGCGGCCCTGGCGACCGTGGCGACGGGGGTGACCGGCCGGCGCGACGGCGGCGGCCCTGCCGCTCTCGCCGCCGGGTACGCGACGGCCGTCGGCATCAGCGGCGTGCTTCTCGGCCTGGCCGCCGTTCTCGCGTTCTTCGCACTGCCGGTCAGTTCAGCTGGATCACGCACACCGGTGACGAGCCAGCAGGACGTATGACCCGGCGGCGCCCACCAGGCGGGTGCCGCGGAGCCGCCTGAGTCACGCGGAGCCGCCTGAGCCAAAGGAACGCGGGAACAGGACGTCCCGTGGACGGGCTCCGCCTATCCGCCCAGTGCGGCCAGCGCCTTGTCCGCGTGCGTGTTCATGTTCAGCTCACTGACGATTGCCTCGATGACGACCCGGTCCGTACCGATCACGAAGGTGGCCCGCTTGACCCGCAGCAGGTCGATCGACCGCTTCACGCCGAAAATCCGTGCCACGACACCGTCGGCGTCCGACAGCAACGGATAGTCGAAGGCGTGCTTGTCGGAGAACTCCTTCTGCTTGGCTACCGTGTCGGGGCTGATACCGATCCGCTGCGCGCCGACCTTGGCGAACTCCGCCGCGAGGTCCCGGAAGTGGCAGCTCTCCGCGGTGCAGCCCTTGGTCATCGCCGCCGGGTAGAAGAACAGGACGACCGGGCCGTCCGCCAGCAGGGTGGACAGCCGGCGCGGGGTGTTGGTCTCGTCGGGGAGTTCGAAGTCCGGCACGGTGTCGCCGACACGCAGCATCTGTGCGCTCCTCACCTCGGGCTGGACGCCGAACCGGTATCGGAACCGGCTCTGTCGCCCAGGGCCGCCGGCATGACGGCCTCATCCGTACACGGTAGTCCCTCATCTACGCACCGGTTTCCGGGCTTTCGTTCCGGGATGGATGCCAGGTGACAACCGCGATGGCCGCGACCAGCACGATCACGGCCACGACCCGCAGCCCGGTGTCCATTCCGGAGGTGAAGGCATGGACGACGGCCTGGTGCGCGTCCGGAGTGCCAGCGCTGGTGCCGGCGCCCTCGGCGTCGAGGCGGGCGAGCGCCGCGGAGACGGTGCGCGGGGTGTCGCCGCCGCCCGGTTCGCGCAGTACGGCGGGCAGCTGGCCGGTGAAGCGGGAGACCAGGACGGTTCCGACGGCGGCGACCCCGAGTGCGCTGCCCAGCTCACGGGCGGTGCTGTTGATGCCCGCGGCAACCCCGGCCTTCGCGGGCGGCAGCGCGTGCACGATCCCGTTCGACAGCGCGGGAAGGGCGAGCCCGCAACCGGCCGCGACGACGAGCAGAAAGATCACGTAGAGCCGATAGGGGGTGTCCGGAGTAGCTGTCGAGAGCAGGAGCAGTCCGGCCACGATCGATCCGAGGGCGAGCCCGGCGACCGCACGGTGGCCGATCCGGTCGCCAAGCCCGACACTCACCTGGGCGACGACCACCATCGCCACCGCCATCGGAACGATTCCGAGGCCGGCGACCAGTACGGAGTACCCCTTTCCGTACTGCAGGTACTGGGCGTTGACATAGAACAGGGCGTACAGGCCGAAGAAGGCGACCAGCATGCCGAGCGTCGCCGCGCGCAGGCGGGGGATGGCGAACACCCGCGGGTCCAGCAGCGGATGAGCCCGGCGCAGTTCGTACCAGGTCCAGCCGGTGAGGCCGGCCGCGGCGAACGCGAAGGCGCCGAGCACCGGCACGGTCACCCAGCCCCGGTCGGGCCCCTCGATGATCCCGTACAGCAGGGCGAGGAACGACGCGGTGAGGCCGACCGTGCCGGCGACGTCGAGCGGGTGGGGCTGCCGGGGCGGATTCGGCGTGGTCCGCGCGGCCAGTGCCAGCAGGAGCAGCGCGATCGGGACGACGGCGGCGAACAGGGCACGCCAGGAACCGAGCTGCACCGCCAGCCCACCCGCGGCGTTGCCCACGACGCCACCGACCCCCGTCATGGCGGCCCACGTGCCGACCGCCGCCTGCCGGCGCTCGACCGGGAACACGCTGATGATCAGGGCGAGTGTGCTGGTCAGGATGCAGGCCGCCGCGGCGCCGGTGACCGCCCGGCCGGCGAGCATGACGGCGACCACGGGGGCACCGGCGGACACCGCGCCGCCCACCGCGAACACCGCGAGGCCCACCAGCAGGGTTCCCCGCCGCCCGAAGCGGTCACCGACGGCACCGGCGGGGATCAGCAGGCAGGCGAAGACGATGACGTACATGTCGACGATCCACAGCAGCGCGGCCGCCGACGGGTGCAGGCCGCTCGCGGCGATGTCGGGCACCGCCAGGTTGACCGCGGCGACCATGCCGACGACCAGGACGACACACGCCGACATCACGGCGAGCACCACGTTCGGACTCGCCGCCCCCCGGGTTGCCGTCACGTGCTGAAGGTAGCTGGATGCGTTTGGTAGGCGCCGGCAGCATGTGGCCGGCGGGGCGAACCGGGCGGCGGCTGAGCGCGCGTACGACGTCAGCGGCGGCGACCTGCGGGCGGACCGCCTGCTGGGCGAGGCGGTGCTGACCGCGGCCGGCTGGCAGGTGCCGCGGAGGACCTTCTGCGGTGTCCTGGGTGCGGCCGGTGCCCAGTGCCCGGATCAGCCGGGATGACCCCGGCGTGCGACACCGTCCCCGTTGCGCCTCGAGATACCGGCCGGCCTATTGGTCAGACGGTGGTGGGTGGAGGGGTTCGGGTGGTGACCGCGAAGCGGTTCCACACGTTGATCGTGGCGATGGCCACGATGAGGTTGGCGGCTTCCTGTTCGGTCCAGACCTTGGTCACGGTGTTCCAGACGTCGTCGGGGACGCCGTCCGGGCCGAGCCGGGTGACGGCGTCGGTCAGGGCGAGGGCGGCTCGTTCCTGTTCGGTGAAGAACGGTGACTCGTGCCAGGCGGCGACGGAGAACAGCCGCCGGCTGGATTCACCGGCGGCGAGCGCGTCGCGGCTGTGCAGGTCCACACAGAACGCGCAGGCGAACTGCTGATCACTTACTAACGGGTAGGCGCCCCCGGTTGGTCCTGGCAGACCCCGGGGGCGGAGTGACTCTGGAGGTCACCCCTTGATCAGCAGTGTACGACGCGCGGGCCCTGAAACGCCTGAGCTACCAGCGGTTCCGTCCGTAGCAGTCCAGCCCGAAGAAGTCAGCCCCGTGCCCGCACCGGTGCCCCTGGTGGCTGATCTCCGGCGGCTTCGTCGAGTCCGGTGGGGCGTCCGTGGTGCTCTCGCATTGGGCGTGTTCGCCAGCCTCGCCGCGAACGTGCTCCACGCGGAACCCAACATCGTCGGGCGGACGATCGCCGCGTGGCCTCCTGTCGCCCTTTTGGTCGTGGTGGAGCTGATCTCCCGCGTTCCGGTGCACAGGTGGTACCTCGCCACGGCCCGCCTGGTGAGCACGGTCGCGGTGGCTTCGATCGCCGCGTGGGTGTCGTACTGGCACATGGCGGACGTAGCCGCGCGGTACGGCGAGAGTGTGACGTCCGCGCACATGATCCCGATCTCGGTTGACGGCCTGGTGCTGGTCGCGTCCGTCTGCCTGGTAGAGGTCGGTGGGCGGATCCGCGCGTTGGAAGAGTCCGCCCCCGCGCCGGTGTCGGTGCCGATCACCGAGTCGAACGAGTCGGCTCTCGTTGCCCCGTCCGCCCCCGTCGTCCTGGACGTCGCCCCGGTTGACGAGTCGCCTGTCGTCGAGCCCACCGAGCCGGAGCCCGCGCCGGAAGACGAGCCGGTTGTCGAGCCCCTCGAAACGCCGAAGCCGGCCGTATCTGCGCCGAAGCAGTCACCCGTGAGGAGGGGCACGAAGCCGACTCCCGCGCCGAAGTTGACCAAGAAGGCTCAGCTTCTGGCCCTGTGGTCTGCGGTTTCTCCCGACGATCGGCGCAGTGAGGCTCAGATCGTGGGCGAGATCGCGGCTCAGATCGATCTTGCGCCGTCCACTGCCCGTCGCTACGTCGCGTCAGCAAAGAAGGCTGCGCCGATGCCCGCGCCGGTGGCTGACATCACCGCTGACGAGCCGGTTGTCGTGGCGGTTGCGGCATGACAGCCATCGACAGCACGGACCTCGACAGCCGACGTCAGGCCATCCGTCCGCAGGCGCGTCTGTGGTGGGCGTTCGACCTTGACCCCCGGACCGCGTCCGCGTGGGTGGGTCGGGCTCCGGGCGGTTTCTACGTCGTGAACATCCCTGTGGGCTCCGACGTCGCGCCCCTGGTGGGGATTCAGGGCTACCCGACCGGCAACGGCAAGACGAAGCGTCGATGCCTCCTGGCGAACGTCCCGGAGCTTCTCCGGCCCCTGGTGGACGTCGCCGTGTCGCAGTGGATCACGCGGCCCCAGGATCACCCGATGGCTAGCCGGATCCTGACCAGCCACCAGGCCGTCACCGACCAGGCCGTCACCAGCTCCTGAAACGGAAGACGCCCCGCCGGAAGACGAATCCTCCGGCGGGGCGCTCCCTCACCGCGTGTCTCACCACGCGGATCACCTACCACAGACCTCGAAGGATACCGCGTCATGTCTTTTGCTCTACAGCAAGCTGCGTGGGAGCTTCTCCCGGGCGTCCTGTCGCCACAGGAACGGGTTGTCCTCCTGGCGTTGGCGGAAGACTGCCGTACCGGCAGGGACGTTGCCTCGCCCGGTCACAAGCTCCTGAGCGCCCGTACCGGACTCGCCAGGACACAGCTCAGCACCACGATTGCCCGTCTCGTCTCCCGGGGCCTGGTCTCCCTTGCCGAGAGGGCACGCCGGGGGCGGAACGCTGTCTACCGGTTGCTCTTCGCTCCTGTGGATAACCAGGGACAGGCACCGGCTACCCGAACGCAGTCCGGCCCGTCGGGTACCTCGACTGGTACCGATCATGAAGTCGAAAGCGTTCGGCCTGCCGGGACGGTCCCTGGTAGTGCTCTTCCCAGGAAGAACAACACCGCGCGAACGCGCGGGATCGCATCGAAGAGGACATGGCGTCACCCGTGGCAGGCACCGAGCAACGCCCCGGACAACCCGCTGAAGCCGACGCCACGGCCTGATCTGTCCTCCCTGCCCGAACCCCCGGCATGGGCGATCGACGCGGCACGGACGCAGCTGGGGCGCTTCGCTGCCCGTCCTGCGGTGCTGTCCGTGGCTCGGGAACTCGCGGGAGTTCCTCGGCGCCGGTAACACGAGAGGACCACCACAAAGCAGTGAGGCCTGCCGATCGAGAGACTATTGCCAGGGGTGCTGCGCAAACGCGCCAGTTTTGCAGAGCTTCGAAAGTCGATCAAGGTAGTAGCGCCAGAGATCCGTCATGGGCGCCTCAAGTGGCTCCGGAAGATCATTGTGGTGCAAGCTGACGACTGTTCCATTGGCGTCAGTCCTCCAACTAATGCGCACTACCGACGGTGCCGCTAGTAGCGGTCGATATCCCGGGAAGGATTCTCCGGGCGGTGGCGCCGAAAGCTGTGAATACTCCCAGGTCGTGGTCACGGAAGACGCCTCGACGACAGGTGTTCCCTCTATCCGAAAGCCGTCGAAGGAAGAAAACCAAGAGACCCACTTACCCTGAAGGTCAGGTATACCTCCGTCTCCCAGCCATGAGGGCCAGGCAGGAAGACTGCGCACGAAACCAGCCACCCGATCGACCGGCGATTCTATCGCGACCTCTAGCCCTATCCCGCCGTTCCCGGGTGGCACATTTCCTGCCCCATTTTGCAGCAACTCAACCAAAACTCGAAGAGCGTTCTTTGCGGAAGCCTCGGAGGCTTCTTCGGGCCTTTCCCCGATCTCTTCTCCTCGAAAAGACTTCCCGATTTGATCCGATTTTCTTACTGGGTTCGCGGCAGCCTCTGGCGCTAGCCAGGTTGCGAGCAGATATCGCTCACCAACCTCGCCGGCTTGCCCTCGGTCTCTTCCTTGCGCGGCCACTCGAATCCTGTACCAGCCAGGGCCAGAAAATGCGAGATCTGGACTCTCCGGAATAGGGCCACCCATGAGGGTTCCAATTTCAACGGGTCCAGTCCTGACTCCGAAGCTTATTTCGGAGACCTCCGTCCACTCTGTGGAGGGAAGGGCTGGTTCTTCATCGTGTAGCTCGACCTGGACCGTGACGGGACCGTAAGTAGTTCCCGTAAAAATCCTTAGGCCGCCGTCGTTAGCAGCCACGAGGCCATCGCCGAACTCGCTAATGCTGTCCTCGGTGACCGCTGGCGAGTTTCCACTGTAAACGACAACCTGATGGTGGTCCGCGATGACGACATGCTCACTTGATCGCATGTATGGCAGTCTAGCAAAAGGGAGTGCCATACGGCTTCGAATATTCAGAGAGGAGCCCCTCTTCATACTGGCTGGAAAGTGCCGCACGAAGAGGGGCTCCAGTCGGTCAGTCTCTTACTAGAGGACCTGCGCCAAGAACTTGTCGCCGTTCAGGATATGTAGCTTGCTGTACCCAACGCTGAGTGTTCCCCCACCAGAAGAGTTTTCCTGAGGCGTGACCCCATTTCTACCCCAGGTCACGCCGTAGGAGCCCCCTGCCATAGCTGCTCCTTCAAGAGTGCTCCCAAAAGGGTACTCATCGCATGAATTGTTTGGAGCCGGCGGTGCTACCCATCCGCTACTGGGGCCGCACGCAGCTGCATAGTTGGCATCTGAGGTCGCCGAGCTGTTCGTGTAGGTGAGCGGAGCGCCGTAGCCGTAATAGTCGTTGTAGTAGCCGACATGATTAGGAAACTGAATCTGCCAGTTTAGATAATTCGTGGCAGGAACTTGCAAGAGGGGTTTCGCTGCACGATCGAACTGGATAATTCCAGTTACCTTTGGTACTACGCATCCAGGGTAGTCAACTCTGACGCGGTCGCACCGGATAGCTTGATTGTCCGAGACCCGCACACTCTGAACACCCGTACTAAGAGGTCCAGCGTAGGTTCTGTAATTGATCGCCTGCCGCCCAACGTTGATTGTAGTTCCCGTATTAGGCAGCGGACAGGCGGGCCCCCAGAATGCAGCGTCTTCTTCCTGGCCCACCTCTGGACTTAGCGCAATCGGAACTTGACCGCCATATCCAGTTATGCACGGATACGAAAGTGTGGCCAACGAAAGATCGCCAAGGTAGACAGACTGAATAGTTCCTTGTGGCCAGTAATTCCTATAACGCCCAATTAGCTCCGTTTTCCAGGGAACACCGTTTCCGGAGCCATCAAGATCTTGAGACAAATATAGATCGAAACTGAAACTCCCGTGAATCACTCCGTCCGAGGCGTAGTGTTCAACGACATGGTGTTCTAGGCGGCAGGTACTTGTTCTGTTTCCGCTCCACTCCTGAACGGCTGCGCCGGTGTCATTAAAGGCCAGATATACACAGCTCAGATTGTATTCTGGCACCAAGAAGGTGGTGGCTCCGCCTGCGTCCTGAGAACTCCGGGAAGTTTGCCTCCGGAGAGAATCTGCAGCCTTCTGGGCTTCTTCTGGGCCCGGCTTATCGACGTCGAGCGTGCCAGAGCAGAGAGAGCTCCCATCTTTCTGGGGCGTGCATTGGGCGACCCGAGAAGATTGGTCATTCACCGTATAGTGCGCACCTGGGATAACGTAGCCATCCCGGTCTGGCACGTTCTCCGAGACCGCCCTAACGCCTGCCGGTTTTGCAGAACCCGGTTCGGGGGCGGCGATTGCCGTTGCCGTTGCGGCGGTTGCTGTGGGAGTGATCCAGACGGTTGGCAGGAGAAAAGCGCAGGCCAGTAGCGTGCCCCGAGCGAGAAACTTTGAGGGCCGTTTGCCTCTTCGGTTCAAGATGAACCCTTCAGGAGTCAGTTTTCAGTCAACATCAGCTCCCGGCCGGGGGCAATACGGACTTTAGTTGCAAATCAGGACCCTCACAAGCGGTTCACAGAAAACTACAGATCGCAACCAGCGTAAGCATCGGCCAAATGCACTCAAAGCAGCTCCGACCAGCGAATTTCATCCGCACACGGATCTTCGGTCAGGTCCCTCCGCTACGGAGGGTGCGCGGTCGAGGGTGACGGCGTTAGACCTCAGGTGTCCACGGTGTCGCGCCACCCGGCGTGGTGGCGGTCGAGCCATGCGTCGACGTCACTGCGGAGCCATACCCGCGCGTGCTTCCGGTCGGTGTCTCCAGCTCCCTGGTAGAGCACCCCGAAGGGCAGAGGGAAGGCCTTCTCGCCCACGTGGCGGTCGGTGATGTAGTACGCCCGGGTTCGGGAGACCCCAAGCGCGTGCATCACGTAGCCGACGCTGGAGAGCTGCACCGGGGCTTGCTCCGGACTGTCGCCCGGGGAGTTCTCCGCCGGATCGTCCTTCACTTCAGGCACTCTCGCGACCGTAGGCAGTGAACATGCGACAGTGCTGCATGCGACACTGGCGGAGAGTTCGGTGACTACGCGGACGGGGAGAGCAGATGCGCGACTCACAGGCAGACGAGCACCAGGCGCACGAGAAGCAGGCAGACGAGCACCAGGCGCACGAGAAGCAGGCAGACGAGAGCGCGGTCGATACGGAGACCGACAGCTCGGAGGACTACACCGACGCGGGCAGCGAGACAGAAAGCGTGGAGCTAGCCCCCGGTGTGTGGTGGCTCCCGAAGCCTGACGATGGCGAGTCGCTCATCAGCGCTCTGGGCGGGAGGGCCTGACATGGCGCCCTACCTAGTCCTGCAGCGTGATCGGGGTGAGCACGCGCCGTTCGGGTCGGTGCCGTTCTACGTACCCGAGTGGCAGGTCACCCGGGGCATCGTGGACCTTCACGCCCTGGCGTCACGAGTGATCGCGGAGGATGACCGTGTCATCGGGTACGCCGTCGTCAGCGACGATCACTCAGAGTCGGAGCGATTCACGCGGGACGGAACCCCGATCCCTGGTGACGTGATCCCGGGAGACACGAGCCCGGACGCCACTGCCTGACACTGCCTGCACTGTCACAAAGTGATCGCGGAAATCCTGTGCGCGATGCCTGACACATGATCTTGAGGGAAGATTACTTAAGGGTACCGGGGGTCAATGCAAAGTAACCGTCAGCCTCGGTGACCGACGGTTACGAAGCTGACGATTCAAGCTGTGAGATACCTCACGCAGCAGCGCGGGCCCGTGTGAGACAGCGGTTCACCGTGGTCGGGTGCCAACGATCTCCGCGCTTCGGCCGGTGGCCTTCCTTCTCCAGCTCTGCGCAGATCTCCCGCAAGCTCTTCCCGTCGTCCGCGAGTTCGATCATGCGAGCAAGCGCATCTTGCTCGCGTGTGTCTTCCGTCAGCTCCTTGTCTACGGCCTTCTGCCCGTACGCGGGGGCACCGTAGGCGTAGCCCCCGGAAGCTGCCTTCCTGGCACGGCCGGAGCGCAGACGCAGAGCGATCATCGCGCGCTCATACTCGGACACGGCGCCGAGCACCTGGCGGATGAGCTTCCGGGAGGGGTCCGCCGGATCGTCCACCAGGTAGTCAGCCTCGCTGGCGACAGCAGAGAAGACAGTCGCACCCATCCGCCAGACTTCCGCGATGAGCTGCTCTTGCACCACGAGGTCACGAGCAAGCCTGTCGAGCTTCGGGACCACGATCCCGTCAGCCTGTCCGTCCTTCAGGGCCCGGAGCGCTTCCGCGAGTGCCGGACGCTCTTCGAGCTTCCCGGAGACACCTTCCTCGGTGAAGATCAGGACAAGGCGGTGACCGTTGGTCCGTGCCCACGCCCGGACGGCGTCACGCTGAACGTCGAGCCCGTACCCGTCGAGCTGCTTCTCAGTCGACACCCGAATGTAGGCGATGACTCGCATTGCGTGACCAACCTCTCTGACCTGCGGTGTTACATCTACTTGCATAAGTGTAACGGCGAGAGGGGCTGCAACAGGCATCGCTGTCGAGCGGGAACGCCCAAATCACGCACAACACGCCCGATAGTCGACGTTCTGTGACGTGGCGACTACCAGTGAGCCAAGGGGAGAGGTACCCCGGGATCGTCGAGCACGAGCACCAGGCCGTCACTTTCCACCGCGCGGGAGGCCGGATCGTCCGGCCCCGGCCAGGTTCAGAGAGCATTTCCGCGCCCGGGAAGTTGGTACGGGCTGTGCAGCGTGACCTGTTCATGCTGCGGCCCGTTCATGCTGTCTGAGTGGGCACAGGAGCCACGAAAGGCAGAACCCCCGGCCATCTCCACGGGTGGGCATCAGCACCAATGGAAATGACCGAGGGCGGTATTATTTACGTGGACGGCTCGTCACATAGGGATCGGGTCGGGCTCTGCTGCTAGCAGTCGTGCGAATTCATTTTGTACCTTCTCGCTATAAAGCAGGGCCCGGCCTACCATAGCCCACTCGATATCCGCCAGCTCCAGAAGTGTCCGGCGCGACTTCCTCTTATTACACGAACCACACGAGCTGACCACGTTATCGTGGACATCGGCCCCCGACCTCGACAGAGGCATGAGATGGTCTGTTTCCTCAGAGCCCCCGTTCGGCAGCGTAGCCCCGCAATATGTGCACCCTGAGCTGAGCCGAATTAGTCTTCTCTCCTCGTTTGACAGAGAACTTCCACCTGCCCGAAGTCGAGCACGTCGAGCCCGCGCTTTTGCACGATTCCATTCACGCCGTGTCTCGGCAGGCAGAGACCTGTAATACGCGGTGCTGTAGGAGACTTCCCTTCCCTCAGAACGGGTCAGCGTAGCCGTAGGCATTACATGAACCTTCCCGCTGACCCTCGGCCTGACGGGCCCGTGAATCCGCTCTCAGGAGCTGGGTAATTGCAGTCGGGGCACCGGACGGTTCCTATTCCGCTACGTGGATCTCGCTTAGCCAATAGAGCCGCGGCGGCCGGATCCTGAGTTCTGCCCTCGAAAACTTGCGGAAGTTCCCCGAAAACGAAAAGCTCGGTTGATCCACAACGTGGGCATGTGCCCTTCGGCATTTCGGTGTGAGGTGCTCGCCCTGCCGCTTCCTTTACCTCGGTGAAGACGGTCAGAACGTCCTGACGATCGGCTATGGCGTCCGCGTAGGCCTGGTCTAGGGCCCTTTCGGCGGGCATGCCCCCGGCTACATACGACGACGCGCGCCGGTAAAGTTCGCCTTGTTCGAGTGAAATGCTCATTTCCATGCTCTTTCTCTTTGCTGTAGCAACTACACCTGACTCATTCTCCGGCCAGGATCTATTTATTTTCCGGATGAATCGGGCTATTTCGTCCGCCCCGTGTAGTTCCGGTTTTCGGTGGGTGCCGTATCAACTGTGATCGAGAAAAGTTCCGCTTTTCCGGATCCCCGAATTCGGGGAGGTGAGTTGCTACGACGCCGGCATCTACCAATCACGAACCTGGACACCTTCCACGAACCCCTGCCTTCTCTCGGCTCCGGACGACCGGCTACTTGCACGGGCGGGGGCAGGTGACTTCGGTGTTGAGGATGGACTAGTGGTGATCCGTCCTGGTGTTCCTTTACTCGGCTCTCGCGGGCCCGATTTCTGTGGCTCGCGGAACTTCTCCAGAATGCGACGCCCCTCGTTGACCTTCTGAGGAATCGCATTGGTCCTCTGCTGTAGACGAGCCGCGTAGCCCGCGATGTACGCCTGAGCGTTCGCGAGTGGACTAGTCATTCCTGCTGCCTTCCCAATACATCGCCGCGGTGCCTTTAAAGTTCCTATTCGGCGAACTAGTGGAAGGTGACGGGTCATCTAGCCCCATGTCCCCAACCTCGTCACGTGGCGCCGCTGTCACAGCCGACTGTGGGAATTGTTGGCTCAACACATTCCCTGACTGCCGAATCGTCGCCTGGAATCGGGTCACCTTCTGAGCTAGCGGCCGGTATTCCATCTGGTCTACCTCGACAAAGGGGCCCGACCTCGACTCGGCTACGAGCTTTTCCCGCTCCGTGGTTGTCTTCGCGGGGCGAAGCTCAGGCGAATACACGTCGCCCCAGACATATTCTGGAACGATTGCTTCACGAGTCGGTACGGGAGTTCCCATTTCGGTGCGGAGCCTTCCGTCCTTCATCCGTACTGGCGTGCTCGGATCCGGGACGAGGGGGAGCCGCTCGTCATTCTTCTTTCGTGGCACTACTTCTCCTTTTGTGTTGCCCGCGTTTCGGGCTCTGTCTATATCGTGGCACGAATTCATGATTCTCTGTAAATCTGTGCGAAGCTAAACGAAAAGCACTTCGATGCCAGGAGAAATGAGCACGTGATCACCGAAGAAGATCGGAAGATTCCTCGCCCGTATCGGGTCTACAAGCAGCGCCACACGGTGGACTTGACTCCAGAGCAGATCACATTCATGGAGGCGGTCAGGGAGAAAAGGGGTGCATCCATAAGTGAGGTTCTGCGTCTTGCCCTCGATTTGTGGATTGCCAGCGCCTCGGCGACGGGTGTCTCTGCGACAGGGAAAGACTGATGTGGGGCCGGCGTGGTTCCACCGAGGAAGCCTTTTCCCTAGACTTGCCCGGGGGTGTGAGAAGGGCTGACACGCCCCTCGAAAGGTTCCCGGGCACGAGGGTGACCACCAGGCCCACGCGGGATCCGTTCGTGGGCTACGAGGTCACCGAGCTGGAACCCTTGGATGAGGGTGAAGACGCCACAGACGACCGCCAGGACGTCACTGTGAGCCTGCCCCGGGGCGTGGTGGATTGGCTCCAAGGGAAGTCTGAGGAACTCGGTATGCCCGTGGACGAGGTGATCACGATCTGCTGCGAGCTTCAGATTCCGGCCGGAGCGCAGGACCACCGAAAGTGGGATTGACGGCCGATGGGCTCTGTGCAGTACACGGAGAGTCTGGAGTCGATCAACTCCGGACGGCTACGACACGGTTTTGTTCCCAAGCAAGGGAACATTTTCCGTGCATTTGATCACATGGGGGTGCGGCCGTACCCGGAGGACAATGAAAGAGGACCCCCGCCGGCCTGGACAGCTTAGCGGGGGTCCTTAACGAACGCGAACGCGAGAGAGAACAACTGATTGCAAATGAATCTTAGCATGGACCGGCGGCCGTCGGTGGAGTTGCCGTGGTCACACCTCACCCCCGACGAATTCGTCGAGGCGAAGAAGATGTACGGCGAATATTGGAGTCGGGTCGTCTCCCACACTAATGGGCGGATCCTCAAGCAGCTCGTGTTCCACATGAATTACGTTACCGGGGCATGCTACGCCGGGGCGGAAACGATCGGAAAGGAAACGAAGAAGAAGAATGGTGATGGCCTGAGTCGTAAAACGGTTTCCCGAGCCGTCAAGGAATTCCGCACGATGGGCGTTTTCGAGGTCGTCGACTACCGTGACATTGGGCCCACGCCGCCCCCTCGACTCCGGGAAGGTGGCCGGTCGAACCGGTACGTGATCGATCTGGATAAGTACGCCCTTCGGCATGACGGAGAATTCACCGCTGTTGCGAAGCGACCGACTGATTTCTTCGTCACCCTCGGTGGCATGGCTCCCATGAGTCGCGAGCACCCGAAGTACAGATATCTGTATCCCACGATCGGGCCCGCGGATCTTCCGGATATCCCGGAAAACGAGCTGCCGCCCCTTTTCGTGAAGGAGTTTATTAGTCGCGTCGATGAGAATTCCGACACATCCGATGTTGACATTGCCGACGCGGAACGCAAGATGGAGCGCTGGATTCGGAGCTACACGGCGGAAGTGATGCTGCTTTCGATCTTCCGGTTCGGATTCTTCACGGAGATACACCAGGGCCCGATTTTGACCAGTTTCATGAATTATGGACCTGAGATAGTGCAGGATATCGAGAAGGATCTGATCGAACGGGAGAGGCGCCGGAAGTAGCTCCCGAGTTCGCCAGTGGAGCGCGTGACGAGACCCCCGCCCTTGGGAAGGATGGGGGTCTCATTTCGTCTTTGACTTAGTGGGACATTTACTTAGTGGGACATTCAGTGGGACATCCCCTTCAGAATGTCCCGTCAATGTCCCACTAAGTGTGACCCGCCAGTGTCTCGCCAGATGACTCACCGGTGTCTCGCCAATGTCCCACTAAGGAGTCATAAGGCTTTGTAAGGCATCTAAAGGTTTTTAAGGATCTTTCAATAACCACTGAAGTGGTTATTGACGCGAGCGCGCGAGCGTGAGGAAGATCAACAGTCGAAACCGATGAGGAGAGGAACGGCAAACGAGGAAACGCTCAGTGCGGGTTGCTCTGCTCAGTCTCCGCCGGCTACCGCCGGCGCCTGGTGGTGCTCGGCTCGCGGGGCGCTCTTCGGTCGCCACCCGCCAGCCCCCACCAGCTCACCGCGGCTTCATCCGAGAACCGCGGTTGTCCTCGGTATCGGGGAAGGCTCACGCCGGTGTCCAGAAACGTCACAGACCGACGAAGAGTGTCCGGGGCTAGTCTCAAGGGGCGGGCGGTGCGGTTGCCGTGGCTCTGAGAGGCTCTGAGCCGTTTCCCGTTACCGGGGCGGCGTCGGTGCCCATCGGCGGCGCTGACGGTGTGGTTCACGGCCTGGTGCTCCGCCAGGTTCCCGAGCTGGTGACGGTCGACCTGGCGGACGGGCTCAGAAGCCCCAGGAGCCGCGAGGTAGCCGAGCCGAGCCTCTCCCCAACCGCGCGGGTTTCGTCGTTCTACGGAGTTTCTAGGCATTTTTACGGGCATCCCATGCACTCGGTGGGGGAGTCGGGTGCATGGGAGGTCAACCACGGGAGGCTCACACTGTCTCGGCTCAGTCGAACGGGGAGACGTCGGTGGGCACGTCGAGGTAATACAGAACCTCTTCATGGGGGGTGTTTTCGTCAGCGGGCGGGAGATCCGGCATCTCGACGAAGTTCCCGGACTTCAGTACCCACTGTGACCACGTGGGCGTCCTGAAGAAATCCTCGACCCCGTTCCTTTCTGCGGCGCGTGCCCAGAACAGGAGCTTCGACACCATCGCCTGTGAGAGCTGTAGGGCTCCGGCGTCATCCTTCGGGGCGTCGGCATCCTCTTTCATCGCGCGGAGCCACTGTGCAACGGTTTCCCACCCGGGGGCGGACCCGATCAACAGGTCATTAAGTGCCGGACTCATTTCCTCGGTGAAGTGCGGAGTGAACCTGCGACTGTCCCACGGATCCCGTCCCTGAATTCCCGGAGAGATCTCGATGTATTGAAACACCCCGAAAATGATGGCCCGGAGTTCTGTGAGCGGGAGGTTCCGCCAGGTCGCCGCGACACCAAAATTATTCACCGGCCGGTTTCTCGTACGCGCCTTTTCGCGTGCGAGTTTAATTTCCCGTTCTTTCTGTAGGAGCGCCCTCTCTCGGACCCCGGCGAGTCGTAGCGTGAGTTCTCCGGCGTCAAGCGCGGTGTTGAGTTCCTGTAGGTCCCGCTCGACTCGTGAGAGTTCGTCGTCAAAGTCGCGGACTTCCGCTGTACGCCGCATGAGGGGGGTGGCGAGAATGAATCGGTCGATCAGGCCTGCGACGTAATCCCACGTCTCGTCATAGGACGCGCTCAGCTTGTGACCGGCTGAGCACGGGCGAGACCTACCGGGGCCGGGGTGACGAATGAACGATGAAACGCTGTCCGAATTCGCTGCGTGACGGAATAGCGTCTGTTGGCAGGCTCCACAGCGGAAGAGTCCGGCTGTCTCGGTGACAGCATCGTGCGCCGTGGTCCTTTCGGGTTTCTGGCCCCGGGCTTTAAGGTTCAGCCGAACCGCGTTCCAGGTCGCATAGTCGACGATCGGCGGGAACTGCTGCTCTTCGGGCTGGACGTCGGGAACTTCCCAGACCCCGTCAACCTGAAGTGCGTACAGTCCGCAGATGCGCGGGTTCTGGGTAATGGCGCTGACGCTGCTGTACTGCCAGTATTTGCTACGACGCGGTTTCACTCCGGCCTGGTTGAGTCGGTCGGAGATCATAGACAGGGACTCGCCACGGAGGATCGCGGCGCACATCTCGCGTACGTGCTCGGCTTCGGATTCCTCGACGACCCAACGGATTCGAGTCTCGTAACGACCATCGACTAGTTCGGGGTAGACGTCCTTCTTGAATCCGTATGGCGCGGGCCCGCCCGTCCACCGCTGCTTCTCGCGAAGCTTGGTCTGTGCCTTTCTCACCCGCTCGGAGATCTTGTCTGACTCCCGGATCGCGTCGTGGAGGGCCTGGCGGAACTGATCACGTCCGTGGGAGGTGCTGAAGTCGTAGGTGATCCCTTCCGGGATCTTGACCACCTTGCCCTTGGCGCGGGTCATGATGCCCATGAAGATCCCGCCGGTTTCGTCCTGGCGAGAGATCCGGGTGACTTCGGTAACCAGGAGGTTCCGGACGCCGGACGTGTTCAGTGCCTCACAGAGTGCTTCGAACCCTGGCCGGTCGATATCGTATTTGCTCGCTGACACAGAGTTGTCTTCGAAGTGCTGCACCAGGTTGTAACCGAGCAGCGGGCCGTGTCCGTCGATGTCCGCCCGCTGCTCGGTGACCTTCCGCTTCTTGCCCTCCCGGTCCCGCGACAGCCTTTCGTAGCCGTATGCGGGCTCTCCGTTATCTATCGGGTGGAGGTTCGGCGCGTCCCGGGGCGCACTGGCAGACATGCCTGTACATCCTGCCGTACGATGTGGCTTGATCGGGAGTGCGCCCAGCCGTTCAGGATCGACGCCCGCAGCTTCACGAGCTCCAGGACGGTGCCGTCCACGGTGGACCGGACGTGCTTCTCCAGGTGCATCACGGCCTTGTAGGCCTCGGGGACGACGCTGGCCATGTCGAGACGTTGCATGACGACCTCCCGGACCGTGACCTGGCGCCCAGCGGCCAGCCGATAGCAAGACTACCCGCAGTCGGATGGTTACGTGTCGCTGCTCCGAAGGTCGGAGGTCAGGAGCGATCGTTACCGAACCGGGCGGCCAGTTCGGCGGCGAAGGCGACCGTGCGCTCCTTCTCCGCCGGTGTGCCGCAGGGGATGATCTGCAGTTCGGTGGTTCCTGCCGCGGCGAACCGGTCGATCTCGCGTTCCAGGGCCGTCTCGTCGCCGGCGAGCACCGTGTCGGCCGGGCCGGCGACGCCCTCGCGCTCGAACGCGGCCCGGTAGCTGGGCAGGCCGATCGCTGCGCCGAACTGTTCGTGAACCCAGCCGCGCAGGCTGTCCACATCGTTCGTCAGGCCGACGCACACGCCTGCGATCACGGCCGGTACGCGTTCGCGGCCGGCAGCCTCGGCGGCGCGGGTCAGGGCCGGGAGCACGTAGTCGGTGATGGAACGCGGACCGGTCCAGGTCGTCAGTGTTCCGTCGGCGACCTCTCCGGTGAGCGCCAGCATCCGGGGGCCGAGCGCGGAGAGGTAGACCGGCGGCGCCGGGAGGGCCGGGCCGGTCGGCACGGAGAGGGCGCCGGCGGCGTGCCAGGCCGGGCCGTCGTGGGCCACCTGCTCCCCGCGCAGCAGCGGGAGCAGGATCGACAGGTACTCGCGCAGGTTCTCGACCGGCTTCGCGGTGCCGTAGCCGTACTGACCTTCGAGGATGGGCTGCGGGCCCGGGCCGAGGCCGAGGAGGAGCCCGTTTCCGGTGGCGGCCTGCGCGGTCAGAGCCTGGGCTGCCAGCGCAAGCGGGTGCCGAGGGTACGTCCGCACGATGGACGTCCCGACCGGGGTGCCGGCAGGCAGGGGCCCGATGGCGGTGAGCAGGGTCAGCGGGTCCCAGCCGCCGCGCTCGCTCAGCCAGACCGAGCTGAACCCGGCCTTGCTCGCCTCGTGTGCCCGTTGCGTGATCTCGCCGACCGACAGCTGGTCGTCGTCGAGCCACAGCCCAATCCGCATGTAGTCCGCCTTCTCCGTGTTCCGCCCGCGCGCCGGACGGGTCCGTCCGGCCGGGTTCGTCCAGTCAACGGGGCGGATCACCGTGGACCAAGGGCCGGCATCCACGCGCAGCGATAAGGAAAGATGATCGATGGGTGAGATGCCGGCATCGGCATTGGCACCGGCATCGGCATCGGCGCTGGTGGCCGGGTGGCCGGGTGGCCGGGGGAGGGGCAGGCGGACGTGGAACTCAGGCAGCTTCGTTACTTCGTCACGGTCGCCGAGGAGCTGCATTTCGGGCGGGCCGCCGACCGCCTGCACATAGCCCAGCCGGCGGTGAGCCAGCAGGTGAGCCGGCTGGAACGGGAACTGGGCCTGCGCCTGTTCGAGCGTTCGTCGCGGCGGGTCCGGCTCACGCCGGAGGGTGATCGCCTGCTCGTCGAGGCGCGCGCGACGCTCGCCGCGGCCGACCGGGTTACAGCCGTCGCCGGCGACCTCACGTCCGCACCGATGAGCGTCCTGCGGGTGGGGGCCAACCCCGGGCTCGGCCCGCGGCTCGACCGCGGCCTGGAACGGCTGCGCCAGGCGCACTCCCACTTCGACGTCGAGCTCGAGCTGGTCGGCATGCCGGTCGTCGACCAGCCGGCGGCGGTGGCCCGGGGCGAGCTGGACATGACCCTGCTACGGCTCGCCCCACCCGGCGACGGATTCCAGGTGATCGACCTGTGGCCTGAACCGCTGGTGGCGGCGCTGCCGGCCGGGCACCCGGCCGCGGGGCGGTCCGCTGTGCGCCTGCGTGATCTCGCCGCCCTCCCGCTACGGCTGCCGGCGCGGGAGCGCGACCCGCTGCTGCGTGCCTTCGTCCTCGAAGCCTGCCGCGACGCGGGTTTCGAGCCCCGGCTCGGCCGGCCGACCGGCAGTACGGCGGACGTCCTGCTGGAGCTGGCGAACGGCTCCCCGGGCTGGGCGCTGCTCCACGCGGACACGGTGCCGACGTCGGAGGTGACCCGGGTCGCGGTGCTCCCGGTGGACCCGCCGCTGACCACCCGAGGCTGTGTGGTGGTCCCGGCGACGAGGCCCGCCGACTGCGTCGCGGGCCTGCGCGTCGCGTTCGGTGCGGGCCCGTCGGACGGCTGACCGGCCGGATCGACCGAGCCGGCATACAGCACGTAACCGGCGTGGAAACGGTCCTGGGTCTGCTCGGCGAGGCGGCGTAGGCCACGGAAGTCCTCGGCACGGACAGTCTCGGTGGCTTTCACCTCGATACCGACAATCTCGCCGGAGGCCCGCTCAAGAACCGCGTCCACCTCGTTACGGTCGCGGTCGCGGTAGTGGAAGAGCGAAACCGGCTCCTCGGCCCAGGTGAGCTGACGAGCCAGCTCCCCGAGGACGAAGTTCTCCACCAGAGGGCCGACCGGTGCCGTCGGGTGCGACGCACGCCGTTGGGTCAGGCCGACCAGATGCCCGGCGAGTCCGGAGTCGACGAAGACAAGCTTCGGGGTGGCGACGGCCCGGGTGGTGAGGTTGCTGGACCAGGCGGGGATGCGACGTACCAGGTAGACCAGCTCAAGCGCGTCGATGTACCGGCTCACGGTGGAGGCGGACACGTCCAGATCATTACTGAGTCTCCGGGCTACGAGGAGACCGCTGGCGTTTGCCGCCAGAGCCTGGACGAGTCTGCGTAGTTCCGTGGTCCGTTCGATCTCGGCGATCTGACGGATGTCGCGAGCGATCAGATCCGAAACGTACGATTCGAAGAAGCGGGCCCGTCGCCGGGGATCGGCCCGGCGGACGGCTTCGGGGAAGCCGCCCCGCAGCGCACGTCCCACATAGTCGTCGCGTCGCGGTTCGTTGGGGCCGAGATCACTGAGATCAACACCGTCCGCGGTGAACACGGCATCCACGAATCCGTCGGGGCCGCCACCGATCTCACCCTGGGAGAGCGGCCACAACTCGACGGTCTCGGACCGCCCCGGGAGGGTGTCGGGAATCCCGCGCAACCCCCACAGTCGCGCCGAGCCCGTGAGGAGGAAGCGGCCGGGGCGCTGATCCCGATCCACCTCCCGCTTGATCGCAAGTAGCAGCTCGGGTACCCGCTGGATCTCGTCGATCAACAGCAGGCCGTCGTGGTGCAGGAAGCCGATCGGATCCGCCGCCGCAGCAGCCCGCATCGGTTCCTCGTCCAGGTAGTACGCCCTTGCGTCGTCACGCTGGTCGACGGTGGCCTGGGCGAGGGTGCTTTTGCCGACCTGGCGGGCGCCGTTGATGACGACGACGCGGGTGTCGGCGAGCGCGGAGGCTACCAGTGCGGAGGCGTGTCTCGGGAAGAGCTCGAGGTCGAGCTGACGTGGTTCGGTGGCCATCTGGTCGCCGCCCACTCCCATCCCTTTTGTTCGATCATCATTCAGGTGTAACTGCACCTCGCAGCATACGCTCTCTTGATCATATGACGCATCTGCCGTCATGATCGTGACGCATCTGCCGCAGTGATCGTGATGCATTTGCCGTGGTGATCGTGATCTCTCGTCTGGTGGGTGGACCGCCGGCGCTGGCATCGGAATGAGGGTGGGCCTCGCTCGCCGGAGAGTGCCGATCGATGCACTGGGTAACTTCCCGTCACTCAGGGTGGGTGTCGCCGTGGGGCGCGGCTGGTGGCATCTCGATCGCTTCTGCCAGGTGGCCCTGACAGCTGGCACCAAGGTTGGCCGGATAGCAAGGGGGCGGAGGACAGGGCGAGGGACCGACAGCTCGGCTGCTCTCGGAGGAGTGCGGATGGCGAAGCACGTGAACGACCTGGAAGACCGATCGCGTCGTCCGGGCCAGACGGCACGCCGTCGTCCGGCGTCGCCGGATCGCGCGGGGGGCGTCCTGCTGGCCGGCCCGGCGCCACCGAGGGCACCGGGCCGGCCGCGACCGGCCGTCCCGCCGGCCGGTCGTGCCGGGGGTGGCCGTCTACCCAGTCCGCCCAGCCCCGGTGTGCCTCGTCTGCGCAGTCCGTCCAGCCCGCCTGGCCTTGCTGGTCCGACCGGTGTGGACGTGCCACGGGAGCGGGCCGCGCCGCCGGACGCGGGCGCGCGGCGCGCGGGGGCCTCCGCCCGGCGTGGCGGGTACAACCCGGCGCTGGACGGTGTGCGGGCGCTCGCGATGCTGTGCGTGCTCGTGTTCCACATGGACGCGCTGCCCGGCGGCTACCTGGGCGTCGACGTGTTCTTCGTGCTCAGCGGTTTCCTGATCACCCGGCAGCTGCTGGCCGAGCGGGATCGGACGGGCCGGGTGTCCCTGCCGAGGTTCTACCTGCGGCGCGCCTACCGGCTGCTGCCCGCGTTCTGGATGCTGGTCCTCGTCGGCTTCACCGCGGTTGTGGTGCTCGGCATCGGCACGGCCGGCGAGCGGGACGAGTTCCTGCACACCCTGGCCGCCGCCATGCTGTATGTGAACAACTACTTCCAGGTGGTGCAGCAGAACACCGGGGCCGGCTGGCTCGGGCACACCTGGTCGCTGTCGCTGGAGGAGCAGTTCTACCTGCTCTGGCCGCTGTTGCTGCTCGTGTTGTGCCGCCGGCCGTGGATCGACCGCCGGCTTCCCGTGGTCCTGCTGGGCGGCGTGGTCGTGGTCATGCTGTGGCGCGACGCGCTGAACGCCTCCAGTGCGTCGGCGACGCGGACCTACTTCGGCCTGGACACCCGGGCCGACGCCCTGCTGGTCGGCTGCGCCCTCGCCGCCTGGCTGCGCGCCCGCCGGCGCGATGCCGGGGAGGCCCCTGCGACTGAAGCGGCCGGGGAGGCCGGCGATCACGGGACGATACTGCCTGGCCGTCAACGACGTCCCGAGGACGCCGTGCCCGTGCCTCCGGAAGCGGTGACTCCGGAAGCGGCGCTGCCCGAGACGGCGCTGCCCGAGACGGCGCGTCCGGTATGGGTGCGTCCGGTATGGATGCGTCCGGCCTTCGCCTGGCCGGCGTCCTGGCCGGTGTCGGTGCGTCCGGTGGCGGTGCTGCCGGTGGTGGGGGCGGTCGCGTTCGTGCTGCTCGCGGTGGCGATGGTGGCGGCGCCGAGCGGTTGGGGCCCGCGGCCGACAGCGCTCGCCCGCGGCGGGTACACCGCGATCGCCCTGCTCGCCGGAGTCGTTATCCTCGCGCTGGAGGTGGGGGCGACGACCGGCTGGCTGTTCCGGATGCTCGCGGTGCGGCCCCTCGCCTGGCTCGGGCGGATCTCCTACGGGTTCTACCTGTGGCATTTCCCCGTGGTCGCCCACTGGGGCCGCGATCTGACCGTCGCGGTCGGCCGGTGGCCGGCGATCCTGGTGGTCGGGCTGATTTCGCTGGGCCTGGCCTCGGCGTCGTACTACCTGCTCGAACGGCCCATCCAGCGGCGCCGCCCCGGTGCGGCGCGGCGGGAGGCCGGCGAAGCCGCCCGCCCGGCCTGGTCGTCGTAGCGCTCGCGGTCCGGCTCCGAGGAGCCTGTCGCAGGATCCGGAGCTTCGAACTGCCGCTGCTGCCGGACAAGGTAGGAGGATTCCGGTTGTTGGAACGACCGGAATCCTCCTACCTTCCGCGCCGCTTCCGCGCCGTGGATTCGGGCTGTAATTGCTGCCTGGCAAGGCATGAGGATCCTGGTTGCTGGAGCGACCGGAATCCTCAGATCTTCGGTCGGCGACCACGAACCGCCACTACCGCCGTCGAGCAGGACCGCAGGATCCCAGGTCACCGCCTCGGTCGAGTACCCGAGGCTCCACCATCGGCGGTGATCTCGGTCGTACCATCCCGCGGAAGACCCCTGGACAAGATAGTCAACGACGTTGACGACCGGCCTCGCACATTTTCGATCTTGAGACGTCCGCTCCGTGCATGCGTGCATGCGTGCATGCGGGCGGGCGCCGGCGCATCGTCCTGCAGTCGACCGCCTGATCACCGCGGGGACTCACGCGGTCTGGCACTGATGGCGGGGCTGAACCGCGGCACGCGGGTAGGTTCGGACGTGTGCGGACAATTCAGACGGATCAGACGGAACGCCTGGCCGCCGCACCTCTGACGGACATCTCGGAGTGGGCTCGCGGTCAGGGCCTCGAGATCGTCATGATCGTGATCGGGGCGGTCCTGCTGACCCGGTTCGCGAACTGGGCGGGTGCCCGGGTCGAACGTCGCATCGACGCGCGGGCCCTGGTGACCGACGGGGCGGTCCGCTCCGAGACGACCAAGCACCGGCACGCCGTCGTGCAGGTCCTGACGTGGGTGACGCTGGTGCTCGTCTACTGCGTCGCGGTCATGCTGGTGCTGCGGCGGCTCGGCGTGCCGCTGACCGGGATCGTCGCGCCGGCGACGGTGCTCGGTGTGGCGCTCGGCTTCGGTGCCCAGCGGATCGTGCAGGACGTCCTCGCCGGCTTCTTCATGGTCGCCGAACGACAGTACGGCTTCGGTGACCTCGTCCGTCTGGTCGTGCAGGGCTCACCGACCGCGATCACCGGGACGGTGGAGGAGGTCACGCTGCGGATCACCCGGGTCCGGACACCGAACGGGGAGGTCGTGATCACGCCGAACGGGCAGATCGTCCAGGTCGTCAACCTCTCCCGGGACTGGGCCAGGGCGGTCATCAACGTCCCGATCCCGTCCAACGTGGACGTCGCGACGGTCACCGACGTGCTGACCGAGGTCGGTGTCGACGCGTACGCCGACGAGACGCTGCACGGCCTGCTGCTGGACGAGCCGACCGTGATGGGCGTCGAAAGCCTCGACCTCGACCAGTTCAAGGTCCAGATCGTCGCGCGCACCCTGCCGGGCAAGCAGTTCGAGGTCGGCCGGGCGCTGCGGGCCAGGATCAGTGGCGCGCTGCTGCGGGCCGGCATCCACATCCCCGCCGTCCTCGACACGGCCCCGCCGACCGCCTCATGAGACGCCCGGCCATGCGACTCCCGATGGGTCTGCCGATGCGCCGCTCGACGGCGCTGCTGACCACCGCGCTGGTCGGCGTGTTCGTCCTCTACGTGTTCGTGCGGCCGCAGTCGTTGCCGGTGTCGCGCTCCTACGACGCGGCGGTCGAGCAGGCCAGGACCGAGCTCCGGCGAGAGCAGCAACAGCTCGCCTCATCGAGCCCGACACCGACGCCGACACCGACATCGCGGCCGCGCACGTCGGCGGCGCCCACGGCATCCCAGGCGTCCGGCCTGCCCGGCGACCAGCCCAGCGCCGATCCGACGCCGACCCTGTCGCCGGATCCGAGCCTCACCCCGTCCGCCGCGGGTTCCGGCTCCGCCGCGCCGGGGGCCGAGAACACCGCGAGCCCGTCGGCGTACCCTCGCGCGTCAGCGTCCGGCGTGGCGGGCTTCGGCGCCTCCGCCGCGCCGGCCACGACACCGACGCCGACCTCGCCCCCGGCGGTCAGCAGGGGCTGATGGTGGCGTTGGTGGTGAGCTCGTCCACCCGTCCGTTCGAGGGGCACGGGGTCGAGGTCGGCTTCGGTGAGCCGCTCGTGCTCGTCGGCGCCGGGGCGTCGGGGGTGGGGGAGACACTGCCGGTCGGGGAGGCCTGCGGCGCCGGCTGGGTGCGCGGGTCGTCGGGCTGACCGGCAGCGTGGCCGGGGCCCGCGCCCGCCTCGTCGACCATGGCAAGCTCGTCCGGCCAGCCGTTGGGACGGCTCGTGTGCGCGGCGGCGAGCGTGACGACCGCGGCAGGCTGGGACGCCGGCGTGAACACGGGGCTTGTCGTGACGCCCAGCGACGAGGACGGCTCCGGGGCGGTTGGACCCGGACTGCCCTCGGCGCGCTGGCTGTCCATGGCGGTCAGCGCGACGACGGCTCCGACGACGATTCCGAGCGCGACGACGGCGGCGACCATGGCAGCCCGGTCCCGTCGCCGGGTGGTGGTCAGTTTCGCCAGGAACAGCCGTGCCGCCGGCGGCCAGCCGGCCCACAGTGGCTGCCCGTCTCCACCCGCACCGGCGACAACCGGCTGGGAGGCCCGTGACGGGGTTCCCGGGTCATGCGGGTCGGCGGTGGCGGACTTGGCGGTGCCGGCGGTGGGAACTCCGCCCGTCGGCACCGTGGGCCGGGCCCCGCCCGCCGTCTTGGCAGGCTTGGCTGCCGTGGCCGCCGAGCTTGCAGCGGCTGGTTTGCCGGCAGATCTGGTTCCCGCTGTGGCCGGCTTCGCGCCGGTTCCGGTTCCGGTTCCGGCTGTCGTGCCGGTTCCGGTTCCGGTGGCGGCGTGGGCCGGTGCGGTGGCGCCGGCGCGTGGCCGGATCGACGGGTCGGTGACCTCGTTTCGCGGGTCGATCAGGCCGGTCAGCCTCGGCACCGGGATGGTGCCGAGCGAGGAGTCCCCGCCGGGCGGCTCCTCCCAGAACGGGAGGTCGGGCCGGGCGGTCAGCGGCTGGGTGGGCCGGTCGATGGCGCGCGACCCCGCTCGGCCGGCCGCCGCGGCCGCCCCGACCGCGGGTGTCCGTGCGGCGCCGGAACGACCGGGTCCGCCGGCGTGGGCGCCCCCGGCAGCGGCCCCGGCCCCGGCAACGCCGCTGGCGCCGCCAGCCCCGCCAGCGCCTCCGGCCTGGCCGCCGCCGAGCGCGCCTGGTGCGTCCGGCGGCCGCGGAGCCGGCGCGGCCGGCGCGTGCGGATCCCACTGCCAGGAGGTCTGCGCGTTCGCGGCGACCCGGGACGGATCCGGGACGCCGTCGCCCGCGACGTCGGAGACGAGGCTGCGGACCAGCTCCACCGCGGTCGGCCGGTCCTCCGGCCGGCGGGACAGGGTCGCCCGCACCGCGCCCATCAGGTTCGCCGGGACCCCGGCGAGGTCGGGCTGTTCGTCGCGGTGCAGCACGGTCAGCACGTCCGCCGGGTCACCGGTGCCGAACGGGGGATGGCCGGTCGCCGCGTAGGTGACGCAGGCTCCCCAGGCGAACACGTCGGCCGCCGGGGTGGCGCGTTCGCCGCGCAGCTGCTCGGGGGCCATCCACGACGGTGTGCCGACGAGGATTCCGGTGTGCGTGTGGGTCGGTGTGCCGCTGGCCCGGGCGATCCCGAAGTCGATCACCTTCGGTCCGTCCCAGGCGAGCAGGATGTTGGTCGGCTTGAGATCCCGGTGGACGACCCCGACCGCGTGGATGGCGACGAGCGCGTCGGCGAGGCCCACCCCGAAGCCGTGCAGGAGCCGCCGCTCCAGTGGGCCGTGCCGGATGACCGCGTCGGCGAGGCTGGTGCCTTCGACGTATTCGACGGCCATCCAGGGCGAGCTCGCGTCCGGGTCGGCGTCGACGACGGCGGCGACGGCACGGCCGCGTACCCGGCGGGCGGCCTCCACCTCGCGGCGGAACCGGGCGCGGAACTCCGGATCGCCGGCCAGGCCCTCGGCGGGCACCTTCACCGCGGCGGCCCGCCCCTCGGCGGTGAAGCCCAGGTAGACCGAGCCCATGCCGCCGGCGCCGATCCTGTTGTGGATCTCGAACGGGCCGATGCGCCGAGGGTCCCCCGCCACCAGCGGTGTCAGCACCGTTCCCCCTCGTGACCGGCCCGGGTGGGCTGGAATGTCTGTCCTGGCACTCGCTACTGGCTACTCACTGCTGAACTGGCTACTCACTACTGACTACCGGCTACTGCCCTGGGCACCCTCGAACGAGTACCCGCGTTGTCGAGACCGTTGCTATTCCGTGCGGCTCGGCCCGATGTATCACCATCCCAACATCGGTACCCGAATAGCGGTAGGCCCGTCCGGGTGACTTCGTTGTGCTGGTCACATTTTTTTGGCCTAAAGGTGACTTTTTCCTGTGTTGCGTTCGTCTGGGGCGCGGGATGGGTCAACGATGATCCGGTAGCGCCGGGTCCGCGGTCGGGAATTGGCCGTCGGTGAGCAGCTTGGTTCCGTTCCAGCTGAACCGGACGACCGCCGAACCGGTAGGCGTCGAACCGCCCGCGGGGTAGGTCCGGTACGTCACCGCGGCCTCGACGGATGACAGCGGCTCCACGCTGATGCTCGTGCTCGGATCCCGTGTGTCGGTGCCCTGGTACTCGCCGTCGGCGAAGACGAACGCGATCTCCTGCTGCCGGCCGCCGTTCTCCCGGGTACCGCGCACGAGGTTCAGCATCCGTTGCGGGTCGTAGGAGCCCATGTCGGGGGTGTAGCCCTGCTTCCGGACCTCGCGGGCAGCCTCGTCGGCGGACATGATCCGCGCGGGCTGGGTGGTCGTCGCGGAGGCCGACGGCCCGGTCGCGGAGCCGGCCGGGCTGGCCGTCGCGGACGGGCTGCCCGGGGAGCCGGGGGTCGGCGTCAGGGTGGCGGCCGTGCCGGTGGCGCCCTGATTCCGGTGCGACATCAGCAGCGCGCCGCTGACCGCGCCGCCGGCGGCCAGCAGCAGCCCCAGCGCGAGGAGCGCGGCGACGGGCAGCGCCCGTCGCCGCGCCCGTGGCGCGGGCTGCCCGTCCCGCGGGCGTGCCGGCTGCCCGCCACGAGGACGAGGAGGCTGTCTGTTCGCCGGAAGTGCCGGCTGCCCGTCGCGCGGGTATGGGTGCTGTCCCTCCCGCGGATGCGCGGGTGCACGCATCGGCGGGGGTGCCTGTGGACGCGGTGCCCGTGCGGGCCCCGGCATGGGCGTGTGCGTGGGCCGAGGTCGGGGTGGGGGCGGATGCGGGGCCTGCTCGGTCCCGGGCGGCGGACTCCACCAGCTCCGCATCAGCCGGCCGGTCTCGGCCGGGTCGGTCGGGGCGTCCGCCGGCCGGCCCAGCAGGTTCGCCAGGATCTCGGCGGCGCCCGGACGGGCCTGCGGGTTCTTGCGTAACGCGGCGTGAACCTGCGGTGCCACCAGAGGCGGCAGGTTCTCCAGGTCCGGTGCGCCGTTGAGAATCGCGAGCGCGACGGCCTGCGGCTGCTCGCCGCGGAAGGCGGGCCGCCCCGCCGCCGCGAACGCCACGCAGGCGCCCCAGGCGAAGATGTCCGCCGCCGGGCCGGCGCGTTCGCCGCGCAACTGCTCGGGTGCCATCCAGGCCATCGTGCCGACGAGGCTGCCGGTCCGGGTGAGCGAGGTGGTGGCGTCGTCCCGGGCGACGCCGAAGTCGATGACGCGCGGACCGTCCCAGGCGAGCAGGATGTTCGCCGGTTTCAGGTCACGGTGGACGACCCCGGCCGCGTGGATGGACACCAGCGCGTCGGCCAGCCCGACGGCGACCGCGGTCACGAGACGCTCGTCGAACGGGCCGCGCGCCAGCACCGCCTCGGAGAGGCTGCGCCCCTCCACGTACTCGGTCGCCAGCCATGGGCGTGGCCCGGTCGCGTCGGAGTCGAGGACGGCGGCGACCGTCCGGCCGCGGACCCGGCTCGCGGCCGCGACCTCCTGGCGGAAGCGGGAGCGGAAATTCGGGTCGCCCACGAGGGCCGTGGCCGGTACCTTGACCGCGGCGGCCCGGCCGTCGTCGGTGAAGCCGAGATAGACGACGCCCATTCCGCCCGCGCCGATGCGGTTGGTGAGCTGGTAGGGCCCGATCTGTTGCGGATCGTCCGTGGTCAGGGGGGTCAGCACCGCGTCC
This sequence comes from Parafrankia irregularis, assembly GCF_001536285.1. Classification (NCBI taxonomy): domain Bacteria; kingdom Bacillati; phylum Actinomycetota; class Actinomycetes; order Frankiales; family Frankiaceae; genus Parafrankia; species Parafrankia irregularis. The sequence goes on along the minus strand of NZ_FAOZ01000001.1, from coordinate 118,283 downwards.
TGGGCCTCGTCTCCTGTCTCGTGCCGTTTGGTCCCAGATGTCGATGTTCTCACCCGCGGTGGCCGACGGGCAGCGCGGGCCGTGGCAGGCCCTCCGCGAGGTGCCGGAGGTTGATCGGATCGCGGTTCCGCCCGGTAACCGGGACGCTGCAGGAAGCTGCCAGCGGGCGCGGCACGTGAGCGCACGCGAGCGGGGCAGGAGTGCAGTGGTCGATCGGCATGCGAGGAGGCGGACCGTGGCGGTTGGGCACATCCAGTTCGGTACCTCGACAGGCACCCGGGGCCAACTCGGGCCCACCGACGTGATCCCGGTTCTGTCCCGGCATGTCCTCGTCGACGGATACGACGTCGTCTGCGATCTGGAGGCCAGCTCCGGCAGCACGATCGTCGACGCCCGTACCGGGACCAGATACCTGGACCTCTACAGCTTCTTCGCGTCCGCGCCGCTCGGGGTCAGCCCACCGGTGCTCGTGCGCGATCCGGCCTTCCTCGCCGAGCTCGCCCGCGTCGCGGTCAACAAGCCGGCGAACCCGGACATGGCCTCCGTCGCGTACGCGGAGTTCGTCGAGACCTTCACCCGGGTGCTCGGCGACCCGCAGCTGCCCCACCTGTTCTTCGTCGAAGGCGGCTCGGCCGCGGTCGAGAACGCGCTGAAATGCGCCTTCGACTGGAAGAGCCGCCACAACGAGGCACATGGACGTCCCGCCGAGCTCGGGCGGCGGGTGCTGCACCTGCGCTCGGCGTTCCACGGCCGCGGCGGCTACACGCTGTCGGTGACCAACACCGACCCGGTCAAGACCGCACGCTTCCCGATCTTCGACTGGCCGCGTATCGACTGCCCCGCGATGACCTTCCCCTGCGTCGGAGCGGCGCTCGACGCGGTCGTCGCCGCCGAGCGGCGTGCCCTCGCCCAGGCCGAGGACGCGTTCGCCCGCCACCCGCACGACATCGCCTGCTTCCTCGCCGAACCCATCCAGGGGGAGGGCGGCGACAACCATCTGCGCGGCGAGTTCCTGCGCGCGATGGCGGCGCTGTGCGAACGCCACGACGCGCTGTTCATCGTCGACGAGGTGCAGACCGGCGTCGGCGCCACCGGCTCCGCGTGGGCGCACACCCAGCTCGGGCTGCGCCCCGACATCGTCGTCTTCGGCAAGAAGGTGCAGCTCGGCGGGCTGATGGCCGGGCGGCGGGTCGACGAGGTCCCCGACAACGTCTTCCGGGTACCGGGACGGATCAGCTCCACCTGGGGCGGCGGGCTCGTCGACATGGTCCGGTCCCGGCGGATGCTGGAGATCATGGAGTCCGAGCGGCTGTTCGACCGCGCGGCCACACTCGGCGCCGACCTGCTCGCCGCGCTCACGGACGTCGTCGAACGCCACCCCCGGCTGCTGCGCAACGCACGCGGCCGCGGGCTGCTGTGCGCCGTCGACGTCGCGGACAGCGCGCTGCGGGACGAGGCCGTCCGCCGGCTGCGCGAGGACGAGCTGGTGCTGCTGCTGCCCGCCGGCGAGCAGGCCCTGCGGTTCCGGCCCGCCCTCACCATCGGCGCCGACGAGCTCGAGCGCGGCGTGGCGGCCCTCGACCGGGTCGCCACCTCGCTCGGGCGCACCCGGATCAGACGTGTCGAGACCGGCGCGCCGAGCCCGGGGCCCGACTCGTCGACGCCGTCGCCGGCCCCTTCGCCGTCGCCGGCCCCTTCGCCGTCGCCGGCGCCGGCGCCGTCCGCGCAGGACTCGCCAGCACCCTCGTCGTCAACGCAGCAGAAGGGACAGCGATGACTCTCGTTCATCCCCGCCGGGTGGCCGCGGTGATCGGTGGACGTCAGCACGACCTGTACGCGACGGCCGGCCCGTCCGGTATCGCGCCGGAAGGCACCCGGGTGATCACCTCGACGAACCCGGCACGCCTCGACGAGGTCGTCGCCGAGGTCGTCCTCGACGGCGCGGAGTCCATCGTCGCCGCCGCCGCGGCCGCCCGGGCCGCCCAGCGAGAATGGGCGCAGGTCCCGGCACCCGTACGCGGGGAGGTCATCGGCGCCTTCGGACGGCTCGTCGAGGAGAACGCCGAAGCGCTGGCACGCCTGGTCACCCGGGAGGTCGGCAAGCCGCTCGCCGAGGCACGCGGCGAGGTCCGCGAGATCGTCGACACCTGCACCCTGTTCCGCGCCGAGGGCCGCCGCCCCCACGGTCAGACGGTGGACTCCGAGATGCCCGACCGGGAACTGTTCACCTACCGGGAGCCGCTCGGCGTCGCCATGGTGATCACCGCCGGGAATTTCCCGGTGGCGGTCCCGTCCTGGTACCTGGTCCCGGCGCTGCTCACCGGCAACTCCGTCGTCTGGAAGCCCGCCGAGTACGCCGCCGCCTGCGCCGCGGCGCTGATGGACCTGATGACCGCCGCCGGCGTGCCCGCCGGAGTCGCCAACCTCGTCCTCGCCGACGGCCCCACCACCTCCGTCGGCCTCGAACGCGCCCTGGACGCCGGCCTCGTCGACAAGGTCGGATTCACCGGTTCGACGTCCGTCGGCCGGTTCATCGGCGCGCTGTGCGGGCGGCACCTGCAGGCCCCGTGCCTGGAGCTCGGTGGCAAGAACCCGATGGTGCTCGCCCCGGACGCCGACCTCGACGCCGCCGTCGCCGCCGCGCTGTTCGCCGGCTTCGGCACCGCCGGCCAGCGCTGCACCTCGCTCGGCACGGTGATCGCCCACGAGTCGGTGCACGGCGCGTTCCGCCGCCGGATGACCGCCGCGCTGGCCGCCGCGGCGATCGGCGACCCGACCCGCGACGTGCTCTACGGACCGCTGCTCGACGCGCGGTTCGCCGCCGGGTTCGAGGACCACCTGGCGCACATCCGCGACCACCACCAGCCGTTCGGCTCCACCGCACTCGGCCGGATCGGCCCGTCCAGCCCGCGCCAGGGCTTCCTCGGCAACCCCGAGACCGGCCTGTACTACCACCCGGTGATGGTCGACGGCGTGCGCCCCGACGACGACCTGTTCACCGAGGAGACCTTCGGGCCCCTCGTCGGCCTGACCAGCTACCGCAACCTGGAGGAGGCCATCGAGCTCGCCAACCTGCCCGGCTACGGCCTGTCCTCGTCGATCTTCACCGGTGACCCGGTGACAGTACGGCGCTTCCGCCGCGGCATCCGCGCCGGCATGGTCAGCGTGAACACGTCGACCTCCGGCGCGGAGGCGCACCTGCCGTTCGGCGGCAACGGGCGGTCCGGCAACGGCGCCCGCCAGTCCGGCCAGTGGGTCCTCGACCAGATGACCCGCTGGCAGTCACTGACCTGGGAGCTCTCCGGCCGCCTGCAGAAAGCCCAGATGGACGTCACCGTCCCCGCCGCAGACCTCAGCTTCCGCCTGCGCGGCTGAGCGCGGGCCTGCGCAGGCCGGGCCCACTCAGTAGGACGGACGCAGTGGCTGGTGTGCGTCGCCGCCGTCGGGGCGCACACCCAGCACCTGGTGGATCTGCGAGAAGCCACCTTCGAAGCTGAGCGCCGACCCGGCCATGTACAGCCGCCATACCCGGGCCCGGCCGGCGCCGACCATGGCGACGGCCTCGTCCCACCGCTGCTCCAGGTTGGTGACCCACGCCCGCAGGGTCAGTGCGTAGTGCTCACGCAGGTTCTCGACGTGGCGCACCTCGAACCCGCCGCCCTGCATCAGCGTGACCAGCGTGCCGATCTCGTGCAGCTCACCGTCCGGGAAGACGTAGCGGTGCAGGAAGTCGGCGTTCTCGGGCAGCGGGACCGGCCCGATCCGGGGGCGCCGGCGGGCGGCGCCGGCCGGGTCACCGGGGAACGAGATCCCGTGGTTGAGCAGCCGCCCTCCCGGGCGCAGCAGGCGGAACAGGTTCTCGAAGTACGTTGGCAGCTTGGCCCGGCCGACATGCTCGACCATCCCCACCGAGCTGATCGCGTCGAACGGGCCGTCCGTGATCTCCCGGTAGTCCTGCAGGCGGATCTCGATCCGGTCGCCCAGCCCGGCCTCCGCCACCCGGCGGCGGGCCAGCGCGGCCTGCTCCTCGGAGATCGTGATGCCCACGGCGTGGACCCCGTGATGGCGGGCCGCGTGCAGCACCATGCTGCCCCAGCCACAGCCGACGTCCAGCAGCCGCTCACCGGGCCGCAGCCCGAGCTTGCGGCAGACCAGCTCATGCTTCGCCGCCTGCGCCCCGGCGAGCCCCGCCGGCAGCGGACCCTCTGCGGCCTGCGGCTCCCACACCGCGCAGGAGTAGGTCATCGACTCACCCAGAACGAGCCGATAGAACTCGTTCGAGACGTCGTAGTGATGCGAGATCGCCGCCGCGTCCCGGGCGCGGCTGTGTAGACGTCCCCGCAGGCGGGCCTCCTCCGGCGGCGGCTCCGGCGGACGCACCCCGAACTGTTTGGCCAGTACGACCGCCGCCCGTGCAACCGCCGCCGACGGGCGCATCGTCGCCATCTGCTTGCGCAGGGCCAGCGCCTCGAAGATGTCGCCCCTGGCTCCGTCTTCGCCGTCGATCTCGATGTCACCGGCGACGAAGGCGCGGGCGAATCCCAGCTCACCCGGGTGGGAGAGCGCCCGGCGCAGCGCATGCGGGTTGCGGATCAGTACCCGCGTCGACGTCCGCGGCCCCAACGCGAAGCCGTCCCACATCTCGACCCGGACCGCGGGATCCGTCCCGAAAAGCTCGACAAGAAGATCACGGGATGCCTTTTCGACCTCCGGCGGCCAGTCCAAACCGGGCGGGCGCGGGTCGCCCGGCGCCCATTCACGCGCACCTTCCGGCCTGCTCGGCGCGGTGTCGGCCGGGCGCGTTTCTCGCGGCGTTGACATGGTTGCTTCCGACCTGACGGGGTGATCGACCGTCACGTTTTCCTCCGGTCCCTGCGGGCGCCGGGGCCTGTGGTCACCGCGGAACCGCCAGATCGCCCGCGCGGCGACCACACGACACGGGTAATGCGGCGAGCGGCCGCGGGGGAGCACCGGCCCTGCCTGCTCAGTCTGTGCCAGGGCGGCGTCAGCTGGAGCAGGGCGACGCAGGCCCTTCCTGATCGCATGGTCCCCCAACAAATGGGTGGTGCAAACAACCCGAGTGCCGTGCCGCGGGTGTTTCCTGCCTCACACCATCCTGGCGTCCTGTTCTGGCTGCTCCGGCCTTGTCCGGTCCACTCGTCTGGGGCATTGCCCGTGCACGAAGAGTGCCATTCTTTGCTTCGGTCATAGATTTCGCCGAGTTCAATGAGGCGGAAGTGATGCCTGATGTCGAGCGCGCCGCGGCAACGTGGCCCAGGGCCGGAGTTGGTGACGCAGGCGCGTGTCGAGGCCTCGCCGTACCCCGGAGTTGGCGACGTTGGCGATGCCCGGGTTCGCCGACTTTTTGACCGCGGCGCGGCGAGTCCGGTGAGGAGGACGGGGTCGTCCAGCGGCGCCGAGGTCCGACGCTGTGCGGTGCGAAGGCGAAGGCGAAGGCGAGGCAGCCGTCCAGGTCGAGGCGGCGGGTGCCGGAGTGGGCGCAGACGATCCGCTGCCGAGCCGGTCTGAAGGTCTCAGGCGATGTCGTGTCCGTCGGTGGGCGCATGCCGGGAGAGTGTCGGGATCACGTCAGTCGGCGCGAGATTTCCCCGGCCGGTCGGGGCGGTCGTGGTCAGCCGAAGCCGCTCGGCGGCCGCGGTGCGCCTCGCTCGCGTCGCAGGTCGTGGGTCTCCGGTGGGGGGTGGCGCCAGGCTTCGAGCCTCCCGGTCACCGTGCGGAACCGCGAGCACGCTCCAGGGCACGGCCCCCGCTCGCGAGCCCACGGAAGCATCCCTTGATTGCATACCGAGTATTGTCCGCCGTGCATACTCGGTATGCAGAGGAGGGAGATCCGGGATGTCGGTCCGGAACGGGCTGCTCGCGCTGCTGGCGGAGCGCCCGATGTACGGCTACCAGCTGCGGGCGGAGTTCGAGGCCAGGACGGGATCGACCTGGCCGCTGAACATCGGGCAGGTCTACACGACCCTGCGTCGCCTCGAGCGGGACGGCCTCGTGGTGGGCGAGCGCGCTCCCAGCCGAGCGGACCCGACCGACCCGAACGCCGCGGCTACAGACGGCACGGCGGCGGACGCCTCGGCTGCGGAAAGGCCTGGCACGCGGACGCCGGCCCCGAGCGCCGTCGCCGCGGACGCGCCGGTCACCGCCGCACCCGTGGCGAGGACTGCGGTCATTAACCCGGAGCACGGCGACGGCGACAGCGGTGACGGCCGGGGGATCGTCTACCGGCTCACCGCTGCCGGCGCGGCGGAAGCGCTGCGCTGGTGGTCGACCCCGGTGAGCCGGCGGATGGCGGGCCGCGACGAGCTCGCCATCAAGCTCGCGCTCGCCGTCACGCTCCCCGAGGTGGACGTCCGATCGCTGCTCCAGCGGCAGCGGGTGGAGACGCTCCGGGCGATGCAGGAGTACACCCGGCTGCGTCAGCCGGCCGACGACAGCGCCGACCTCGCCTGGCTCCTCGTCCTGGAAAACCTGATCTTCACCGCGGAGGCGGAGATCCGCTGGCTCGATCATGTGGAGCTGCGCCTGATCCGCCACCGCACCGGCGCTCCTACCGGACCCGATCGTGAGGACATCCGATGACAACGGCACTGACCAGCCCGGACGCCCAGGTGGAGGTCGGACGGGCACCCGCCCTGGAACTCCGCGGCGTGCACCGGGAGCACGGCCGGGGCGCGAACAGGGTGCAGGCGCTGCGCGGGGTGGATCTCACCGTGTGCGCCGGCGAGCTGGTGGCGGTGATGGGCCCGTCCGGATCGGGCAAGTCGACCCTGCTCGCCCTCGCCGGTGGTCTGGACACCCCGACCTCGGGTGAGGTCCTCATCGCGGGTGCGACGCTGAGCGGCCAGTCGCCGAAGGCCCTGGCCGCGCTGCGGCGGCGGTCGCTCGGCTATGTCTTCCAGAACCTCAATCTGATTCCCGCGCTGACCGCGGTCGAGAACGTCATGCTTCCCCGCGAGCTGGACGGGATCTCCGCCCGGGCGGCCCGGCGGGAGGCGCAGGCGGCCCTGGGCGAGGTCGGTGTCGCCGACCTCGCCGACAGGTTTCCCGACGACATGTCCGGTGGCCAGCAGCAGCGGGTGGCTATCGCCCGCGCGCTGGTCGGCCCGCGCGGCCTGGTCCTGGCGGACGAACCGACCGGGGCGCTGGACTCGAACACCGGCGAGGCGGTTCTGCGGGTGCTGCGGGCCCGGTGCGACGCCGGCTCCGCGGGGCTGCTCGTCACGCACGAGGCCCGGCACGCGGCCTGGGCCGACCGTGTGATCTTCCTGCGGGACGGCCTGGTCGTGGACTCGACCGGCACGCCCGCGACGCCGGAGTCCCTGCTGGGCGCCCCGGTCCCCGTCCCTGCGGACGGTTCGAGGGGCGGTACGGCGGCGAACCCGGCGTCGGACGGGCCGAACGCGGCGCGGGACGGTGCCGGCGGTGCCGACGGTTCCGACGGCTTTGACGAGTTCGATGAGTTTCATGAGTCCGGCGAGTCCGGCGAGTCCGGCGGGTTCGACGGGGGTCGGCGGTGACGGCTGGCCGGCTGCGGGCCTGGCGGGCGGCGCTGCGCCTCGCTCGGCGCGACGCCCTGCGTGCCCGCGGGCGCACCGCACTCGTCCTCGCGATGATCGCGGTGCCGGTGACGCTCGTGTCGACGGTCGACGTGATCGCTCGGTCCAGCCAGGACGGCCCGGCCCAGATCGCCTACCGCCATCTGGGTAAGGATCCGTCCGTGCAGGCCGAGGTCTCGTTCTTCGGGCTGGAAAGTCCGTTGACCCAGAGTCCCGATGGCAACGACATACGGACCGAGGACCTCCCCATGCCTCCGCCGGGCGCCGTCGACGCCGTCGGCGCGGGCGACGCCGCGCCAGATCCCGCCGACTCGCAGCGGCAGGCGCTGTCGGCCCTGCCCGCCGGGAACACGGCCGTTACCGAGCTGCGTGGCTACCTGAGGTTCCGGATCAGCGACGGGTCGCACCGCGACCGGTCCGTCGGCACGAACGTGCGGGAGACCGACTGGACCCGTCCTGAGCTCGCGGCGTTGGCAACGGTCCGGTCCGGCCGGCTGCCCGCCGCCGTGGGTGAGGCCGCGGTCAGCCGGGCACTCGCACGCCACGCCGGCCTCGGGGTCGGCGACACGCTCACGGCGGCGGCGCTCGCCGCGGGCGAGGCCCCGGGTTCCGGGCCCGTGCTGACGATCGTCGGGGTCGTCGAGGAGACCTTCGGACCTCAGGAGAGGACGGTGCTGGTCCCACCCGGCACGCTGGCTCCGGTGGCCTCGGAGGTCACCCAGATGCTGTACGTGGTCGGTCCGCATCCCATCGACTGGTCGCGGGTACGTGCCGCCAACGCCGTGGGCGCGGTGGTGGTGAGCCGGGCGGTGCTCGCGGACCCGCCCCCCGAGGCCCAGCTGCCGGCGGCCCTCTCGACCGGCCCCGCGGCCGATATGGTCGCCGCGACGGTGCTCGCCGCGGGCCTGGCACTGCTGGTGGTGGCGCTGCTCGCCGGCCCCGCGTTCGCGATCGGTTCCCGGCGCAGCCGCCGCCAGCTCGCGCTGATCGCGGCCGGCGGCGGGGCACCCGCGCACCTGCGCGACATCGTGCTGGCCGGCGGTGTGGTCATCGGCCTGGCCGCGTCGCTGCTCGGGGCGGCCGTCGGTACCGGGCTCGGCGTGGCGCTCATCCCGACCCTGGTGGACCACGGCTGGGCCGACATCGTGCGCACCGACGTCCGAATCCTGGATCTGCTGGCGATAGTGGCGGTCGGCACGCTCACCGCGATCGCAGCCGCGGCCGCCCCTGCGATCTCCGCGAGCCGGCTGGACGTGCTCGCCGCGTTGAACGGGCACGGCAGTCCGGCCCGGATGCGGCGCCGCGTCCCGGTCGCCGGGACCGTCCTGGCCGGCACCGGAACGGCCGTGGCGCTCCTCGGTGCCGGCAACCGCAGTGGGCTGCTGATCCTCGCCGGGACGACGCTGACGATGCTCGGCCTGATCGCCGTCGGTGGCGTCCTGGTGGGCCTGGTCGCCCGTCTCGCCGGGACCCTGCCCGTCGCCGGGCGGCTGGCCCTGCGCGACGCCGCCCGCCAGCGTGGCCGCACCACCCCGGCGATCGGCGCGGTGATGGCGGCGGTGTCGGCCTCGGTCGCCGTCTCCCTGTTCGTCGCCGCCATGGATGATCACGATCGCCGTGCCTACCAGCCCATGCTGGGCGACGGCGTGGCACTGATCAGCCTCGTCGACGACTCGCGGGACCAGGCCGACGTGGCGCGGGAGCTGGCCGGCGCGGAGCGGGTGCTGCGCGAGCATCTGCCCATCCGGGCGGTGCACGTGGTCGAGACGCCCGTCGACGCCTCCGGCAAGAGCCTGTCGATGACGCTGTCACCACCCCTGCCAGCAGGCTGTTCCTCGCCGGCCGGGGGGCCGCCCGTCGACGAGCCGCGGTGTCGGGAGGTCTTCGGTGGCTGGGACGGCACCGGCCCCTACCCGGTCACCCTCGGCGGCAGCGAGGTGGTGGTCGACGACGGGACGGGTGTGGAGGTGGCACTTGGCCGCGCCGAACCCGCCCTGCGCCGGGTGCTGGCGGGAGGCGGTGCGGCGGTGTTCGACGACCGGCTGCGCTGGCCGGACGGAACAGTGCACATCGCCGTCACCGTCGACGGCGACAACGCGGACGGCGGCACCCTGCGGGAGATCGTGGTGCCCGCCACGCGGGTCCCGACGTCGGCGCCCTCCTCCGACCTCACCTTCGGCGGCCTGCTCCTTTCCCCCGCGGCCGCACGCGACCTGGGCCTGCGCAGCGGCCCGGCCCAGATCGTCGCCGCCACGGACCGCATGCCCACCGAGACCGAGGTGGAGCGCCTCAACGCGGCGGCGGAGGACCTGGGGCTCAGCTCCCCGGTGGTGGAACGCGGTTATGCCAGCGAGTTCGGTATCGGCCTGCTGGCACTGGCCGCCGGCGCTGGCCTGATCACCCTGAGCGCGACCGTGATCACGGTCGGGCTGGCGGCCGCGGACGGCCGTGCGGACCTCGCCACCCTGGCCTCGATCGGCGCCAGCCCCGGCCTGCGCCGGCGGCTCGCGGCGAGCCAGGCCGGCGTGGTGGCCGGCCTGGGCACCGTCCTCGGCGGCATCGCCGGCTTCCTTCCCGGCGCGGCCACGGTCCTGATGATGCGGCAGGGCGAAGGTGTGGTCGGCCCGCCCTGGCGGCTGGTCATCCCCTGGGAGACGCTGCTGATCGTCACCGTCGCCGTGCCGCTGCTCGCGGTCGCCGCCGGCTGGCTGTTCACGCGGTCACGGCTCCCGATGACACGCCGCGCCATCCTCTGATGAGCGCCGTCGGGGCCGCGGGCCGTGGTGTCGTGGACTTTCGACACTGTTCAGGTAGCTGTCGCCGCTGACCCCGGCCGTCGCGAGCAGACGGCCGTCCGGGCTGAACGCGATGTCGGCGCAGGTCGGCATCGCCAGCCGCCCAGCTTTTCATAAGTGCGGTTATGATAACTGTGCTTATGAAAATCTGCGGGAGGTAGTTGGTTGGCTACGCTGGCGCGGCCGGTGGGCATGTTCGACCGGGAGTTCGAGTGGGAGGCGCTTGCGCGGTTCGCGCTCGACGCCGGGACGGGCGCGGCGCTGGGAGTGGTGTCCGGGCGGCGTCGGCAGGGCAAGACGTTCCTGCTCCGTGCGCTGTGCGAGGCCACCGGCGGGTTCTACTTCGGCTCGGACGAGGCCACGGACGGCGAGTCCCTGCGCCGTGTCGGTGCCGCGCTGGCCGAGCGGCTGGGCGCGCCGGCGCCGCTGGCGGTCGACGACTGGTATCCCGTGTTCGACGCACTGCTCGACCTGGGCCGCGATCGCCCGGTGCCCGTGGTGATCGACGAGTTTCCCTACCTCGTGCGGGCCAACCCACGGCTGCCGTCAATCGTCCAGAACGTGCTGGCGCCGCGCCGGGCGCAGCGGGACGCCAGCCGGGCCCGGCTGCTGCTGTGCGGGTCCGCGATGTCGTTCATGGGCGGTCTGCTCGCGGGAAGCGCTCCGCTGCGCGGCCGGGCCGGTCTCGAGCTCGTCGTCCCGACGCTCGACCACCAGCTCGCGGCCCGGTTCTGGGGCATCGACGACCCGGTCACCGCGTTGAAGGTCAACGCGATCGTCGGTGGCACCCCCGCCTACCGGCGCGAGTTCGCGCGCGACGACGTCCCGGCCGGCCCCGGCGACTTCGACGCCTGGGTGACCCGTACTGTGCTCTCGCCGACCAGTGCGCTTTTCCGTGAGGGGCGCTATCTGCTCTCCGACGAGCCGGACCTGCGTGACACCGCGCTTTATCATTCGGTCCTAGCCGCGATCGCGGAGGGTAACGCGACGCGTGGCGGCATCGCGTCCTACCTGGGGCGGAAGTCGGGCGACCTTGCGCACCCGCTCACCGTTCTGGCCGACTGCGGGCTGATCACGCGGGAGCCCGACGCGTTTCGCGACAATCGGACCCAGTTCCGCATCGCCGAGCCGTTGGTGACCTTCTACCACGCGGTGATGCGTCCCATGTGGGCGGACCTGGAGCATGCGCGCGACAGCCGCAGGCTTGCCCAGCTCTGGCGGATCGGCCAGCGCAGGTTCGTCGGTAACGTGCTCGGGCCGCACTTCGAGCAGGTATGCCGGTACTGGACCGCGCACCTGGCCGCGCCGGAACGGATCGGCGCAGCTCTGGTGAGCCGGGTTACCTCGGGCGTCGTCAGCGATCCGTCCGCCCGCGCGAGTCACCAGCTCGACGTCGTCGCCTTCGGGTTCGACGAGGACGACCAGGGGCACGAACGACTTCTGGCGATCGGCGAGGCCAAATGGGGTGAAACCATGGGGCTCGCCCACGTCGATCGGCTCCGTCGGATCCGGGAGCTGCTGAGCGCACAGGGGCGCCCGGGTGCGGATACCGCCCGACTCGTCTGTTTCAGCGCCGCGGGTTTCGGGGAATCGCTGGTGACGGCCGCCGCGCAGTCACCGGACGTCCTGCTGGTCGGCCCGTCGGATCTCTATACCGGCAACTGACGTGCAAGGGGCGGCGCGCCCGCCTTGTTCCCTCCAACAGATGCCGGTCAGAGCCAAGCGACACCGCGGCGAGACCTGTCTCGGAGAGGCGGATGAATGGGTGCGCGCTGTGTGGTCCTTGATATCGGGGGCGTGCTCGAGGTGACGCCGCAGACCGGGTGGATGCCGCGTTGGGAACAGCGGGCCGGTCTGGCGGCGGGCACCGTGCTGGGGCGTCTGGCCGACGTCTTCCTCGCGGGCTCGTTGGGGACGATGTCGGAGAGCGAGGTGATTGCCATGGCCCGCGCGTGCCTGGATGTCTCCGAGGAACAGCTGGAGGACTTCTGGAGCCTGATGTGGGACGAGTATCTGGGCACGCTGAACGTCGAGCTGTTCGCGTGGTTCCGGGCACTCCCGCCGCGGTTTCGTACGGGATTTCTCAGTAACAGTTTCGTCGGTGCGCGTGAACGTGAGCAGGAGCGATACGGGTTCGCGGACGTCACCGAAGTGATCGTCTATTCCCATGAGGTCGGGCTGGCCAAGCCGGATCCGCGGATCTACACGTTGACCTGCGAACGGCTGGGCGTCGCTCCCGATGAGGTGGTGTTCCTGGACGACACACCGGCGGCCGTCGAGGGTGCTCGGGCGGCCGGCTGGCATGGCGTCCTCTTCCGCGACACGGCGCAGGCGATCGCCGAGGTCGAGGCGTACCTGACGCCCTGACGGCTCGCGGTCTTCCCACCACCAGTGGCGTTAGGACACCGGGTCGGGCGAGATGAACTCGATTCGGTTACCGACCGGGTCGGGGCTGTAGAAGTGGCGGTGGCCTGGAAAGTCGTGCGACCAGGTCACCGCGATGCCCGCGGCCGCCAGGCGTTCGGACAGCGCGTCGATGTCGTCGACGAGGATGGCCGGATGCGCCTTGGCCGCCGGAGTGAACGCCGGATCGACACCGACATGCAGCTCGAAGCCGGCTCCGCGGAACCAGGCGCCGCCCCGAGCGGCCATCGGTGGCGGCTTCGGCACCTCGGTGAGGCCGAGCAGGTCGCACCAGAAGGCCCGACAGGCATCCTCCGCCCCGGCCGGGATCGCCAGCTGAAGATGATGAAGCCCGAGAACGCCGGTGTAGGGCGCGCTGACGACGTTGTTCATGTCGACGCTGGTCATTGAGGATGCCTCCCGAACGCCCGGTGTCCCCGGGCTCAGGGTAGCCGCAGACGACCCGCGCCCGTGTCCCGCGCGGCCTCAGGCCCGGGCCGGGATGACGACGTTGTGCGGGGGATGGCCCGTGGACAGCGCGGCGATCTGGCGGCGCACCAGGGCAACGACCCGGGGCAGCATCGCGGCGCTGTGCCCGCCGACATGAGGGGTGAGCAGGACGTCGTCGAGGCGCCACAGGGGGTGCTCCGGCGGTAGTGGCTCGGGGTCGACGACGTCGAGCGCGGCGCGGACATGGCCGGCCCGGACCGCCTCGACGAGGTCGGCGGTGACGACGACCTTGCCCCGTGCGACGTTCACGAGCAGGGCACCCGGCTTCATCAGGGCCAGCAGATCCCGGTCGACCATGCCCTCCGTGGAGGCGTTCAGCGGGACGGCGAGCGTGACGATGTCCGCGTCGGGCAGCAGCTTGGGCAACTCGTCGACCGACCGGATGACGCCGTCGGCGTCCTGGCGATGCGTTGCGGCCACCCGGGTGATGTCGACCTCGAACGGCCGCAGGCGGCTGATGATCGCCCGTCCGACGCCGCCCTGCCCGACCACGACGACCCTGCAGTCCGCCAGCGACCGGGACGCGGTGTGCGCCCAGCGATGATCCAGCTGGGCGGCGACCAGCGCTGGCAGCCGGCGCTGGCTGGCGATCATCAGGCCGATCGCCAGCTCGGCGGTGGACGTCTCGTGCACGCCAGCGGCGTTGCTGAAGGTGAGGCCTGGGGGGAGTGCGTCGGCGACCCGCTCGTAGCCGATGGACTGGCTCTGCACGAGCCGGGGTCGCAGCCCGTCGAGTGCGCCAAGCACGGCCGGATCGGACATGTAGGGCACCACGACGATGTCAGGGTCCCGCCGTGGCGGCGCGCCCGACAGGTCCCAGACGATCACCTCGGCTCCGGGTGTGGAGGCGAGCGCCTCGCGGAGCTCCTCGGTGGGCACGGTCACGACCAGCGGCTGGCGGTGCTGCGACAACAGGGTTCCCTCCCGATCGATTCGAGGCTGTCTGTCAGCGGGGATGCAGTCAGCGGAGCCTGGCGCCGTACACATGGTCGACCGTCATGGTCATGAGGACGCGGCGGTCCGACACCATCGTCGAGCGGTACTCGTCCCAGTCGGGATGGTCGCCCGCGGCGAGGCGGTAGTAGTCCACCAGTGCCCCGACCTCGGGACCGTGCGGGTCGGTGCCCGGGCCGACGAGGGTCACCGTGCCCTCGGCGGTGGCCCAGGCCCAGCCGTCGGGGCTGGTGACCTCCAGGGCCGCGCGCGGGTCCCGGCGCAGGTTCACCGTCTTGGCTCGGCCCTCGGTCATGGACACATAGAGGACACCGGCCGGCTGGTGATAGAAGGGCAGGACGGGGGAGAGCTGCGGAAGCCCGTCTGCCTTGATGGTGGCGAGCACCCCGAGTCGGCTTTCCGCGAGCAGCGTGTGCGGGTCGAACGGCGTGGTGGTGGTCATGTGTTCGTCCTCCTGGTCAGCGGTGGGTCGGTGAGGGGCCGGCCGGGGTTGCGGTGACGGCGACGGTGGTGACGCTGATGAGGAGTTGGCCGTCCTGCTCGGTCGGGGCGAAGCCGGTGGTCGGGCCGCCTGCGAGTTCGGCCCGCAGGGCGGCGAACACCGCCTCGCGGTCGGCGACCGGGGTCAGGAGCCGGTCGATGGGCAGGGTGGCGCGCCGGCGGGCCGGGTCCGCGGCGAGCGGGCCCACCGTGGCGCGCAGCAGCGTGGTGATCTCGGTGTCGAGGAGGGTGGCCGCATGGGACGGGTCGATCCTGCGGTGCAGGTCGTCGAACGGGCCGCGCAGGCGGGGGCTCGGGGCGACCATGTCGGAGATCACCACCCGTCCGCCGGGCCGGCACACCCGGGCCATCTCGGCGACGTACGGTCGCGGGTCCGGGAAGTGGTGCAGGGCGGCCTGGCAGTAGACCACGTCGAAGGACGCGTCGAGGAAGGGCAGCCGGGCGGCGTCGCCCTCCTGGAACAGCACGTTGGCCACACCGGCGTCCCGCAGGCGGGTGGCGGCGATCCGTAACAGCTCGGTCGTGACGTCGAGGCCGACGACCTGGCGGACGCGCGGTGCGACGAGCTCGGCGACGTGGCCCGCTCCGCAGGCCACGTCGAGGATGATCATGTCGGGGTGTAGCGGCTCGAGCCAGGGGACGGCGGGCTCGCGGGCGGCGAAGACCGCGTCGCGGTCGGTGAACAGGCGGGTCTGACGGCTGAAGGACTGACGTACCGTCCGCGTGTGGTCACTCGCATCCATGTTCTGATTTGTAGCCGTTCATGGCGGCGGCCGCCTCCGCACGACCGGCCGTGATCCGGCCCTTCATCCTCGATCAGGCCACGGCGGAGGCACCGAGCAGGGCCTTGAGGTCGCCCATCAGCGCGGGTGTCCGCTGGACCTTGTAGGCGTCGTCGAGTCGCAGGAGAGTGACCCGGCTGGACGACTGCAGGCGCAGGTGGACCTCGGTGGTGCCGGGGTGGTCGCCGAGCACCTCACGCAGCCGGTCGACGGTCGGGGGGTTGACCCTTGAGGCCGGCAGGGTGATCACCACGGGCGGGCTGAGCGCGTGATCGCTCAGGTCCGGGACGGTCAGGTCGGAGGCGACGAGGCGGGGGGTGTCCTCCCGCTTGTCGATGCGCCCCTTGACGATGACGACGGCGTCCTCGGCGAGCTGGGTCGAGCATGTCTCGTAGGTCGCCGGGAAGAACATCACCTCCAGGCCGCCGCCCATGTCCTCCACGGTGGCCAGGGCCCACAGCTTGCCCTGCTTGGTCACCTTCCGCTGCAGGCCGGAGATGATGCCGCCGATCGTGACGACGGAGCCGTCCGGGTACTCGCCGCCGTTGAGCGCGGCGATGCTGCAGTCGGCCTTGGCCGCGAGGATGTGCTCGACGCCGAGCAGCGGGTGGTCCGAGACGTAGAGGCCGAGCATCTCCCGCTCGAGGGAGAGCAGCAGGGACTTGTCCCACTCCTGGTCGGAGAACTCCTGGACGCCGAAGATCGGGGCGGCGTCCGGCTCGCCGTCCTCGCCGTCGAAGGCGAACAGGTCGAACTGGCCCTCGGCGTTCTTCTTCTTCACGCCCATGACCGCGTCGACGGCCTGCTCGTGCTTCTCGGCGAGGCCGCGGCGGGTGTGCCCGAGCGAGTCGAACGCGCCGGCCTTGATGAGCGATTCCACGGTCCGCTTGTTGCAGACGACGGCGTCGACCTTGTCCAGGAAGTCGGGGAAGGAGGCGAAGCGGGTCTTCGTCTTCCGGTTGCGGACGATCGACTCGACGACGTTGACGCCGACGTTGCGGATGGCGGCGAGGCCCACCCTGATCTCGTTGTCGCCGTGCGCGGTGTAGTCGGCGTCGGAGGTGTTCACGTCCGGGGGCAGCACCCGGATGCCCATCCGCCGGCACTCGTTCAGGTAGATCGCGCTCTTGTCCTTGTCGTCGCGGACGGAGGTGAGCAGCGCGGCCATGTACTCGGCGGGGAAGTTGGCCTTGAGGTAGGCCGTCCAGTAGGAGACCAGCCCGTAGCCGGCGGTGTGCGCCTTGTTGAAGGCGTAGTCGGAGAAGGGGACCAGGATGTCCCACAGCATCTTGATCGCCTCGGCGGAGAAGCCGTTGGTCTTCATGCCGTCGGAGAACGGCACGAACTCCTTGTCGAGGATCTCCTTCTTCTTCTTGCCCATCGCCCGGCGCAGCAGGTCGGCCTGACCGAGGGTGTAGCCGGCGACCCGCTGCGCGATCGCCATGACCTGCTCCTGGTACACGATCAGGCCGTAGGTCGTGTCCAGGATGTCGGCCAGCGGCTCGGCGAGCTGCGGGTGGATCGGGGTGATCTCCTGCTGGCCGTTCTTGCGCAGCGCGTAGTTGATGTGCGAGTTCGCGCCCATCGGCCCGGGCCGGTAGAGCGCGAGCACGGCGGAGATGTCCTCGAAGTTGTCGGGCCGCATCATGCGCAGCAGGGAGCGCATCGGCCCGCCGTCGAGCTGGAACACGCCCAGGGTGTCGCCGCGGGCGAGCAGCTCGTAGGAGGGCGGGTCGTTGAGCTCCAGGCCCATCAGGTCGACCTTGTGGCCGCGGTTGGACTCGACGTTGCGCACCGCGTCGTCCATGACGGTGAGGTTGCGCAGGCCCAGGAAGTCCATCTTCAGCAGGCCGAGGTTCTCGCAGGTCGGGTAGTCGAACTGCGTGATGATCGCGCCGTCGGCGTCGCGGCGCCACACCGGGATGTGGTCGATGATCGGCTCGGCGGACATGATCACGCCGGCGGCGTGCACGCCGGCCTGGCGGATCAGCCCCTCCAGGCCCTTGGCCGTGTCGATGACCTTGCGGACGTCCGCGTCGGACTCGTAGAGGCCGCGGATCTCACCGGCCTCGCTGTAACGGGCGTGCTTGGGGTCGAAGATCCCGGACAGCGGGATGTCCTTGCCCATGACGGCCGGGGGCATCGCCTTGGTGATGCGGTCGCCGACCGCGTACGGGTAGCCGAGGACCCTGGAGGAGTCCTTGATGGCGGCTTTCGCCTTGATCGTGCCGTAGGTGACGATCTGGGCGATGCGGTCCTCACCCCACTTGTCCGTCACGTAGCGGATCACGTCACCGCGCCGACGTTCGTCGAAGTCGATGTCGATGTCCGGCATGGAGACGCGGTCGGGGTTGAGGAACCGCTCGAACAGCAGACTGTGTGGGATGGGGTCGAGGTCGGTGATGCCCATCGCGAAGGCGACCATCGAGCCCGCGGCGCTGCCACGGCCCGGGCCGACCGGGATGCCCTGGTTCTTCGCCCACATGATGAAGTCGGCGACGACCAGGAAGTACGACGGGAAGCCCATCGAGAGGATGACGCCGAGCTCGTACTCGACCCGGGTGCGATGCTCCTCGTCGAACCCGTTCGGGAACCGCCGGTCCATGCCCGCCCAGGTCTCCTTGCGGAACCAGGACTCCTCGGTCTCGCCGTCGGGGACGGGGAAGCGGGGCATCAGGTTGCGCTTGGTGAACATGCCGGCCGGCTCGACCCGCTCGGCGATCATCAGCGTGGTCTCGCACCCCTGCTGCCAGGCGTCGGAGGTGTCGATCGCGTACATCTGCTCGGCGCTCTTGAGGTAGTAGCCCGAGCCCTCGAACTGGAAGGTGGGGTTCGCGACCGTCGACGCCGTCTGGACGCACAGCAGAGCGGAGTGGGTGGCCCGCTCCGACTCGTAGGTGTAGTGCGAGTCGTTCGTGACCACGAAGCGCATGTCCAGCGCGCGGGCGATGTCGATCAGCCCGTCCCGCACCCGGCGCTCGATCTCGATGCCATGATCCATGATCTCGCAGAAGAAGTTCTCGCGGCCGAAGATCTCCTGGTATTTCGCGGCGGCCTTGAGTGCTTCGTCGTAATGCCCCAGACGAAGCCGCGTCTGCACCTCACCGGACGGGCACCCGGTTGTCGCCATCAGCCCTTCGGCGTGCTCGGCGATGATTTCGGAGTCCATGCGTGGCCATTTGATGTAGTGGCCTTCGATGGACGCACGGGAATTGAGTCGGAACAGGTTGTGCAGCCCGGTCTCGTTCCGTGCCCACATCGTCATGTGGGTGTAGGAGCCACCACCGGAGACGTCGTCGCTCTTCTGGTTCGGGTCACCCCACCGCACCCGCTGCTTGAGCAGGCGCGACTCCGGCGCGACGTAGGCCTCGCACCCGATGATCGGCTTCACCCCGGCCGCCGTGGCCTGCTTGTAGAAGTCGTAGGCGCCGTACATGTAGCCGTGGTCGGTGATCGCGACGGCGGGCATCCCCTGCCGGGAGACCTCCGAGAACATGTCCTTGAGCCGGGCCGCCCCGTCGAGCATCGAGTACTCGGTGTGGACGTGAAGGTGGACGAAGGAGTTCGGCATGTCGTCGGGACCTTCCCGCGCGCGGAGGGCACGCCGGTCGATGCGGGGCGGGGACGGGGCGGGGGCAGGGGTGGGGCGATATCGGTGCGACGATACGAGTGCGGGCAGGGCGGGCGGAAAGAAAGCCGGCCGAAAAGTCCGCCGACCTACTCGCCTATTGTTCCCGGCTACTTCAGGTCGTTAGTGTGGCTTCAATGTGTCTCTCGGTGAAGGATTGTGGTCTCTCGGTGGCGGTGAAGGCGGTCGACGGCTGTCGCACGGGGATCCGGCGGCATTGACGCAGCCTAGCGCTGCCCGCCGACAGGCCTGAAGAGAACATGCCGGCCGCGCACCACCGGGCCACTCACCCGTGACAACGGCCACGTGCGTCGGCTATGGCGGCCGCGATCGCCGCGACGGCCCGGTCGACGTCCGCCTCGGTCGTCATCCAGTTGCAGACCGACAGCCGCATCGCCACGGCGCGATGCCACACGGTGCCGGAGACGAGCGCCTCGCCGCCGGTGACGACGAGCTCGATGACCGCTGCCGTGGTCGCGTCGTCGTCGTCGATCCGGACCAGGACCTGGTTGAGCTCGACGTCGTTGAGCACCGCGACCCCGTCGAGCGCGCCCAGCGCGTCGGCGAGGCGCCGGGCGTGCGCGCAGCAGCGGTCCACCAGGTCGGTCAGGCCCGCCCGGCCCAGCGATCGCAGCGCGGCGTAGAGCGCGAAGCCGCGGGCCCGCCGGCTGAACTCGGGTGTCCACTCCAACGGGTCGTGCTCGTCGACGGCCGGGGGCGGGATGTAGGGGGCGCGGGTCGACATCGCGGCCCGGTGCGCCCGCTCGTCGGCGACGATCGCGATGCCGCAGTCGTAGGCCAGGTTCAGCCACTTGTGCCCGTCCGTGGCCCAGGAGTCGGCCTGGTCGATCCCGGTGACCAGCGCGCGGCGCCGGGCGGAGGCGGACACGGCCGCCCACAGCCCGAACGCGCCGTCGACATGGACCCAGGCGCCGTGCTCGTGGCTGATCGCGCAGATCTGCCCCATCGCGTCGAACGCACCGGTGTTGATCTCGCCGGCCTGCGCGACGACGATCGCCGGGCCGGTGCCGGCCGCGAGCGCGACCCGCAGCGCCTCCGGTCGCATCCGGCCGGCGTCGTCCGTGTCGACCACGGTCAGGCGGCGGGAGCCGAACCCCAGCAGGCGCAGCGCGGCATCCACGGTCGTGTGGCGGGCGGCGCCGACGAACACCCGTACCGGCGGCGCGCCGTGCAGGCCGTCGGCCTCGACGTCCCACCCGTACCGGGCCAGGGCACGGTGCCGGGCGGCGCCCAGCGCGGTGACATGGGCCATCTGGGTGCCGGTGGTGATGCCCACCGAGGCGGTGGCGGGCAGGCCCAGCAGCTCCTTGATCCACTCGCCGGCGACCGCCTCGGCGGCCGCGGCGGCGGGGGAGAGACTGGCGAGGCCGGCGTTCTGGTCCCAGGCGACCGCCATCAGATCGGCGGCCAGGGCCGCCGGGACGGTTCCGCCGATGACGTAGCCGAAGAAGCGCGGTGATCCGGTGGCGGCGAGCCCGGGTTCGGCGGCCGCGGCGAGCTCGTCGACGATCTCGAGAGGATCGGTGCTGCCGGCGGGCAGCGGGATGCTCAGCCGGGCATGGATCTTCGCGTAGCCTTCGGCCGCGGCGACCGGCCGCTCCGGCAGACCGGCCAGGTAGTCCGTGATGTGGGCGAAGGCCCGCTCCGCAGCGGTGCCGGCCTCCCACCGCGGACGTGGCGCCATCGTGCTCCTTCTCCGTCGTTCCCCGTCGTCTGTACGCCGTTCGGGCGTGGTTCGGCTGCCGTTCGGGTGCAGTTCGATGTGTGGACGTACCTCACTGTGACCGCCGACACCTCCCGCACTGGCCGACGCGCCCACTGGATACCGTTTTGGTATTCAGTGCCGATTCGGTAACTCTTCGAAAGGTGTTGCGCATGGATCAGGACGAGTCGGTCGCTCCCCAGACGGGGTCCGCGCCGCACGGCCAGCGGGAGGCGGTCCCGGGCACCGTGGATGGCGTCGAGCTCGCGGAACAGAGCAGCGACGGGCTGTCCTTCGGGTCGCTGGCGAACCCGAAGCGGCTGCGACTGGGCGTATCGCGCTCGTTGTGACCGGACCGTCGCGGCCTCGCGCCGGACGATCGGGACGAACCACCAGTGAGCCGTTTCCGTCTCACGGCCCTCGGTCAGCGGATGCATAGAGTCCGAGCCGACGACGGAAACGGCTCAGTGCCCCGGAACGCCGAAGCGTTCCGGGGCACTGTCGCGTATGGGCCTGCAGCGTCGCGGTCGCCTACCGCGGTTCTACCCGGCTGGCCGGGCTCAGCTGCCGGAGGCCGGCGCGGCCTCGACCCGCGGGGCGCGGTTCAGGCCACGGCCCGTCCGGGCCGGCCGGTGGCCGTCGAAGCGGGGGCGCGAACCGCCGTCGCGGTCGCCGCCCTCACGCCCGGAGCCGCTCGCCCCCGAGCCCGCCTGGCCGGCACCTGGAGCACCACGCCGGTAGCCGCCCTCACGCCCGGCACCGTCGCGCCGTGCGCCGTCACGGAAACCACCTTCGCGGAAACCGCCCTCACGACGCCCGCCCTCCCGGCGCCCCCCGTCCCGCCGACGGCGGGCCTGGATGGTGGCCGGGTCGACCGGCGGCGCCGGCGGACCGGCGAGCTCGGTGACGATCGGGTCGTCGGGCAGGGTGGGTACCGGCTGGGCCGGCACACCGACGGCCCGCAGCAGCGAGCGGGCCTTCCCGCGCTCGGCCGGCACGGTGACGAGGACGTCGGCGCCGTCGGCCCCGGCCCGCGCGGTGCGGCCACCACGGTGCTGGTAGGTCTTCGGGTCGTCGGGCGGACCGAGGTGCAGCACCAGGCTGATGCCGTCGACGTGGATGCCGCGGGCGGCGACGTCGGTGGCGACCAGCACCCGGTAGAAGCCGTCGGTGAAGCCGGCCAGCGCCCGGGTGCGCGCACCCTGGGGCATCCCGCCGTGCAGCGGCTCGGCCGGCACCCCGGCCTCGGTGAGCGCCTGCGCGACGCGGTCGGCGTCCCGCTGGGTGCGCACGAAGACCAGCGTGCGCCCGGCGCCACCGGCCAGCGCCGTCACCAGACGGAGCTGGGCCGCGCGGTCCACGGACTCCAGCGCGTGCCGCGCCAGCGTCGAGACCTGCGAGACCTCCGGGTCGATCGCGACCAGGACCGGCTCGGGCAGGTAGCTGCGGACCAGGACCTCGACCTCGCGGTCGAGCGTGGCGCTGAACAGCAGCCGCTGGCTGCCCGACGGGGTCATGTCCAGCAGTGCCTTCACCGCCGGAAGGAACCCGAGGTCGCACATGAAGTCGGCCTCGTCCAGCACGGTGATCTCGATCTCGTCCAGCAGGCAGGCGTCCCGCTCGATGAGGTCGGTGAGCCGGCCGGGGGTCGCCACGACCAGGTGCACACCGCGGCGCATCGCCGAGATCTGCCGGCTGATGGACGTACCGCCGTAGACCGGGGTCATCCACAGCCCCAGCGCCCGGGTGAGCGGCGCCAGCACGTCGTTGACCTGCTGGGCGAGCTCCCGGGTCGGGACGAGGATCAGCCCACGGGGCTGGCGCGGCCGGGCGGGGCCGGTCGCGGAGAGCCGGGCGAGCAGCGGGAGGCCGAACGCCAGGGTCTTGCCCGAGCCGGTGCGGGCCCGGCCGAGCACGTTCTCGCCCGCCAGCACGTCAGGCAGCGTGGCGGCCTGCACCGGGAACGGCGCGAGGATCTTGCGGTCGGCCAGGGCCGCCACAAGCTTCGGAGGGAGCCCGGCAGCCTCGAACGACTCGGCGGGCGGACGGGGTTCGCGGGTGGCCAGCGCCGGACGGGCGGCCGGCCGCTCGCCAGCTCGGAACGGGGCAGGACGGGACCCGCCGCGACCGTGTCCGGTGGGACGAGGACGGCTGCCCCGGGTGGGACGGGCCGAACGGTGGGCGGGGCTGGGCTGGGTGCTGCGGGGCTGAGTCAGGGGATCCGCCGATCAGGTCAGGGCCGACAGAACACACGCCACATCGGTTCCACGCGCCATGCGGCGTGGTTCACGAACGCGGAAAGTGTCATCCGGCGGCCGGGGGGCGGCCGGTTTCACGCGACCGGACCCAACCGCGGTTTCGGACCGCCATGGCGCTCGCACCGACCTTGGACATCCGACCTGGTTGATCGGATGTCCCGAGATCTTGTCGGCGCCTCGTGGGCTGGTTGCCCTCGGTGACGCCGACAGGAAGACGTTACCTCCTACCCGGGCGTGATCGGGGGCCGTGCGGTGTGTGCTTAACCATCAGGGGAGGACGTTCTACGTCACATCTGCCCCGGTGAACCGCCGAACAGCGGTTCGCAGTCGCCCGGACGACACTTCCTTCTCGGATGACCATGGCGACGTGGCCACACGCCGGAATGCCCATGCCCGGCATGCATCTGTTACTGGGGGTGCATCCGGCCCGTTCGGGTGCGCGACGCACCCGCGGTCGGCGCGGGATCCGCCACCGGATCCGGATCCGCCACCGGATCCGAGGCCGCGGCCGCGGCCTGGCCTGTGGCTGCGTGCGCGGCCGGGCCCGGAACCGGAGCGGGAGCCAGGTCGGAGAGCGGGCCGTCCCCGGTGGGGAGGCAGGCGCGGACGGCCCAGGCCACCAGCACGATCGTTCCGACAAGCGTGCCGTAGGCGCCGATCACCCGGTGGTCATCGCCGTGCACGCGTGCCACAGCCCACAGCGCCGCTCCCAGGGCAGCGACGAGCCCTGCGGCGAGGGCGGCCCGGGCCGCCGTGCGGGGGAGCCCGGCCAGACCCGCCGGATGCCCCGGGCCCCTCGGCCGTCCCTCGCCCGGTGGGTGCGGTGCGCGCAGCGGACGCAGGAACGGGACGGCGACCAGGGGAACGAGGACGACCGACGCGACGAGCAGGTCCATCGGGGTGCTCAGGTGGGGGGTCACCAGCAGCCAGCTACCGGCGGTGAACAGGGCCAGCGGGCGGTTGGGATCACCCGCGCCGGCGCCCGCCCGCGGCCCGGGGACGCCACGGGTGATCGCGAGCAGCGGGGCGACGAGGAGCAGGAGATAGTGGCTCCACACGATGGGCGATGCCACCAGCGCCGCCGCGATCACACCGGCGAACAGCAGGCCGTCGGCCTCCGCGCGGCCGGACCGCCGCGCGTACCACAGGCATCCGGCGAGCAGGGCCGCGGCGGTGATCCGTGCCGCCCAGGTGGCGGTGCCCGTGCCCAGCCCGATGTTCATCAGCAGGCCGGTCAGGCTCAGGCCGTCCGGGGCCTCCTCGCGGGCCAGCACCCCCAGCATGTCCGCGTAGGTGCGGGCCTCGACCGGGCTGTACACCTCCCCGACGGCGGCCAGCGCGGCCAGCGAGACCAGCGCGTGCACCGTCGCGCGCCACCGGCGGGTCAGCACCAGCCACAGCACGACCGGAAAGAGGAAGAGCTTGCTGTACACCAGGAGCGCGGCCAGCACCCCGGCCGCCACGGGGGTGTCCCGCAGGCGCCACAGGGCGACCAGCCCACAGAACAGCAGCGCGTTGAGGGTGCCCATCTGCAGGCCGGTGATGGTGCAGGAGGCACCGAGCACCAGGGCGGACGTCCACCAGCCGGCCCGGGCGAGCCGGCAGGCCACGAACAGGGCCACAACCGACAGCGCGATGAACAGGTCGTCGGCTCGCGGCAGGCCGGAGAGCGGGACGAACGGCAGGGACATCAGGTACGGGTAGACGAAGGAGAACCCGGAGTAGACCTCGGGGGTGCCCGGAACCGGATACGGATCCCGCCCGTCGGCGACAGCCGCGCCGGCCCGCAGGAAGACGTCCACGTCGAAGTGGGCGATCGGGGCCACGAAGCCGACCCAGACCAGGGCGATGATGCCCGCGAGGACGAGTGGGCCCGCCGCGTTCGTGACGCTCGCGCCGACGAGGCCGGCCGGCCCGGCCGGCTGGCGTCGCGTGGCCGGGCGGGTGCTCCCTGCCGGTCGGCCCGGGGCCGTTGTCATGACGCCCGCTTCGGTCTGCGCTCCACCCAGTCTCCCGGTTCCTCGGCCCGCGGCCGTTCGGCGCCTGCTACGGCCATGTTCCCACCTCACTGGTGCGCTCGGTGACGCAGCCGGCCGCCTACGTCACACCAGGTGGACCGGGCGGGTGCGGTGACGGTGGCACGGGGCCCGGATCGGGTGGTGAGCCGCCCCGGATCAGAGCAGGACCTCGGATCAAAGCAGGACCTCGGTGACGAGGTGGATGACCAGACCGGCGAGCGCACCCACGACCGTGCCGTTGATGCGGATGAACTGCAGGTCGCGCCCGACGTGCAGCTCGATCCGCCGGGAGGTCTCGTCCGGCTCCCAGCGGGCCACGGTGTCGCCGATCACGGCGGCGATCTCCGCCCGGTACCGCCGGACGGCACGGGTGGCGACGTCGGCGGCGGCCCGGTTCACGGTGGCCGCCAGATCGGGTTCGCTCACCAGCCGGGCCCCGAAGGCGGCCAGGGCCTCGGTGGCCCGGGTGCGGGCGGCGCCGGCGGGGTCGGTGGTGAGGTCCAGCAGCACGCCCCGGGCGGTCACCCAGATCGCTGTCACCGCCCGGTCG
Source organism: Parafrankia irregularis (assembly GCF_001536285.1). Lineage (NCBI taxonomy): Bacteria > Bacillati > Actinomycetota > Actinomycetes > Frankiales > Frankiaceae > Parafrankia > Parafrankia irregularis. The sequence continues at coordinate 92,584 of NZ_FAOZ01000001.1, read as the reverse complement.
GCCTCGGGATGGGCGACGATCCGGCGCTTGAGTGCCTCGACCTTGTCGCCGAGCTCGGGATCGGTGCGCAGCCGCTCGGCGAAGGTGAGCAGAAAGCTGTCGAGGGCGCGGCGCAGCCGGTGCCCGCGATCGTTCCGCAGATCCGCGGCGAAGCGCAGCGCCTCGGCGTAGGCCCGCGCGGCGACCGCCTCGTCGAGCCACCTCGGTGTCCAGGCGGGTGCCTGCTCGCGCACCAGGCGCAGGACCGTCTCCGGGTTGGCGGCCAGCCAGTCGGCGAGCTGATCGACGAGCAGGTCGATCAGATGATGGTGTGTGCCCTCGGAGACCACCCGGTCGAGGGCGAGCCCCAGGGCGCCGGCCCAGCGTCGCTCCAGCAGCCGGGGCAGAACGGACTTCTCGACGAGCTCGCGGACGAGGTCGTCCTCGATACCGGAGATCATCGTGGCGGCCCGGGTGGAGATCTCGGTGGTGACCCGTTCGGCGTTCGCCGGCCGCGCCAGCCAATCGCCGGCCCGGGCCGCCACCCCGAGCTGGTCGACCTTCTCGCGGACGACCTCCTCGGAGAGGAAGTGGGTGCCGACGAAGTTCTGCAGCCCGCGGCCCAGCGCGTCCTTGCGGCGCGGGATGATCGCGGTGTGCGGGATCGGCAGCCCCAGCGGATGCCGGAACAGGGCGGTGACCGCGAACCAGTCCGCGAGCGCGCCGACGGTGCCGGCCTCCGCGGCGGCGGCGACGTAGCTGACCCAGCCGGGTGCGCCGGAGACGTCCCACCGCCAGGTGAGGACGTAGACGGTGACCATGAAGGCGAGCAGCGTGGTGGCGATCGCACGCATCCGGCGCAGCCCACCGCGCATCCGGGACTCCGCGTCGGCGTCGCCGCCGGGAAGACCTCCGCCGGGAAGGCCTTCGCCGGACAGGCCCCCGGGCATCGCGGCGCCGGGCGGCACACCCACATCCACACCCACAGCCGGCTCCGTGCGCGCCGCGTCACGTGCCATCCGCGCCGGCCCACCCTCCCCGTGGTCCCGCCGGCAGGTGCCCGGCGCGATCAGGAACGAGCGTGCCGCGCCGGCGGGGATCTCCGAACAGCCTACGGGCGTGGGCTCCCGCTCCGTCGTTGCGTGACCATCCGGCGATGGATCACGATCAGATCGATGAGCGCCGTGGCCCCGATCACCATGAGGGCAACCGCTGGCGCGGTGTGATCCGCGACCGCAAAGAGGCCACCCACGACGCCACAGAAGACCACACCGAACAGTGCCAGCGCGCGCCGGAGCCCAAGCGCGCTGGCGGCCGGTGGGGCACCGGTGCGGCGGTCCCCCCAGGTGCCCGGCGAACGCCACCACGGCTGCTGCCGCGGTGTGCGTTCGGTGCGCTGGCTGGGTACCTGACGGGTCACGTCCTGCGGTGTGCCCTCGTTCGCACCGATGAACCACCTCACGCCGGCGTGGGCGATTGTTCTCCGCAGCCGCGGTGCACCTGGCCCGCGTTCCGCGTCAGCGCCTCCTGTCAACAGGGAGAAAACGACCTGGCATGAAGTTGCCATGCGGATGTTTGGTGGTGGCGGCCTGTATTGCGTGTGGTAAAAGCCTCGTCCGGAGTATGGATATCAAGTGCGGGGAGCGGTGGAACGCTCGGTGCGGGAGTGTCGGGCTTTGGCGGAAGAAGCCCATTTCCGGGAGGTATCCCTGATTTCGGGACGGGTCGGTGGGCCGCCCGGGGGGAGCTGGTGGTGGAATCTCCGGGGTGGCCGTAGAATATCTCGCGAGTCACCGCTTCTGCTCGAAGTCTGCCTGAGGATCGCCCGTACCTGCGGAATCCTTTGCGTCCGGGGCGTCCTCGGTGCCGTCGGTGAGTGCGTCGACGAGCAGCTTTGTGCTGGTGAAATCCACCGGGACCTCGATCACCCGCACACCGTGCCCCCGCAGCGCCGCTCGCAGCCGCTGCCGATGGTCGGCGGCGCGGCGCAGGCCGCCTCGCTGTCCCCACACCTCCACAACGAGGTCGACGTCCAGTGCGGACGCGAGATGCAGCAGGGTCGCCGCCGGCCCCACGGGCGGGTCCTCGACCACCGCCACGCCGATGTCGCCGTGCAGGCCGGCCAGCAGTGCGCCGGCCAGCGCGACCGGGCCGCCAGCTCGCAGGACCCGCACCCGGCCGTGGGCCGGTCGCATGGCGTGCTCGATCCAGAGCCCGGCCGGGCCGGCCCCCGCCACGACGAATCCGCTGGTAGGCAGCGTCTCGGCCAGATCGGCGGCGGCACGGGCGGGATTGAGCGGTGCCTCGTCCTGCGCCGTCAGCGTGCCGACGATCTCGGCCAGCCGCCGGGAGATCGGGTTGTCCGCAGTGTCGTCGGCGGTGACGCCCGGTGTGGCCGTGACGTGGGTGCCGGGTGTGGGGAACGTGGTGTCCGGGAGTGGTACGGCGTCCGGGAGGGGTGTGTCCAGACGGAAGGTGGGGCGCAGCCGGATCTCGTGGGTGCCGGCGGATCTAGCGGCGCTGACCGCGCGAAGGAACTCCGCCGGCGTCGCCACCTCCTCCACCGGCCCGCGTGGGCCGGGCACCGCGGGGTCCCGGGGCGCGTCGGTGGGAAACAGCAGCGTGAGTACCGCGCCGTCCCAGCAGGCACCCGGTCCGTGGTCGAGCTCCGCGGCCGCCAGGGCGATGAGGCGCGCGCAGATCTCGTCCGGGGCCGGGACCAGCCGGGGCGAGGCTGATCCCGCGGCCAGCGTCCGCGCCGCCCGAGAACCCGGCAGGGTGACCAGATGGCCGGTTCCGACCGAGATGAGCAACTCTCCAAAAGTCATCGCCGCGAACGCTCCTCTTCCTCATCGACCGGGGGAGCGGGCGTCGGTCCGGCGTCGGATCCGTTCCGGCCGTTGGCACGCCCTTGTGTCCTCCTCGTCCACGTTGGCGTGCCAGGCCGGGAGACGAAAGCGTTGTGACGCAGATCCGCCCAGGTCAGCGGCGGCAGGGGTCCTCGAACGGGACGTCCGCGATCTCGCGGGACCACCACCGCCGGTCCGGGCCGAGCCCCTGGGCGCAGGCGAGCCAGGTGAGGCGCAGCGGGTCGACGGTGAACACGACGGGGCCGCGCCCGCCACCCGCGATCGCGAAGGTCGTACCTGGTCCGTCGGTGACAATCCTTGACTGGCCGGTCGTTCCGGTGGCGAGGCGGACGAGGTCCGTGGCGCCGCCCGGACCAGGTGCGGACCACACGACCGCGGAACCGTCGTCCGCGGCGGTGGCGGTGCTGCCGTGAATGCCGACGACGACATCGGTCAGGGAGCCGCTGGCCGTGACCCGGCGGGAGTCCAGGACGCGCGGGTGCGCGGGGTCGGAGAGATCCCAGCGGCGCAACGTGGCGTCGTCGCCGCTCACGGACGCCAGCGTGCGGCCGTCCGCGGAGAACTCCGTGGCGTCGACGGCGCCCAGGTGCCCGGTGAGCTCTGCCAGCAGGGCGGGCCGGCGCCGGTCGGCGAGGCTCCACACCTGGACCTTCTGGTCGATTCCCGCGGTGGCCAACACGGCGCCGTCGGGACGCAGCGCCGCGTCGGTGACGGGTGCGCTGTGGTCGGTGAGACGGCTGAGTATCAGCGGCCGGGCAGGTTGGCTGACGTCCCAGACACCGACGGATCCGTCCCGGGTCACCGTCGCCAGCAGGGTTCCGTCGGAGCTGAAGGTGATCCGCTCGATCGGGCTGATGTTGCCGGTCAGGGTGCCGGCCGCGGCCTGTGTCGAGCCGAGGTCGGTGCCCACGAGATGCCCGAGCCCGTCGGCGGTCGCCCAGCCGACCCAGGCCCCGTCGGGCCTCATCGCCACGGCCAGGGCACCCTGCGCGCCGAGGTCGAGGGGTGCCGGGAGCACCGGTGCCGTCGGCGGAGATGATGCGGTTGGTGACGACGCCACGATCGCGGACGCAGGTGCCGGCGGCTCCGCCGGCGTGGCCGTGGGTGAAAGCCAGGAGCGCAGGTCCCAGACCCGGATGCGGTTGTCGGCGCCGGCCTCGACCAGGCGCTCGCCCGACCTGCTGAGCGCGACGTCGACCGCCCCGGGGCCCGCGGCGCGGGTGGTGAGCGCGGTGCGGGCCGCGAACGAGGCGATGACGGCGGTCCCGGCCTCCGGCGTCGGTGACAGCTGGTAGGCGGCGAGCGCGAGCCGGCCGGCCAGCACGGCATCGCTCGCTCGGGCCAGATCGGAGCGGCTCGCCAGCTCGCGGGAGATCGCCGCGGAATCCGCGGTCGTGGCCTGGACGCCGGTGTGCCGCTGCCCTCCGGTCACGGTGAGCGTGGTACCGACCGCGGTCACGAGGACGGCGCCGGCCACGGCCGTGCCGACGAGCAGTGGGGTGCGCCGGGAGCGGCCGGGACGCTGGTGCTGAGCTGGTGCCGGTGCCGGTGCCGACACCCGTGGTGGTACTGCTGGTGGCGGTGCTGGCGCTGGCGCGGGCGTCACCACCGTGACCGGCTCCTCGCGTTCGGGCTGCCTGGATGTCGGCCCGGGTGAAACGGCGGTGGTGGTCTGCTCGGGCCGCCCGCGGCGCTGCCAGCGGCGTGCGCCGGTACCCCGGGGCCGGGACCGGGGGACGGGAGCCGCCGTCACCCCGCCGGTCCCCGCCAGCTGTTCGCGCAGCTCCTCCGCGCTCGGCCGGGCGCCGGGGTCTCGGGACAACGCGAGCTCGACCAGGCCGCGCAGCTCGTCGGGCAGTCCGTCCAGGCGTGGGGGCTCGTGGACGATCCGGTACAGGACCGCGTCGGTCGGGCCGGAGCCGAAGGGAGGCCGGCCCGTGCCGGCGTAGATGACGACGCCGCCCCAGGCGAAGACGTCCGCCGCCGGGGTGATCGGCTCGTCCAGGATCTGTTCCGGTGCCATGTAGCCGGGGGTTCCCACGACCCGGCCGATCTGCTGGCTCACCGTGGTTGTGTTGAGCTGCGCGCGGGCCAGCCCGAAGTCGATGACCTTGGGGCCCACCGGTGAGAGCAGCACGTTGGCCGGCGTGAGGTCGCGGTGGACGATGCCGGCGGCGTGGATGGCGCCCAGCGCGGTCGCGACGCTCAGGGCGAGATGTTCCAGGTCACCGTGGCCGAGAGGGCCACGGGTGGAGACTCTCCTGGCCAGGGTCGGCCCCTCGACGAACTCGGTGACCAGGTAGGGGCTGGGCCCTTCGGTACCGGCGTCGAGCACGGCCGCGGTGGCGAACCGGCGCACGCGGCGTGCGTTCTCGGCCTCCCGCCGGAACCGGGCTCGGAACTCGGGACGTTGGGCCAGCTCCGGCCGGATCACCTTGATGGCGACCCACTGGCCACCGGGAGCCGCGGCGAGGTAGACCGCGCCCATGCCGCCGCGGCCGAGAAGCCCGACCGTTCGATAGGAGCCGATCTCGCGTGGGTCGTGGGGACCGAGAGGCGTTACGGCGGCGCCCGATAACGGGGCGCCTGGGACGGAAGACGGTGTGGTTCCCGACATGCGGTCTGTGCACCCCCCGGTGCCGCATCGAACCTGTCACCACACTATGCCCGATCGATCCCGGCGGCCCAGGGGTCGGTGGATGTGTCGGCGGGGGCCGGGGATGCGGCGGGCCGGGGTGGTGGCCGGCATCGGTCTCGGTCGCCGCATCACGCGCGAAATGCCGTTTTTGACACCTTGCGTGGTTATCGGATGATCCCGGCGAGTTCGTGTCGTGGCACCGACACCTGGTTGTGCTGCTGTGTCGGCACGTGTTGGCTTGTTCACGCCATGGGCCGGTCGACGCCGGTTGTCCGCGCAAGGAGCCGGGGCTCGGTGAGTGCGGGCCCCGGCGCGAACTGAAGACGAATGCCTCACGTTCGGCCGCCGGCTGCCCGGGCCGGTTCGCTCCGGACCGCGAACTCACACCCGACCTGAACACAACAGGCGCCGGAGTTGCTCACCTGCGGCGCTCCGGAACCTGTGAAGCCGGCAGATTCGTACTGTGGGTCGCCGGATGTGGCGTAGGTCGCATCGTGTGGTCGGGTGCCGGCGGCCTGTGCCGCTCCGGCGGGCTGCCCGGTGCCGCAGGACTTGTCACGAGCAGCCGCGCTTCTTTGCGTCTGCGCAGGTAGAAGGTCTGCCCAGCGGCATCCGGGACAGTGTTCGGACCTGCTCAATGTGAGATGCCTCACCGCCACCGCGAGCATTCCGTTATATCAACAGGCCCCAGGTAATAGGGACTGCCGATGCGGTGAGTGCTTACAGCCTGTGATTAATTGATTCCTGCTGGGAATACGGCTTCCGTAGGTAGCGGTTGACAATGCCGGCGGCGGTGGCCCGCGTCATCGGTGTGCGAGCGGGACATGTTGAAGGGCTTGTCAGCTCGGTCGCTAGAGTTGTCCGGCGTCGGAGGCTTTCAGCCGAGCGCGGACCGGGCGGCAATCATGCGCGGGCCGTTCTTGTCGCGCGCCGTCCGTCGCGGATCAGGCATCGAATGAGCGATTCGCTCACCCCGCACACGAGGCGCCCAGGCGGGGCGTCGGACGAGAGGACTGGATGCTTCGAAATTGGCCCATCCGCTCGAAGCTGGTGGTGATTCTCCTCGTCCCACTGGCCGCGCTGGCCGTGTTGAGCGCGATACAGGTGCGCGGGGACGTCAACAACGTCCGGGAAGCGGACCGCATCGAGGCGCTCGCCAACTTCTCGATCAAGGCGAGCGACCTGGTCGATGCGCTGCAGAACGAACGGTACGCGACCAACGCCTTCGCCGGCTCGAACTTCAATGCCCTCGCCGCGCCGCTCGCCAAGGCGGTCGAGACGACCCGCGGGCCCGTGGACGAGGCACTCGCGGTGTACCGGACGGGCGAGCAGGGGCTACCCGCCTCGGCCCGTGAACAGCTCGCTGTGACGCTGTCCGCGATCAGTGAGCATCTCAACCAGCTGCCCGAGCATCGCAAGCAGTTCGACGACCGCAAGCTCCAGGTCACCACGAACATCGCCTTCTACGACGCCGCCGTGAAGGACCTGATGCTGCTCAACGCCCGGGTCGCCTCGGGTAGCTCCGACGCCAACCTGGTCAACGGCGCCACCACCCTCGCGGGGATCTCGCAGGCCAAGGAACAGGCGTCCCAGCAGCGTGGTGCGATCGCGCAGATCCTCTTCAAGAAGGGGGCGGACTGGCCGACCGTTCTGGCGCTGCAGGCGACAGCGGGTTCCGAGGACGCCTGGATCGAGCAGTTCCGCACCACCGCGACCGCCGGCCAGCAGGATTTCTTCAACACCACGGTCGGTCGGTCGAAGACCACCGTCGACCAGACGCGTGACCGCATCATCTCCACGCTGACCGGCTCAGGGGAACTCACCATGGCCCCGGCGGAATGGGTCGAGCTCGCCAACGCGAAGATCGCGCAGATGCGGGAGGTCGAGCGTCGGGTCGCCTCCGACCTCGGGGCCACCAGCGCCAAGATCTCGCAGGACGCCTCGCGGGGCGCCCTGCTCGGAAGTATCGGCGTCGCGGCGATTCTGATCGTGTCGATCATCATCTCGCTGCTCGTCGCCAGCCCCATGATCAGCCAGCTGCGGCGGCTGCGAGGCGGTGCCCTCGAGGTCGCGTCCGAGCGGCTGCCGGCGGTCGTCGACCGGCTGCACCGGGGTGAGCCGGTGGACATCGACGCCGAGGCCTTCCCCATCCCCGCGACCAGCAAGGACGAGATCGGGCAGCTCGCGGACGCGTTCGCGACCGTGCACGAGGTGGCTGTTCGCACCGCCGTCGAGCAGGCCGCGATGCGCAAGAGCATCGGGGACACCTTCCTCAACCTGGCGCGCCGCAGCCAGGCCCTGATCCACCGTCAGCTCAAGATCATTGACGCGCTGGAGCGCAAGGAGACCGACCCGGACGAGCTCGAGGAGCTGTTCCGTCTCGACCACCTGGCGACCCGTATGCGACGCCACGCCGAGGACCTCATCGTCCTCTCCGGCTCCAAGCCCGCCCGTGGCTGGCGCCGCCCGGTTCCGATCAAGGACGTCGTGCGAGGTGCCGTCGCCGAGGTCGAGGACTACACCCGGGTCAAGGTCCTGCCCATCACCGGTGGGGCGGTCAGCGGCCACGCCGTCGGTGACGTGATCCACATGTTTGCCGAGCTCATCGAGAACGCCACCTCCTTCTCGCCGCCGCACACTCCGGTGCAGGTCGCCGGGCACCCGGTCTCCAACGGCTTCGTCGTCGAGATCGAGGACCGCGGGCTGGGGATGAGCCAGGAGGAGATGGACGCGCTCAACCACCGGCTGGCGAACCCGCCGCCGTTCGACCTGTCCACCAGCGAGCGGCTCGGGCTGTTCGTCGTCGGCCGGCTGGCCGAGCGGCACACCGTCCAGGTGCAGCTGCGTTCCTCGCCCTACGGCGGAACGCTCGCGATCGTGCTGCTGCCCGAGGCCCTGCTGCGCGCCTCGGACGACAAGGCGGAGGACAGCGGCCCCCGTGAGTTCGCCGCGGTGGGAGCGGCGAACGCCGGTGCGCTGAACGGCAGCGCCGCGTCTCTCAACGCCGAAACCGAGATTCCCGCGGACCTCTCCGAGCTCGGCGAGCTGGGCCCGGCCGCCTCGACGAGCAACGGCCGGTGGCACGGCGACCTCGGCGGTGACTCCGCCGACGGGGCCGGCGCCCAGTCCAAGGTCGCGGGCACGCCGACCGCCGGCCCGACCGCGGACGAGACCCTGATCGACGATCTTCCCGTCTTCGCGACCGCCCGGTCGAGCTGGTTCGTGGCGGACCGGCCCCGCGGCGGACGGCCTCTGGACGAGGACTCGGCGCTGCCACCGAACGGCACCGGTGACTGGACGAGCCCGATGCCGCTGTCGGAGGTCACCGACCCCGACGACGAGGCCGCCGGTGACCAGCAGGCCACGGACGAGCCCTCTGACGGCTGGTCGCGCGGCGGGTACGGCCGCCAGGAGCAGGAGCCCTCCGATGGGCGCTACCGGCCGCCGTCCTCGCTGTTCAGCCCGCCCGCGACCGGCTCGCTGTTCAACGCGCCCCCGGACACCGGCCAGTTCCCCGGCTTCGGGCCGGGCGGCTTCGACAACGGCACCGGTGCCGGCAGTGACGATGGACGTGGCGCCAACGGGGCGGGTCCCGGTGGGTTCGCCAACACGGACTACCCGACCGCGGAGACCGGCCGCGGCGGATTCGGCCTGGGCGGGGGCTTCGCGGGCGACAGCTCCGGGTTCCGGCCGGGTGGTGGCGACGGATACGGTGCGCCCGCGCCCGACGACGCACTACCACTGCGCCGGCGCGGGACATCCCGCGGCGACGCCAACGCCAACGGCAACGGCTCGGCGTCCGCGTACCACGGAGGCGCCGACGCCGGAACCGGCCAGCGCGACCCACGCGCCGACCGCGCAGCGGGCTACGGCCGCTCGCCCCGTGAAGGCGGCCGAGGCGACGGCGGATACCGCAGTGGCGAGTACACGACGCCGGGTTATCCCGGATCCGCGCCCCACGACGGAGGTGCTTCCGGCGACGGCTACCGTACGGGCGGTCGATCGTCACGGGTGCCCGAGGGGAACACCGCCCGGCCGCCCTACGGTGCGGATTCCGGGCCGGGCCAGCCCGGCGTCGCAATGGAGGGCGGGGCCGGGGAACCGCCCATCGAGCTGGACGAGCTCGGCCTGCCGAAGCGGCGGCGCCGCGCGAGTCTGGCACCTCAGCTGCGGCGGGAGAACACGGACACGAACCGTACGGCGATGGCCGCTGGTCCGCGTTCTCCCGAGGAGATCCGCAGCATGATGTCGTCCTTCCAGGCCAACTTCGGCCGCGGGCTTGAGGACGGAACGCTGTCCAACGACGGAGATGATGTGGGGAAGGTAACCTGATGCGTCCGCTGGGGCCGTCCGAGAACATGAACTGGTTGTTGAACAACCTGGTCAAGAAGGTCCCCGAGGTCACCTATGTGATCGTGCTTTCTTCGGACGGTCTGCTGCTCGCGACCTCGCGGGGTATGGATCGGGCCACCGCGGACCAGCTCGCCGCGGTCGCCTCTGGATTCAACAGCCTGGCACGGGGGGCCGGTCGTTTCTTCGGTGGCGGGAACGTGCGGCAGACCATCGTGGAGATGGAAGCGGGATTCCTGTTCGTCACGGCGGTGGGCGACGGGTCCTGTCTCGCGATTCTCAGCAGTCCGGGCGCCGACATCGGGCTGATCGCGTACGAGATGGCACTGCTGGTGACGAGGGTGGGTGAGTTCCTGACACCAGAGCTGCGCGCCGAGATCCAGTCGGCGCTCCCGATCTAGGACCTGTCCGAATGCACGCGCGGCGGCGCGTCACGAATGACCCCTTTTCATTATCGGCCCGGATCTGCGGCATCGCGATCAGCGCAGTGAGATGAAAAGGGCTCGATGAGCCTTTTCCGTCGTTCGACTCGGACCCGCGGCGTTCCCTGGCCGTGGGCCGTGAGATGGAGAAGGCGCGGTGCCCAGGGCGGCTGGACCGCCCTGGGCACCGCGCCGCGCCGACCGTCGGCACATGACGATCCAAGACAGGAGGACCTCGGTGTCAGGGGATGAGGAATGGTTCGACGACGATGCCGGGCCGGTCGTACGGCCCTACGCCGTCACGGGGGGGCGCACCCGTCCCCGTAACCGGGCCCTTGATCTGGTGGCGTTGGTGACCACCTCGCCACAGGGCCGTGCAATGACGAACACGCTGGAGCCGGAACAGCGCGCCATCGCGGTGCTCTGCGGTCGGCACCAGTCGATTGTGGAGATCTCCGCCCGGCTGAATCTTCCGGTCGGCGTGGCACGTGTTCTTGTCGGCGACATGCTAGATGCCGGGCTGGTGACCGTCTACCGGCCCGAACAACCGGCGGACCGCCCCAGCGTGGCGATTATCGAGAAGGTTCTCAGTGGACTCCAGGCTCTCTAGGCCCCGAGCGCCGGAAACAGCGGCGCCGCATCCGGTCAAAATCATCGTGGCTGGAGGTTTCGGGGTTGGGAAGACGACCTTCGTCGGCGCGGTGAGCGAGATTCCACCGCTCACGACCGAGGCCGCGATGACGGCCGCAAGCATTGGTGTCGACGACACCAGTGCGGTGACCTCGAAGACGACGACCACGGTGGCCATGGACTTCGGCCGCATCACTCTGGTCGACAGCGTCATCCTTTATCTGTTCGGTACACCTGGCCAGGACCGCTTCTGGTTCATGTGGGACGAGCTCGTCCTCGGCGCCATCGGAGCGGTCGTGCTGGTGGACACCCGCCGGCTCGCCGACTCGTTCCCGGCGATTGACTACTTCGAGGAACGCGACATCCCGTTCCTCATCGCGCTCAACCATTTCGACGGTGCCCGTCAGCACCGCAGCGAGGACATCCGCGCCGCGCTGGACCTCGACCCCCGCCGGCCGATGGTCCACTGCGATGCCCGTCAGCGGGAGTCCGTCCGCCAGTCCCTCATCGCCCTCGTCCGCCATGCGCTGGAGGTGGTGTCGGCGGAGAGCCAGCGACCGGGGCTGCCGACCGGCTCGCGATGAGAGAAGCCGCGAGTGCCACCCCGGCGCCCCGCGGACCCTCCGATCCGACCCGGGAAGGGGACCTTGCTCGAGTTCCTCGGACTTGACGACGTCACGCTCGCGGCCTACCGGCAGTGGCTACGACATCCCGAGATGGATGTCGACGGGGTTGCCACCGCCGTCGGCCAGGCGACCGGGACGGTCCGCCGATCACGCGATCGGCTCGTCGAGCTGTCACTGTTGCTGCCCTCGACCGAGCATCCGGGCCACCTGGTGGCCGTGCATCCGGAAGCCGGTCTCGAACATCTCCTGCAGGCCCAGCACGAGTCACTGATCCGCCGGCACGAGCGGCTGGTCCGGGCCAGGGCGCAGGTCAGCACCTTCGTCTCGGAGTACCTGGACAACCGGCCTGGTGGGGACGGCGCGGAGGTCGAGCACATCGACAGCGCCGACCAGGCCCGGGTCGAACTGCTGGCCCTTCTCGGCCGGGCGGAGAAGGAGGTGCTGACCCTGCACACGCGGGACGGCCTGGTGCCCGCGCTCACCACAGAAGTCCTCCCGGTCGAACTGCGCGCGTTAAGGCGTGGCGTGACCATGCGCAGCGTCCTGCCACGAGCGGTCAGCGCCGATGAGACCGGTGTCGGGTACGTCCGGACGGTGGCGTCACACGGCCTGGAAGCCCGCCTCACCGACGATCCCCGCATCGACGCCACGACGGTGGACGGCCGGATCGGCCTCGTGCAGTTCGCCGCACCCGGCACCGAGTCGCTCGCGCTGATCGTGCGTTCACCGGCGCTGGCGAACCTGGTCACCCAGCTGTTCGAGCAGATCTGGGAGACCGCCGAACCGCTTGCCGTGGAAGCCGACGGCGAGCGCGAGAGCGGATCCGACGACCTCCCCAGCGACTCCGAGCGGCTGTTGCTGCGGCTGCTCAGCCTGGGGGTGAAGGACGAGGCCGCGGCCCGGCACCTCGGGGTCTCCGTCCGCACCGTGCGGCGCATGGTCGCCGACCTGATGCTGCGGCTCGACGCCCGCAGTCGCTTTCAGGCCGGCACCGTCGCGGCTCGGCGCGGATGGTTGTAAACATGTTGTTGTCGGCTGGTGCAAGTGTTGGCAGTAGATGGTCAGGGCAACTTCCTGCCACCCGGTTTGGGGGACAGAAGTGCCGAAGCGCCGCATGATTCCGATGAGCAACCGGAATCGCGTTCACCTGACACGGTCCACCACAGCAGGAACATGTCAGGCGACGCCGCCGATCGGCGGTCACGCGGTCCCGGTCGCGCGCGCGTCCGTGTCGAGGACGGCCGGCTCCGTTGCCCGGAATACTCCGGTCTCCGCGGAGTGGGTCAGCAGTCCAGGAGTGCTCGACGCGGTCTGTTCACCCTGACCTCCGAAAGAAGGCATCGAGTGCCGACGGAATCCGGCTCGGTTCCGAACCAGAGCACACCCACGCAACGAACGCTGATCGTCGCCCGGATGAACTCCGCCGACGCCGACGCGGTCGCCGACATCTTCGCGGAGTCGGACGCCGGTGAGCTTCCGCACCTAGTCGGCGTCGGCCGGCGTGACCTTTTTCACTTCCACGGCCTGTACTTCCATCTCATCGAGAGTCGGGCCGACATCAAGGGCACGTTGCCGCCGGTGCGGGAACATCCCCTGTTCGTGGATGTGAACAGCAAGCTCGAGAAGTACGTCGCTGCGTACGACCCACAGACCTGGCGCGGTCCTCGGGACGCGATGGCACACAGCTTCTACACCTGGGTGGCCGATCAGAAAAGTCCCTGAGCAGCGCCGTATCAAGCCCCGCCAGAAGGCTCCGACAGCGGATTTCCGCGTGTCCTTCGGCCGCCAGACAGTCCGATCGTCTGGCGGCCCGAGGAGCCGTTGACGGATTTTCCTGCCCCGACGTGCCCGCAGTGCCGTCTGGCCACCCACCTACCTCGCGACGGCCGCTTCGACCGCGGCTCGTCCGCAGGTCCGCGATGGCGCGGATGTCGTGGCCCGGCTGCCGGCCGCCGTGGGAGCGGGGCCCTGAGCAGAGACGCCCAGCCCGCGCACCGCGGCCGGAGGGCCCATGGCCAGGGCCGCCAGCGCCCGCCGCCGGGCAGAACCGCTGACGCACACCGCCGTGCAGAGCCGCCGGTGCGTGCCACGCGTCACCACACTTTCTTGCGTTCTCGTGCCCTCACCACTTGCTTTCGAGGTGAGAGCCGTCGCGGTTTTAAGACATGCGTCACAGGGTTGTTCCGCGTGCGCGGAAACGATGGGGAGGAAAGTCGAATGTCAATGCAGTGGACCGCAGACGATCTGCTCGGCTTCCTGGTGGAGCAGGCTGGCCTTCCGCCGGAGGACCGTCCGGCCGACCTTGACGTGACCTTCACCGACATTGGTCTGGACTCGCTCGCCTACCTTCAGCTTCAGGCCGAGGTCCAGGCGCGCTTCGACGTGGAGCTGCCGAACGAGGCACCCGAGGGCCTCACGCTCGCCGACATCATGGCGACCGTGAACAACGCGCTTCTGCAGCCCGAGCTCGCCTGAGCCGCACACCCACTTCCGCCAGAGAGCAGACCGGAGCAGCACGTGAGCGCACATACTGACAACTCGATCTTCATCGATGCCGACATCGACCTGGTCTGGTCGATGACGAACGACCTGGAATCCTGGCCGACGTTGTTCACCGAGTACGCGTCGGTCGAGATTCTCGAACGTACGGACAACACGTTCAAGTTCCGTCTCACGATGCATCCGGACGAGTCGGGCACCGCCTGGAGCTGGGTTTCCGAGCGAATCCTCGACCCGGTGAACCACAAGGTCCGCGCCTATCGGGTCGAGACCGGCCCGTTCGAGTACATGCACATCGAGTGGACCTATGCCCCCGAGGGCACCGGCACCCGGATGCGCTGGGTCCAGGATTTCCAGATGCGCCCGTCCGCCCCGGCGAACGACGAGCAGATGGCAGCCCGGATCAACACCAACACCCCCCGCGAGATGGCAGCCATCCGCGACAAGGTCGAACTGGCCGCCCGGTCCGCCGTACCGGTGGGCAGCGCGGTTCCCGAGCAGGTCTGAGGAGCATCCCGGTGAGCATCGCAACCCCGACCGCCGCCCTGACGGTCCCCAAGGTCCTCTCGATCCACGACGTTCCCGCGAACCGGCGTCGTGGCGGTGACATCCGGACGCTGCTCTCGCCGGCGACCGTCGGTGCCAAGTCGGGCTTCCTGGGAACCCTGACCCTGCAGCCCGAGGAAGTGGTGACCGAGCACTGGCACCCGTACTCGGAGGAGTTCCTCTACTGCGTCTCCGGGTCGGTGACCGCGCGCCTCGACGGCGAGCACACCGCTCTGCCGGCCGAGCACGGCCTGCTCATCCCGATCGGCATGCGCCACCGGATCGTGAACACCGGTGACGAGGTGGCCTTCCTGGTGTTCCACCTCAGCCCGCTCGCCCCGCGGCCGGACCTCGGCCATGTCGACACCGAGCCGCTGCCGCACCCCGAGCAGCCGCAGCCGTGAACGAGCCGACCCAGCGGTCGCGGCCGGACGACGCCCGCGGGCCGGCGTCCCTGGGCGGGGGCCCGCGCCGCGTCGCGGTGACCGGGATCGGCGTCGTCGCTCCCGGTGGCTCGAACCGCAAGGAGTTCTGGACCCTGCTCACCGACGGCCGCACCGCCACCCGGCGGCTGTCCTTCTTCGACCCGTCGCCGTTCCGGTCGCAGATCGCGGCCGAATGCGACTTCGACCCGCTGGCCGCCGGCCTCAGCCGCCAGGAGATCGCGCGTAACGACCGGTTCGTCCAGTTCGCGCTGGCCGCCGCGATCGAGGCCGTCGCCGACAGCGGCCTGGAGCTCGACGGCGAGGGGGGCGAGGGCGAGCCGGGCGACGGCCCGATCGTCGGCGTCAGCATGGGCAGCGCCGTCGGGGCGACCACCCGGCTGGAGAACGAGTACGTCGTCGTCAGCGACAGCGGCAAGCTGTGGGAGGTCGACCCGCGCTACGCGAGCTCGTTCCTCTACCACGCCCTGGTGCCGAGCTGCCTGGCGACGGAGATCGCCTGCCGGTTCGGCGCGCACGGCCCGTCGTTCGTCGTCTCGACCGGCTGCACCTCCGGCATCGACGCCGTCGGTTACGGCCACCAGCTCATCGTCGACGGCGAGGCCGACATCGTGATCGCCGGCGCGTCGGACGCACCGCTGTCACCGATCTCCATCGCCTGCTTCGACGCCATCCGGGCCACCTCGGCGCGCAACGACGACGCCGAGCACGCCTCCCGGCCGTTCGACGCCAGCCGCGACGGCTTCGTCATGGGTGAGGGCAGCGCCGTCCTCGTCCTGGAGGAGCTCGAGTCCGCGCGGGCCCGCGGTGCGCACATCTACTGCGAGGTCGGCGGCTACGCGTCGCGGTCGAACGCCTTCCACATGACCGGCCTGCGCCCAGACGGGGTCGAGATGGCCGAGGCCGTCCGGATCGCGCTCGACCAGGCGCGTCTGGACCCGACCGCGGTCGACTACATCAACGCGCACGGCTCGGGCACCAAACAGAACGACCGGCACGAGACGGCCGCCTTCAAGCGTTCGCTGGGCGCGCACGCCTACGAGACCCCGGTGAGCTCGATCAAGTCGATGGTCGGCCACTCGCTGGGCGCCATCGGTTCCATCGAGCTGGCCGCCTGCGCCCTGGCGATCGAGCACAACGTCGTGCCGCCGACGGCGAACTGGGCCACCCGCGACCCCGAGTGCGACCTGGACTACGTCCCGAACATCGCCCGTGATCACAAGGTGGACGTCGCCCTGTCGGTCGGCAGCGGCTTCGGTGGCTTCCAGTCCGCGATCGTGCTGGCGGCGGGGGACCGGCCGTGACGATTCTCGACACCGGCGCGGCAACCGGCGCGTCGGCCAGCACGGACACCGGCACCGGATCGGCGCGGCCCGATCCGGTGGTGCGCCCGGTCATCACCGGGCTCGGCGTCATCGCGCCGAGCGGCCTGGGCACCGAGGAGCACTGGGCCTCGACGCTGCGCGGCGAGCTGCGCGTCGCGCCGATAACCCGGTTCGACGCCAGCCGCTACGACGCCCGGCTCGCCGGCGAGGTCCCCGGCTTCGCCGCCGACGCCTTCATCGACAACCGGTACATCGTCCAGACCGACCGGTGGACCTGGCTGGGCATGGCCGCGTCCCGGCTGGCGATGGCCGACGCCGGCTACGACCCGGCCGACCACGACCCCTACGAGACGTCGGTCGTGTTCGGCGCGGGTTCCGGCGGCAACGACTTCGGGCAGCGTGAGCTGTCCCGGCTGTGGTCGCGGGGGCGCACCGCCGTCAGCGTGTACCAGTCGATCGCCTGGTTCTACGCGGCGACCACCGGTCAGACCTCCATCCGGCACGGGCTCAAGGGTCCGTCCGGTGTGCTGGTCAGCGACACCGCCGGTGGGCTGGACAGCCTCGCACAGGCCCGGCGCACCATCCGGCGTGGCACACCGACCGTGCTCGCCGGCGGGGCCGAGGCCGGGCTGACGCCGTACGCGCTCACCTGCCACCTCAGCAGCGGCCGGGTCAGCACCGCGTCCGAGGCGGCGGACGGGTACAAGCCCTTCGACGTCCGCGCGAACGGCTACCTGCCCGGCGAGGGCGGCGCGACGCTGCTCGTCGAGGACCCGGCGACCGCGGCCCGCCGTGGTGCCCGGGTGTACGGCGAGATCGCCGGCTACGCGGCCACCCACGACGGCGCCCACCACGAGCAGGCCCCGGGCGACGCCCGCTGGCTCGCCGCGGCGATGCGCCGGGCGCTCGCCGACGCGAACCTGGCACCGGCCGACGTCGACGTCGTCTTCGCCGACGGCGCCGGCTCCGCGGACCTCGACGCGCTGGAGGCGGAGGCGATCCGCTCGGTGTTCGGCGCCGGGGCGGTGCCCGTCACCGCGCCGCAGGGCCTCATCGGACGGCTGTGCGCCGGCGGGTCGGCGGTGGCGGCGGCGACCGCCCTGCTGGCCATCCGGGACGGTGTGATCCCCGCGGTCGGCAACCTGGACGAACCGAACCCCGCCCACGGCCTGGACCTGGTCCGGACGCCGCGGGAGGGCCGGGTCCGGGTCGCGCTGGTCAACGCGCGCGGCTACGGCGGCTTCAACAGCTCGCTGGTGCTCCGGGCAGTCGACCCAGCCTGACCGGGCTCAGCCTGGCCGGGCCCGCTTCATCCGAATCATCAGAGTCATCCGCTTCGGCGGTAGAGAGGACCATTGATGTTCCCAGACCTGGCCGGCAAGCGTGCCCTGGTCACCGGCGGCACGCGCGGGATCGGCCGGTCCGTCGTGCTCGGGCTCGCCCAGGCCGGCGCCACCGTCGTCGTCGGTCACCAGCGGGAGACCGAGGAGGCGGAGAGCCTGCGCCGCGAGCTCAAGGCCACCGGCAACGAGCATCTGCTGGTGCAGGCCGACGTCGCCGACCCCGCGCAGATCACCGAGCTCATCGCGGCCACCGGTGCCCACCTCGGCGGTCTCGACATCGTCGTGAACAGCGTCGGCACGATCAGCCACGTCCCGTACGCGCAGCTGCCGCTGGAGGCGTGGACGCAGGTGCTGTCCACCAACCTCACCGCGACGCACCTGGTCACCCAGGGCGCGCTGGAGCTGCTCGGCGACTCCGGCACCGTCATCAACATCGGCTCCGGCGCCGGTGTGGTGGGCGTGCCGCTGCGCGCCCACTACACCGCGGCGAAGACCGGTCTGATCGGCCTCACCCGCTCGCTGTCCAAGGAGCTCGGCTCCAAGGGCATCCGGGTCAACCTGGTCTCGCCGGGCGTCATCGAGACCGACCAGGCCGCCGGCATGCCCGAGGCCGCCCGCACCGCCTACACCAACCGGATCCCGCTCGGCCGGCTCGGCGAGGCGCACGAGGTCGCGGCGGTCGTGCTGTTCCTGGCCAGCGACGTGTCCAGCTACGTCAACGGCGCCACCTTCACGGTCGACGGAGGAATCTGATGGGTCACCCGCAGCCGTTCCGCATCATGCTCACCATGCACATCCACCCGGGCCGTGAGCAGGAGTTCGAGCAGACCTGGCTGCGCATCGGGGACGGCGTGACCAGCCACCCGGCCAACCTCGGCCAGTGGCTGATCCGCTCCGAGGACGAGGCGAGCACCTACTTCATCATCAGCGACTGGGTGGACGAAGCCCAGTTCCGCGCGTTCGAGCAGAGCCCGGGCCACCTGGAGCACCGCAAGATCCTGCACCCGCTGCGCGCCAGCGGGTCGATGGTGACCGGGACGGTGCTCACCCACCTGGTCGGCGCGGCGTCCGCATGACCACCGGCGCGGCCGGCGGCCGGGTCCGGGTGATGCTGTGGGCGGTCGACCCGTCGGACGATCCCGGCGCGGTCGAGCGGGCCTACCACGAGATCAGCTCCAAGCTCGTGGGCACGCCCGGCCTGCTCGGCAACCGGCTGCTGCGCTCGGCGGCGGAGCCGTCCCGCTTCGCCGTGGTCAGCGAGTGGACCGGCATGGCCGAGTTCGCCGCCTGGGAGAGCGGGGCGGAGCACAAGCCGGCCACCTCACCGCTGCGCCCGCTGCAGGACCCGGCGATGCGGGCGGTCATCTACACCGAGGTCGCCTCCTACGGCCCGGACGGCCCGTTCGACGACCCGGACGGCACATGATCTGACTGGACGGCAGACCGCGCCGACCCACGACGCGGATGATCCGGCGGCACGGCGGGGCCTCGGCCCCGTCCGTTGCCGCCGGATGTCGTTCTGGCGGCCACCGCCGCCGCCACAGCTACTCGTCGCGGGCGGTGTCGAGCGGGCTCAGGTCGTCGCGAAGGCCCTTGAAGGACGGGTGGCGCAGGCGGCCATCCGCCGTCCACGCGGTGAACTCGACCTCGGCGACGAGCTCGGGACGGACCCAGACCACGGTGCGGGCCTGCTCGGGGCCGACGTCGGGGAAGGTCGGGCGGTCGGTGCGCAGCGGTGCGAGCAGCTCCGCGAGCCGGTCCAGGGTTGCCTCCGAGAAGCCGGTGCCGACCTGGCCCGCGTAGCGCGGCCCGGCGGGGGTGGACACGCCGACCAGCAGCGCGCCGATCCGCGCCGAGCGACGGCCCAGGCCGGGCTCCCAGCCGCCGACCACCACGCTCTGGCGCCGCACGTTCTTCACCTTGATCCAGTCGGCGCTGCGCCGACCGGGCTGGTAGACGGACGCGCGGCGCTTGGCGACCACCCCCTCCAGGCCCGCCGCGGCGCTTGCCCGCAGCACCGACTCTCCGACGTCCACCGACTCTCCGACGTCCACCGACTCGCGCGCGGCGGCGCCCGCGGGCCCACCGGGGAAGGACTCCGGCACGTCGATCCCGGGCAGTTCCGCCAGCATCGCCCGCCGGGTGTCGTAGGGGAGATCGACCGTCTCGCGCCCGGCCAGCGCGAGCAGGTCGAACACCAGGTAGCGGACGGGTACGGCTGCCGCCGCCCGGCGCGCGCGGTGCGGGTCGGCGATGTGGATGCGGTGCGCGAGCCGCCCGAAGTCGGGCACGCCGTCGGGCCCGAAGGCGACGATCTCCCCGTCGAGGACGGCGTCGGCGGGCCCGAGGTCGGCCGCGAGGGCTTCCAGCTCGGGGTAGGCCGTCAGGACGTCCCGCTCCGACCGGCCGCGGGCGCGGACCCGGCCGCCCGCCACCGAGGCGAGGATCCGGACCCCGTCCCATTTGATCTCGTAGGCCCACTCTGCCCCGCGAGGCAGCTTCCCGGCGGTGGCGAGCATGGGAGAAGGCAGAGCCGGCATCGACCTCGACGATACGCCACCGGCCCATCACTCACCGTGCGTCCGATCGGTCAGGTCGAGGCCGGGGCGAGTCCGCCGGGGGCGTCCGCGGCGTCGTCGAAGAAGAGGTAGCAGCGGGTGCCGACGAAGTCGTCGCCCCGCGTCACCGTGCTCGAGTAGACCCGCATGGGCAGCTCGGAGCCGTCGAGACGGCGGATCGTGGTCGGGAAGTTGAGGATCGCGCCGACGCCGGTCAGGCTCGCGCCGAGCGCGACCAGGTCCGCCTCGACGGCGAAGATGGCCAGCAGGTTCTGGCCGACGAACCTGGTGGGCTCGTCGGGGCAGCCGAGGAACTCGAGATGGATCTGGTTGGTCCGCTTCACCTCGGCGGTGCGGGCCATACCGTGCAGGGGTACGGGCAGCAGCTCGAAGAGGTCCTCGAGCTCCTTCGTCAGCGCGGTGACCCCGGCCTCGTCGAGCCCTTCGACGAGCGGCGCGCCGTCGGTCCGGTCGCACTGGCCGAGCCAGTCCCGCACATCCGTCTCGGCTGTCCCGTCCGGGCCCGGGAGCGAGCCCCGGAACGCGGGTCGGGCGACGAGGCGCAGGGCCGCGCCGTCCGCCTCCCCGTTGACGTCGAGCAGGGCGTCGGCTGTCGACCCGTCCGCGCGGTGGAAGGTGACCGGCAGGTTGTGCAGCGCGCGCCCGTCGAGCGCGGCGGCGGTCACCCGCCCCCACGTCTGCTCACCCAGCAGCGCCCGCGCGGACGGCTCGACCTGGCCCACCGCCGGCCAGCCGGCGAGGCGGCGAAATGCGGGATTCGCCCGCCTGATGGCCCCGCCGGCGCCGGTGACCCCGATGCCGATGTTCGAGTTGTCGAAGAGGTCCACGAGTTCCAGCAGGTAGTCGGTGGCGGGGACACCGGTGTACTGCGACGCGTCGATCGGCATGGCGGCCAGCCTTTCCAGGGCGCGGATCGTCGGGGCCGCGGCGTTCGGCGCCCGCCGGGCCTGATGCCAGGTGAGGATCGCCGGGGCCGGTAGCGCGCCGCCCGCAGACGGGTAGCGGCGGTAGCGGCGCGGTGGCGGGCCGTGGCGCGCGGCGGGCGATGGCGCGCGGCGGGCGATGGCGCGCGGCGGGCGATGGCGGGCGGCGGGCGATGGCGGGCGGCCCCGGGCGGCCCCGGGTGGCGCGGCGGGCGGCGGGCGGCGGCGCAGGGTGCTCCCGGTGGCACGTCACGGCCCCGACCGCACCGTTGGCCGTTCAAGCGTGTTTTATGGCCGAATGTGCCGCGACGGCCAGAGTGGTGGCGCGTAAAAGTGACATTACGCAGCCGCGGTCGCTGTCGGCGACTGTTCGAATCCCTCTCGGGGACCATCCGCGCCCCGCGACACTCCCGCCCCCGCGTCCTGTGACCCCTCCTGCTCGCGAGCACCCGACCCCGAGGAGAGCCGTGATCCTGTCTGAACGTGTGGTCGGTCGGCGGGCGAGGCCCCGCGCCGGGACGGGGAGCGCGCCTTGAGCGTCATGACCGACCCCGTCGCGCCTGCCGGCGCCACCCCCGCCGGAGGCGCCAGCGGTGGCAGCGACGGCACTGCGACCACCACGACCCACACCGCCGCGTCGGTGCTGAACCTGGCCCGCCGGGGCCAGCTGCGCCAGGTGGGCGCGTCGTCGTTCTTCCTGTCCTGCCACCAGGTCGCCGAGGCCCTCGTGCCGGTCACCATCGGTCTCACGGTGGACCGGGCGATCTCCACCGGGGACGGCGCGTCGATGCTGCGCTGGCTCGCCGTGCTGCTCGGGCTGTTCGTGGCGCTGACCTGCGCGATGCGCTGGGGTTTCCGCGCGAACCTGCGCGCGGTCCAGGGCGCCGGTCATGACCTGCGGATGCTGCTGGCCGGCCGCGTCCTCGACCCGCGCGGCGGTGCCGAGGCCGACCAGCTTCCCGGGCAGCTCGTCGCCCTGGCGACCGGCGACACCCTCAAGGTCGGCATGCTGAACTACGCGCTGGCGATGGCCGTGTCCGGAGTGGCCGGGGTCGGCGTCGCCGTGGTCTCCCTGGCCCGGTTCTCCCTGCCGCTGACCGGCATCGTCGTCGCCGGCACGGTGCTCCTCATGGTGATCACCCACCTGCTCGGGCGGCCACTGGAACGGCGCAGCGGCGCCGAGCGCGCGACCATGGCGGCCGCGACCGGCATGGCGGCCGACCTGATCGCCGGTCTGCGCGTCCTCCAGGGCTTCGGCGGCGAACGCGCCGCGGTCGGGCGCTACCGGGCGGCAAGCCGCCGCGCGCTGGGTGCCACCCTGCGGGCGGCGGCGGTGGAGTCGACGGTCCGGGCGCTGGCGGTGGTGCTGGCGGGCGGCCTGCTCGCGGCCGTCACGCTGGTGGCCGGTCGGCTCGCCGCCGACGGTTCGATCAGCATCGGAGCGCTGATCACCGCGCTCGGCCTGGCCCAGTTCCTGATCGACCCGCTCAACCGGATCACCGGCTTCGGTGCCCAGCGGGCACAGGCGGTTGCCTCGGCCGGTCGCATCGCCACGGTCCTGAACGCCCCCTGGGCGGTCGACGGCCCCGAGCACGCGGCGCCTGACGGCCACAGCCACGGCCACGGCGAAAGCGACGGCCACGACGAAAGTGACGGCGCCGGCGACCAGCAGGGACGTCCGCGGCCGGCGAAGGGCGCCGGGTCGCAGGACGGCCCCGGGCGGGGCGAGGCGCGTCTTCGGCTGGCCGGGATCACCGTAGGCAGCGTCCGCGAGCTCGACCTGGAGGTCCGCGCCGGGGAGTTCCTGGGCCTGGTCGCGGCCGACCCGGGCGAGGCCGCGGCGGTGCTGTCCGTCCTCGCCCGGGACACCGACCCGGTGGCCGGATCCGTGCTGCTCGACGGGACGCCCGTCACGGGGCTGCACCCCGACGCGAGCCGCCGGTCGGTCGTCGTCGCCCCACACGATGCCGTCCTGTTCGACGGGACCGTGCTCGACAACATCCGGTCGGTGGCGCCGGCGGCCGACCTGGACCGGGTGGTGACGGCGGCCGGCGTCGACGATCTGCGGGAGGCTCTCGCCGACGGGCTGGAGACCCGGCTGCGCTCCGGCGGGGCGTCCCTGTCCGGCGGCCAGCGGCAGCGGGTCGCCCTGGCCCGTGCCCTTGCCACCGCCGCCCCCGTGCTCGTGCTGCACGAGCCCACGACCGCGGTCGACTCACTGACGGAGCGTCGGATCGCCGGTGGGCTGCGGGACCTGCGCGCCGGTCTGAGCACGGTGTGCGTGACGGCGAGCCCCGCCGTGCTGGCGTCCTGCGACCGGGTCGTGCTCCTCGACGGTGGCGCGATCACGGCCGAGGGAACGCACGAGGAGCTCGTCCGCACCGACGGGCGCTACCGCGAGCTGGTCCTCGCTTGACCGCCCTCAGGAATGGTCCCCGGACGAGGAGAGCAGGAGAGCACGTGCAGACACCCTTATCGGACGACGGCCTTCTCCCCACCGCCACCGCGGGCGAGACGTGGCGGTACGCGGTGCGGCTGCTTCGGCCGCGCTGGGCGCTCGTGGTGCTCACGGTCCTGGTGCTGTCGGCGGGGACCGCGCTCCAGCTCGTCACGCCACGCGCCCTCGGCTGGGTCGTCGACGCCGCGATCGACGGTGACCGCGGCGCCGTGGTCTGGCCCGTGCAGGTGCTGGTGTTCGTGACGATCGCCGCCGGAATCCTCCAGGCGCTGACCAGGACGCTCATCGCGCTCGTCGGGGAGCCCGTCCTCGCGTCGCTGCGGGAGGACGTTCTGGAGCGGGCCCTGCGGCTGCCCGCCGGCGAGGTCGAACGCGGGGGCTCGGGGGACCTGGTCGCCCGGATCAGCGGCGACGTCGAGGT
Organism: Parafrankia irregularis; assembly: GCF_001536285.1. Classification (NCBI taxonomy): domain Bacteria; kingdom Bacillati; phylum Actinomycetota; class Actinomycetes; order Frankiales; family Frankiaceae; genus Parafrankia; species Parafrankia irregularis. The sequence continues at coordinate 68,532 of NZ_FAOZ01000001.1, read as the reverse complement.
CGTGACCGCCGCGATCCGCTCCACCGTGCCGACCCTGGCGATGTCGGTCTTCCTGGTCTGGATGACGGCCGTCGGCCTGGCTGTCATCGACTGGAGGTTCGCCGTCGTCGCGCTGCTCGCCCTGCCGACCGACATCTACGCGTTGCGGTGGTACCTGCGCCGGTCGGGACCGGTCTTCGCGGACCAGCGGATCGCCGAGGGCGCGCGGGCCCAGCAGCTGCTGGACTCGGTCGGTGGCGTCGACACCGTGCGGGCGTTCCGGCTCGGCCCCGACCACCTCCGCCGGTCCGCGCGTCGCTCCGAGGAGGCGGTGGAGGTCGCCTACCGGGCGATCCACTTCCGGACCCGCTTCTGGGGGCGCATGCACCTGTCCGAGGCGATCGGTGTGGGCGTCGTCCTCGTCGCGGGCTTCTACCTGGTACGCGACGGTGCCGTGACGGTCGGCGCGGCGACCGCGGCGGCGCTCTACTTCAGCCGCCTGTTCGAACCGGTCAACATGATCCTGATGATGATCGACACGACCCAGGAGGCCGGTGCGGCGCTGGCCCGCCTCGTCGGCGTGGCCCGGGTCGCCCCGCCGCCGCCGCGGGAGCGGGCCGCCCTCGGCGAGCCGTCCGTGGACGTCCGCGGCGTGGACTTCGCCTACGACGAGGGCCGCGAGATCCTCCATGGCGTCGACCTCGCCGTCCGTCCCGGCACGTGGACGGCGGTCGTGGGCGCCAGCGGGGCCGGCAAGACGACCCTGGTCAAGATCATCTCTGGGCTGCATCCACCGGCGGCGGGCGAGGTACGCCTCGGTGGCGTGCCCGTCGGTGAGCTCGGGCCGGAGCAGCTGCGTGACACGGTGGCGCTGGTGACCCAGGAGGTCCACGTCTTCGCGGGCCCGCTGATCGACGACCTTCGCCTCGCCCGGCCCGACGCCTCGGACGCGGACGTCGAGCAGGCGCTGGAGCGTGCGGGCGCGCTGTCCTGGGTCGCCGCGTTGCCCTCCGCCGAGCGGACGGTGGTGGGCCGGGGCGGCCACCGCCTCACCCCGACGCAGGCACAGGAGCTCGCGCTGGCCCGCCTGCTGCTGGTGGACGCACCGGTCGTCGTCCTGGACGAGGCCACCGCCGACGCCGGCAGCGCCGGTGCGAGGAGGCTGGAGGGGGCCGCGCGGCGCGCGCTCGAAGGCCGGACAGTGATCGTCGTCGCGCACCGGCTGACCCAGGCCGCCGCCGCCGACGACGTCCTGGTGCTCGAGCAGGGCCGCGTCGCCGAGCGGGGGACCCATGACGAGCTCGTGGCCGCGTCCGGGCGGTACGCGCGGATGTGGTCGGCCTGGTCGTCGTCCGGAGCGCCGCCGTCGTCCATGGGTGCTCCGGAACCCGCCACCGCGGTCTGAGCCTGGCCGGGCGGCCGGTGAGCGGCGTCGGTCCGTGCACGGCATGGGTCAGCCGGCGGCATGGACCAGCCGGCGGCATGGATCAGCCGGCGGTGTGGATCAACCGGCGGTGTGGATCAGCCGGCGGTGTGGGCGAGGGCTCCGTCGATGAGGGTGGCGGCGACCCGGGCCGCGTCCGGGTCGGCGAGGGCCTCGTCGAGCGAGCCGCGCAGCAGGCAGAGGTCCGCGGGAAGGCCCGGCCGGATCCGGCGGGGCTGGGCGGGGGTGTCGGGATGCCCCAGGAAAAGGTCGAGCGCGGTGCGCCCGTCGACCCGTTCGTCCCCGCCGAGCAGGGCGCCCGCCGCGGTGCGCCGCCGTGTGGCCGCCCGTACGGCCCGCCACGGATCCGGGTGGCCGAAGGGCGCGTCGGTACCGGCGGCCACGGCGACACCGGTGGCCAGCAGTGACCGGCACGGGTAGAGCCAGGGAAGGTCCTCCGGGTCGACCTCCGCGAGATAGACGTCGCCGCGCTCGGCCACGAAGTTCGGCTGGGTGACGACGGTGAGGCCGGCGGCGCGGACGAGTTCGGCCAGCTCCGGGGGGATCACCGCGCCGTGCTCGATCCGGTCGGCTGGCCGGGCGCGGCCGCCGGGATCGGGGCCGGCCTCCTGGATCGCCGCGAGGGCGACCACGAGCTGGACCCGGGTCACGCAGTGCACGGCGACGGCCGCCCCCGCCCGGTGGGCGGCGCGGATCCGCGGCGCGAGGGCGTCCGGGCTCGGCAGGTCGGTGTCATCCAGGATGATCTTCACCGGCCCGGCGGTGAGCCGGACGTCGTGCGGGCCCGCGCCGGACGGATCGAGCGGGCCGGGTGGCACCGGCTCGGTCGAGGGGAGCATCAGGGCCAGGCGCTGCGGAAGGGCGCCGGTGGCGACGGCCCGTGCGAGCGCCGCGGCGTCGGCGGGCCGCCGCTCGGGCGTGGCGTCGGTGAAACCGGTGACTCCGGCGGCGAGCGCGGTCCGGCCGACCGCCGCGAGGTCCGCCGCGATCCGCGGTATCCGGCTGGCGAGCCAGCTGTCCAGGCGCCACAGGCGCCCGGTCGGCGCTCCGGCGGCGGTGCGTTCGACACCCTCACCGCCCGCGGCGCCGGAGGAACCCGCCGGGCTGGAGGAGCGGGAGGAACTTGTGGGGCCGGAGGATGAGGCCGAGCCGGAGCCGGAGCTCAGGCCGACCGCCCGCAGCGCGGCCGAGTTCAGAACCCACAGCGCGCCGCCGCGGTGCTGGACCCGGGTGGGCACGTCGCCGGTGAGCGCGTCGAGTGACCAGCGGTCGAGGTCCCCGGCGACGGACGGGTGGTACCCGATCCCGCGCACCCAGCCGTCACCGCCCCGGCTCCGGGCCGCCGCGGCGGCTGCGGCGGCCGTGGCCAGCGTCCGGGCGAACGCCGGCCGGTCGGTGACCGCGGGCGGTCCGAGCTGGGTGGATGCCAGCGACGCGGCGAGCGACATCAGATGGACGTGGTGGTCGTGCAGGCCGGGCAGCAGCGCGCCACCCGCCGCGTCGAGCTCGGCCTCGCCGGCGCGGCGCTCCAGGCGCTGGCCCGGCGGCCCGACCGCGGTGACGAACCCGCGGTCGATCCGGACGTCGCGTAACCCGCGCCCGCCCGCGGAGCCCGTGAGGACCTCGGCACGTCGGACCAGCACACGATCACCTCGTCTGCGGCCTGGGCTGGGAACGAGCGGTCTCAGCCTACGGCGCGCGGCCTCGGCGCGCGGTCAGGAGGCGAGTGCCGTGACCGCGTCCAGCGTCGCGATGCTGACCCGCAGCTGGGTCGCCCGCGGGTCGGCGAGATCCTCGAAGATCCGCAGCGCCTCGGCCCAGGAACGCCGCGCCGCGGTCTGGTCGGCCGCCCGCAGATAGCTCTCCCCGAGAAAGGCGAGCGCCCGTGCGGTGGTGTGACGGTCGCGGATCTCGCGGGACAGCGCCAGCGTCTGGCGGCACACCGCGGCGGCCTGGGCGTGGTCGCCGCGGGCGAGATGGTCCTCGGCGAGGCCGAGCTGTGCCAGGCCGAGCCCCCAGTCGTCGCCGAGCTCGGCCAGGATGTCCGCTCCGGACCGATGGCAGGTGATCGCCTGGTCCAGGTCGCCCAGCCGGCGGTGGGCCCGACCGAGCTCGAGCTGGGTCAGCGCGAAGCCCCACAGGTTCCCCACCTCGCCGAAGATCCGCAGCGCGCCCTGGTGGTGGACCATCGTCCGGTCCGCCCCGTGTACGTGGGCGATGCAGAGCAGGTTGACGGCCTCGCTCCACTGGTCCGCCGTGACCTGGCCCATCGCCAGCGCCTGCTCGAACATGTCCAGGGAGCGCCCCGACATGCGGAGATCCTCGTAGGCGAGCCCCGCGCTCATCAGCAGGGTGGACTCGCCGAGCCGGTCGTTCAGATGCCGTGCGGAGGCCAGACCGATCTGCGCGCAGGTGATCCAGTCGGCCCACCGTTTGCTCACGTGGAAGTAACCGGTCAGCGCGGCCGCCAGGCGCCACGCGAGGGCGTGCTCGCCCGCCGAGGCGGCCGCGCGCACAGCGGTCATGAGGTTCGGGTGCTCGGTGGTGAGCCAGACCGAGGCCTGGCGGTAGCTGCCGAAGATGTCCGGTGGGCACTCGTCGGAGGCCGGGTACGCCGCCGGCCGGCGGCCGTGCGGGTGGATCAGGTTGGCGGCCCCCACCGCGGTCCGCAGGTACCACCCCACCAGCCGCCGCAGGGCCAGGCCCGGGGCGATGTCGTCGTTCCCGTCGCCGGCCAGCGTCCGGCCGAACACCCGCACCGTCGTGGGCAGCCGGTATCGGTCCGGTGTCGGCGACTCGGCGAGCTGTTGGTCGACGAGGGCGCCCAGGTCGCGCCGGACGAGCCCGCGCGGACGCCGGAGCATCGCGCAGATCGCCGAAAGCGGCAGGTCCGCGCCGTTCCACTCGCTGAGCAGACGCAGCGCCCGGGACGGATCGGGGTCGGTGGCTGCCCGCGGCGCCGGGAGGTTCCGGTACCGCAGCGCCAGGGACTGGTGCACCACCGCCGGCGGTCGGAAGGGGGCTTCCTGCGGCGTTCCCACCGTGGCCCGGACGGGCCTCGCCGGATGCTCGTCCAGCACCCGTCGCCGCACGACCGCGGCGACGGGCGCCGCGGTCCGGTGGGCACCCTCGAGGTCGGCTGGGTCGAGGGCGGAGGGCGGGGCGGGCTGGTCGTCGGCCAGCATGATCCGGTGCAGCCGCTGAAGGCCGCGGCCGGGGCCGACCCCGAGCTCGTCCCGCAGGACGCGCCCGACCGCGCGGTAGGCGTCGAAGGCCTCGGCCTTGCGGCCACAGCGGTACAGGGCAAGGATCAGCATCTCCCAGGGATGCTCCCGGATCCTGGTCTCCTCGACGAGGCGTCGCAGGCCCGTCACCGCGCCGTGGTGGTCGCCCGTCATCACCTGGGCGGTCAGCGCCAGCTCCCGCAGTCGCAGCTGGGCCTCGGCCAGATGCGGCGCCTGCTCGCGCCGCAGGCGCTCCACCGGCACGTCGCAGAAGGGGTCACCGCGCCACAGCGCGAGGGCGTCTCGCGCGTCCGCGGCCGCGTGGACCCAGTCCGAGCGCGCCGCGGCGTCCTGCGCCCGCGCGGTGAGAGCGGCCTGCGCCACCAGGTCGATGTCGGCGGTGTCCCGTGGCTCGAGCAGATACCCCGGGGAGCGGGTCACGATCCGGCCGGCCGACGACGGCTCCAGTAACCGGCGCAGCCGGCTGACGTAGTTCTCGAGGGTCTTGCGCGCGGACGGCGGGGGCGATCCGTCCCAGAGCAGGTCCGCCAGGCGGTCGGCCGAAACGACGGTGCCGGCGTCGACCAGCAGGGCCGCCAGGACGCCGCGCTGCTTGGGAGCGGAGACCGGAACCAGCCGGCCGAGCTCGTCGCGGACCTCGAGCGGGCCGAGTAAGGCGAAGCCGGGGCCGCCGGCCACCGGTGTCCGTCCGGTTGTCTTCATCGGTCCTCCAGGACTGTCGGCGGAGCTGACCGGTTCCGACGGGTTCGATGGGTTCGATCGTTCCGGGACGTCAGCACGGCAGCGCCCACCAGGCTTCGGCCCGGGCGGGCGCGTGCGTCGGGTGCCTGGGTGTGCCCTGGCCGGGGGTCTCCGGCCGTCGGTCGGCCCCGACCCGGCCGCCGATCGCGACCCGGCCGCCGGCCTCGGGCGCTGTCCGGGCAGCGGCCGGCCGTGCCGCCCAGACCGCCAGATCGGCGGCGAGCTCCGGATCCTGCGCGGCGGCGGCCTGGCGGCTCGCGGTGAGCAGAAGGCCTGCCCAGTCCGAGTCCGTCGACACCGCGGCGAGGCCGCGCAGGCCCGCTCGGGGGGCCGCGGTGCGCAGGCTGTGGGCCTCCAGCACCAGCCGCATACCGGCGGACGGGTCGGCGGGCAGGACATCGCCCGCCAGCCGGGCCAGCACGGCGGCGTGGCCCGCCGCCCTCGCGTCCCGCGCCGGCCCGGCCGGCCCGGCCGGATCGAGTGCCGTGATCCGGCTGTGCCAGGTCGGTGCGGGTATTCGCGCGGGTGCCAGCGCCGGCGAGGCCGGTTGATTGGCCTCGCCCGCCCAGGGCTCGATCACCGTCTCGAGCAGATGGTCCGCGGCATGTCGGTCGCCATGGCGCCGGGCGGCCCGCAGGGCGCCCGCCAGACCGAGGGCGAGGTCCGGTGGGTTCCGCGTCGCGAGCCGACGCTCCACCACGGTCACGGCCGGCGGCACGCCGAGATGTGCGGCGGCGGCCGCCAGCCGTTCGGCCCGGTCGGCTTCGGCGGGACCGCGGGCCTGCCTGATGACCGCCGCCACCCGGCAGGCGCGCGCGAGATAGCCGGGATGCGTGAGATGGCCGGGATGGGCAGGGTGACTGGAGATGATCGCCGGGGCAGCGGTGCCGCCCGGCGTGAGCGTGCCGAGCCCGGCGCGGATCGCGAGGTCGGCCGCCACGAGTGCCAGGTCCGGGTCCCCGAACGCCGCGAGCACGTCACTGGCGAGAGCGAGCACCCGCGCCCCGTCAGGCCCGTCGGGCACGGCGGGCGGGTCCGGCGGGCGCGCCCCTTCCTGCTGGCAGGAGCCGCCTCGCCGGCAGGACCCGCCCGGCCGCGACCATGGGTGGAACACCGCCTGCACGTCCGCCAGTGCGGAGGCGCCGTGCCCCTGCCCGGCGTGGATCAGGCCGCGCCGCACGCGCACGTCGGCGAGCTGGCCGGCTGCTGCCGGTGCCCGGTCGGCGAGAGCGGCGTAGAGCCGCTCGCCGGTGTCCAGCGCCCGGATCGCGGCTGACGCGTCACCGGCCCGATGGCACAAACCGGCCAGGTCGTAGCTGATGCCACCGAGAATCCGTGTGCACCGCTGGTCGTCCGGCGATTCCGCGTGCAGTTCTGCCATAACCTGTGCGGCCGCCGACTGGAGTTCCACGGCCCGGTTCGTGTCTCCGGTGTTCTGCGCGAGCCGGGCCTTCTGCAGCAGTCGGGTCGCCTTTCTTTCCCGGGCCGGCGGTTTTCGCCGTCGCAAATCTAATAACAAGGCCCGTCCTGCCGGCCGTCGTCCGCCCCGATTCCACGTGGTGCCGGGCGGTGTCGAGGTGAAATGGGCCGTGTTCTGGCAGTCGCCGCATTGCGACACGGGCGAGTCCACCCTTCCTACTATGGTTCCTGCGGTGCCTGTTCGTGGACCGCCAGAGGCGCAATCGGCCCGCATTCCGGCCTGCCGTCGAAGGTCCGCCCAGCCGGTCGTGAATCGGCTTTCTCCCGTCAGTCGACTAGGAGTTTCATCTGTGTGCGCATAGCTGTCAACTCGTCAGACCGCCCGCGTCGCAGCGAATGACGCCGCCCGGGGGGTGTTGTTCTCCGTTTCGGTTACTGTCGGGTTCTGCGGATGTCCGTATCGGAAAACCACCGGCCCGTGGGGCGGCGTGCGATCTCGCGGTTATCCGCGAAATCGGTTGACCGGCGTGGGCGGAAGCGGATGTCCGGTGCCCGGCCCGCGCCGCGATCGCCGGGACGACGGTCAGGTCTCCCCGGGTGCTCCCACCGCGTCCGTGATCAGCCCGGAAGCTCCGCGACGGCCAGCCGCGACGACGGGTCGGGGCGAGCCGTGGCGGCGAGCGGGTCGAGCAGCGTGTCGAGGGCCTGCCGGGCGAGCGCGCCCAACGGGCCGGCGTCCTGGCGGACGTCGGCCAGGGCCGAGCCGAGAAGCGACAGGTCCTTGCGGAGCAGCGCGGCGAGTGCGCTCAGATCGGGCCCGCCGCCGGCGAGACCCAGTGGCCGGTCGCCGGGGGGCAGCGCCCGGGCGCTGGCGCTGCACGCCTGCAGGGCGAGCCGCACCCGGTCCGGGTCCAGGCCGAGCTCGCGCGCGGCCCGCAGCGCGTCGACCGTCGCGCCCCGGTGCACGACGAACACGGCGTTGTTCAGCAGCTTCACGAGCTGGGCGCTGCCCACCTCGCCGGTGTGCAGCACGGTGTGCGCGAACAGATCGAAGATCGGGGCGCACCGACGTACCTGCTCCTCGTCACCACCGGCCAGCACCACGAGCGCCCGGCCGGACTCCGTGCGCGCTCCGTTGCTGACCGGTGCGTCGAGCAGCACGAGTCCGCGCTCGTGGGCGAGGGCGGCCAGCTCGGCACAGGTCCCGGGCGAACAGGTGCTGTGGATGACGATCAGGCCGCCCCAGGGCATCGTCTCCAGCAGGCCGCCGGGCCCGGCGACCACCGTGCGGACGTCGTCGTCGGAGAAGACGCACACGGACGCGATCGTGACCCGGCGGCCGAGGTCGGACAGGCTCCCGGCCACCTCGACGCGTGCGGAGCGGACCTGTTCGACCCGGTCGGCTCGCAGGTCGTACACGATCGGCCGCAGTCCGCCCGCCACACAGGCCTGGACGATCTGGGCACCCTGGTGCCCGAGGCCGACGAAACCGTAGCTTTCGGTGTCCGACGGACCGTCTCCCTGCGCGGCGGTGTGCGCGGTGTGCATGGCGGGCTCTCCTCAAGATGGTTTCTGGTCAGGGGCCTGGCGGAGTTTCGTCAGTGGTGGTCGGGCCTCAGTGGTGGTCGGGCCTCAGTGGTGATCGGGCCTCAGCGGTGGTCGGGCCCGCGCGGCCTGTCCGGCCGCCCGTCTCGGAGCCCGTCCCGCAGAGCGGCCGTGGCGGTGGCGGGCACCTGGCCGTCGATCTCCGCGATCAGCTCCCGCAGGTCGGCGGTGGACAGGTCCGAGGAGGCGAGGGCTGAGCGCAGGTGGTGCCGCAGCGGATGGACCGCGCCCGCGGACGCGCAGGCACTGATCGCCACGAGGCGGCGCTCGCGCACGGTCAGGCCCGGTCTGCGCCACACGTGCCCGAACACGAACGCGAGCATGCCGGCCTCGACGAAGGGGCTGTCCGGGCGTGGTGCCTCGACGCGGTTCACCGTGCGGAACGCCTCCTCGCCCGCCCGAACACGTTCCCGCGTGGTCTCCTCGTTCAGCGGGGTGTCGGACTCGAGCACCGGCCAGGTCGCCCGGTGCTCCGAGCCCTCGCCGTGCACGGACGCCCACTGGAGCCGCACGATCGCCTCGAGCTCGGATCCGCGCGGCCAGCCCGCGTAGACGGCGTAGTGCAGCACGAACTCCAGCAGATCGCCCAGGCCGATCTCCTCCCGCTCCAGGACCTCGCGCACCCTGGCGGCGAGCGCTTCGGTGGCCCCGGACGACGCCAGGCACACGAGCCGCACCAGGTGCCGGTCCCGAGCCCCGAGGCCCCCGCGACCGGTGGCCGCGGCAGTCGGCTCCTCCGTCCTCTCCCCGCTCTGGGCGGGCGGCGCCGCGGTCACCGGTCCGACCTGCTGGCGACGAGGGCTTGGCCGGCGGGTTGGGCCGGCGAGACGGCCCCCTCGGACCGGGCGGTCCCAGCGGCCGCACCCGCTGCGGGGACCGCCATCGCCAGCGGGGACGGCGGGGACGATGGCGGAGGCGGCGGGGAGGTCCGCAAGGTGACCGGGCGGTTCGCCTCGGGCACCGGCGACGGCTCCGTCCCATCCCGGAACTCCCGCTTGAGGGTTTTGCCGGTGACACCGATCGGGAACTCCGACCACGGCATGATCTGCAGCGCGACCAGCTCCTCCGCCGGGCTGAGCAGCGCGTTCAGTTCCTCCCGCAGCCGCTCGGCGCCGATCTCGACGCCGGGCCGAAGGGCCACCGCCGCGGCGGGCCGCTGCGTTCCGTCGGGCTGGCGCGCCCCGTAGACGCAGACGTCGAACACGGCACTGTGTCGGTGGACGCGCTCCTCGATCGGCAGGCTGTAGACGTCGCCGTCACCGGTGTGGATGACATCGACCTCGCGGTCGAGCTGGACGACGTGACCACCCGACCAGCGGGCGACGTCCCCGGTGAAGAACCAGCCGTCCCGGACCGCCTCGTAGGTGAGGGAGTGGTTGTTCCAGTAGGCCTCGAACAGCGTCTTCCCACGTACCTCGAGCCGTCCCACCTCCCCGCGGCCGACCGGCACGCCGTCGCGCGCGATGCGCACCTTCGGCCCGAAGGGAGCCGAGTGCCGTCGGCCGATCCGGCGGTCGTATCGCCGGGTGACGGGCGAGTAGTACCGCAGGACCGACGGGGTCCCGACCTCACTGGAGCCCTGCGCGTCGAGGTAGACGGATCCGCGCATGGGCAGTCCCAGCCGGCGGAAGGTGCCACCCACCCGCACGCACGGCCGGATCATCTCCTCGTGCGCGGCGTCGGCGGTGCTCGCCCAGAACCGCATGGCACGCAGGTCATGGGCGGCGAGGGGCACCTCCTTGAGCTGGGTGTAGGTGATGGGGAAGCCGAAGAAGCCGGTGTACCGCTCCCGGGCCAGCTCCTCGACGACGCGGTGGGCGTCGAAGTCGCGTCCGGTCGCCGTGGTCCAGTGCGCCCGGATCCCCAGCAGCAGCATCGAGTTGAAGGTGAGGATGACCGCCTGGTGGTTGTTCGGGACGGCCAGATACCCACGGTCACGCCGCGGCGAGACGTGGACGTAGCACAGCCAGCCCCGCACGGCGCGGGACTGTGGACCGTTGCGCAGGATCACGGCCTTGGGGAACCCGGTCGTCCCGGACGTGTGCACCAGCAGGAGCGGCTCCCGGGGTCCGCGGTGGACCGCGGCGGCGGGCTCGCCGGCCGCGGCGAGCAGGTCCTCGATCCAGTGGACGGCGGCCGCCGTGACGCCACCCAGCGCCGCGGTCAGTTCCCGCACGTCCGCCGCGGGGACGTCGGCGGCCCGCCCGACGAGCACGACGGCGTCGACGCCGCCGGGCGTTCCGCCCTCCCGCAGCACCCGCAGCAGGGTCGGGACGTCCGCGAACAGGATCCGGGCGTCGATGTTGAGCAGGTAGGGCGCGACCTTGCCCGCGGCGAACGCGCCGTTCATGGGGCAGGCGACGCCACCGGCCCGCACGACGCCGAGGTGCAGCAGGTGAATGTCGAGATGGTTCCGTTTGAGGATGGCGACCCGCTGCCCGTGGCGCAGACCGAGCGCGCGCAGCGCGGCCGCGACCAGGCCGGCGGTCGCCTGGATGTCCCGCGCCGTCCAGGCGACCGGGCCGGGCGCGGCACCGGCACCGGGACCAGGGCCGGGGGGCGGCCCGAAACGAGGACCGGGAGCAGGACCGGGCAGGGACCAGGTGCAGGGCTCGTCGCTGGTGAACAGGACCCGGTCGCGATGCCGACGCGCGGCCCGGTCGGGGATCCGCTCCAGCGACATCGGGCCCAGCGCGAGCCACAGTCGCCGGGGCAGCGCGACCGATGCGCAGACGAAGGCGACGTAGGCGGCGGCGAGTCCAGGCAGGACGAACAGGGCGACGATCATCGGGACACCGGCTGTCGATCGGGGAGCGTGGCGGCGATGCCGTCCCACAGCGCGGCGCGGGCCTGGAGGCAGCCCCGCACCACGTCGGCGCACTCCCGCCAGCGCCGCGGGTCGTCGCCGGCCAGCGCGACGAGCATCTCCATGGCCATCGGGGTGTGCTGCTCCCCGTCGACGGCGACGTGCCGGGCCAGATAGTCGCGGAAGGTGGCCATCTCCACGTTGCCGGCCAGCACCTGGGTGAACATCTCGGGGATCAGGTCCTCGCGGCCGAAGGCGAACGCGGCCGCCAGGGCATGCGGCGCAGCGGTCGCTAGCAGGTCCCAGGTGGCCCGCACGAACGCGGCGGCCGGGGCCGGCACCGCTGCCCGGGTGATCGCGGCGGGTACCGGCGTGCCCGCGGCGAGCTCGTCGAGAAACCTCCTGATCGGCCCGGTGTCGGCGCCCGCCTGCTCCATCGCCTCGAGGTAGAGCTCGAAGTGGCTGATGTAGGAGCCGCCGTACTCGTCACTCTCCTCGACGAGGACGATCTCGTTGATCAGCCGGCGGCAGGCGCGGTGGGCGGTCGGCGTCCACGGCACGTCGACGCAGGTCAGGGTGCGCTGAAGGGACTTCAGCAGCGACATGAAGTCCCAGACCGCGAAGACGTGGCTGGTCATGAAGGCGGTGACGTCGTCCGCGCTGACCAGGCGGGCGTACACCGGGTGGGCGAGGACGGTGTCGCGGACCGGAGCTGTCTCCGCGGTCAGCCAGACGATCGACGGATGGGCGCCGCCCCAGGAATAGCGACTCGGCACGGGTCATCAACCCTTCGGAAGTACCGGAACACGACATGGGCCGAACCGCGGCGGTGGGCCACGCGGCGCCGCTACGCCCGAACCCGTCGGCCCGCATCGACCTCCGTCGACGTCGGGAAGGGCCCTGCGGCCGGCTGACCTGCGATGTGGACCACCGGCGCTGGCCGGTAGCCGGCAGGTTCCCGGTCGCGGGTAGCGTCCCGGTAGCGTTGCGCCAGCAGGCCGCCACCGGCCGCCGCTACCCGGCGGCAGTCCTCCCGTCGCCGCAAACCGCGCCCTAACGTGGTCCGGTGGACGTGGATCAGACACACGGTGGCGGTGGGCCTCCGGTGGCGGCGATGCCGCCCGACCCCGGCGACTCGCTGTCCCTCGGGGCGGCGCCGGTCAGCCTGTTGGACCCCGAGACGGCACTGTCCCTGCTGCGCGCCGACCCGGAGATGTTCGCGGCGTTCACGGGGGAGCCGCTGTTGGCTGTCCGGGTGTGCGGTCCGCGGGCGCTCGAGGTCGCCGCGTTCGCCCGGCGGCTGCCCTGCGTGCTCGTCGGTGTCGCCGCGGACCTGGCCGATGCGCCGTCCGGTGTCGAGTCCGCTGGCTTCGACGTCCTGCTGACGCCGCAGAACGCGCCGCCGGCGCCGTGGGTGGGCCCGCTGCGGCCGGGGCAGACCACCGCGGACGCGCTCGCGGCGATCGCCGCGACGGCGCGCGCGGTGCCGTCCGCGGCCGTCGCCTTCGCGCAGCTGGTGCGCTACTCGGCGGGTGTCGATGTGGACGACGCCGTGGTGGCCGAGTCGTTCACCTACTCGACGCTGCAGGGCGGCCCTGAGTTCGCGGCGTGGCTGGCCGGGCACCGCGCCGAGCGGGAACGCCGCGCGGCCCGGCGGGCCGAGGCCGGCGGGCCGGCATCCGCCCGGGAGGGTCGGCCCGCGACTGACCCGACGACCGACCCGGCGGTGCTCGTCGAGCGGGACGGCGACGAGCTGTGGGTCGTCCTGAACCGGCCGCGGGTGCACAACGCGGTCAGCAGGGACGTCCGTGACGGGCTGGTGTCGGCGTTCGCGCTGGCGGGGGCGGATCCGTCCATCACCCGGGTGCGGCTGCGGGGGGCGGGGCGCACCTTCTGCAGCGGCGGGGATCTCGCCGAGTTCGGCACGCTGCCGGATCCGGCGCGGGCCCACGCGGTGCGGACCACGCGCAGCATTCCGCTGGCGCTGCTGCGCTGCGGCCGTCCCGTCACCGCCTACGTGCACGGGACCTGTGTCGGGGCCGGGGTGGAGATCCCGGCGTTCGCGGAGCGGGTCGTCGCCGACCCGGCCACCACGTTCCGCCTGCCCGAGCTGGCGATGGGCCTGGTACCGGGCGCGGGTGGGACGTCGAGCATCGTCCGGCGCGTCGGTCGCGAGCGCACCGCGTTCATGGCCCTGACGGGCTGGGCCCTGGACGCGTCCGTCGCGGCGGACTGGGGCCTGGTCGACGAGGTGCGCCCGGTCGGCGGTGACCAGCACCCCGAACGCTGATCACGGAAGTCTGATCACGGAAGTCCTCTCGACCGACGGAACCGGCCAGCGCCGGGGCCCACCTTCGGGCCGGGCCCGCACTTCCGGGCGAACGTCGATCGCACCACTCGACGATCACCCGGGGCTGGTTAGCGCGCCCGTGGCGGGGCACGGTCAGGACAGGCCTGACCCCATCGAAGCGGACGAAGGGCTCGGCAGATGACCGGCGAGCGCCACGTGCTGGATGTCGAGAGCGCGACCGAGGAGATCTACTTCCGGTGCCGCCGGTGCCACAGCACCTGGCATCGTTCGTACACGGTCGCTCGATGGTTCGAGGACGATGGTGGTTACATGGAGGTCTACCGGCACAACGGCGTGCCGGTGCCTTCCCCGCGCAGCGGCCCGGTCTGCCTGAGCTGCGGTGGCCTGCGGGTCGACTGGTCGGATTCCCCGCTGCCCCCGCTCCAGGAGCGGCCGCCGACGCCCGGTCCGGTCTCCCTGCGGCAGGCACGATCGGTTGCCTGGCCGTCGTGGCGCACCGGGGTTCGTGACGAGTGGCCGCCGCGCCGCTCCGCCTTCCCGTTCATGCTGCCGATCCGGCCGCAGCTGTATCCCCGGACCTTCCACTTTCCGTGATGGAGCGGTGTGGGTGGCGGCTCCGCGGAGCCGCCGCCCACACCGGCCGGCGGGATCGGTCCCAGGCCAGGTCTCAGGCCTGCGTGCGGACCGGCTCGGGCGGTGGGTAGCCCTCGCGGTAGCGGTGCCCGTCCACGGTGTAGCGGATCGGCGCGCTGGTCGCCGCCTCGCCGAAGCGGCGGCGGTCCGCCCGGTGGTCACGAATGATGATGATCATCGGGATGATGAACATGATGCTGAGCAGGGCGACCGCGACGAGCAGTCGATCCCATTCGAACTGTGGATCCATCTGGGCTCCTGGTGATCGGGAGCTCCGGGCCGCGGCAGCGCTCATCCCCGTGCGAACTCCCGCGGACAACGCGAGAGGCACGGATGGCTCACATGGCACGGATGGCGCGGCAGGTGCGCGAGACGCGGCAGGTGCGCGAGAGGTGTGCGCGGCATGCGGCCGCGGGCATCTGGCAGGCGGCCCGGGGGCCTGTGCTCAGGGGTGGGCACCTCGCTGTGCGTGCGAAGTGACGCGACGCCGGATCCGGCGTCAGGCTGACGCTTCGACGCGGCGTCGGCTGCCTGGCGGCCCACGGGAGCCCGGGCCGCCACCGGCGTCACGCGGCCCACGCCCGTGCGGGCCCCGCTGTGCCCGTACCCAGGCCGAGCTGGCGGCGAGCGCGCACAGCACCGCGACCAACGCGGGAACCTGATGGTCGGCGCGCTGGTGCTGGCTGCTCACCGGAGGTTTGGCGTCGAGCCAGGAGCGCAGGATGTCCGCGCGGCCCGGTGCCGCCGGAGCGACGGCCTCGGCCGGTTCGGAGAGATCCAGACCTTCCGTCGCTGACAGCCGCTGCGCCGTCGGCGTTGCCGTTGCCGTCGGCGTCGCGGGCGCGGATGCCAGTGCCAGGGCGGCCCCGCTCGGGAGCGGGGCCGTGCTCGGCACCGCGCCGACCAGCGCCATCAGCGCGAACATGGCTGCCCACAGCAGCCTGACGCGCAGCGATGACGGGTGGCCTGGCATCAACCGAGGGTAGCTAACCGAGGGCGGCTGCTGCCCCCGGGAACGCCCCCGGCGCCGGTGGATCGGCGGGTGATGCGGCCGGTGGCACGGCGGGTGTGGCCGGTGCCGGGTGGATGCCCAGCTGGTCGAGCTGTTTCCACAGGCCGTCGAGAGTCCGGCCCGGATGGCGGTAGAACTCCGAGCCGCGGATCCGCCAGAACGTCCAGCCGAGCCGTTCCAGGATCCGCTGCCGGCGAAGGTCGGTCTCCCACTGCTCCGGGCCGTGGTAGCGGTCGCCGTCACATTCGACGGCGAGCCGGGTACCGTCGCCTTCGACCACCAGGTCGATGCGGAAACGCCCCACCGGGTGCTGTGGGCGCACCCGGTAGCCGCGGGTGAGGATCTCGCGCAGCACCGCCCGCTCGAACTCGCTCTCGCAGCGGTCCGCGAGGCGGGTGACCTCCTCGGCGGCGGGCGCGGCGTACATGTACTCGATGAGCTGGCGACGGACGTCGTCGTCGCGCAGCGTCTCCGGAGCGACGGTGTGGAACACCCAGAGCTGGTCGCGGGCCCGGCTCGCCGCGACGTTGACCCGTTGCAGGTCACGGCGCCGGGTCGCCGCCGAGCGGTTGTCGTCGGCGACGACGGACACGAAGATCACATCGCGCTCGTCGCCCTGGAACTGGTAGGGGTCGCCCACCCGGATCCGGCGGCGGACGTACTCCTCCTCCCCGAGCTTCTCGACCAGGCTGTGCTCGATCAGCCGGGGCTGGCCGGACCCAAGCAGGGTCACCACACCGAACGTCATGCCGGCGTAGGCCGGGTCGGCGCAGCAGTCGACGATCTGGTCGACCACCGCGGCGGCCTCCACCTCGTTGGCATCGCCGAACCGGCCCGACGCCCGCCCGCCCCCGGCGACGCGGACCGGGCGCAGCGCCGGGCCGACGGTGATCTCCGGAGTCTCGCGCAGCGGCAGGATCTGCTGGTCGTAGAACCGGTTGGAGAAACCGATGATCTCCGGCAGGCAGCGGAAGTGCTCCTTGAGCACGACCGTGCGCGGGAACACCCGGGCCGCGGTGTCGTAGAGGCTCGCCTCGACGTCGAGCAGCGAGCGGTGCGCCACGTCGGGCAGGTGGTTCTCGATCAGCGCGAAGACCCTGTCCCGCGGGACGCCGACGGCGGACGGGCTGGTCTGCTGGTCGTCGCCGACGACGACGGCCTTGCGCCCCAGGCTCAGCACGCCGAGGGAGAGCACGTCGCACTGGCTGGACTCGTCGACGATGACGACGTCGAAGGGCTCGTTGACCCGCGGGTCGAAGCTTTCCATCACCCGATGGATCGGCATGATCCAGACCGGGACCGCGCCCATGGCCGCGGTCATGTGGGCACGGGCCTCGGCCCGCCACCGACCGGCGAACCGGCCGGTGCCCTTCCCGACCCGGCTCAGGGCCTGCACCCACCCGGTCAGGGCCTGACGCTGCTCGGAGCCGAGGTTGCGCGCCAGCGCCAGCCGCGCCGATCGACCGGCCACCTCCAGCACCAGCCGCTGGCTCTCCTCGGTCGCCGTGCCGAGGCGCCGTTGCAGCGCCGGGATGTCGGCGCCGGCGTGCAGGTCGGCGAGCCAGGTCTCGGCCTGCCGCCACCGCCACAGCTCGGCGAGCAGCCCTGGATCGCCGCAGGTGGCCCGGTCGCCGTGTTCGGCAAGCACCCGGGCCGCCCAGCGGGGTGCCACGGCGGCGAGCCGCCCGGCGAGCTCGGCGCGGCGCTCGACCTCGGGCCGCGCCGAACGCAGCCGGGTCGCGGAGCCGAGCGCCTGTGCCCAGCGGAGCGTGTCGCGGTGATCGAGCGCGTCACCCAGCTCGGCCCACAGTGGGCTGGCCGCCGGCGTCGACGCGCCGACGCGCAGGTGTTCGGTGAGACCGGCGAGCTCCGCCCGCGCAGCCTGCTGCGCGATCCGCTTCTCGGCGAGGTCGAGCAGGCCGGCGTGATGCACCAGATCGGCCGCGGTCGGCCGGGTGGGTGCCTCGCGGAACACCGCCACCAGCCGGTGCGCCAGCTCACGGCCCTGGCCGGCCTCCCAGCCCACCGCGGCCGCCAGCTGCCCGCTCACCGCGTCCAGCGCGGGAACGGGCGCGAACACCGACGCGGCGGATCCGCCGCGGTCATCGTTGGGGCCGGCGGGACCCGTGGGGCCCGTGGGTCCTGGGATGCCTGGCGCGCCGAGCTGTTCGGCGACATCGGCGTAGCGGCCCAGCGCGGTGCCGACCCGAATCCGGCCGATGATCGCGGCGCGCACGATGTCCAGGTCGTCGGCGGTACGGGGCGGGTAGCCGTCGACGAGCAGTGCCTCGGCGTAGTCCCGCAGGTCCCGCCCGCCGAAGCGGGGCAGGCTCTTCCCGGCCGCGAACCGGCCGCGCAGCTCGTCGAGCTGTTCAAGCTGGGTGCGGGGATCGGTGTCGGGAACACCCACCCGGTGCCCGAACAGCTGCCCGCGCAGGTCGTGCAGCTCAGCCACCGCCGCGGCCAGCTCACCCGCCTGGGCCTGCCAGAACTCGGCCAGCCGCGGCGAGTACGCACACTGCTCCCGCAGGCGGTCCAGCCACGGCTCCTCCAGCGGGCGCAGGACCTCCGCGCCGGCGAGGAGCTCGGTGCGCAGCTCGGCGAGCCCCGCCGCGCCGAGCCGGTCGACCGCGTCGGGCGCGAGGCCCAGGCGCTCCCCTTCGGACACCTCCTCGTCGAGCTCGTCGAGCCGCTCGAACAGGGCCGACAGCGGCGCGGCGCCGGGCAGCGCCACCGGGTCGGGCAGGTCGAGGCCGGCGGCCTCCGCCTGAGCCGGCGGGATCCGCCGGGCCAGGGCGAAGAGCTCCTCGATCTCGTCGAGGGGCAGCGGCGGTGCGGTGACGGGGTCGATCCGATCCGGGATGAGGCCCAGCTCAGCCGCGGTGCTCGCCAGCCATTCGGACACCCCGGCGGCCCGGAGCCGGCCGCCCGGCAGGTCGAACTCGCGCTCCTCACCGCGCAGCAGCTCCACCAGCTCCAGCTCCAGCGCCCTGGTACGGGAGCGCGCCGCGTCCAGATCGATCGCGAGCCGGTCGACCAGCCGGGCCTCGCGATGCAGGTCGATGTCGCCGACCGCGGCCTGGATCTCGACGACGGACGCGCGCAGCTGCTCGATGTGGGCCTGGCTGGCGCCGAGGACGGCGACGGACAGGTGGCGCAGGTCGGCGGGGATCTTCTCCTGGAGCACGGTGAGGGCCTGCTCGTCCTGCGCGGTCACCAGCACGCGCAGCCCGTGGGCGACGAGGTGGCAGACGAGGTTCGCGATGGTGTGGCTCTTGCCGGTTCCCGGTGGGCCCTGCACCGTGACGCCCCGCGCGGTGGCGAGCTGGACGGCCACCCGCTCCTGCTCGTCGTTGGTCGGCAGCGGCATGAGCAGGCGCCTTCCGGTCGCGGCCCAGCCGTCGTCGTAGTTGCCGTCGCGGTCATCCTGGTCAGCCGGGCCGGCGCCGTCGGCACCATCAAGCTCGCCGAACGAGCCGAACGAGCTGGACGAGCCGTCGAACGATCCGCCGAGCGCCTCACCGAGCGCCTGCGCCACCAGGGACTCGGTGGCGACGACCGCGGCCACCGCCTCGGGCAGGAACTCCCGCTCGGCCATCGCCTCCCGCAGCTCGGCGTAGAAACGCGCGCCGGCCGCCGGCCGCGGTCGCAGGAACAACGCCCAGGTGTCGACGACGCAGGGGTTCGTACCGGGCTGCGGCAGATCGGGACCGGGCAGGATCGCCGCGTCCAGCCCCAGCGGGGCGGCAACCTGGCGGTGCAGACGGCGCAGATCCGCGGGCTCCCACACATCCGGCGGGCTGGTGCGCACCTGGTCGCGCAGACGGGGGAGCTCGTGCAGCCCAGGAGCCTCCAGGCCGCGCACCGGGTCCGTCTCCAGCGACGTCGGCCCGTCGGGCAGGACTCTGATGACCCCGTCGTGCTGGCCGACGTCCACCCGAACCGGTGTGATCAGCAGCGGGTGCTGGACCACGGCCTGCTCACCGCCGGCGGCCGGAACCCGCCAGCTCAGCAGCGAGTGCCCCCAGACGAGCTGTGACCCGGCCGTGTCATGACTGTGCCGCAGCCGAAGATCGAACAGCCGCTCGTAGAGATCACGCGCGGCACACGCGGCGGCCCAGGGCTGCCACGAATCACGCTTCCAGCGCTCGTAAGCCTGGATGACCGTCTCCGCGTCCTCCTCGCCTGCGCCCGCCCGCTCCCGCAGGCCGGCAGGCAGTCTGGGTGGTGCGTCGGGCCGCACCGCGACGTCGCCGAGGTGGGCGCCCAGCGGGCGGGGAATCTGCGGCGGGTCCGGAAGCGCTACCTTCCGGACCTCCAACCAGCTTTCCCGCGACGGCCCAGGGCCCAGCCGGACGGCGCGGCGGCCTGGTAGGTCGCCGGGCACCGCCCCTGGTATGTCGCCCGGCAGCACCGGGAACGGGTCGTACTCGGCCAGCCGCCGCCGTGGGGCGCCACGCAGATCCGTGGCGAGCGCCGCCAGATAGTCCAGCAGACGCAGTGACCGGCTTTTGACCTGGTCGAGGGCGGGCATCGGGATCCTCCGGCAAGTGGGTCAGGTGGCGCGGAGCCGCCGTCCGTCCGTGGAAACGGACCGGCGGGACACCGCGACGATACGGCGCCGGCCCGACAGAACCCGGCTGCGCGCCGTAGCGCCCCGCGCGTGCCAGGTGCGCACGGCGACCTGCCCACATATGCCGCTTCCGCGCCCGCACCCGTGCACCCGCGCGCCTGCCGCGCCTGACGTTCAGACGACGACGAGACGGACGGCCGCCACGTGGTGACACGGCTTCCCGTGGACCCCTGCGGCGCAGGTGCACTGCCCGGTGGGCGCGGTGCGGTAGGTGGCTCCTCGATGGCCGACGGTGAGCCAGACACGGCGGCCCCGCAACGGAACGATGCCGCCGAGCTCGAGAAGCTCCAACGCGTCCTCGAGCTGCTGGCTGGTGAAACCCGGGAGAGTGGGTGCGGTGCGGCGGAAGTGCCGGGTGCAGCCGGGGCCGAACCCGGCCGAGACGCTGGGCGGGCTGGTGAGCCGGCGACCACAGCGCAGACAGGAGGCCGAGATCTCGGAAACACCGGTGGTGGAAACGGTGGCTGCGGAAAGGTCGATGCCGTGAACGCGGGAGTCGGGAACGCTGCTTTCGGGAACCGTGTTGGCGGAAACGATCACGTTGTCTCCCCGGATTCTGCGTGTATCCAATGATAACCCAGGTGGCGTGGGTCGGGGAGGCATTTGGTGAGCCCGCGGCGGCCAGTTTCCGGCCGGTTCCGTGGCGGGTGTGCCGACGGTGTGACCGTGCCTGGGTTCCTGGCTCGGCAGGCGGATGACCTGGGTGGATGGCGAGAGACTCGGAGTCGTGGCGACGGTGCGCGTCGCAGCTGGCGTGGATGGCTCACGGCGTGCGTGGTTAGGCGGCCGGCGCGTTTTCGTGTTTCCCGGTGGGCGGCACCGGGCCGCGGTCGCGCATTTCGTCGGCCCCGGTGCGGGAGGAACTGGCCGGGAAAGGAACTCCGGCCTTTCCCGGCATCGAAACGCGCATGACCGTGGCCCTGCCCACCCACGGTCGTAGTTCGAGGAGTTGAGGGTGTTCGTCGTCCCCGGCCGGGTGGCAAGATCCTGAACTTCGGGCTGCCGCTACCGCTGCTGCCGGGCAGGACCTGAGGGTCCGGTTGTTGGAGCAGCCGGAATCCTCGGATCTTGGGGCTGTGGCCTCGGGTTGTCGCTGGCGTTAGCTTGGTCGGCGGGCAGCCTGCCGGGTTGCGAGGTGGGCGAAAGGGGCCGGCGACGGTGACGGCTGGTGCTTCCGGTGACAGCGTCAACGGTGTGATCACCGCTGAGCTCCTCGAGCTCGCCGGGGTGCTCGACGACGTCCTGGCCGAATATGATCTTGGTCCCGCCCCGACGGCGGCGCTGGTCAACATCTCGGAGAACGTGACCTACCGGGTGGATGACCTGCCCGGGGGGCGCCGGTGGGCGTTGCGTCTGCATCGGCCGGCTTACCACGCGATCGACGAGATCGTCGCCGAGCTCGACTGGGTGGCGTCGCTGCGGGCTGATGGTGTCGTGGCGACACCCCGAGTGGTGGCGAACCGGTCCGGGTCGGTCGTGACGACCGTCGGGCTGGGTGCGGGGGTGCGCTGTGCCGTGCTGTTCGACTGGGTCGAGGGCGAATCGCCGACGCCCGGGGACGAGGCGGCGCTGGTGCCGTTCTTCGGTGTCCTCGGCGGCCTCGCCGGCCGGCTGCACAACCATGCGCAGAGCTGGCCGCGGCCGGCCGGCTTCAGGCGTTTCTCGTGGTCCTGGCAGACGACGCTGGGCCCGTGCGGGCGATGGGGGAGCTGGCAGGCCGGGGTGGTGGCGGCACTCGCGGAGCGGTCCGAGCCGGTGCTCGCGGTCCTGCGCCCCGCGGTCGCCCAGATGGAGCGCGCGCTCGCCGCCTACGGGCGCGGCCCCGACCGGGCCGGGCTGATCCACGCGGACATGCGACTGGCGAACCTGCTGGTGGCACGGCCCGCCGATGGGTGGGAACCGGGCCTCACCCACGCCGCGCCCGAGGGAGTCCACCTGATCGACTTCGACGACTGCGGCTTCGGCTGGTATCTGTACGACCTCGCGGCCGCGTTGTCCTTCGTCGAGCACAGTTCGGCGCTCCCGGAGCTGGTCGAGGCCTGGCTGGCCGCCTACCAGCTCGACCGTCCGCTCACGGCCCACGACCTCGCGATCGTGCCGACGATGGTTCTGCTGCGCAGGCTGCTGCTGGTCGCCTGGCTCGGCACCCATCCACATTCCGACGCGGTTCCTGATATCGCTGGCTACGTCCGGGAGAGCGGGGAGCTGGCCCGGCGCTACCTCGCTGGGGCGTTGCTCCCGAATCTCCCTCGGCTCGCGCACCGGTAGCGCCGGGAGTCTGGCGTCACCCAGGCGACCGGGGGAAGAACCCGAGAGAGGGACGGCGGGCACCAGTCCGGCGACCGGCTCGACCCGGCGCGAACCGGCGCGAACCGGACCGGTGAACCGGACGTTTGAATCGGACGTTCGAACTGGGAGGCATGAACCGGACGAAGACCGTGAACGGGACAGGTGGTGGTCCTCGCCCTGTCTCGGTGGTGTCCGCTGGTCGTCGTTTGTGTTTCGTGCCGGTAATCACCTGGTGTCCACCAGCCGGATGACCGGGTTGTCTGATCGACGACCGTCATGGGCCAGACGCCCGGACCGGTACGCTCGGTGCGATAAGGCGGGAAGGAGCTGGGGCGATCGTGGTCCGGTCCAGTCGGGCGCTGGAATGGGAACGCCCTGGCGGTGTCGGAATCGGGGGGCCGTGAGCGAGGCGTTGACCGTGGACGGTGCCGAGCTGGAGGTGCGCACCCTCGGTCCCTGCCGGATCGATTCACCGCTCCTGCCGCTGCTCGGCGAGCGTCCGACGACCCAGCACTACATCGACGAGGGCGACAAGGTCCTCTTCGACGACACCCTCACGATGATCTCGTCCCGGAAGGTCCCGCTGGACGAGCTGCCGGGCTTCGAGCCGGCCGGGCCGCGCCGCAAGATCTACTTCGATCCGTCGAAGACCCGGGTGGGCATCGTCACCTGCGGTGGCCTCTGCCCGGGGCTGAACAACGTCATCCGCGGCCTGGTGCTGGAACTGACCAACCACTACGGCGTGAACCGGATCTTCGGCTTCCGTCATGGCTACCAGGGCTTCATCGCCAAGTACGGGCACAGCGTCGTCGACCTCACCCCGGAGCGGGTGGCGCACATCGACGAGGACGGCGGCACGATCCTCGGCACCTCCCGCGGCCAGCAGGACCCAGGAGAGATCGTCGACTGCCTGTCCCGGATGAACATCAACATCCTGTTCGTGATCGGCGGGGACGGGACCCTGCGCGGTGCCCGGGCGATCGCCGACGTCGTCACCGAGCGCGGTGAGAAGATCGCGGTTGTCGGCATCCCGAAGACGATCGACAACGACATCCCCTACATCGACCAGAGCTTCGGGTTCCAGACGGCCTTCGCCAAGGCCGCCGAGTCGATCCGGGCCGCGTCCGCCGAGGCGACCTCGGCACCCGGCGGCGTCGGCGTCGTCCGCCTGATGGGCCGCCATTCCGGCTTCATCGCCTGCTACGCGACCCTGGCCAAGAGCGACGCCGACGTGGTGCTGATCCCGGAGCTGCCGTTCACCCTGGAGGGGGAGCGCGGCCTGCTCACCTATCTGCGTCGCCGGGTCGAGAAGCGGGGGCACGCCGTCGTCGTCGTGGCCGAGGGCGCCGGGCAGGACCTCGTCGAGGGCCTGCCGGAGTCGTCCGACGCGTCCGGCAACCGCAAGCTCTTCGACATCGGGCCGGAGCTCTCGCGGCGGATCACCGACCACTTCGCCGAGCACGGCACCGAGCTGAACCTGAAGTACATCGACCCGAGCTACCACATCCGCAGTGTTCCGGCGAATCCGTACGACAACGTCTACACGATTCGGCTGGCGCATGCCGCGGTGCATGCGGCCATGTCCGGGCGCACCGAGATGGTGGTCGGCCGGTGGCGGCGCCGCTTCATCCACATGCCGATCGAGCTGGCGGTCAGCCACCGCAACCAGGTCGACCCGGCCGGTGATCTGTGGATGTCCGTCCTGGAGGCCACCGGCCAGCCCTACCGTTTCGGCTGACCCGTCCCGAGCGGCTGGCCGGGCTCGAGCGGCTGGCTCAGCGTCACCCGAAGGATCTCCTCGAGCCCGGCCGGCTCGCCGTCCGGTTCGGTCTTGTCGAGGAGCAGGGTTGCCGTGCGGCCGTCGAGTTCCAGCGTGGCGAGCTGGCTGTCGAACCACGGTCCGTGGGTGACGGTCCACCGCACCGGCATGCCCCGCACCCCGAGGAGGCGGGCCAGCCAGCCGGAGACGGTGGCGAACGCCGCGCGGCGTGACAGCGCGTCGATGCGGCGGATCCCTGGCCCGAGCGGGTTGCGCAACGGCGAGCACACCGCCTGCCACACCGGCGACATCGCCCGATCGGAGTCGACCCGGGCGAGATAGGCGTGGTGCACATCCCCGGACAGGACGACGACGCTGGCCGGTGCGGGCCCGTGCTCGCCGCCGGCGACCGCGTCGAGCAGCTGTGACATCTGCGTGAAGGACCGGCTGAACGCCGCCCAGTGCTCCAGGTCGAGCGTTCGCCGCACCCGTTCCACCGGGCGCGTGACAGTCCGCGCGAACCAGCGGCAGAGCCCGCCGAGCCGCCCACCGAACCGCGTGGACGCGAGCCGCTCACTCATCGCCTCGACATGATGGATGGTCGGTGTCAGCAGGAACGGCACCGACGTCCCGAGCAGGAGATGGTCGACCTCGCCCTGCTGGAACGTCTGCTCGCGGATCCAGGACCATTCCGTGTCGTTGACCATCGCGCGGGTTCCGTCGGGAGCCACGACCCGGCCCAGCCGGGAGTCGACGACGATCAGCCGGGTGCGCCCGAGATCCCACCGGAAGCTCCAACGGGGCGGCACCGGTGGGCACGCGCCGACGGCGATGTCGTCGGCCGGTGCGCCGTCGGCCGGGGCGTCGTTGGCCGCACCGGCGAGGTCGCCCGCGGGCAGGTCGGCCAGGGCGGCGAGGTCCGGCATCCGGTCGACGCGGCGGGCGAAGGCCCGGACGACGTTCTCGCCGTCGGGTACGGCGGCCACCGCGGCGTACGTCGGATCCGTGGCCAGCGTCCGCGGGTCCAGGTTGCCCAGGTGCTGGTAGACCCAGTAGGCCATGATCCCGCTGGTGATCCGGGCGTCCCACCACGGCTGTGCGCGGATCTCGGCGCGCCAGGACGCGGAGATGTTCCAGTCGTCGCGAACGTCGTGGTCATCGCCGATCATGGCGGTGGGGATCGTGGAGAGCAGCCATCGGATCTCCGGCTGTGACCAGGCCTCCTGGTACAGCCAGGCGTATTCGGTGAAGTCGGCGATCTCCGTGCCGGGCGGTACGCCGACGTCGCGGCGGCGCCGGATCCGTTCGGCGGTGTCCGGCGACACGTGGTCGGCGTACACCTGGTCGCCGAGCAGGAGCAGGACGTCCGGCCAGCCCTGCGGTGGCGTCGTGGCCAGGCGTAGCGCGAGCGCGTGCAGCGCGTCGGTGCCGAGCCCGCGTGGATCAGCCTCGGGGGAAAGGGTGTAGGGCCTCGTCTGCGGGGCGGTCACCCGGCATGAGCCGAAGGCGAGCCGCACCGGCCGTTGCCCGCCGAGCGGCCGCAGCAGGCTCGGTGGCTGGGCGGAGCCGGGTTCGGGCCAGACCAGGACCGCCCGGCCGGGCGGTGTGTCGTCGCGCGCGGCGGCGGCCTCGTCCGGTGGGGTGGCCCGGGTGAGCCAGACCTCGTAGGGGTAGGGCCGGCCCGGTTCCAGGTCGCCCACCGTGACCAGGGCGAAATGGTGGCCCGCGATGGTGAAGGTCGGTGCCTCCGCGCGCGGTCCCTCCTCGGCCCGTACCTCGACGGTGCAGGGCGCGTCGGTCTCCACCCAGACGGTCGCGTGACGGTCGTCGGCGTAGCGGTGGAGCGGGCCGAGGAGGAGCTTGCTCATCGGGTCCGCCGTCCCATCGTGGCGATCATCTGTTGGTACCTGTTTCTGCCGGCGCCGCCCGAGCGGGGGCGTGCGGGGAGGCGAAGGAGCGGCTCCCGCGGCCGGCTGGGGCCGACCCGCCCCGCTGACAGCGAGGTGACTGTCGGTTGGACACCGCCGAGCCGCTACGTGAGGCTACTTTATGTGTCCAGGCAGTCTCGATCGTCCGTCGGTGGCGGCCCGATGGACGCGCTCACGCGCGCCGCGCTGGCGGCCGACGACCGGATTCTGGCGACCATCGACCGGCTCGGCCCGGCCGCGGCGGACAGCGCTGCCGCCGACGCCGCCACCAGGGCGTATCTGACCCTGCTCGACCTCGCCGATCGCGCGGGTATCGCCGAGGATCTCGACATCTGTCTGCGGCTTCCCGCGATCGGGTGGGAGATCCCGCACGACGGCGAGAAGAGGGCCCGTGACAACGCCGCCGAGATCTGTGCCCGGGCCGGGGCCGTCGGCTCGACCGTCACGCTGGCGACCGACGGCCACACCGATGATCCGGCTTCGGTGGACGAGGTTCTGGGAGCCCTGGGAGACCTGCGCCGTGTGGCGCCGACGACCGGGGTGACGCTGCGCGCCGACCTGCGCCGCACCCCGGCCGACTGCCGGGAGCTGGCCCGGTCGGGCGCCCGGGTGCGGCTGCGGCTGCGGCCCGGCTGGCACCTGGTCCGGCGGTCGGCGGCGTCGGCGGATCCCACATTTCATGACCAGCGCCGTGGGTTCGCGGCCTGCCTGGGGATTCTCATGGCCGGGCCGGGCTATCCGATGATCGCTACCCAGGACCTGCGGCTGATGGCGCTGACCACCCGGCTCGCCGTGCGGGCTGGGCGCCACCCGGACAGCTTCGAGTTCCAGACGGTGCGTGGCACCCCGCGCCGTGAGCACCGCCGGCTGGCCGCGACGGGATACCGAGCCCGGGTCTACGTCTCCTACCGCAGGTAGGGCGGCGTCCACAGCGGGTGAGGCGGCGCCTTCGGACGGATGTCGCCGACCGGACCACATCGGCCCGGGCGCGGGTAGGCGGTGCGCTGCCCGGCCCTCCCCCGTCTGGGGGATGATGTAGGACGCGCGTCGTCCGAACGGACACTCCGAACGGACACCGTGACTCCTCGTCCTCGCCCCCGTCGGGAGGTACTCCGCGATGTCCCCGCCTGCCCTGATCCGGCTTGAGGCTCGCCTGCTTGTCCGGGTTGGTGACAGCGTCCTGCTGGCCCGCTCACCGGGTGACGACTGGCATGAGCTGCCCGGCGGCCCGGTGCCGCCGGGAGAGAACACCGAACGTGCGTTGGCCCGTGCACTGGCCGGCCTTGCCGGAGGTGTCGTCCTCGGCGGCCCGGCGGCCGTGGGGCAGTCGGGCGGCTGGCGTTTTCTCGGTGCCACCGAACACGCCGGCGACGCGCTCGGCAACGCCGCCGCCCCGCAGGTCGCGCACACCCTGACCATCCTGTTCGCCGCCGACTGGTCCGACGGGGCGCCCGTCCCGCCCACCTGGCAGGGGCGCGACCTGGTCCTGGTCGACGCGGGCCTGCTCGTCGCGACCCGACTCCGTCCGCTTCCGGTTGCCACGGCGGTGCGGCGGTGGGTGCTGGACGAGTGGCCGCTGTGGCGCGGGATGGCGTCCGGTGTCGGGGACGTCGGACGCCTCGGCCGCCGGCTGAGCGTCGCGTCGCTGAAGGCGCAGCTCGCCGCCAGGCGCGAGGAACTGCGCGGCAACGCCTTCCGCGACGCGGCCGTGGCGATGTGCGCGCTGGTGACGGCCGCCGACGGCCGGGTGGATCCGGCCGAGCGCGAGGGGCTGCGTGCCTTCGTCGCCAGCGATCCGGTGATGTCGCACTTCGCCCCGGACGAACTGGAGGCGCTGTTCGACGCCCACCTCACCCGGCTCGTCAGCGATCCGACGCAGGGTCGCGCGACCGCACTGGCCGAGATCGCGAAGGTCCGGAACCGGCCGGCCGAAGCGGCGGCGGTGATCGCGCTGGGAGAGGTCATCGGCCGGGTCGATGGTGAGTTCGTCGTCAGTGAGCAGGCAGTGGTACTGGACGCGGTGAACGTTCTCGGGCTCGATCCCGCGGAGTTCGCCCCGGCCTCGCTGCCGGCCACCCGTGGCGACTGACCGCCGCCGCCGCAGCCTCCGCCGGCCGCCGGCCGCCGAGGCCCACCCCCTGCTCGGATCCGCACCGATGTGTCTAGCCCTCCTGGAGCGTTCATGACCGCCGCTGCCCCTGTCGAGATCAGCGCCCGGGTGCTGTTCCTCCGGCAAGATCGTGTCCTGCTGGCGAACCGCCGCGGGCAGTCCTGGTTCTACCTGCCCGGCGGGAACGTGGACCCCGGCGAGACCGTGGAGGCCGCGCTGCGGCGGGAAACCCGCGAACAGGCCGGATTCGAGGTCGCCGACCTGGAGTTCATCGGCTGCGCCGAGCATGTGTACGTCGAGAAGGGCGTGCGCTACCAGGAGATCAACGTGCTGTTCGCGGCGGACCTGCCGTGGGGCGCGCAGATCGGCAGCTGGGAGTTCGACGTCGACCTGACCGCGGTCACGCTCAGCAGCCTGCACGGGCTCGATCTGCGTCCGGCCAGTCTGCGTGCGGTGATCGAGGGCTGGCTCACCGACCGGGTGCCGGCATGGCACGGAGCGGCGGTGTAACACCGGCTTCCCAGCGGCTCCGATAGCCTCGGCCGGTGGTGGTTCAGGGTTTGGCCGGCGCGCCCGGCCTGGTGAGCGGGCCGGGCCTCGCCGGCGCGGCGGGCGGCCGTGGGGCGTGGCGATGAGTGACACCGCCGCCGTTGACGGCGCGGGTGGGCCCGAACTCGGTCCCGGCGGGCGGCCCAGCCGCTGGGCCAGCCTGCACGCAACGGGCGGAACCAGCGGAACGAATGACCACCGGTCCGCCGCGGCCTCCGGCGGCCTGGGCGAGCGTTATGAGCGGCGGTTCGCCGAACTGGCCGCTGCTGGGATGGATGTGCACGGCGAGGCTGCTCTCTGCGCGGCCCTGGTCCCGCCGGGCGGACGAATCCTCGACGCCGGATGCGGTACCGGGCGGGTGGCGATCCGCCTGGCCGAACTGGGCTATGCCTGCACCGGCGTCGACGTCGACCCGTCGATGCTGGCGCGGGCGCGGGCAGCCTCCGACTCCGTCACGTGGGTCCTCGCCGACCTCGTGGACCTCGCGGATCTGGATGGCCAGTTCGACCTGGTCGTCGCCGCGGGGAATGTCATACCGCTCCTGGCCGAGGGCTCCGAGGCGCGTGTGGTGCGGGCCCTCGCGGAGCGGCTGCGGCCTGGTGGTCTGCTTGTGGCCGGGTTCGGTCTGGACGCCGCGCACCTTCCACTGCTCCAGGCGCCCTTCGGGCTCGCCGAGTACGACTCGTGGTGCGCACAGGCGGGGCTGGCCCTGGAACGCCGCCTCGCCACCTGGGAAGGCGCGCCGAGCACACCGGGTGACGGCTACGCGGTCAGCATCCACCGCCGGAGCTGACCGCGGCTCGCGCTGTCTGGCCGGTGGCCGCGGCACTCGACAAACGTGAGATGGAAAAGGCTCAATGGTGTCCGTGAATCAACCACTCGGGCAGCATGCGGCAGGAAATGACGGTGGGCAGCCGTTCGGCCT
The DNA here is from genome assembly GCF_001536285.1 of Parafrankia irregularis. Lineage (NCBI taxonomy): Bacteria > Bacillati > Actinomycetota > Actinomycetes > Frankiales > Frankiaceae > Parafrankia > Parafrankia irregularis. Next base: position 39,144 of record NZ_FAOZ01000001.1, on the reverse strand, counting down.
GGAATCGGGCGACCGGATGCTGCGGGTTCGCCTCGACGGTGGCGAGATGTACGCGAAGCAGGGGTCGATGGTCGCCTACCGCGGCCAGATCGATTTCGCCTACAAGGGCCAGGGCGTCGGCGGCTACCTCCGGCGTGCGGTGACCGGCGAGGGCCAGGACCTGATGCGGGTCAAGGGTCGTGGCACGGCCTGGTTCGCCGAGTCCGGAAGCCACATCTCGATCTTTCACCTGGACAACGACCGCCTGACCGTGAACGGCCGCAGTCTGCTTGCCCTGGAGTCCGGCATCCGCTACAAGATCACTACGACGTCGGGGGGTGTCGGCGCGATGATCGCGGGAGGCGTGTTCAACACCGAGGTTTCGGGCACCGGAGGCGTGGCGGTGCTGTGCCTGGGCAGCCCGCTGGTGCTGTCGACCGACGAGCCCGTGTGTGTCGACCGGGACGCGGCCGTCGCCTGGACTGCAGGCGTACGTACCCGGGTCGTGTCCTCCTTCAAGATCGGAAATCTGTTCGGCCGCTCGTCCGGGGAGCTTGCGCAGATCGAGTACACCGGGCGGGGTGGTTTCGTGGTGGTCCAGTGTGGTGAGATTCCGGCCCGTGGTGCCGAACCGAGCGGCTGACGGCCGCCCTTCGCGGACGGGGCCTGCGGTGGTGGCGGCAGCCCCGTGGGCACTGGTCGAGCTCGGCGACGCCCTGCGCGCCGCGGGCCTTCCCGTGCCGGAGGAGGCCACGACCGGTGGCGGTGGCGGCCCCGGGAGTCGGCCGATGCCGATGCTGGTGACGCCGACGCCGACGCCGACGCACAGTGCCCTGGACTGGGCGGAGTCCGGGCTGATGGCTCTCACCGGCCAACCGGGGCGGCCACCGGTCGTCCCGGCAGCCCCGGTGCTCGACCGTGCCCGTGCCGCCGCCCAGCTGCTGACAGCCGTGTCGACCCGGCTGGGTTCGCCGGTGTTCGCCGATGTCGCGGAGATCCTCGGCGGTCGGGCCGCCCTGCTCGGCCTGCGTCGTGGCGGCACTGTCTCCGCGAATGGCAGCTGCCGGTTGATGCGGGCCGCCGACGGCTGGGTGGCGGTCAACCTCGCTCGCCCGGACGATGTCGACGCAGTCCCCGCACTGCTCGGTGCCGAGATCACGGATGACGTCTGGGACGCGCTGGCCGCGGCTTTGCCGCGGTGGCGCAGCCGTGACCTGGTGGAGCGTGCCTGGTTGCTGGGCCTGCCGGTGGCACCGTTGCCTGCCGCCGCCGCCGCTGGTGCTGGTGCTGGCGGTGCTGGTGCTGGCGGTGCTGACGCTGGCGGCCTCGATCCCGGGTCCGGTTTCGCGGTGGTCCGAGTGTCCGGTGGAGCGACCGGGCGCCGTCCGGCGCCGCCCGGCCCACCCGAGTCGCCTGGGCCGACGTCGGCTCCCGCCCCGCTCGTGGTCGACCTGTCGTCGCTGTGGGCCGGTCCACTGGCCGCGCGACTGCTGGGGCAGCTGGGCCTGCGGGTGATCAAAGTCGAGAGCGTGCACCGCCCGGACGGGGCACGCCGCGGTGATCCGGACTTCTACCGGTGGCTGCACACGGGCCAGGACGAAACCCGTTTCGACTTCCACGAGCCGGCCGGGCGCGCGGCCCTGCGTGACCTGGTCGAGCAGGCGGATGTCGTCATCGAGGGGTCCCGGCCACGTGCGCTGGCCCAGCTCGGGCTGGACGCGCAGGCCTGGGTGGCGGCCCGACCCGGGCGGGTCTGGCTGAGCATCACCGGGTACGGGCGGCGTGTCGCCGCGCAGGCCGACGGCGCGGGGCCGGTCGCCTTCGGCGATGACGCGGCGGTGGGCGGGGGCCTGGTGGCCTGGGACCAGGCGGCGCGGGGTGGTCCGGTGCCGGTCTTCTGCGGCGACGCGATCGCGGATCCGCTGGCCGGACTCTTCGGTGCGTTGGCGGTCGCGCTCTGCCGGGCCGGTGGCCGGGGAGCGCTGGTGGACGTGGCGATGCGTGACGTCGCGGCGTTCGTCGCCGGCCCGCGCAGCGGTGTGCGCGGTGGGGGCGGCGGGAGCCGAGGGAGAGGAGCCCATGAGCAGGGCGAACCGCCGTGGGCGGTAACCGGCTCGGATGAGCTCGGCTGGACGGTGCATCAGGCCGGCCAGGAGGCTCCGGTGCGTGCCCCGCGGCCTCCACAGCTGCGCGGCTGAAGCCGCCGGTCGCTGAATCCCGAGCCTCGGGCTTCCATTGCCGCCGTCTGCTTTCGGGCAAGAAGTGCGGATTTTGGTTGCTGCAGCAACCAAAATCCGCACTTCTTGTGGATTGTCAAATGGCTGCCTGCCTGTTTATCGCTATTGGCTGGCATTTCGCTACGCGCTCCCAGGTGACCACGATCCTCGGATCCTGGTCGGCAGCAGTGGCAGCCAGACGGACCGGGCCTGCCTCGGGCGGCGCTCCCCGACGCGCTGTTCAGACGGGGCGGTCGTGATCAGACGGGTCGGTCGTGGTCTCCCTGTGCGCCGACGATCTCGGTGGGCGGGTCGACGTCCTTCCCGGGGTCGGCGTTGACCTGACCTCGCCCAGCCCCATCCCCAGCCCCAGCCCCTGTCCCGGAGCCGGCATCGGCGTCTTGTCGGCCGGTCTCGGACGCGGCGGCCGGGGCACGGTGACCGCCGGTGCCGGGCTGTGGGGCCGGCATCTGCAGCACGACCTCGTCGCCGGCCACTGTGACGGCGTCGGCCGTGAGGTCGTCCGGTGAGGGCCGCAGTGGCCGGGGCCCGGTCTGGCCTCGCCGCAGCGCCGCGTCATAGGCGGCGAACCGGTAGGGAAGCCGCTCGAAGTGGGACGGTCGGTCGCTGGCGTGCGGGCCGGTGGACTGCGGGGAGCGGCGCAGTGTGATCAGCCGGGGTCTGCGCATCCGCACGGCCACGGTGCGCGCAGGCGTGCCGGCGATCCAGATCGCCACACCGACCGCCGCCAGCCACAGGCTCCACACCATCCGCGCGAACAACGGCAGCGGTGCCAGGGGCACCAGCCCCGCCGTGGCCGCCGCACCGCCGACGAGCAGCGCGGCGCAGACGAATCCGCCGCCCACGAGAGCCGGACGCGACCACAGCATGCCGCGCACGCGAAGCGAGTCGACCCAGGCCCGGATGATCGCGATGAGAGGGCCGAAGGGGCCGCTGTGGCGGGTCACGCCACGCCCGATCGGGCGCAGCGGGCCGAATGGCCACCACCCGTCGAAGATCGGGTCGACGAAATGGGTGGCTACGAGTGTCGTCCAGGCCGCGAGCAGGAGGGCTCCGAGTGTCTCCCCGGACACGACGCCGGCCGTGACGCGCAGCAGGTCGAAGGTGATCACCTCGGGGGGGATCCGCCCGGGTACCTCGGTCGGGCGAGCGAGCAGGGGGACCCCGACCAGCCAGATCGACCACTCGAAGATCATCATCGTGCTTGTCGCCAGGCTGACCCACAGGAGCAGCCGGCGGGTGCGCCGCCTGCCGTCCAGGTGGGGGGTGGAGTGGGCGGGGCTCGACGGGCCGGTGTCGAGGGGACCGGTCTGCCAGCCGCCGACGGCGGCGCCGCCGTCGGCGGGCTGTGTGGGCAGCGGATCCCTCGGCGAGGGCCGGATGAGTCTCGCCGTCATGGGGACAAGGAGGAATGCGGCGGTCGCGGCGAGTGCGGCGAAGGGGATGAGCGTGCTCAGGTGCGCGCCCAGGTCCGCGAGGGTCGCCTCGGCCGGCTCGTTGAGCAGATACGGGTAGCCGAAGGCGCGTACCAGCCCCAGCAGGCCCAGGGTGTTGGCGAGCGCGCAGCAGACGAACAGGGCACCACCCATGTTCGTACCGCGCTGCATCGGGACCACTCCACCTGCTCGACGGGGTTCCGGGGAACCTGCTACCCGCAGAGCGTCGCATGTCTGTAACTCTTCGCGCTCCCGCAGGGTCCGGTGACCTGCCTTGAGGTGCGCTTGGCGTTCGCGGCCGGGCGCACCGCTCGTCGCGGGTTCCGGATGGGTGCCGCAATTGGCGCCCCGTGAAACCGGCCCGGCTGGACCATGTCGCGACAGGGCGCTTGCGTACGCTTACGTCCTCGTTATGGGAGCGGCCGGCAACAGATCGGCCCGGTCGGGCCGGTGGCCCGTTTTCGCCCCGAGGGCGTGGTGAATCCCGTTCGGTTCAGTGTGCCAGGACCGGTCAGCGAAGCCTTCCCTAACTGAGGAAAGGCTAGCCTAAACGGGTGTCGATGTGACCTTCGCGGCTCTCCTGCCGTTATGTGTTCCGCCCATCTGTGTGGTTTCCTGTTTCCTGGGCTATTGCGCGGTGGGCGGTGGCGGCGGCCAACTGGCTTGCCGTGCCGGGCACGCCGAGGTAGTCCGTTCAGGGCGGTCGCGGGCGCGGCCGTCCGGGAGGGCGTCGTCCGTGGTCGGCTGACGCGAGAGGCGAGTGAGGGAGATGGCGAAGGTGCGTGGCGACAAGGACATCATCGACCTGTTGAACCGGGTACTGACGAACGAACTGACAGCCATCAACCAGTACTTCCTGCATTCCCGGATGCAGCGGAACTGGGGTTATCGGCGCATGGCGGAGTACTACTACCACGAGTCGATCGACGAGATGCGACACGCAGACGCTCTGATTGAGCGCGTGCTCTATCTGGATGGTCTACCCAATCTGCAGCGGCTGCACTCCCTGCGGATTGGTGAGACGGTGCCCGAGCAGCTCGAGACCGACCGCTCGCAGGAGGACGAGGCCGTGGAACTGCTCCGCGGCGGAATCGCGTTGTGCCGTTCGAAGAACGACGTGGGATCGGCCGTTCTGCTGGAGAAGATCCTGGTCTCCGAAGAAGAGCACATCGACTGGCTGGACGCCCAGCTCACGCTCATCGAGCAGCTCGGCGCGACGAACTACCTGACTCAGCAGATCCACGAGAGCTGAGAGGCGCGGGGCGCCCGGTCAGGCCGGGAAGCTGCTCCTGCGCCCGGCTGGCGCTCCTGGGGCGGAGCGTGTTGCCGGGCGCGGTCTGGCGCGGCCACGGTGCGGTCGGAGCTGCCCGGGATTCCGGGCAGCTCCGACCGGTGGTGTGGAGGCGGTCCGGGGTGTCGTCCGCCGGACACGGACGACCTCGTGTGCGTGCTGCCGTGGCGTCCGGCCGAGGGGGATAGTGTGCCTGGCCGGAAAGATCCGCGCTCACACGTTGTTGTGAGCGTCATGCCCCGCCGTGGGCCGCGACGGCGCAACGGAGCGCCAGAGAAGGAGAACACGGCTTCATGACGCCCCTGACCGCAACAATCAGCCCCCGGCTGGCCGAACACGACATGGACCCGGCCAGTCGCCTCGCCGGAGAGACCGTCCGGGCCACCGTGGCCATGCTCATGGGCCGGGGGGAGAGCCCGAAGCCCTACGAGTGGCTCGCCGCGCGGCTTGCGCTCGACGGCTACAGCGCCGCGATCGTGCCGGGCGGCGTCAACGTCGCTCGTGCCGTCGGTGAGGTCCGCCGGCCAGGGCTGCCCTTCGTCCTGCTCGGCTCCGACTCGGGGGCACTGGCCGCGCTGGCGATGGCGGGCTCACCGGCCGTGCGCCCCGACGGGCTCGCCCTGCTCGGGCTGCCGCTGCTGCATGTGCCCGTCGCGGGTATCCCGGTCGCGGATCCGCCGCCGCGGGTGCTGCCCGACATCCCCATACTCCTCGTGCATGGCCGCGATGATCAGATCAGTCCGCTTTCGCTGGTGCGGATGACGACCCGGACGGCCACCCGCGCGGATCTGACCGTGGTCCCGGGCGGGCACTCGGTGCTGGCCGGGCCGGGTCGGCGCTGCGTGCCGGCCCGCGTGCTCCTGTTCATCGAGGAGCTCATCGACCGCATCGGCGACATCGACGGCTGAGCGCGGACCCGGGCGGTGCTCCCGGGTGGCGGTACTGGGCGGATGGGCCTGCCGGAGCGTGCCGGGTGGCCCGTCCGCATCAGGAGATAGTTCAGGGTCGCCTGATGTCAGCGTCCGCTGTACTGTTCAGTACATGGTGAAGCTTGTGGCGCATGGAGAGGTGCTGGCGAGGTTCGGGCACGCGCTGTCCGATCCGACCAGGGCACGGCTCCTTCTGGTGCTACGCAAGGGTCCCTCCTATCCCACGGAACTCGCCGAGATCCTTTCGGTGAGCCGGACGAACCTGTCGAACCATCTGGCGTGCCTTCGGGGCTGCGGCCTGGTGGTCGCGGTGTCCGAGGGCCGGCGGCTGAGGTACGAACTGGCGGACTCCGCTCTCGCGCACGCGTTGGACGACCTGCTCAGCGTGGTCCTCGCCGTGGATCCCGACCACGCCCATGACGACCATGCCCATGACGACCATGCCCATGACGATCCGCTCGACGCACCCGCGCCGCATCACGCGGAGCTGTCGACGGCGGAGTTCTCCCCGGCCGTCGTGGCCGTGGCCGGAGCCGAGCCCGGCCGTGGCGATCGGCCGGACCGGTGAGCTCCTCCGACCCCGAGGCTCGTCGGCGGCGTGACGTTCACGACCATGTCCCGCGGCAGCCCCGGGGCATTGGTGCTGCGGCACCGACGGGTCTGACGGCTCCGGCGGGTCTGACGGTACCGACGGGTCTGACGGCTCCGGCGGGCGGCGATGGCGCGACGCACGGCGGAGACGGCCATGGCCACGGAGGGCACACGCGCGGCTTCCATGGGCACGCCCACGATGCCGGCGGGCACCACGCCGATGAGCACCACACCGATGAGCACGGTGTCGGCGGGCATGATGCCCACGGGCATGGTGCCGACGGGCGCTCGTCGCGCAGCTACACCTCCCAGGCCCGCAGGCTGGCGATCGCGACCGCGGCGAACGTCGCGATCGTCATAGGCCAGGGCGCTGCCGGCCTGATCGTCGGTTCGGTCGCACTGTTCGCGGACGCGGCGCACAACCTCGCCGATGCCGCGGGCGTCGCGTTCGCCCTGGTCGCGCTGAGACTGGCTCGCCAGGAACCGTCCGCCACCCGCACCTTCGGTGGGTTGCGCTGGCCTGTGCTCGCTGCCCAGGCCAACGCCGCCAGCGTGCTGGTGGCCACCACGCTCGTCTGTGTCGAGGCGGTCAGTCGGCTCGCCCATCCCGGGCGTATCGACGGATTGGTGGTGCTGGTGGTCGCGCTGGTAGCGGCCGTCGGCAACGGCCTCAGCGCACTGCTCGTCCACGAGCGGCACGGCGACCTCAACACCCGTGCGGCCGTCATCCATCTGGCTTCAGACTGCCTGGTCTCGGTGGCGGTGGCCGGGGCAGGTCTCGTCATCTGGCTGACGGACGGCTGGTACTGGCTCGACCCGGTGCTCTCGCTCGTGGTCGCGGCGCTGATCGGCGTCCAGGGTCTGCGCCTGCTGGCGCAGACGTCCCGGGTGCTGCTCGAGGGGACTCCTGCCGGCCTGGACCTGGCCGCCGTCCACGGGGACATGCTCGCGGTGGACGGTGTCACCGGGGTGCACGACATGCATGTCTGGAGCCTGTCGGACCGGGTCTTCGCGGCCAGCGCCCACATCGAGGTGGCCGGGCATCCGACGCTGGAGGAAGCCCGTACGGTCGCCGGCCGCGTCAAGGTGATGCTGGCCGACAAGTACGGCGTCGAGCACGCCACGGTGGAGACCGAGTGCGAGCCGTGTGCGCCGACCGGCAGCGACCCCTGTGGTGTCCGCGCGGTGATGACCCGGCACGCGACCAGGATGGTTCCGGCGCACCGCCACTGACATGCCGGTCGCCGGCGGATGCCCGGGCGACCGCTCCACTCGGCTTCCGGACGGGCACACCCCAGGTACGGGGCTTGTCCGTCCGAGCCGAGGGAGAACCAGGTGAACAGCTCGACGACGTCCAGGACGTCCGGCCAGCAGGCCGACGTCGCGCCGCCGCCCGGGGCGACCCGGCGCGGCGGCGGGGGACACCAGACCACCATGTCCACGGTCGAGACCGCTCACTCGACCCTGTTCTTCGTCTCCGACCGTGTCTTCAAGATGCCCAAACGCGCGGCTGTCGGCAAGGCGGATCTGCGCCGCCGGGAGGCGCGTGAGGAGGCCTGCCGCGCGGAGATCGTCCGGAACCGCCCGTTCGCGCCCGGGGTCTATCTGGGGGTCGCCGACGTCCGGGACAGCGCGGGCGCGCCGGTCGAGCACATGGTGGTCATGCGCCGGCTGCCGAGCGAACGCCGGCTCTCGGAGCTGCTCGCACGCGGCGAGCCGGTCGACGAGCCGCTGCGGGAGGTCGCGCGGGCCCTCGTCACCTTCCACGAGCGGTGCGAGACGTCCGCCGAGATCGCCGAGCACGGGCGGCTGCGGGATCTGGAAGCCGCCTGGCTGGCGGCGATCGAGGGGCTCACACCCTTCCAGGGGACCATGCTGGACGCGGCGGAGATCGCCGAGATCGACGAGCTGGGCCAGCGCTACCTGCGTGGGCGCCGGCCGTTGATCGACGGGCGGGCCGCGCGCGGACGGATCCGTGACGGGCACGGCAACCTGCTGGCCGAGCACGTCTTCTGCCTGGATGACGGGCCGCGGATCCTGGATCGGCTCTCGGCCGACGACGGCCGGCGCATCGCCGACGTCCTGGCGGACGCGTCCATGCTGGCCGTGGATCTCGAGCTGCGTGGCGCGCCGCAGCTGACCGGCCCGTTCTTCGGGTGGTGCGTGGAGTTCGCGGGGGAGACCCACCCGCCCTCGCTCGCCCACTTCTACATGGCGCACCGCGGGATCGTGCTTGCCGGGGAGTCCGCGGTACGCGCCCACCTGGGGGATGAGGCCGCGACGGGCGAGGCCCGGCGCCTGGTCCGGATCGCGCTGGAGCATCTGCGCCGGGCCCGGGTGCGGCTCGTCCTGGTCGGCGGAGCGCCCGGAAGCGTCAGAGCCGCCTTCGCGGAGCGTCTCATCCGGGACGAGGACGGCTGGGTGCTCCTCGCCTCGGACGCCATCCGCGGTGAGCTCGCGGTGGAACGCGAGCTTGTGCCACCCGGCGCCGGGGCGCGCGACGAGGGTCCGGCGGACGCGGACGCGGACACGGACGCGGACTTGGCGTCGGGCTCGGGCCCGGCACGTGAGTTCGGCTCGGATGACGAGGTCCATGCCGAGCTGCTGCGCCGGGCACGTGAGGCGCTGGAGCGCGGCGACAGTGTGATCGTGCAGGCACGCTGGTCGGAGGCCGAGGCGCGGAAGGAGGCGGCCGCCGTCGCCGCGCGGACCTGGTCGGACCTCATCGAGCTCGACAGCTTCGACGCCCGCCTCTCACTCGACAAGGCAGTGCGGGATGGGCGGCTCGCCCTCGGTATCGCATCCTGATCGTGTGCATGTGATTACTTTGGGTATGTCATGGTCGGAAGTCGCGCGGGACGAACGCGCCATGACTCGGCGCAGCGCGAAGGACCGGGCAGCACCGACGGAGGGGGAACTCCCATGACAACGGCTCGAGACATCATGCACGGCGAGGCACGGTGCATCGGGGCGGACGAGCCGCTGACCAACGCCGCCCGCATGATGCGTGACCTCGGTGTCGGGGCGCTGCCGATCTGCGGCGCCGACGACCGGCTGGGCGGGATCATCACCGACCGGGACATCGTCATCCACTGTCTGGCGGAGGGGAAGGACCCCGCGAAGGTCTGCGCCGGCGACCTGGGCCAGGGCAAGCCCTTCTATGTGGGCGCCGACGCCGATCTGGACACCGTGCTCGACCAGATGATCTCGCATCGCGTGATGCGAATGCCGGTCATCGACAACAAGCGGCTCGTCGGCATGATCAGCGAGGCGGACCTCGCCAGGAACCTCCCCGGCGAGAAGATCGGCGCGCTCGTCGAGGCGATCAAGAGTGGGCCGGCTGATCAGCGCTGATCGAAACCGCGCCGTGGGTGGGTGTCAGGTCGGATGCGCACCCACGGCGCTGCGGATCTCGCGTCCGATGCCGCCGCTCTGGCGGGCGCAGTGCGCGCAGCAGAAGAAGCGCCCGGACACCTCCACGCCGTGGCCGATGACCCGGCAGTCGCAGTGCTCACATCGAGGCGCCAGCTTCTGCACGGCGCATTCGAAGCAGTCGAAGTGGTAGGTCTCCCCGGAGACCACACGCACCTCGAAGGCCATCCAGTACTCGTTTCCGCAGGTGTCGCAGGTCCGCAGGGCGGACTCACCGTTCAGCACACCTCCAGACGCTACGTGCAGCACCAGGCTGATCGCATTACGTGGCCGGAGCCGAGGGTTCTTCGGAGGTCCGAGATCAGGCCTTTCCGGGCTCAGGCCTTGAGGCGTGCGGCGAACACGGCGGCCTGGGTTCTGCTGGTCAGCCCGAGCTTGCCCAGAATCGCGGACACGTAGTTCTTCACCGTCTTCTCCGACAGATGGACGCACGCGGCGATCTGGCGGTTCGTCATGCCCTCGGCGATCAGCCGGAGAATCTGCCGTTCCCGTGCGCCGAGCGCGGAGAGCTGCTCGTCCTCGACGGGCTCGTCCCGCAGGCGGGCCAGGACCTTCTGGGTGACGGCCGGGTCGAGCAGCGACCGGCCGGCCGCGATCGTTCGGATCGCCCCCACGAGGTCGTTGCCTCTGATCTGTTTCAGCAGGTACCCGGAGGCGCCCGCCATGATCGCCGCGAACAGTGCGTCGTCGTCGTCATAGGAGGTGAGGATGAGGCAGCCGACGGTCGGCTGTGTGGAACGGATCTCGCGGCACACCTCGATGCCGTTGCCGTCGGGCAGCCGGGCGTCGAGCACTGCGACATCGGGCCGGGCGGCCGGTATGCGCCGCAGGGCGGAGGCCGCGGTGGAGGCCTCACCGACGACCTCGATGTCCCCGGAGTCCTCCAACATCTCGCGGATGCCCCGGCGGACGATTTCGTGATCGTCCAGGAGGAAGACGCGAACTCCAGTCATGATCAAGAAACTACTCGCCCGAAGGCGCCTGTCGGGCGCCCGGCGAGCAGGTCAGCCGGTATGGACCCCCGTGAGCAGGACCTTTGTCCGGGTGTCCTGATATCGAAAGACACAGTGACATGGTGTGCGTTTCGCAGCGCCCCTCCGGCCTGTCCGCGAATATCCGCTCCGGGCTGGCAGCCGATGACATGTCAGCTCAGTCGGTACTGGGTTCTCCGAGAAACCCGATCAGTACGGGAAGGTCGCCGAGCGCGCGCAGAGTGTCATTGAGATGCGTGCAGGTCGAGGTTCCGACGAAGGTCCGGCCGATCGTGCGGCGCAGGTCGGTGGCGGGCATCCCCACGATGCGCCCGGCACTGCCGAGAGCTTCGGGGCACTCGGCTCCCGGAAGCACCCCCGCCCGGGCCACCGAACGAGTGAACAGACCCGCCTCGTCCACATCGGCGTCGACACCGTATTCGTGCACGACGAACTCACGCCCGGGTGACTCCAGGTAGGAGTCACGCAGCAGCGCGTCGACCCTGACCGCGGCCCCGGGCGTGCCCGGGGCCGGGACGACGTCGATGCGGCGCAGCCGCCGCATGGCGTGCGTCGACATCGGCGGCAACGGATGCCACCCGAGGGGGTCCTCCGCCACGGCGAGATCGCCGGCCGGGACACTGATCGGGCGGGCCGGAGACGTTCGATCGCCGGTGTCCTGGTCCCCGCTGCCGCCGGCGTCCCGATCGGCTCGGCGCTCGGCGGACAGGCGCGCGAGCAGCCCCTCACGCTGCCACCCGGCGCAGACATCGATCATCGGGTTGCCACCCGACTCCGCCCCTGCGTTCGGGCGCGACTCCGAGCGGTGGATGCCGTTGCGCCCCAGCGCCGCCCCCGACACGAGCACCGTGACCGGGACGTCGTCCAGGAGCTGGCCGAGCAGCAGACGGGCCATGGCCGTGCGGGCCGTGCCCTGCGCGCTGTCCTCCGGGTGGGCCGTGCTGTCAGGCTGGGCCGCGAGCACCTGGCGGGCGGCGGCGCGGAAGCCGGCGCGCGACGGGGCACCGACCAGGCTCGCCAGGCCGGGCACCGCCGGCTCGGATTCGATCTCCAGGATCGTCCCGGGTGCCGCCATGTAGTCGATCACGAGGCGCAGCCGAGCCTCGCCGAGAACGGTGGCGCCGCCGGCCGAGGTGGTCATCAGATCGCGGCCGGTGCTGGTCAGGTGCAGCAGGCCGGTGAGGCCCTGCGGGCGCTCCATCATGACCGAGATCGTCCGCCGGACGGAGCCGGGCTGGCGGGCCGGCGTGCCGTGAACCGAGCCGGTGGTGCCGGGCCACAGCCCGGAGTCGTCCGGTGCGGCGGTGACCGGGCGACGGCCGGTGGCGGCGTGCCGGACCCCGACGCCACCGGGCCTGGTGCCGTCCTCGACGGAGCGGGGCCGGCCGGTGGACGGCACGCGCGGAACGGGTCGGCCGGGCGCCGGCCTGAGAGGAGATGCCTGGGCGGCCGAAGGTGCCGTCTGACCGTGCGCCATGCGCATACTCCGATCACTGCTTCCTGCCGCCCGCATCCGACCGGCGCGGCTTCCCGCGGCCCGCGTTCCATGAACCCGTATTCGACGGATGCGACTTCGAGTCCATGGTGGGCGCGGCTATCCGGACCCAAGGGTATGGCGCGCTACCGGCGAATCCGTCCCCTGGCCGTGATGGCGCTTTTCACAGTGACCGCTGTGGGTGTGACCTGCGCCGCGCGATCGTTGGGTCATCCGGCGGCGCAGTGTCACTGAGCCGTTTCCGCCTCACGGCCTGTAGTCAGGGATGGGTCGGGTCCGAGTCGACGACGGAAAATGCTCACTCGCGGTTCTTCCGCGGTGCGGAGCCGACTGTTTGGAATTCAATAGGAAACATGTGATTTCGGTGACGCGGGGGTCCGCGGGGAGTCCGGCTGGCTGGGCGGACCGTGCGGGCGAGGTGGCCAGGTGGGTCGGGTGCGCCAGGTGGTCAGGAGCGGTCAGGAGTGGTCAGGACGTCGGTGTGGTCCGGGGCTGGAAGGCGTCGGTCGGGACCGCCGCGGGCACCGGACTGCCGTATTCCGTGAAGGTGACCTCGAACCTGTCGTTCGCGTCGTTGAAGACCTGCCTCAGCGGTACGGGCTGGCCGACATTCGCGACGTACAACGAGGCGGTCTTCGTGGCGACCCGTACCGCGGGCTGGCCCTGTTCGGTCATCTGCTCGACGGTCGCGTCCTCACCTCCGTCGATGTCGGCCTTCAGGTCCAGGATCGCGTCGGCCGCGCTGTTGATCGACAGGTCGTCGTCGGCCGCCCCGACCGGGCCGGTGTTGATCCACTGATCGGTCCTGGCCCCCGGATACGGCCCGGCGGCGCTAGGGCCGCGGACGTACGCGACCCCGGCGACCCGCAGAATCTCGACCCGTTGCCCGTTTCCGTCGAGTACGCCGGTGACCGTGCCATCCGCGGTCATCCGTAACTCGGCCGACGAGGGTGTGCCGTCCTCGGTGCCGCGGCCGAGATACCGCACGCTGCTGGTCGTTTTCAGGGCCTGGGCCGCGGTCGCGACGATCTCGCTGGCTGGCCTGGACTCGAGACCGTTGCTGGATCCGGCCGCCAGGCGGTTCGCGGCCGCGGTGGCGGTGGGCTTTTCGGCGCTCTCGCCGCCTCCGCCGCAGGCCGCCAGCGCGAGTGAGAGTCCCACCGCGGCGGTCATGGTGGCTGCCCGAGACAATTGAGTGCGCGGATTTCTCATCATCGACCTTTCTGGGCGCCGGACCGGCGACGGCGTGGCAGCCCCACTCCGGTGTCGGCGGCCCGGTTGGAAATGGGTGGGTCCCGGTCCCCCGTGCGGAATGCCCACGGGGGACGTCGCGGACGATACGAGCATTTATGAGGACATGCATCAGAACGATTAGTCCACTGCTCGGCGAGTCCCGACCCGGGTGGCATCGACGCCGGATCGGTGGACTGACGGTGACTCGGATCTCCGCGCCGGGTGACCGTGGCCGTCAACTCGCACGTTCCGTGAGCTGGCCAAGGAGGGCCCGGGTTCTGGTCCGGGTATCGGGCCGGTCCCTCGCGGCCGGCTGTCCAGCGTGCGGCGGATGACGCTGCGGCCCCATCGTGCCCACGTCCGGCGGCCCGCGAATCCCGCCGGCCCGGTACCCGTGTTCATGACGGGATTTCCGGGACGACCAGCCTTACCATTCGCAGGCCTGTGGGGGAGTCCGGCCAGGAACACCGGCCCGGCTGCTGCCGGCTTTCATCCTGTGCCGGCTGTGTCGGGGAAGGAGGAGTGTCGTTCGAGGCGTTGGGTAATGGGACTCCGCACGCGGTGCCGTCCCCGCGGCCGGGTTCCGCTACCGGTGCCACGCGCCACGAAACGATCGGATGTGGGGAGCGGCAACGCGCATGTTGTGGTGGATTGGTCCTTTTCCGTCGCCGGTCAGGGCCGATGGCGTCCCCGGCCGCGCACCGTGAGACGGAAAAGCCTCATTGTCGGTGTTGAAAGACGGGCGAACATCTTGACGGCGCCAGAGACGATGCCGGGGGCCAGCGATTCGGGCCGGCTGCCGCCGGTGTGGAACGTGCGGCAACGCGATCCGCATTTCGTGGGGCGGGACGACGAGCTCGTCCGCATCCATCGGGCGCTGCGCGGGGCTGCTCCGCCCGACGCCGCCATGGGAGCACGCGGCGTCGGCATTGTCTGCGCCGCCGGGGCGGACGAGGCCGGCGGAGTCGGCCGCACCGAGCTGGCCGTCGAGTACGCCCATCGCCACCACGGTTGCTACCGCCTGGTGTGGTGGGTGGACGCGCAGACCCCGGCGCGGGCCGAGTCATGTCTGTTGGGCCTGGCCACGATCCTCGTGCCGGCCGTGACAGGGCCGGGTACCACCGTGCTGAGGGAGCTCTGGGCCGAGCTGGCCCGGCGCGCGGACTGGCTGCTGATCTACGACGACGTCGACTCGCCGCTGGACCTGGGTATCGCCGCACCGCCCGACACGGGGCACGTCATCATGATCGGCCGCGCGCCCGAGATCGGCCGGCTCATGCCGACCCTGGTGGAGCTCGGTGACCTCGATCGGGCCGATTCGATCCGGTTGCTGCGGCTACATGACACCCGGGCCGGTGAAGCGGAGGCGGCCCTGCTCGCGGCCACCGTCGGGGATCTGCCGCTCGCGCTCGCGCAGGCCGGTCGCTTCCTGGCCGGCACCGGGCTGCCGATCGCGGCCTACCTGCGTCTGCTCGACGAGTGGCACGCGCCCGGGACGGCCGAGGCGGCCGAGAGGGCTGAGGCGGCCGAGAGGGCTGGGGCGGCTGAGGGGGCTGGGGCGGCTGAGGCTGCGAACGAGGCCTCCGGTGGCAGCGGTCTGCCCAGGATCGTGGCCACCAGCCGCGCCTGGCTGGAACGTGACAGTCCGGCCACGGCGGAGATCCTGGACGGGCTGGCCTTCCTCGCGACCGCCCCGTTTCCTCTCGTGGTCGCCGACGGCGTCGACGTGATCGGCGGTGAGCTGCTCCGGCTCGGGCTGGTCTGGCGCGACGAGGCCGGGATCCGGGTGCACCCGCTGGTGCGGAAATGGCTCCGGGCAGGGCTCGGGGGCGAGGAACGGCGGCGCCGAGCGCTGCGCGGCGCGCTGCGGCTGCTCACCCTGGCCGGCCGCGATCTTCACGACGGCGCTGAGGCGGGTCACCGGTCCGACCTCACGCGGCTCGAGCCGCACGTACGTGCCGTCTCGGCCTGGATGGACACGGCCGGCCCGGCCGGGGCCGAGGCGGAAAGCGCGGAGATCCGTCGGCTGACGTTGCTCGTCGTGGGTTTTCTGCATCGCTCGGGGCGGTACGACGACGGCCGCGGGCTGAGCGGGCCCGTGCGATGCCGCTGGGCCCGCGACCTCGGGCCGGATCACCCGGATGTGCTCAGCGCCGCTGTGGTCGAGGCCTCGATCCTGCTGGACGGCCTTGGCGTGGACGGCGGCCACGCCACCGAAACCGGCTTCGGTGGCGCGCCGGCGCCGTCGGCAGGGCCAGCACCAGCAGCAGGGCCAGCACCAGCAGCAGGGCCAGCAGCACCAGCTGTGACGGCCGCGGTGGTGACGGCGCAGATACTTCTGACGCAGGCGTACAGCCGCCGGCTGCGGACACTTGGCCCGGAGCATCGCGAGGTGCTCGTCGTGGCGAGCAGCCTTGCCCGCGCACACGGCGAGATCGGTGACCGCGGCGAGGCGGTGCGGCTGTACCGGGACACGCTTGGCCGCCAGCGCGACCGGTTCGGCCCGGACGATCCCGACACGTTGCGGTCAGCGCACGGCCTCGGCGACATCCTGACCCGGCTCGGGGAGTTCGCGGAGGCTGACGTCCTGCTTCGGGACACCCATGATCGGCGGGCCCGCCGGTGTGGCACCGACCACCTGGACACCCAGGCCACCGCACTCGTCCTGGGGGTTGCTCTGCGTGGTCTCGGTCTGCCGTGCGAGGCCCGTGTGCTCCACGAGCGGGTACTGGCCTGGGCTCGGCGACAGCTCGGCTACGAGCACCCTCAGACCCTGGATGCGGCTCTGCAGCTTGCGCTGGACCTGGTGGCCCTCGGCGAGGTGGGCCGAGGGCGGGATGTCTTCACCGAGGTGATCGGCTGGGAGGTGTTCGGCTGGTTCGACGAGCCACCGACGGGCCCGGGCGCGTCGGTGCCGCGGTGGGCGGCACGCCATCGGACCGAGATCGCGAAACTTTGGTCGGGCGGATGACCGGCCATCCCGCCTTCTGCACCGGCGGTCTGTTTGGGCTACCGTTCGATTAGTAGTAAAGATATATCGAATAATGTCGTCGCGTCCTGCTGGCGTCGACCGCGTGGGCCCTGGTTGGCCGGGTGATCGTGACAGCGCCGGTGACCGTGAGTGCGCGGTGCGTGGCCCTGGCTCCTGTGGGGCACCGGTCGAGCCGCCCGCGAACGCGCAGCGCAGTGGAGGCGTGAGCGGATGAGGGAAGCTGACCGTCGTACCAGTGTGATCAGCGCGTGACCGGGGTGGCGCGTCCGTCGGGCCCGCAACTGCCCCCGGTGGAACGGCTCCGGCCAGGTCTGTGGAGCATCCCGGTCCCGCTGCCGACCGCCGGGCTGACCCACGTCTTCATGTATCTGTTCGAGACCGATCGCGGTGCCTACGTGATCGACTCCGGCTGGGACACCGACGCGGCCTTCGCCGCCGTCGAGGCGGGGCTGGCCGTCGCCGGATACTCCGTCACGGATCTGCGCGGCATCATGCCCACCCACATGCATCCTGACCACTACGGACTCGCCGGGCGGCTGCGGGAGGCGTCCGGGGCCTGGATCGCGTTGCATCCCGCGGACGCCGCGCTGCTGCGCGCGCACCCGCTCGAACCGGCGGATCTGTTCCGGAACCTCAACGCGGAGATGCTGCGCGCGGGCGCACCGCCGAGCGCCATGCGCGCGTTCACCGCCGAGAAGCTGCCACCCGGTCCGTTCCCGGTCGCTGCCAGCCCGGACATCCTGCTCGACGACGGCGACCGCCCGGACGTCCCCGGCTGGGACCTGCGGGCCGTCTGGACACCGGGGCACTCCCCGGGGCATCTGTGCTTCTGGGAGCCGGCCAACCGGCTGCTGCTCTCCGGCGATCACGTGCTGCCCCGCATCACGCCGAACATCCCGTTCGGCGCCGCGGTCGGGGATGATCCGCTGGGGGACTACCTGCGCTCCCTGGACAAGGTCGACGCCCTGCCCGCCGAGGCCACGCTCCCCGCGCACGAATACCGCTTCGACGGCCTGTCGGACCGGGTCGCGCAGCTGCGCAGGCATCACGACCAGCGCTTCGGCGAGGTGCTGGCCACGTTGGACGATGGCCCGGCGACCGCCTGGGAGGTCGCGAGCCGGATGGAGTGGTCACGGCCCTGGGACGAGATCGAGGGCTTCATGAAACGCAGCGCCGTGGCCGAGGCGCTGGCGCACCTGCGCGCTTTGGAGCGCCGCGGCGTGGTCGCGGAGCGTGCGGGCGAGCCGCCGACCTGGCGTCGCCGTGCCGCGGTGACCGACAGCTGAGCCGGGGGCGTGACCGATATCTGCTCGGTCCGCATCAGTCGGTAGTTATGGTCCCGAGTTGGTCCGGATGTCGCCAACCTGGACCACCGAAAGTGTAGTCAGCACTGATCCTCTTCGCCGATATTTCCTCTTGCCGAGGACGGATCCGGAGTTCGCCACTACGATTTGGACGATGATCGTTGCGAGTGGGCTTCGTCGTTCAGACAACGGTGCGGCATTGTTCCACCGGCTCCGTGAGGGGGTTCTTACGCTCGATCCGGTCGTTGAGGGAATGCTCCGTCACACGGCTGGCACGATTGTGTGGGGTGCGCTGATGGAAATCGGCGCCGCGGAGGGAACGGTAACGGTCGTCTCGTTGGCCGACGGCACCACGAGCCTGTACGCGAGTGCTGGCGGCGGTGCGGTCGGGGGCGGTGCCCACAGCGCGGTGGTCGCCGCCACCCGCCGCTTCCTGCAGGTGACGGAAGCACACCTGACCAGCTTCGAGGCGGACGGCGAGCGAGCGCCGGCACCGGCGGCGGGCCGCATCGTGTTCAGGGCGCTGACCTACGGCGGGCGCCGATACGCCGAGGCGGCCGAGAAGGACCTCCGTGAACCCGGCCACAGCCTTTCCCCGCTTTACCAGGCCGGGTATGCCGTAATCAGCAGACTACGTTTTGTCGAGGCGGTCGGGGCATTCTAGGTGGCGACAGGTCGTGCTGCTTCCAGTCACCCCCGAGGGATGATCCGGTGGCGCCGCGTGATTTCTGCGTAAATCTTCTCCTGTCGTCGAAACGGTTGATGCGGTCGACGGTGTCCAGGGGTCGGCTCTTCCTCGTTTTCGCCGTGATCCGTGGATGGAACGGTTTGTCGCGCCAGGCTTGGGGGCAGCGTCCGATCTGGGCGTTGATGTTCCGGGATCGTCGCCGGGAGTGGCGGTTGGGCCGCGTGGCTGCGCGCGCCCGGCGAGACGGCTACCGCCCGTCACTGGAGTCACGAGTAATATACGCTCAGTGACAATGAGCTGTTCGGGCTCGTTGCTTCATGGCGCACGACGGAGGGAACGGCCCCATGGCGACCAGTTCATCGGAGACCAGCGCGTCCAGTAACGGTGCGGGCGTCGTGGGCGGCCTCGCGCACCGGCCCGGTCCGATGCCGACCTTCACCGCTCCGACCGCCGTGGCTCCGGCCGCACCTGCGCCCGGCGGGTCCGCGGCGACGTCCAGCGCGGAGACGAAGAAGGCCGCCGGGGCAGCCGGGTCGACCAACGGCGCCGAGCAGGTTCCCCCGAGCACCTCGAAGCCGGCCGGTACCTCGAAGCCCGCCAGCGCCTCGAAGTCGACCAGCGCTTCCGAGGCGGTGGCGGTGCCCAAGGAGACCTCGGCTGCCGGGACCACCTCGACCGTGAAGCCCGCGGCTGCCAGGTCGTCGGCCAGCAAGTCGTCGACCGCCAGGCCCGAGTCCGCCAAGGCGTCCGACAACAGGGCGTCGACCGCCAAGCCAGCCGCTACCAAGCCCGCGGCTGCCAAATCGGCGTCGGGCAAGGCGTCGGCCGGCAAGCCCGTGCCTGCCAAGTCCTCCGCCGCCAAGACCAAGGGGACCAAGGCGACCAAGGCCAAGGCGGCCAGCGCTCCCGGGGCGACGACCGGCACCGGGGTGCCCTCGGGCCCGGCGAAGGCGACATCGGGTGGCGCGAAGACGGTGCCCGCGGCGCGCGTCGGTGGGAGCCCGGCCCAGCCCATGACGGCGTCGACAGGTAGCTCGACTGCCTCCCCGACAGGGAAAACCGCCGCTACCGAGGCGCTTGCGAAGCGGCGATCCGCCTCCGCTGCCTCCGCTCCCGGAGGTTCCGCCTCCCGGTCCACGACGTCCCGGTCCACAACGACCCGAGCGACGGCACCCCGGGCGACGTCGAGCCGTACCGCGCCGGCGCGAACCGCGACGACTCGTGCCACGACGTCCCGTGCCACGCCCTCCCTCACGGCGACGACGCGCACGACCGCCCCCCGGAGCCGGAGCACCGCGAAGGCGCGGACGTCGGCCGGTGCCGCCCGCGCCGCGCGTCCCGCGTCGGTGACGGCCGGCTTCCCGCGGTCGGTCGCGTCCAGGATCGTTTCCGTCGCCTCGGTGGGGTCCGGGCCGGCGGGGTCCGCCGCGAACACGATCGGGAGCGCGGTGGGCAGCGCCATCGGGTCCGCGGTGCGCGGCCGTCGGCCGAACCACGACGAGCGGGTGGTGGTGCTGCATCTGCCCTACGTCACCGCCCGGCTGGAGATGGCGCCGCCGCCGAAGGACGACGGGCGCCACCTCGGGCCCGTCCCGATCCCCTCGGCGAAGATGACGGCGTACTACATCGGGCTGGGGACACTCGCGGCGGTCGAGGCGATCGAGTGGCCGATCGCGGTCGCGCTCGCCGCGGGAAGCTACGTGGCCCAGCGCACGCGCGCGACGGCGACGGCGCACCGATAACGTCGTGTCCATGCACGGGACCTCGCGGTGAACTGGACCGAAGGCACGATCCTCGGGCTGGTCCAGGGACTCACCGAGTTTCTGCCGGTCTCGTCGAGCGCGCATCTGCGGGTCGTGGCGGCGCTGGCCGGCTGGGACGACCCCGGCGCGGCCTTCACCGCCGTGACCCAGATCGGCACGGCGGCGGCGGTGATCGTCTACCTGCGTTCGGACATAGCCCGCCTCGGTCGCGCCTGGTTCGGATCGCTGCCCCTGTCGGCGGGCAGCACCGGGGCGGACGCCCGCGGTGCCGAGGCTCAGGCCGCCGACGCCCGGCTCGCCTGGCTGATCGCGTTCGGCACCGTTCCCATCGGAGCCTGCGGCTACCTCTTCGAGGATGTGGTGAAGGGCCGGCTGCGTGACCTGCGGCTGATGTCCGGCGCCCTGGCCGGCGTCGGCCTGCTGCTCGGCGCCGCGGACCGGTGGGCGGATCGCCGGCCCGGTGCCCGCAAGCCCCTGGCCGAGCTGTCCGCCCGCGACGGTCTGCTGATCGGGCTGGCGCAGGCCACCGCGCTGATTCCCGGAGTGTCACGGTCCGGCGCGACCATCGGCGGCGGGCTGGTGCTGCGGTACTCGCGTGAGGCCGCGTCGCGTTTCTCCTTCCTGCTCGCCGTCCCCGCGGTCGCGGTGTCGGGGGCGTTCGGGCTGCACCGGCTCTACCGTGAGGCGAGGCAACCGACGTCCACCGTGGCCTGGGGCCCGCTGGCGGGTGCGAGCGTGGTGGCGTTCCTCGTCGGGTACGCGGCGATCGCCTGGTTCCTGCGATACGTGGGCGGGAACGACTTCGCGCCCTTCGTCGCCTACCGAGTCGGCCTGGGGCTGCTGCTCCTGGCCCTCGTGCTCGCCGGACGGACCGAGGCCATCCCGGCAGCTTGATTGGCCTTCGGCTTTGGCTGGTATCGCCTGGCCTCCCAGCGATGCGCCCTCCGGCACCTGGACGGGCGGGCCGGTCGAGTGCCGGCCGGTTGGGCGTCGACTGGTCGGGCCGCATCGTCGCGATGAACGGGTTCGTCGCGATGAGTGGGCGAGTGGCGTCGGTGGGGCGTCCAATACGGTGGGGTCGGCGGGGGCACCCGCTTAGCCTGAGCGCCGACCAGTCCCCTCCGGAGGTAGCTGATGGACCGCCCAGTGGCCACGTCGCCCGACTCCACCGGGCCCACCGCCGCCGGTGACGGGGCCGAGGAGCCGGACGGGGCGACCGGCGGTGACGCCGACGGCGCTGGTGGCGCCGGTGGCGGCGCGGAGCTCTCCGCGCGGGGGCTGAACGCCGCCGAGGTCGCGGAGCGGGTCGCGGACGGCCGGGTCAACGACGTTCCGGTCCGGTCCAGCCGGTCGGTCGGCGAGATCATCCGGGCGAACGTCCTCACCCGGATCAACGCGATCATCGGTGTGCTCTTCGTGTTCATCGCGATCG
This sequence comes from Parafrankia irregularis, assembly GCF_001536285.1. Lineage (NCBI taxonomy): Bacteria > Bacillati > Actinomycetota > Actinomycetes > Frankiales > Frankiaceae > Parafrankia > Parafrankia irregularis. The sequence continues at coordinate 17,350 of NZ_FAOZ01000001.1, read as the reverse complement.
TGGGCCCGATCCAGGACGCGCTGTTCGGTGGCGTGATCATCGCCAACACGCTGATCGGCGTCATCCAGGAGATCCGCGCGAAGCGGACCCTGGACCAGCTCGCCGTCGTCGGGGAGGCACGGCCGCTCGTGCGCCGCGACGGCGTCGCCGCGGAGCTGGCGGCGGCCGAGATCGTGCTCGACGACGTGATCGAGCTCGGTTCGGGCGACAAGATCGCGGTGGACGGTCTCGTGCTGGAGGCGGGCAGCCTCGAGGTCGACGAGTCGCTGCTCACCGGTGAGGCGGACCCCGTCCACAAGCAGCCCGGTGACCAGGTGATGTCCGGCAGCTTCGTGGTGGCGGGCACGGGTGCGTTCCGCGCGACCCGGGTCGGCCGGGCCGCCTACGCCGCGCAGCTCGCCGAGGAGGCGAGCCGCTTCACCCTGGTCAACTCCCAGCTCCGCAACGGCATCAACACGATCCTGCGGGTCGTCACCTGGATGATCATTCCCACCGGGATCGCGCTGGTCATCAGCCAGATCACGGTGAACGACGACGATCTGGCGGAGGGGATCCGGCGGATGGTCGCCGGGCTCGTCCCGATGGTGCCCGAGGGACTCGTGCTGCTCACCTCCGTCGCGTTCGCCGTCGGCGTGGTGCGCCTCGGGCGCCGGCAGTGCCTCGTTCAGGAGCTCCCGGCGATCGAGGGGCTGGCCCGGGTCGACGTCGTCTGCCTCGACAAGACCGGAACCCTCACCGAGGCGGCGATGGACGTCGCCGAGCTGCGCCTCGTCGACGCCGGCCCGACGCCCTCGGACGCGACCACGACGGACGCGCCGGCCACGGACGCGCCGGCCACGGAGGCAACGACGTCGGATGCGCCGGCCACGGGCGCCGCGGTGACGCGTGCGACGGTCGGCGCCGTGCTCGGCGCGCTCGGAGCCGCGGACAGGCGGCCCAACCCGAGCATGCAGGCCATCATCGATTCCTACCCCGCCCAGGACGGCTGGTCCGTCCGCGGCGAGGTGCCGTTCTCCTCGGCGCGCAAGTGGAGCGGCGCGGCGATCGCCGACCCCGCCGGCGCGGTGACCGCCTGGCTCATCGGCGCACCGGACGTCCTGCTGCCCGCCGGCCACCCGGCGCTGGCCGAGGTCGACGAGTTCGGCGCGCGGGGCCTGCGAGTGCTGCTGCTGGCCCGGTTCGGCGACGACCTCGCCGCGGCGGCCGACGACCCCGGCGGCGTTCCCGACCGCACCACGCCGGTGGCGCTGGTCGTCATCGCGCAGCGGCTGCGCCCCGAGGCGTCGGACACGCTGCGCTACTTCGCCGAGCAGGGGGTCGCCGCGAAGGTCATCTCCGGGGACAACGCGCTGTCCGTCGGTGCCGTCGCCCGCACGCTCGGCCTGCCCGGCGCGGACGACCCCGTGGACGCCCGGACCCTTCCCGAGGACCGCGACGCCCTGGCGGACGTCCTGGAGACCCATTCGATCTTCGGGCGGGTCAGCCCGAACCAGAAACGGGAGATGGTCGCCGCCCTGCAGTCCCGAGGGCATGCCGTCGCGATGACCGGTGACGGCGTCAACGACGTGCTGGCGCTCAAGGACGCCGACATCGGCGTTTCGATGGGCTCCGGCAGCCAGGCGACCCGGGCGGTCGCGCAGATCGTCCTGCTGAACAACAGCTTCGCCACCCTGCCCTCGGTCGTGGGGGAGGGGCGGCGGGTCATCGGCAACATCGAGCGGGTCGCGAACCTCTTCCTGACCAAGACGGTCTACTCGGTGCTGCTCGCGATCGTCGTCGTGATCACCCAGGTGCCGTATCCGTTCCTGCCCCGGCATCTGACGCTGCTGGGCTCCCTGACGATCGGCATTCCCGCGTTCTTCCTGGCCCTGGCCCCGAACGCGGAACGGGCCCGCCCGGACTTCGTCGGCCGGGTCCTGTCGTTCGCGCTGCCGGCCGGGATCATCGCCGGGACGGCGACCCTGATCTCCTACTTCGTCGGCCGTTCGATCTACGACGATCTGGACGCCGAGACGTCCATGGCGACCCTGACGCTGTTCCTGGTGGCGCTGTGGGCGCTGGCGATCGTGGCTCGTCCGTACACGTGGTGGCGGATCCTGCTGGTCGCCGTGATGGCGGGGGCGTTCGCGCTGGTGCTGGTGGTGCCGTTCGGCCAGGAGTTCTTCCAGCTGTCGCTGGTGGGCACCACCGGGCCGTGGACGGGGGTGGCGATCGCCGCCGGGGCCGGGCTGCTCCTGGAGATCGCCTGGATCTTCATCCGCCGCCGTCTCGACCGCGCCGCCTTCGGTGCCGCCGCCGTCGGTGCCGCCACTGGCAAGGCCGCCGGCCACGAGCCCGCCGCACACCAGGGCGCGGCGCCCTAGCCTGAGGCCAACCCTGTCAGCAAGGTCCCGGGCTTCGGGCTTCGGGCTGTGGCTGCAATGGCTGCTGTGGCTTCTGCCGGGTAAGAGTTGAGGATCGTGGTCGCCAGGACGACCAAAATCCCGTGATCTTCCAGCGGTGAGCTCGGGCTTCACTCCGGATAACCGTTGCGACCAGACAAGAGTTGAGGATTTCGGTCGTCGGGACAACCAAAATTGCATGATCTTCGATCGGTGGCGACATCGGCCGCACCTTTTGTCGCTCTTGGGATGAATTGCTAGTGCTGCGTGACGGTGTGGGATCCCCGGCGACGTGAGCCGGCACGACGAGAATCCTCAACTCTTCGGCGTGCGGTAGATCCCGGTGTGTTCGGCGGTGGCGATCGTCTCCTGCTGCGTGCCGGACGGAACGTAGTGGGTGATCTCCTGGCCGAAGGCGGCGTTGAGCAGCCAGTCGGTCGCCACCCGCATTCGGTTCGCGGTCGCCGGGAGTGACGCCAGATGGTAGCCGCGGGTCAGCAGGGCCGCGGGTGGCCCGCTCAGCGTGACACCGAAAGGGTTCGCCACCGCGTCACGGCCACCGAGATCCACGACGAAGCCCAGGTCACGATGTCGGTAGGGGCGCGGCGACCCGACGCCGAGCGACGCCGCGACGTTGCGGGCCGCCGCCGCGCCCTGGCGGACGGCGTGCTGGGCGGTCTGACCGGCGGGCGCACCGCCGCGGGCCGAGTCCGGCACCGCGGCGATGTCACCGAGGGCGAAGACATCTTCGACCGACGGCACCCGGAAGAACTCGTCGGTCACGATCCGGCCGTGCTCGGTCGGCAGGCCGAGCGCCGCGGCGAGCGGGCTGGCGCACACACCGGCGCACCATACGACGGTGTGGGTCGCGACCTGGGTGTGCCGGCGGACGCTGGACCCGCCCTCGGCGAGGGTGAGCGAGTCCGGGCCGATCCGCACGGCCGAGGTGCCCAGGCGCAGCTCGATCCCGCGCCGGGACAGCACCCGTGCCGCGCGCCGGCCGAGTGCCGGCGCGAGATCGTGCAGCAGCCGGGGGGAGTGGTCCACCAGCAGCCACCGGACGTCCGCCGGCCGCAGGCGTCGGTAGGCCGCCGCGGCCCGTCGGGTGAACGCCGCCATCTGCGCGGCCAGCTCCGTGCCGGTGTAGCCGCCGCCGACCACGACGAACGTGCACAGCGCGCCGCGGCGGCGCGGGTCGTCGGTGGCGTCGGCGAGCTCCAGCCGGGACAACACGTGGTCACGCAGCGCCACGGCCTCGTCGAGGTTCTTCAGGCCCAGGGCATGCTCGGCGAGCCCCGGTACGTCCGGTGTCGCCGTCACCGAACCGGCGGCGATGACCAGCCGGTCCCAGGTGATCGCCCGGGTCGACCCGTCGGCGGCACGCACGGTCACCGTCCGCCGGCCGACTCCGGCAGCTGTCGCGGCCGGGGCTGCCATCGCGGCCGGGGCTGCGAGGCCAGCCGAGGCTGCGAGGCCGCCATCCGGGGCTGACAGGCCAGCCGGGGCCTGCGCATCGGCCGGTGCCGCCAGGTCGGCCGCGACCGCGTCACCGAGACACAGCAGGGTCCGCCGCAGCACGGCGGGCAGCGACACGGCGAGATGGCGGGGCTCGACGGTGCTGGCACAGACCTGCGGTACCAGCGAGGTGTACAGCAGGTGATCCACCGGGGAGATCACGATCAGCTCGGCCCGGTCGGCGGGCAGCAGCGCCTCGAGCCGGCGCAGCAGGCGCAGCCCGGCGAAGCCACCGCCGAGCACGACCACCCGGGGCCTGGCCACCTGCTCCCGCCCGCGGGACGCCGGCCAGGTGGGCGTCGGGGCAGTGGATGTCCGAACGGTGGCGGACGTCGGGACCTCCCGCGTGCCCGGGACCGACCTGACCACGGTTGCCCCCTCGAATGATATGACTGTCGACATGACCGGCGAAAAGTCCACGGTGGATGCTGTCGCGGCCTTTGTCGGCGGCTTCGGTGTGCGTTCGCGACCGCTCCGCGAAATTCTCTCGCTGTTGACCCGGGGCAGCCAGCCGATCGAGGCGCTCATCGCCCTGACGGCAACCCCGCGAAGGGCTGTGGAGGACCTTCTGCGCAGTATTGGGGGCGACCTCGAAGAAAGTCCCGAAGGGCTGCGCATCCGACCGGAGCTCACCGCCCGGTACCGCGAATTCTTCGGGTTGGGCGAGCTGGCCGCGCCAGCCGACGACCAACCGGCCGGCACCGCGCGGGCCGCGGGCCTCGGCCCCGCCGAAGGCTTCGACGCCACCGACGGCGTCGGCCCCGCGGCGGATCCCGAGTCCGCCGCGCGGGTGCGGGCGCTGGCCGAGCTGATCGAGGGGGCGCCCGCTCCGCGCCGTGACCTCGACCATGTCGCCGCCACGGCGCCGACCCTGGCCCGCCGCGCGAGCTGGCTGTGCTCCACCTACGATCTCGCCGGTCGGCGGGTGCTGTTCGTCGGCGACCATGATCTGACCTCGGTCGCGCTGGCCCGGGTCTGCCCGCGGGCCGACATCACCGTGGTCGACCTCGACGAACGGACCCTTGCGTACATCGACGCGACAGCCCGTTCGGAAGGCCTCCCGATCCGTACCCTTTTCGGTGATCTGCGATTCATGCTCCCGCCCGCGGCGCGGGAATGGGCGGATCTCGTCTTCACCGACCCTCCGTACACGCCGGATGGTGTCGGGCTGTTTCTGGGGCGCGGCCTTTCGGGCCTGCGGGACAAGGTGAACGGCGTGGTGGTCGTCGCCTACGGGCACAGCCGCCTCCATCCGATGCTGGGATTTCAGGTCCAGCAGTCCGCACAGCAGCTCGGCGTTGTTTTCGAGACAATTCTCCCGGCCTTCAACCGCTACCACGGGGCGCAGGCGGTGGGCAGCGCGAGTGACCTGTACGTGTGCGCGCCGACCAGCCGGACCTGGAAGGTCCTCGACCGGGTGTCCGAAGGTTTCGGAACCCGCATCTACACCCACGGCCGCCAGTCGGTGGAAAGCGCCGCCGGCGCGGACCGGGCCGCTGGAGACGGCGGTTCCGCGGCGACCCGGGCCTCCGCGCCGTCCGCATCACCCGCATCACCCGCATCACCCGCATCGCCGCCTTCGAGTGCATCCAGGCCGGCCACGGTGATCGGCGAGACGGCCGGGCCGCCGGGAGCCCGCCGACTGGGGCTACGGGTGCTTTTCGCCGGTTCGGACTATCTGCGCGATCTCGACGCCGATGCGGCCTTCGAGGTCGACCTCACCGCGGATCCAGGGCCGTTGCTCCTGCGTGGGCTGCTGGCCGTGACCGGGACGCACGTTCGGTTCCTGGTGCCGGCGGACCATCCCGATGTCTCCACCCCGGCCGCCCGCGCCCAGCTCACGGATCTGCTGGCCTCGAAATACCGGCTGAGCTTCCCGCCGTCGTCGCCCTCGTCGGGCGGTGCGCAGCACGTGACCGTCGAGGCGGCGTTGATCGACCCCGAGGGGACCGTCAGCGGCGATCTCCTCGCCCGATGGTTGCTGGAACGTGCCCACGGCCGGATCGGGAACGTCCTGCGCGAAGGTGTCATCCGCGTCGCGGCGCGGGACGGGCGAGCACTGTCGAAGAACGAGGCCCGGGCCGTCGTCCGCGCCCTGGTGGGCGAGGCCGAGCAGGACGTCCTGACGTTGACCCTGGTGGAGACGCCGCGGGGGCGGCTGGAACGCCTGCTGGGCGCGCTGCGGGCCGCACCGGCCGGGTTCGGCGTGGGCTGAGGGCTCGTCGGGGCCGTCGGGGCCGTCGGTCGCCGGCGGCGCGGGCGCCCGGCGGTCGTACCGTCCGTCCTTCTACCGCTGGTAGAACGTAGACTCTGCCCGGTGCAACGAGGATCGTTCGCCCCGGCTTCCCGCCCGGCACCCGCGGCACTGGCCGCGCTGCTCCTGCTGGTCCTCGCAGCCCTGCTGGCGGCGCCTCGCGCCGCGTGGGCGCACTCGACGGTGCTGCGCACGGAGCCAGGCGACGGCTCCACCGTCAGCGCACCGCCCGACCGGATCTCCCTCGTCTTCAACGAACCCGTCTGGACGGACTACGCGACGGTCGTGGTGACCGGCAGCGACGGCCGGACCCTGCAGACCGGCCCGCCGCAGGTCATCGAGACAACCCTGACGGTGCCGCTGCGCGGCGCCACACCCGGCGAATACCACGTAACGTGGCGCGTGGTCTCCGCCGACGGCCACCCGATCACCGGTGAGTTCTCCTTCACGGCCACCGCCGCCGGCCCGGCCGCGAGCACGACCGCGACGGCGACCGCAGGGCCGGCCACGAGCGCATCGGCCTCCGCGTCCGCACCGGCGTCCGCACCCGCGTCGACGTCGGTGGCCGCGGGGGCCGCCGCCACGACACCGCCGGCGCAACCGGCTCCCCCGAAGGAGGGCGAGGACTGGTGGATCATCGGCCTCCTCATAGCCGCACTGGTCGCCCTGGGCGGCGCGTACGTGGTGTTCCGGCGACGGAAGCGGGAGTAGTCGTCCGATGACCGCTCCGCTGCTCGCCCTGGGCGCCCTGCTTGCGCTGATCGCGGTCCTGGTGACGGTAGCCACCAACCCCACGGTGGCGACCCTGCCGGGTCTGCCGGACGCCGGGTCGCTCACCCACTGGGGCCTGCCGCTCTCCCGGGTCGTGGGGGAGATCGCCTCGGTCGGCGTGGTCGGCTGGCTGCTGGCCGCGGCGGTCCTCATTCCGTCCAGGGACGGCCGGCTCGGTGCCGCCGCCCGCAGGCATGCCCGCGCCGCCGCCCTCGCCGCCGCGGTCTGGCTGGCCGCGACGCTGGCGGAGCTCGTCTTCACCGCCTCCGACATCTCCGCCCGGCCGGCCGGCGACGTCCTCGACCCGTCCGCGCTGCGCTCGTTCGTGAGCGCGACGTCGCAGGGCAGGGCCCTGGTCGGCGTGGCCGCGGGCGCGCTGGTCATCGTGCTGATCGCGCCGACGCTGATGTCGACGGTCGCCGCCGGCTGGCTGCTGGCGCTGGCCGGCGTCGCGCTGCTCCCGCCGGTCTTCACCGGCCACGCCGCCGGGTCGTCGCAGCACGCGCTGGCCGTCGTCGCGCTCGGCGTGCACATCCTGGCGGCGGTTGTCTGGCTGGGCGGCCTGCTGGCGCTGCTGACCATGCGAACGGTGGCGGACGCCCCGTTCACCGCCGCCCTGCGTCGCTACTCCCGGGTCGCCGCCGGCGCCGCCGCGTTCACCGCCGTCGGCGGGATCGCCAGCGCCGCGATCCGTCTCGGCGGCTTCGGCCCGCTGTTCGACGACCGGTACGGCCTGATGGTCCTCGGCAAGGTCGCCGGCCTGCTGGCCGCGGTGGCCCTCGGTGGCCTGACCCGCCGCCGGGTCATCGCCACCGCGGCCACCGCCGACTCAGGCAGCGAAGCCACCGCCGAGGGTGGGAGCGAAGCCACCGCCGAGGCGGGGAGCACAGGCGCGGCTGACAGCGAAACCGAGGCCAAAGCCGGGGCCGGTGCAGAGGCCAGTGCCGGGAGCAGGGCCAAAGCCGCGGCCGGTGCCGCGGCCGAGGGCGGACAGTTGGCCCGCCGTCAGCTGTTCCGCCGGCTCGCGCTGATCGAGAGCTGCGTCCTGGCGGCGACGTTCGGCCTGGCCGCCGCCCTCTCCCGGACGTCGACCCCGGTCAACGACGCGGCGGTGCCGAAGGACGCCACCGAGGCACTGCTGGGCTACCCGATGCCGCCGGCGCCGACCCCGTGGCGGCTGCTGGCCGACTGGCGTCCCGACTGGGTGTTCATCGGGCTGTGCGTGCTCGCCGCCGGGCTCTACATCGCCGGCGTGATCCGGCTGACGCGCCGGGGCGACCGGTGGCCGGTCGGGCGCACCATCGGGTTCCTCGGCGGGCTCCTGCTGGTCGTCGTGGTGACGTCCAGCGGACTCGGGCGCTACGGGCCGGTGCTGCTCAGCGTGCACATGGCCCAGCACATGATCCTCACCATGCTGGCGCCGATACCGCTGGTTCTCGGCGCGCCGATCACCCTCGCGCTGCGGGCGCTGCGGACCGCGCCCGCGCCCTACCGCAGCGGACCGCGGGAATGGCTGGTCGCCGCCCTGCATTCCTGGCCGGCCCGGATCCTGACCCACCCGCTGTTCGTGACGGCGAACTTCGCCGGCAGCCTTTACGTGATCTACCTGAGCTCGTTGCTCAGTGACCTGATGAACAACCACCTCGGCCACCTCTTCATGAACGCCCATTTCCTCATGACGGGCTTCTACTTCTTCGAGGTGCTGATCGGCGTCGACCCGCTGCCGAAACGCCCACCGCATCCGGGGCGGGTGCTCATGCTGGTCGCGGTCATCCCGTTCCACGCCTTCCTCGGGCTGACGATGATGAGTACGACGACGGTCCTGGGCAGCGGCTGGTACGACGTCCTCGTCCGGCCGTGGGGCGACAGCCCGCTGGACGACCAGGGCACCGCCGGTGGCATCGCGTGGTCGTTCGGCGAGGTCCCGACCCTGATCGTGATGCTCGTGCTCGCGGTGCAGTGGGCCCGCACCGACGAGCGCCGCGCCCGCAACCGCGAGCGGCGGGTCGACACGACAGGGGTCGACGAGCAGCTCGACGCCTACAACGCCTACCTGGCGCGCCTCAACGGCGTGAAATCCGCCCCGGCCGCCACCGCCACTGCCACCACGGCCCCACCACAGCAACGGCAGGGCGACACGCCGACCTCCACCGAGGGCCAGTCGTCGTAGCCCGGCCGCGGCGGCGGGACGTCCCCGGCGACCGAGCCGCGAGAGTGACCCCGTTGTGACAAGCGGGGCTCCCCCCGGGTAGGCGGCCGGCGGCGATGGCGGCGTCGAGCGGATGGGAGCAACGCGCGCCTCGGCCGGCTCACGTGACGGCCCCGAGCGTCTCTCAGGGAACGAAGGGCGGGGCCACGGCGGCCTGACCGAGCTGGACCGGCAGCGCGGCGGCGCTGTTGGAGAAGAAGGACGGAACCGGCGGCAGGGTCGCGGGGTCGGCCGCCAGGCGCAGGTCCGGGTACCGGGCGAACAGAGCGGGCAGGGCGACGCCTGCCTCCAGTCGCGCCAGGTGCGCGCCCAGGCACAGGTGCGGTCCGCCGCCGAAGGACAGATGCCGCTGGGGGGCGCGGGTGACGTCGAACTGGTCGGCGTCGGCGCCGTACTGGCGGGGGTCCCGCCCGACACCGCTGTACGCGGCGAGAATCGCGTCGCCCTTCGCGATCGTGACGCCCGCGATCGTGACATCCTCGAGCGGGTAGCGGGCGGGGAAGTTCCCGATCGGCGCGTCCCAGCGCAGCACCTCCTCGACCACACTGGACCAGGTCGAGGCGTCACCGGCGACGGCGATGGCCTTCTGGTCCGGATGCGTGAGCAAGGCGCGTACGCCGTTGGTGATGAGACTCAGCGTGGTCTCGTGGCCGGCGGTGAGCAGCAGCCAGATGGTGTCGACGAGCTCCTCGGTGGTCAGCGCCTCCTCGTCCTCCTCACGCAGCTTGATCAACGCACTGGTGAGGTCCTCACCGGGCTCGTCGCCACGCAGCCGCACCAGCTCGGCGAGCAGGGCCAGCCGCTGCCGCTCGGTGGCCACGGCCTCCTCGCTGCTGGTATCCGTGCGGAAGATGCTGTCGACAAGCCGGCGGAGCTCGGCGCGCCACTCCCGCGGGACGCCCAGCAGCTCGCAGATCACCTGCATCGGCACCGGGTAGGCGTAATGCGACCGCAGATCCACCGATCCGTCGGGGCCGGCCTGGGAGGGGAGCCCGTCCAGCAGCTCGGCGACGATCTGGTCGACGCGGGGACGGAGCTGTTCCACCCGGCCGCGGGTGAACACCCGGGTCACCGGTCGGCGCAGGCGGGAGTGCGTGACGCCGTCGCTGGTCACCATGTTGGTCACCTTGATCATGCCGATCAGCGGCCAGTCGTCGGTGATCGTCCCGTCCTGGATGGCGCTCCAGTTCCGCCAGTTCTTGCTCACCCGCTCGTCCGCCACCAGGTCGGCGAGCAGGGCGTGGTCGGTGACCACCCACACGCGGATGCCGCCGGGCAGCTCGGCCCGCACCACCGGACCCGCCTCCCGCAGCCGGCGCTGTTCGCCGTGGTGATCGGCGCCGAAGGGGTCCAGGGGAACCAGCGGGATGGCGGTGGAGTCAGCCATGCGAGACCTCCTGCTCAACGATGGGCACGTCGGATGCGGCGAAACGCACTGGAAGGCTTGCCGGGCAGCGGGTCCACGGCGAGGGCAACAGCTCGATCTCATCCGGACGAATGGCCAGGGTGAGGTCGTGCAGTTCTGTCAGAACGGTCGTGACGGCTGTGCGGGTGATCAGACGGCTGGGGTCCAGGGCCGGGCAGGTGTGCGGTCCGGCGGAGAACGCCAGGTGCGAACGGTTGCCGGTCTCCAGCCAGGGGTCGTCGGTGTGCATGCGCGCGTCGGCGTTGGCCGCGGCCAGGCCGAGGATCAGGGCGTCGCCCGCACGGATGGGCTGCCCGGCGAGCTCGGTGTCGGCGAGCGCGTACCGGGCGGGCATGTTGGCCATGGGTGGATCGCGGAACAGCACCTCGTCGAGCGCGTCGTCCACGCCCAGACGGCCGCCGTGCAGGCGCCCGGCGAACCGAGGGTCGGTGAGCATCATCCGGATGGTCTGCGCGATCCACGAGGTCGTCGTCTCGTAGCCGGCCGAGATCATCAGAACGATGGACTGCACGACCTCGTCGCTGTCGTGCAGGTTCGGGTGCGACAGGAAGGCGGTGGTGAGGTCCTCGGCCGGGCTGGCCGCGTGCGACTGCATGACCTCGGTCAGGATGCGTTCGAAGGTGCGGTTGCCCTCCTGCGAGTCCTCGCCGCTGCCGAACAGGGCGATCAGGCCGGCCCGCAGCTGATGGCCGTGCTCGGTGGAGATTCCGAACAGGCTGGAGACCGCCAGCATGGGAATGACCGACGCGTACTCGGTGACCAGGTCGGCCTCGCCGCGTTTCGCGAACCCGCCGATCAGCTCTCGGCAGGTCGCCTGCAGCGAGCGCCGGAGGGCGTGCTGGTCCATGCCCGCGATGCCCTCGTCGAGTGGGGCCCGCAGCCGGCGATGCCGTGCTCCGTCCGCGAAGTAGGCGTTGTCCCGCGGGAACATCATCGGTCCCAGCCCGGAGTCCTGGCGCACGACACCGTCGGACAGCAGCCGCCAGTGCGAGGGATTGCGGGCGAACAGGCGCTCGTTGCGCACCACGTGAAGAATCTCGGAATAGCCCATGACCAGCCAGGCCGGTACACCGGGTTCGAGCTCCACCGGTGCGACCTGCCCCCACCGCTCCCGCAGCACCCGGTAGGAGGCCTGTGGGTCGGCGCAGGTGGTGGTCTCCGACAGCGGAGTCAGACCCGTGAAGTCCGACAGGGAATCGCGGGTGGAAATCATCGATGCGCCCCTGTCAGCCGGGGGGACACCGTCGCGTGCTCGACCAGAGTGATCAGCGCTTGGATCGAGGACTGCCTGTCCAGAGCCCGGCAGGACGTCATCGGCGTATCGGTGGGCAGGTCCAGCGCGGCGACGACCTCTTCCAGCGGGAGGTCCGGCGTATCGGGGAACACGTTCACAGCCACGGCGAAGGGCGTGTCACTCAGTTCCATCTGGTCCAGAACCTCGAAGCTCTCCTCCAGCCTGCGCGTGTCGACCAGAACCAGGGCGCCGATCGCGCCCTCGGCCAGCCCGGCCCAGTGGTCCCAGAATCGTCGTTGCCCGGGAGTGCCATAGAGATACAGCACGATGTCGTCCCCGAGGGTGATCCGACCGAAATCCAGGGCGACCGTCGTCGACGTCTTGCGCTCGACACCCGTCAGCGAGTCGACCCCCAGGCTCTGCCGGGTCATCTGTTCTTCGGTGTGCAGCGGCACGATCTCGCTCACCGAGTCGATCAACGAGGTCTTGCCGACGCCGAACGGGCCCGAGACCAGAATCTTGACCGACTGGCGCACCGTCGGCGAGACATACCGGTCCGCCTCGTCACGATCAGCCCTGCGGTGATCAGAGGCTACGGAGACCATTCAGGACCCTTTCGAGAAGCTCTTGGTTCGGGGTGTCTGGATCGGCTCCCACCGTGCGCACGGCGAGATGGCCGCTGTCGACCAGGTCCGAGACCATGACCGCCGCGACGCTCACCGGGATTTTCAGGTGGGCGGCGGCCTCGGCCAGCGACAGCATTCCCCTGCACAGCTGCACCAGGGACCGATGCTGACGCGTGGCGGAGGGCGGCAGGCTGGCGTCCGAGTTCGCCACCAGCAGGGTCTCCGGCCGGACCGTGTTGCGGCTGGGGCGCGCCTGGCCACGGGTCAGCACATACGGTCGAACCGGGCCGAGGTAGTCCGTGGGGTCGACCACGGCCTAGTGCGGGCGCTCGGCGGAGCTCAACGACTTCTCGCCGATCTTGCGTACCGTCGTGGTCATCTGGTGGGCGACGAGCGCCGGGTCGATCACGGCCTCGGTGATCACACCCAGGTAGGTGCGTTCGCCGGCGCCGCGGAACATCAGCTTGGCGCCGTTGAGCTCGTACACCACGTGGCTGGGAATGCCGCCCTCACCGTGGTCTGCGGCAACCGCTCTGCCCAGGGACGCCATGGCCGAGCACGCGGCGGCGAGCCTCTCGGCGCCGTCGCGGTCCAGGGCGTTGGAGACGGCGGTCACAAAGCCGTCGGCGGTGAAGACGAACGCGTGCCGTACGCCCTGCGTCGTCTCGATCTCCTCCACCATCCAGCGGTTGGCGTCGATCCCGCGCCAGTGGTCGGTGGGGAGAGTGCCGATGGCGTCGGGGGTCATTCCGTCTCCTCTGCGGGAGTGAGTGGGGCCGAGGGCGGGGTGCGGTCGCCCGGGTCAGTGACTTCGCCACCGGGAGCGGCGTCCGGCGAGACGCCCAGAATCGCCGCGAGGAACGATCCGGCTTCGTCGGCTGACGGCGGCGGTGCGGGCGGGCTCGCGGATGGCGTGACGGGACGCGTGACGGACGGCGGGGCCGTCTCGGCGAGCACGGCATGGCGGGGCGATCGGCGTCGCGGGAGCACCGGTTTCGACGGGCGATCCTCCGCCGCGGCCGGGGCCGGGTCGCCAGGGGGGACCGAGGCCGGGTCCGGCGGGGAGACCGCGCCGGGTGCCGGGGGAGTGCCAACGGCCGCGGACCCGGTCCGGTGGTGGCCGTGCGTAAGGCGTGCGGCGGGGGTCAACAGCTCGGTCAGCTCGTCGGGCACGAAGACCACCGCCCGGACGCCGCCGTAGACCGACTCGCTGAGATCGACCCGCAGCCCGTGGCGGCGCACGTACTCGCCGACCACCGCCAGGCCGGTCTGCGGCGTCTGGCCGAGATCCGCCACCCGCACGGGCCGGCGTCCCGAGGCGATCTCCCGCGCCCGGTTCAGGCGGAACTCCTCCATGCCCACGCCACAGTCGTCGATCTCGTAGACCACTCCGCGCTGCACCGACCGGATTGCGACCAGCACCTCGGTCGTCGACGGCGAGGACTGCGCCGCGTTGGCCAACAGCTCGGCGATGACGCTGATGAGCGGTTCGGCGACGTGAGCGACAACCGCGGTGTCCGGGCCGCCGGACGCGTGCACCCGCTGATAGGCGATGATCCGTGAGGCAGCCGCGGTCACGATGTCGGCTGCGGCCACTGGCTCCTGCCACTGCTGGCCCGGCGATTCGCCGCACAGCACCGCGAGGTTCTGCGCGTAACGGGCCTGCTGCGCGGCCGCGTGGTCCACGCGGTAGCCGCTCTCGAGCACATCCGGTGTCGTCGGATGCGCCAGCACCATGGCCGTGGCTTCTTCCTGCACCCGGTGGGACACGGCCTGCACGTTGCGCGCGAGCCCGACCGTCGCGGTCCGCAGGGCCTCCTCGCGGTCCCGGAAACGATCGTGGGCCTGCTCCACCAGCTTCGCGACGGCCGCGCCGATCCGGTCCAGCCCTCCGACGATCGCCTCGTCACCGGCGGCGTCCGGCAGTGCGGGAACCAGATCACCGGTGGCCAGGGCGGGAAGCTGGTGGTCTATGACGAATCGCACGCCCTCCTCCCAGGCGGCGATCCGTCGTTCACCGATCCGCAGCGCATCCTGTGCCTGTCGCAGCGTGTCGCGCAGCTCGGCGATATGGCCGGCGATGCCGTCGTAGCGGGCCACGATGTCGGCGTTGCCGTCGAGGGCCGCCGGCAACGCGGGCGTGTGCGTGCCCTCGATCAACGCGGGTAGCGCCTCGTGGGAGATGAACCCCAACGCCTGCTCGGCGACCTCCAGCCGCTTCTCCAGCTGACCGATGGTCTCGGCCTGCTCGGCGACTCGCTGATCCCGTTGCCCGAGGTCTGCGGTCAGTCCCCCGATCCGCTCCTGGAGGCGCCCAAGCTGCAGCTGGCACTCCGCCAACTGGGCGTCCCGCTGTGCCAGCTGCGCACGAAGCTGGTCGGCGTGGCCGCGGGCGACGGCCACGACCGCCGTCTCCTTCCGGTGACGGTCGGCGAGACGGGTCGCCAGCCCGGCGAGGTACCGCCCGGACATCGTCGCGTGACGCGAAGCTGGCGATGAGGGGTCAGTCATGATCACCTGATGTCAGTCGAGTACGGGTCAGCGACCGGCGGCGGGGCCCGTCAGAACAGCTGGGCCCGCCACGGACTGGCCCACGAACCATCGGCCGAATTTTCACTTTTTGTAGTCGCCCAGGGCGGTATGTCGTACAGGGCTGCGCCGAATCGTAGCCGAGCGGCTGGCAACGGAGGAGACCGGGACCAACCGGTGGGATCAGTCGAACGGGGCCCTCGACGTCGATCTTGATGAGCCCGACGTCGTCGAGCTCGAGCGATGACTCAGCCGGCTGTGCCGGATACGGAGCGGATCGCGCTCTCCATACCCGCGGCGGACGCCCCGCGCAGATCCGTCAGCCGACAGAACACCAGGGTGGATCCGGTGGCGGGTTTCGGCGGTGTGCGGCGCTCCCGGTACCGCGTCGCCTGCGTTCCGTCGGCCAGCTCGATCTCCAGGTGGTCGTCGACGACGCGGGCCGAACGAATCTGCTCCCAGGTCAGGGTGAAGTCCTCGCCGGCGCATCGGTAACTGATTCCGGCCGGCCCTATCGACAGAAAGTCAGGGCGGCTGAACAGGTAGGCGAAGGCGACGGCCCAACAGCCGAGAAGGGCCGACCAGAACAGCGCGACAGCCCGCAGCCAGTCGGGAAGGTCGATGAGGACCTCCGCCGTCCAGGGGGCCGCGGCGGCACCGACGGAAACCAGGATGGACAGGAGACCGGCGGCCCGCCCCGACCATGCCTCGCCATGCCGCGCCGGTTCCGGCTGTACCGGCTCCGTCCGCATCGCGTCCACCGCCCCGATCGGGTCGATGGATCTGGTGTCATGGTTGATGGCAGTCGGGTCGACGACGGGGATGCGCGAGCTGTCCGCCGCTGCGACCAGTCTGCTGCGCGCCGCGGACGCGGTGATGCGGGTCAACGGGTCCTTGTCGAGCATCGCCAGAACCGTGCTGGTGAGCTGGTCGGCCGAGGCCGGTGGCCGCGGATTCTCCCGGAGCACCGCGGCAATCGTCGCGGCGTCCGTTGCCCGTGTGAAGGGTGTCGCACCTTCCATGGCGCAGTACAACGTCACGCCCAGGGCGAAGACGTCGGTTGCCGGCAGGGCCCGCGCCCCCTCGAACAGCTCCGGTGCCATGTAGGCGAGCGTGCCGATGAGGCCGTCGGTGATTGTCGGATCGGATGCGATGGCGGCCACGCCGAAGTCCACCAGCACGACGCGGTCGTCGTCGCCGATCAGGATGTTCGCCGGCTTCACATCGCGATGGACGATACCCGCGGAGTGCGCGGTGACAAGTGCGTCGAGGATGGCCAGCCCGATCCGGGCGGTCTCCTCCCGGCTGAGTGCGCCTCGCTCGTGAAGGACCTGCGCCAATGATATGGAAGGCACCCATTCCATGACGATCCACGGCAGATCACCGTCGCGGACCACGTCGAGGATGGTGACCACGTTCGGATGCTCGCGCAACTTCGCGACGGCCCTGGCCTCGCGTTCCACCCGCGTAATCAGCTCGGCGGTCGCCTGCTCGCTCTCGCCCGCCCGGATGCGCACTTCCTTGACCGCGACACTCACGTCAAGAAGATCATCGATCGCGCGCCAAACGGTCCCATAGGCGCCGGAGCCGATTCTGTCCAAAAGTCGATAGCGGCCGGCGACGACACGGCCCACGGACTCCACGCCGCCGCTCAACTCAGAAGACACAGCCAGCCCCTCCGTCGGCGACGATCACCGTCCTAGCACGGACGAGCATGGTGAAGGTGTGCATCTCGCGAAGGCGCACCAGTAATATCATGGCGTGAAAAGCGCACGGTCGTCATCAGGTGAGAGCCTATGCCGCCGTCTGGCCCGGCTGACGATGATACGAGCAAGACGGGCCACGCTGATCTTGTTCGGTGGCACCGGACGGGCCTTTCGGCCCTGGCCTGTTCTGCTGGCGGGGGCTGTCGCGGTGCCGGCGATGATCTGGTGGAGCATGAGCGACGGCGATCCTCGGTCGGTCCCCGGCGCAGCGGTCGTCGCCGATGCCGAAAGCGCCTCGCCCGCGCCCGTCGAGAGGTCTCCTGACACGGCAGGTGTTACGGCGGCTCCGGTGCCCATCCCGCCCACGAACGGGGTGGACCCTCCGAAGGGTGACGAGGTCTCGCGAGCCCCCGTGGCGCGGGGGCTCACCCCGCCGTCGGCTACCGGGCTCACCGCCACGGCGGGTGATGCGCAGGTGCGCCTTTGCTGGAATGCGGCGCCTGGTGCTACGGGGTATGTCGTGTACTACCGGGATGTCACGGCCGGCGGGGAGTGGGTGCGTCTGCCGTATCCCGTCGAGGGCACCTGTGACACCGTCAAACTGCTGGTCAACGGCCACAGTTACGAGTTTCGGGTCCGGTCGAGTAACGGCAACGGTGAGGCGGGCTACTCCAACACCGCCACCACCACCCTGCCGGT